>NVUD01000002.1 GCA_002401785.1 Candidatus Babelota bacterium
TTCCAGCGTATAATTACCAGGAGCATTAACAATCAACTCCTGAGGTGGAAAGGAATTGAGGCAACGCTTGAATTAGCCCAATCACCGAATGCTAAAGTTGTTGTTGTGGGCGGTGGTAAAGATGGACTTCCGTTGATATTGGGGAATAATTAATCGAATTACAAATGATGACCTGCCTGGCTGCAGGTCATCATTCGTAAACCTGAAAACACCTTTTCTTAAAATCAAAAAACTATTATTAATAGTGGGCAGAATATTCTGATTGGTCAATTTTTTCAAAAACCTTAGCATAATCTAGAGCTTTAGAGAGGATTCTTTCCTAACGAAACAAGAAGTATAAAAGTTTTTAATAAGATTTTGCAATAAAGACATCTTGCTTGCTTGGCTCTTTGCAGAAGAAACATATTACATTCTTTTTAGTTTCTAGCAAGCATCGAGTAAACGCTTTAATTTTCTTTAACTCTTGTTCGCAATCAGGTGATAGACACCAACCAGATGTAAGAGCGTAGCCTGAWTCAAGTTCTTCTTTAAAGTTTTCCCAAGAAGAAACTTCTTTAATAAGGTTATCACGTTTTTTAGTAGCACGATCAAATAATTCTTTTTGAAATAAATTCAATTCTGCCTGTAAGAACGAGACTGTATCGTTACGAACAATTTTTTGTTTTTCATCTTGTATGCGACTTTTAACAACAAGTTGATTATTTTCGATCTCTTGAGGTCCAATTTCTATCCGAAAAGGTGTCCCTTTAAGTTCAGCATCATAAAACTTTGCACCAGGAGAAAGGGGCCTGTTGTCAATTGAGACACGAATGCTTTTATTGAAGAGTTCTTTTTTAAGTGTTTTTGCATAAACGAGCACCTCAGCACGCTTGCTTTCTGGTCCTACCGGAATGATAACAACTTGCGTAGGCGCCATTCGTGGCGGCAAAATTAAGCCTTTGTCATCACTATGTGTCATAACCAATGCGCCGATAAGTCGAGTTGTTGTCCCCCAACTTGTACACCRAGGAGTTTCAGGCTTGTTATCTTTGTTTTGAAAACTGACATCAAAAGAAGCAGGAAAAGATTCTTTAAGCAGATGAGAGGTTCCCATCTGTAATGCTTTTCCATCAGGCATTATTCCTTCAAAGGTGAATGTTTTTTCTGCACCTGGAAACTTTTCAGCGTCAGATTTCTGTCCAGTAATCACGGGAATAGCAAGGAGGTCATGGCATAAGTTTTTATACATCGCAAGCGCATTATAAACCATTTCAAGCGCTTCTTCTTTGGATTGATGAGCAGTATGTCCTTCTTGCCATAAAAACTCAGTGGTCCGCAAAAAAGGACGTGTTCTCATTTCCCAGCGTACAACATTTGCCCATTGATTTACTTTTAGTGGTAAATCTCTCCATGATTTTATCCATTTGGCAAACATATGATAGACCATGGTTTCAGACGTTGGTCGAATGACATACTTTTCTTCAAGCTCTTTTCCCCCTGCGCGTGTTACAACAGCAAGTTCAGGAGAGAAGCCTTCAATGTGATCAGATTCTTTTTGTAAAAACTCTTCAGGTATCAATAAAGGAAAATAACAGTTTTGAACATCTAAAGCTTTAATTTGAGCATCAAGTTCTTTTTGTATACCTTCCCAAAGAGCATATCCCAAAGGGCGCATAATCATACATCCTTTAGTCGGAGCATGATCAACGAGTTGAGATTCGTAAATAAGATCGAGGTACCATTGAGAAAAGTCTTTAGATTGGGCTGTTATTTTTTTGTTCATACATTGCATCAATTAAGAAACCAAAGAAAAATTACATACGATGAGAAAATTATAAGAGTTTTTATGAGTTAAGTCAAAAAAAAACAAACAAACTTATACTAGCTTTACGAAGGAGATAGCTCTAGTTTTTGAGCGACTAGTCGATAGTATTCAAGTAACTGCTTTTTCATTTCAACCGGCCAAACATAACCATGATCTTTACTGATATCAGTTGAACCATCAAGTTCAGTTATAAAAGTTGGTTCTTTTAAGGGATTATCAGAATCGATTAAAACTCTAATCACATGTTCTTGTTTATTCGCCTCATTGTAAAAAATCAAATTCAATTTTTTTTCTTTTACATTACTAGTCGGATTGTGACATTGAGAGCAAATTTCTTCAAARTGAGCTTTTAATTKATTATCTYCRTAAAGACTTTTTTTTATMGACCCTTKAACATCAAWAGAATYCGACAATATCTTTTTTTGYGATWYMACATAATCTATAAAACCAAYCTTATTCGAATTATACCTTACTTTAAGGCTAGGAATAGTTGCTTCATAGTACCGATCTAATTGTTCAGACATATTTAGCCTGTCCATCATCTTATAACAGTGTTYAGCAATARCTTTTGATTTTCCRATGCTATCACGATAATCTATACTGATTTTGCCATTTTTTATATAGTATTTAATAGCAATAAAATGTCCGCCATTACTTACAATACAATAAATTGGCTTTGCATTGACATGATCATTCAAAAGTCGATACCAATCACGTATGAATTCTTTGTAATCAAAAGTTTCATCTTTCACTTCACCATTAATTTTGAGAATAACCAAATGCTCTTCACTTTCAATTGTTTCCAATTCACTTCCTGATGTCAAATTGTATCCAGTAATATAGACATGAGCCGAAGGATTTCGTTCTCGAAAAAATGAAGAGATTGTTCCTTTATCTACAAAATCACCTATAAAGTCATTGCCATTCTCATCTTCWCCAGGAGAATAATTCTTGATAGTTTCAGGATCGTTGACCCATTGCAAATATCTGTTCCAAAAGGGATCCCATTCTTTCTCTCGACTTGGTGGATCAATAAAAGCGCCACCTTCTTCTTTTAGAAAATGTTCCATGTGAAAAGCCGAATAAACAGCACAGTTTGCTACTCTCTCGCCACCCTGATGAAGGGAGTCGTCCCTACAAGTTACTATAGGCTTTATAGTTATTTTGGTCGGTTTATTTGTAGAATTATTTTGAAATAATACCGGAGGCTGCGTTGAATTTTGTATCTTATTATCAATCGAGTTAAACAAAAAATTATTTAACTTCCATAAAGAGAAAACAGTTGCTACCCCAATTGATCCTAAAGTAATGTTTTTCTTCTGTTTTTGAATATCTGCTTGAAAGAGATCTCGTTCTTTTAAGAAAAMATATGGTTTGTAAGTTATYGTAAAAAGAAACCTTTCAAATGAAYCATTAAAACCTATCATTTCCTCATCGAAAACATGATCAACAAGGGCCTCTTTTAATTTTTCCAGACTTCCATAATGTTTTTTATCAGCTAAAGTTAACTTCTTTTCCGGTCTCTTTTTTAGAACTCTTCCTAAAGCATTCTCTGTATATCTTTTAAACTTATACAAGTCTTCTGTTCGTGCAAAAGAATATTCTGATACCTTCATGCCTTTTAGGTATAAATCAATTTTTTTATTGCAATTTCTCAAAAAAGTCGTGATTTCTATTTCTTGAGAAAAAAAAGTAGATTCACGTTCTTCTACAGTTATTTTTTGTAAAAGCCCGCCTATTTTATCCAGAGGGATTTTTTTATGTATTTTATTACAAGTGCTTTCCATTATTAGTTTTTCAAGTGAAGCAAGATTGCTCAAGAAACTTGTTATTTCATTTTTAGATACTAAATCACTTTGAATAGAAAACAGCTCACTACCCATGAAGGTCATCGGCAATACGATCAGAAGAATAAAAGTTCGTTTTAATATATTCATTTTTACACAGTMTTTAAAATAGGTTTCTCTTTATTTCTCATCTATATTAAAATAMCAAATWAMTYAAMACKTTACAAYRGGGTCTTTMCAAAYAGTAAYAAAWARYTARWTTTSWATAAAAAGGAGRAAAAYAATGTCAAACGAAATAGAATTATACCTTGATACCTTRAAAATGGARATCCTTTCCCTACGACAACTATCACCCAARACAGCGGAGGCRTATGTTTCRGATRCAAAGCTGTTTTTAGCTTTTTTATATGAAAATCTAGGAAAAAAAGTTGAGRATTGTACAAAAAAAGACTTYCTACAATATGTTGCCGAAACAAAAAAATCTTATACGACACGTTCAATTGCACGAAAAATAGCAGCWCTCCGTTTTTTTTACCATACACTTTCTTTGCATTTCTCCATTGAAAACCTGACATTCGAAAATATAGCAATGCCRAAAATTTCACGAAAACTACCTCAATATCTTTCACATGGCGAGTTATTAACTCTTTTTAGGCACCTTAACTTGTTATTTGAAAAAGGGTCCCAGATCCAACGACGTGATGCATTTATGATTATGATTTTGTACGTAACAGGCCTCCGTATATCCGAACTGATAGCTTTAAAAAAAGGAGACCTTAAAAAAGGCTACATACAAGTTGTTGGAAAAGGAAACAGAGAACGAATGATTCCRATCCCTAATGAATTTATGCCAACAATGARTCTATATATTAACAGCTTAAGAAAAGGCCARCAGTACTTATTTTTGAGGGYAGGAACGAAAGGATTTGATATAGACCAAGAACTRACACGAGGGTACGTYTATAAAAGAATAGTTRCGATTATGCGACGCRTTTTTYCCGAGAGAMACTTCTCTCCCCATTCTTTACGACAYTCWATTGCTACYCATYTGCTTAATAAAGGAATGGACTTGAGAAGTTTRCAAGCATTTCTTGGYCATCARAGCATTGCAACCGTTGCTTTRTACACACACCTTGATGTTAAAAGACTTAAGTCGAGCTATCAAAACTTCCACCCTCGTAGTGAAAAAATAGAAGAATTGAAACCTTTACAAAAAAAAGTAACATCAAATGCAAAAAAGTGATTCTCATTTGATGAGTTTTTTACTAGACTGTATGTAGTAAATATGAGTCTACTCTTTATATATAATATCAATTACAAAGGCGTTCATTATGAAAGCAAGCTTTTCTCTTCTGCAAGATACACTGTTCCCAGTCCTGGTTTCACTCCAGTCGGTCTGTACAAAAAAAACATCTGTAATGAGTACAGAAAATATTTTATTTGAGATCGCCCCTCGTGAATTGATAATAAAAGCAACCGACTTAGAAATCAGCACACAATGGAGTCTTGTTATTGATACAGACAATGAGGAGACTCATTCTTTCTTGGTATCAGGTAAACGGATACATGACATCATTAAAGAGCTTGACGGCTTGATTAGYTTCTCTTTAGATGAACAAAAYTTACATATCAAAACCGAGAAYAATGTGTCGGTTATCCTAGCCATTAAAGATGTTTCTGATTTYCCACCTTTCCCTGAAGGAATCGAAAAYCTTATGCAACTAGAAGCACCCGATATCCTCGGATGTCTATCTAAGGTTACTTTTTTAATACCTAGCAATCATTCGAATCCCGCTTTAAACGGCATGCTTTTAGAATGTAATGATGATGGGTTAAACATGATTGCCACAGACGGACACTGCCTTGTCCGTGTTGTTTCAAAGAAATACAAGTTGCCACATAAAAAATCATGGCTACTTCCTAAACGATCTGTGGTAGAAATAAAAAAAATACTTGAAGTTGCTCTACAAAAAAAYATTCAGAAGATTTCTGATACACTTTTTTTAGGAACCTGCAACGGCAATCTTGTTTTTTCAGGGCCTGGTTTCAACTTCTTCACACGACTTATTTCTGATCCATTTCCTCAATACGCCCCTATCCTTAATAACGATGGATTTTCAGTTGCAACATTAGCTAGAGATGGTTTTTTAAAAAGCATGAAGCGAGCTGGTTGCTTACTTGCAGGAAACTTTATTGCAACTGATTTTTACTTCGACCGTGAAGAAAAATCATTGAAAATAAAACTTGAAAATAAAGAAGTCGGAACATTGGAAGAGTCTCTCTTATTAAGTGACTTCGATGGTGAGTCTTTAGCTACACGATTTTATACGCCATATGTTCTTAATGGACTACAGGTTATAGGCGATAAAAAGGTTACTTGTAAAGTAAAAGGGGACAAGAAACCACTCATTTTTGAAGCCAATTCTGACCATTGTGATTTTATGTATTTAGTAATGCCTGTTTCATCACAAACAAAATAAAAGATTAAGAGCTACTGTTTAAGATCAGACTCGTCCAATTAACACGTAACCAAAGAAGAATAGATGCAGTTGCACAAACTTGTTATGAAAAATTTCCGTTGTTTTGATCAAAAGATTCTTCAATTTAATGCTAAAAGAGTCATTATTGTTGGACCGAATGGATCAGGAAAGACTTCTATCATTGAAGCCTTCTATTTCCTCTGCTTTTTTAAGTCATTTAGAACATCTCTTGCACAAGATCTTGTCAATCACCATGATCTTTTAGAGAACGAAAATCAACATTTTTTCATCTCTTTGACCTCCACTGATCAATACGATACCGAATATGAAATATCAGTCGGCTATCATAATAAAAAAAAACAGATACTGGTTAACAAAAAAAAGCCTTCCTCTCGCCGTAACGTTTTTTTGCAATTTCCTATATTTTCTATAACAGAAGATGACTTACAACTTATAAAAGGTGATCCTGAATACAGAAGGACCTTTATTGATCAGGCAATTACATATSAAAACCCAGAATTTCTTAAAAAACTGAGAACGCTTAAAAATTCTTTATCTCAAAGAAATGCTCTTTTATCTTTRTTAAACAARAAAAGAAAAGAGAATCTAGGCTCCATAAACTTGAGCGACCCAAGCGAGCTTCACAAAAGTTTGGAATCCTGGACTCACTTAGCATGGCAAGGAAGTATCGAGGTGGAGGGAGCGCGGGTCGCTTTTATAAGCCTGATAGAAACCCTGGTTAATAAGCTTCTATCAAAGCACTTCGCTTCATCTGGACTGAATGTAACGATTACATATCAAGAAAAAAGGCATTACAACTACAAAACTTTCGAAGAATTTTGGAGCGCTTATCAATGCATGTTACCAGCGGAAGTAGCACTAGAAAGAACAATGYTCGGYGCCCATCTGGATGATATTATCATCTCTCTAAAATCTAAAAAGGCRAAGTCCTTTGCCTCTCGCGGACAGCAAAAATTAGTAGTTTTCCTTATAAAATTCTCACAATATTTGCATATAAAAGAGCATTGCAAGCAGAAAGGGATCCTTCTTCTYGATGATTTTATAACCGATTTYGATCAAGAAAATCTTAAAAAGACTTTTGATATAATAAAAGAAGAAGGGCTTCAGACCTTTATCACCTGCCCRAACCCCCCTCAAAATCACTTTCCTCAATACGAGGAWCAACAAATTATTTATTTAACAAAAGAMAAWAKYGTCAATTCAGAAGAAAATTTATCACTTTCTCAAGAATTGACTAAATAAAGGGCTAAGAAGTAATTATTTTCACTTAGTTTAAAAAAACGCTTGCTTTTTCTCTTGATTCAGATATTCTARRAAAGAATCRAAAAWTAAACATGTTGTCAGTYTGAATTGNAACAACATTYTAYAAAAAAGCTCCTTTCTCCTTTTTTCCCCGGTTAGCATCTGTTAGCCGGGGATTTGTATTTYATACAATATATTCCAACTCTCCTTTTCTACCACCTCGCTCMMAATAGCCAAATARCCCMCTCTGCAAGCATGTAGCTAYCAGACAAAAAGGATACATAATAGCTATTATCAGACTCGCAASATTYCTGCNGTTCYTWRANATTTRCYTNATTTCYTTKKAWMNAGCASATTCTACCYACCKRYRSMTCATGARTCTTAAAATACTATTCCAAAATTTTTATTACTCACTAMKCGAAGAAYTTTTYTWTTNTTACTTTTTYCCMNAGCAACCAKYGCACGAYARAAAAYTYATTRATMTTCTAAAGAAYAGTAACTTTYYYCCCCAGCCTTGAATAGACGCAGAGAGTTTTTACAGAATTCAACAAAGGCAACTCCTTTCTCCTACTTCAAAAACTATGATTTTCAGACTAGAATCGTAAAATATAAAAATAAACAATCATTTTAAACCAAAAGTATTCAAATAGAAATTCACCAACTTCCTTTCCTTTTTTACACGCACACAAACCTCGAAGATGGGCCCTTAAAGATAATCGCCTCATGAATACATGACAGAAAGAGAACGCTTCTTTGTCCGCCTTACTCAACCCTGAATGCGAATGTGGTTCCATTACTTATCGTTTTATCGATTATGCGCCACAATCGATAAAACGATAAGTAATGGATGGAAAGATATTCTGATCTCTCATTGACTTTGATTTTTTTGTTTTTTATACTATGTTTACGTGTTGAGTTAGCTTCATACAAATGGGCATATCATTCCAATGATATCAATCGATCTTCTATAAATTATACTCGTATAATAATCATAATTAAGATAATAGAAATAGAACCTCATACAAAAAAGCAAGAAGGATGTCGTCACAAAAAAACTAAAGGAGTCGCTTTGATACATAGATAAGCAAAATATCATTTTTTTCTGTTATATATAATACTTCACTCTCGCTCAAAGCGTAAACATATGGATTGTAAATAATTATGAGTACAACTTCTTTAGACCAAGAATATCAGCTTTATAAAAAAAAAATTTGGTACCTATCATCTATTTTCTTTCTACTTTCAGCTTGTCAAGCTGTTTGGAGACCATTGAAGACCTCTATATTTTCAAAGATGGTTGGAGCATCATTCACCCCTGATGCGAAACTCGGTGTTCTATTTGTACTTATTCCTCTTATTATTTTTTATTCAAAACTTGTTGACTGGCTCCGACGGCATCAGCTACTTTATGTATTTACACTATTTCACGGTATTGGTGGAATATTTTTTGCTATTCTATTCATGCATCCTGTTTACGGCATATCTAACACTACTATTTCAGGGGATCGCTGGATTGGATGGGCTTTTTATTTTTTTCAAGAAAGTTTTTCAGCATTTTTATCAACATCATTCTGGTCTTTTGCAGACTCTATTAATAATCCAAAAGATGCAACGCAAAGCTATAGCCTATTTGTCATAGGATCAAAAATGGGCGGGATCTTATCATCTGCAATATTATATTCTGTTTTGTCATGGAATTTTTTTCCCGATGCCGTAGTCCTTCCATACTCACTGCTTGGTGGAAGCCTCCTACTTTGCTCAGCCGCCTTCGTGGTTTATTTAATGATAAAAACCATTCCAGGTTATTATTTACATGGATACGAAGTTGCCTATAAAATAGAAAAAGAAAGATCTACTAAGAAAAAAACTATGCTCGAATCTCTCAAAGGAGCATTCGATGGCCTTCTTACCATAATACGACTCCCCTACGTAATGGGAATTTTTTTACTCATACTTTTTTATGAGGTAATAATAGTTATATTTGACTACCGAGTTCTCATGATAGCAGATGCAACACATTCAAGTGCTGGCTCTTTAACTGCTTATTATGCTCTTTATTATCTTTGCATGCATAGCGTTGGACTTCTTATCGCACTATTTGGAACTTTTCCTTTGCAACGATCAATAAGTCCAAGAAAACTCCTTTTTGTTTTCCCTCTCGTNAGTCTTGTGCTTATCTCCATTTCCTATATTTTTCCAACTGCACAAGTGTTTTTCATTGTATTAGTACTCCTTAGAGCTCTCAACTATGCATTCAATCATCCAACTCGAGAAATTTTATATATCCCAACAACAAAAAATGTAAAATTTAAAGCAAAAGCCTGGACTGATGCATTCGGATCTCGTATCGCAAAAGGATGCGGCGCATTCTTGACTTTAATTATGAAACGAGCTACACCTTTATATGCTCTATTTATAAGTACGGCTATTAGTTCATCATTATTAACAGCATGGATAATCGTCGTATTTTTCATTGGTAAAACTATGCAGGATGCTGTAGATAACAACAAGGTAATTGGCGAATAATTTTATTTTGAAAGTTATGAATTTATGAAATCAATATTAAAACGATCAAAAACATTCCTTTTCCTATCCGAACTAGACCCTATAGAACGAAATAWATTTTTAATWCTAATGGCACTTTTTTCCGTATCAATTGCCGTTTATTCAATAATTCGATCGCTTAAAACATCCATATTCCTCTCAATGGTTGGCGTTGAATATCAACCAATGACCAAACTTTTCACACTGGGACTCGTTATTCCTGTGATGTATATCTATTCAAAAATCGTTGATAAATATTCTGTCTATGGAGTTGCATATTTTTGGTTTATTCTGTATGGCGTTATMTGCCTTACTTTATCTGGATTCATACTCCACCCTGTCTATGGCCTTGCTAATACAGATGCAGGTCCACATCGATATGTTGGATGGATTTCATATTTTACCTTTGAACTGTATGCCTCACTTGTTTTAAGTACTGTTTGGGCTTTTATTAATTCAATTAGCACACCAGAATCAGCCGAAAAAGGTTATGGACTCATTAATGCTGGTGGCCGTATAGCTGGATTTGTAATGGCTGGAATTGGTGGTTTTCTTTTTGCCTATTCATACATACCAGAACAGTACATCGCGTCTGGCATGCTTTTCACAGCAGGTTGTCTATTGCTATCAATGGCTGCCATAATATATTGGGGAATGTGTACTATTCCTACAAATCATCTTGAAGGATATGGAAAAATACATGAAAAAAAAGAGTCTATAAAAAAACGTGCTGGCTTCATAGCCGGTTTTCAAACCATACTCAAA
This sequence comes from Candidatus Babelota bacterium, assembly GCA_002401785.1. Classification (GTDB taxonomy): domain Bacteria; phylum Babelota; class Babeliae; order Babelales; family CAZZPM01; genus CAZZPM01. Next base: position 10,644 of record NVUD01000002.1, read on the forward strand.
CAACCATATGTTTTTGGTATATTCTGGACTGTTTTTTCTATCGAAATGGTCAATGGAATTTTCGATTACCAAATGAATATTATGATTGCAAATCACTTTCAAAACAATGCACGTGGAATGAGCACCTTTATGTTTAGCTACACAGCAAGTTTCCAAATGATAGCACTCTTTCTATCTTTAGCTGGAATTAGACAATTACTTCGACGTTTCAAACTAAGACTATGCCTCCTCGTAACACCAGCAATAGTGCTTCTCCTTGCAGTTATTATTTCAATAACAAAAAGCATCAGCACTGTCTTTGTTGTTTTAGTTATACTACGAGCATTTGTCTATGGATTCAATGCTCCAGTRCTAGAAATGCTCTATATTCCAACAACAAAAGATATTCAATTTAAATCTAAATCTTGGATAACATCATTTGGACGAAGTATATCAAAAGCATCAAGCGCAAGTGTCAATATYCTRTCGCAAACAGGTATATCCGTGATGCACATAGGTGGGATGGTCAGCTTCGTCATTGCTCTTTCATGGCTCGCAGTAGCAACAGCTTTAGGGARAACWTATCAAAAAACTATTGACCAAGATAAATTAATWGGCAACGATTAAAAAACNAAAAAGAAGATCTTTATTCTTCATCAGCAAGATCTTCTTTTGTCAGCTTCTTYYCTTTYAAKCTWTCTAGAACTTTYTTAAGYTCTTCTGGTTTTTTATTACCACTKCCTAATTCTTTTAAAACCTCTGCCAACTGAGACTTCCAATCTTTCTCTTTTTTRRAAGACTCTTTCTTTACTTGYTGACCAGGRTTCTCCTGCGCACCAATACGCCATAYCTTTTTAATGCTTTCCTCAAGATCCTCTGATTTCTTAAATARCTCCTGATCYCTTTCAAAACGATCTTTTTCATTTATAATRTTGACGAGTAGCTGATTAYTTATATTTTCATTTAAAGCTCTATTCACTCTGTATCTATCAACCTGTTCTCTRAATTTMAMAAAATTRTCCGMTACCGGYTTAGTCGGCTCCCGTTCTGTAATCCACTCATATGATTTATAAACRATTTGCCATTGCAAACGATGMACCAACTTCARATACTCTAAAAGCTTTTCTGTCTGGCCTTTTGTCAAATTCCATTCCTCTTTTTGACAAAAATCATTAGAGTTTTTTGCTATCGGCAGATTAGAAATAATTTTCAATTTTTTAATCGATGCATATTTTTGTTGAATAACAAGAGCTCTCAGTTTTATATTAATTTTTTCCTTATCTCCACCTTCATCACTTCCATTAGATTTAAATCGATACTCAGATAAAATTTCAGAATACTTCTGCAAATAATCAAGCAAGAGAGAATGCTGCTTAAGCGAATCAACGCCATACGCTGCCTTCTGTTTTTCAAGCTCCTCTTCAACTTTTTTTGCATCATCAGGATAAATATCTGCAACATCATCATATGTACGCGTAATCAGGCTCAATCGATCTAGAAGATCAAACGTGGGACGTTCAACTATTTTTTTTGGTAATTTTAAAACATCATCGAATGAACAAAAACTTTTATACGCACGAGCCAACCCAATCAACCGTGCCTTTTTTAAAAGCAAAAATTTACCATACAGATTCTTCTGCTCTAGAGAAAACCCTCTCTGTTTTTTAACTTTTGYTTYTGGCTTTTCATTAACTTTTTTATTAGTTTCATTTTGATTCTTTTGGATGCGACTATACAAAGAATCAATRAGATTAAACATCTCAAAATATTTCTTTATATCTGGATATGTAATAATAGTTTTCAGATCTTTATTGAACAGATACTCAGTTCCCGCTTGCCCTATATATTCATGAAATGATGGCAACCTATTCAGAGAGTGCAAAGCTTGCGAAACCTTCCCTCCATAGCCACTTAAAATACTTTTAAGTGCATTCTCCAACTTCTCTTCATCTGTTTTCTTTTCATGATCCTTCTCTTTTTTTTTATCTTTCAAAGTCGGCCCATAACCAGAAGAACTTTGACTCTTTGAGGGAGTTGAAGATGCCCCACCAGTAGAACCTTCTGGAGAGTTTTTATACCCACCAGCACCACCATAACCTCCTCCTCCATACGATGATCGACCACGATTTGAAGATGATGCGTCTCTTGGACGACCACGAGCTCCATAACGAGAGGTTACCCATGATGGACGCGATGAGGAGGATCTGCTTCTGTTCGATTGATTTATTTTTTTCTTGTTTTTATCTATTTTTTTCTTTTTTTCTTCAACTGCGTAACTATGAACAGATATTTTCTTCATCTCTTCTAATATTGGTTTTAACTGCTTCTCTACAACCACTTTAATATCTCGCACAAGAATTATTCGCTTCTTTTCTGACATAACAAAGTCTTGCTCAAAAGTTAAACGATCATCTTCATCCTCACCATCTCTCTTTTTTTCCTCTGCAAGTTCTTGAAGGTCAAGAATAATAGATCTAAGGGAAGCAGATTTTAAAGATTCTTTAGAGATTTTCTTAGTCAATGTGTTGTATATTTTACCCCTCAGTCCTTCAAAGTCTTTATGATAAAACGTACGAAGCAAATACTGCCTGTTAATCAATAAAACTTCGGATGAGATTGAGTCGATCAGACTCAGGAAATCTCTTACTTCGTCACGCATTTCAATATCCAAAGAAGATTGAATAATAAAAACAAAATCTAACAATTTCTGCGTGTAGTACAAAAAAGCTTTTTTCTTTAATTCAGGCACTTTTACCCGAAAAGGCTTATCTGAAACTTTTTCACCTTCTTCTGGAGAGAACCGAAGTGATTGCAAAAARTTTTCTTTTYWWRTGAYMRWRWYAHTTTGRGNNAAWCMTCAHNTKAYASCWKWYSSWYYKYSANGCWSNAKMRMYRMSGTSKRKCWGMTYMWCKRACKNTTGAKSMMSTNNATCWYYKWNTTKCNAKMCKCANTCAWSRWMNAAANCRMYGANTTTGAAAAAATCATCAAAATCAAAATCTTTTACCTTAACTGACGAGGGTGTCATACTACAGAAAAAAGTAAATATGTAAATATATCTGATCTGTKTCATACATTATCCTATTTTCATATAATTCTTTAGAAGAAAGAGTAAATGTTTTTTCAACAAAATATCATACAAAGAAGAAGAAATAATATAAAACAAATTTTTCTACTTTATCTCTACGCATTCTGCATCAATGCTGCCTACTTTTTTCCAACCTATTTTGGATACTTTGTTATCCTCTGGGTTCCATTTTTCAAATCCCTTGCCTACAGACCATCAATTCATAAAGTAGGCTCTTTAACCGTACTATTTAGCATTCACTTTCTCTGGCTTTTAAATATTTGTATAAAACAATCAGACTTATGCTTCCACCAAATCTTGGGACTGTWTGGAATCTTAATTGGAATATATCTTTTGCATATACTTTGCTGGATTTACACATATAAAGTATTCGCACAAAAAACAGATAACCTTTTTATACAAAAAGCTCTCCTTACTTTCTGTTTRACCGGATATTTTATGACTGTTGAAACCTGGGGAGGATCTGTTTTAACTGTTCCTTTTGGCTACCCTCTCATGCATCCAGCACTTCCTATCGCAAACCTGTTCATTCATCAAAAAACAGACAAGTCAGGCATTACCTTTAAAGCAGTTCGTCCGCAAAACCGAACCATCCCTTCTTTCTTTTCTGCACTTGAAAAAAAATATGTTAAAAAAAAAAGAACAACCCAGTGCATACTTGCTTCTCCTGAAACAACAATTGATATTAATTTACATATTCACAATGAAGAAATTAAGCCATGTTACCAACTTCTTGATCCAARTGACATACTTACCATTGGAAGTATTATTGAAACAAGCGCCGGTATCGAACATGCACTCTACCTATACACAAATAATGGATGCCAAGGATGGTTTTCAAAGAAACAGCTCATCCCTTTTTATGAATATATTCCACCACTATTTATACATCATCCAGAAAGCTTTCAGATTTTTCTATCAAAAACGACTCCCTTCACTCCTGACAGATCAAACAAAGAAAACATCATTTGCATCAATAATCAAAAAATACAGGGTTACATTTGTGCTGATTTTTTTGTAAAAAAAATATCTATTCATCCAGACGCCACTCTCTTAATCATTGTTGCAAATGATAGTTCAATGCTRCCGTATGCTGCACACCTTATGAAACAATATGTATTACTCAAATGCTTTCACTTGAATGTTCCTGTTTTTTATGTTGGATGGCAGAATAGTTTGAAAATATTTTGAATATTTGATAGGTTACTTGTAATACTTAGTTTATAATTTTTACAAAGGGAATACTTTATGTATATTTTACTCAAACAAGATATAGAAAAAATTGGAATGCAAGGCAACGTTGTAAAAGTTGCAGATGGTTATGCAGTTAACTTTTTGGTACCTAAAAACCTAGCTGTTATCATACAAGAATCAGAACTCAAAATGTATCAAAATCGACAAAAAAAAGAATCCATCTCTAAAGAAGTTTTAAATAGTAAACTTGGTATGCTTGCAGAACGTATCAAAGTGATTAAATTAACTATTAAAAAGCGATCTCATGATGATGGTAAATTATACGGATCTGTCAGCACAGACGATGTTGTTGCAGCATTGAAAGAAAAAGATATTAAAATAAACAAGAAGCAAGTATCTTTCGAAAGAACTATTCGATCAACTGGTGAATACACCATTACTATCAAGCTTACTTCAAAAATTGTAACCAACTGCCATCTCAACGTTACCGGTAAATAAGCGAGCTTTTTAGTATGTCAGGACAAAAAAACAACTTCTTTTTACAGCAATCATCAGGGAAATCTGAAGGGTTTTTAAGTAAAAGCTTGCCTGCAAGTGTTGATGCAGAACGTGCTCTACTCTCTGCTATCTTACTTAATGAATCTCATCTCACAGAGATCATTGATGTCCTACATCCTGACGACTTTTATGTAAAACAACATCAGATTATTTTTCGTTCTTTGAGTACGCTCTCAACTGATCAAAAAAAAATAGACCTTGTTGTATTACATGACTATCTCGTTAAAGAAGGACTTGAACAACAGTCTGGTGGGCTACAATATCTTCTTGAATTACAAGAAGATATTCCTGCTTTAGGCTTACTACAACAACATGCTCAAATTATAAAAGAAAAAGCTCTKCTACGAAATCTTATTAATACATCYTCTGATATTATTGGAAGTTGTTACGAACAACGTGGAGCAACTGTTGATACTATTCTTGATAATGCCGAAAAAAAGATATTTGGCCTATCAAACGCTGTGATCAGTCAGTCGTTTACACCAATMAACAGTATCTTAAAAGATACATTTAAACGACTTGCTGATGCGAACAATCAGTCACACAGTATTACAGGAGTTCCAAGTGGTTTCAAAAAATTCGACAGTATGACATCTGGCATGCAACGAGGAGATTTGCTTATTTTAGCTGCACGCCCTTCAATGGGTAAAACAGCACTAGCATTGAAYATTGCAGCTAACGCGTGGCATGCTGGCCATGCTGTTGGTATCTTTTCACTTGAGATGTCATCTGAACAACTAGTCCTTCGTCTGCTTTCATCTGAATCTCGTATTCCACATCAAAAAATACGAACCGCTGCTATAAACTCAGATGAATGGATGGAGCTTACCAACACTGCCGCACGATTATCAGAAGCAAAAATTTTTATTGATGATTCAGCATCAATTTCAATTATGGAATTACGGGCTAAAGCTCGTCGCTTGAAATCACAGTCCAATATAAGCCTCCTTGTTATCGACTATTTACAATTGATTAACTCAGGACAACGGAACGAGAATAGAACTCAAGAAATATCTATGATCTCTCGTGCACTTAAAGCACTTGCTAAAGAACTAGATATCCCTGTCCTTGCTCTTTCACAATTATCACGATCACTTGAGTCACGAGTCGATAAACGACCAGGACTTTCTGACCTTCGTGAATCAGGTGCAATTGAACAAGATGGTGACGTTATCTTTTTTGTATATCGAGATGTCGTTTATAATAAAGATACTGAATATCCTGATGGAACAGAGATCATTATTGGGAAACAACGAAATGGTCCAATCGGTACCATTTTTACTCGTTTTACTGGAGAAATAACACGTTTCGAAGACGCACCGGAAAGAGAAAATTCATTTTAAATTTTTGACACTAAAGTTAAAAGGAGAAAGAAATGAAGATATTAGGTGTTGACCCTGGATTTACAGCAACCGGCTTTGCTATTATTGAAAAAAAAGATGGCATTACTCGTCTCGATGATTACGGATATTTAAAATTAAAATCAACAGACCATTTATCAGCACGAATTGGTATTTTCTATGAATACTTTAAACAGAAAATAGAAGACTTTTCAATTTCACAAATATCTCTTGAAACATCATTCTTAGGAAAAAATGCACAAGTATTTTTAAAATTAGGATATCTTCGTGGGATTCTATATCTTCTTGCTGATCAGCACAACATTGAATTGACTGAAAACAGCCCGCGTGAGATCAAGGCTGCTGTTACCGGATCTGGTGCAGCAACAAAGGAACAAGTTGCGTATGTTGCAAGTCGCCTATTCCCCGTTATCAAACAGACTAAAAATCTTCGACTTGATGTTACAGATGCGATTGCAATCGCATTTTGTGGACTACTRGCACAATCACGTGATCAGCTTGCAAAAAAACAGTATTCTCGATAGAARTTATTTYTTKGCCCATAAACTAATTGGTTYTAATTGAAARCCYTCTTKYTCTARYARTGCAAYCATWCCTTTTTTKCCCGGCAAATGTCCTGCTCCACAAACGATTAAAAATGGATTATCTAATGGACATTCCTTCAACAACTCAATCCATGCTTCATTACGCTGACTTATACAGAAACAATTATCATCAAAGTCAGATAGCTCTTCAAAAACTTCTTTATGCAGATAATTTTCAAATATCTTCACCAAAAAGTTATGACTATCCTTTTGAGCCTTGTACACAGCCTCTAAATGCTTTTTATTATTGATATAGTTATTAGATATTTGAGCAAACAATGATCGATATACATTAAGATAATAAATTAATGTTGACCATTCACTTAAAGTTGTAATATCATGCCATAAAGGTAAATGTATCTTCTCCCCCCACCAACAAGGACCAAAAGTCATTGCTTGTTGAAATATTAACTCTTCAAAGTAAAATAACTCTTTTGATTGCTTCTCAGATAACAGATCGTACATCACTCTTTCAATACCATACGGCATACTCATAAATGGTATCTCCGTATCAACTTCAAAGAAGAAATCTTTACATTGATCAACATAAGGCTTCAATTGTTTCTTTTTTTCTTCATAATCAAGCAAACCAAAATTACAATGAATAGTTCCTAATAAWKRSMMTKKRWSWTKCYSWTYWYWAMWCRYWTGAYMMAARASMKCWGKTKTYMRAWGWWTWKTCWMKSWWACTTGNWKMAMSARCTKSWRMTYSWKRRKTYKMKWTWRMWYRMWMWGYWGAAMRAGWRAMAATWGATGAAATAAAAAAACAAAATAACAGACTATACATAAAATATTTCCCTAACTTTACAACAACCTTCGAAAGATTAAATCATCCCTAAATTAAACCAATTTTCAATTTAAATCAAACGGTTAACAGAAACAAATGATAGAAAACACCCTTTATCTCTATCTATTAGAAACAAATCTTATCTTTTACCCCATAAGTTAACAGGCTCTACAACAAAGCCTTCCTGCTTAAGTAAAGTAATCATGCCCWTTTCTCCCGGCAAATGCCCCGCCCCACAGATAATAAAAAATGGTTTATCCAATTTATGTTCATTTAACTTCTTGACCCATTCTTTATTTCTTTCTTCTATAAAGAGAACAAATTCGCCTTTCCCTTCACTACCTTTCTGTTCCATAAAAGATCTAGATTCTTTTGACAACTTTAAAGATGACAAACAACTTTCAATCTTTTCATCATTAGCCAAAATACCTTTTTTATAATTTTTTATTATAAAACTTGTTACTTTTTTCTTAACTTTCAAACAGTCTTTCATTTGACTGGAATCATCAGAGTAAAGTTGTGCTCCTTTAGCAAAAGCTCTTCCCTTTTCTTCTACAAGTTTCCAATTAGTATCAAGAGAATGAAGATGACAATCCTGTCGACCTTGTAACAAAAAAGCAATTGAAGACTCTACACCATACACATATTTATCAAACTCGCAATAGGCTCCCGCTGCAGCTGATTCAAAGAAGAAATCATATGATTCATCTACATATTTTTTTAATAACTTCTTTGCTTTTTTACAAAATGTTTTACCTAAGTCCTCATGCATCGATCCCAAAATATATCCTGTAACACCCTTTTTTGTAGTTATTTTATAAAAAACAGATATTTCATCACAACTTTCTGCTGCAGAAACAAGATCAAATCCTTGCAAGAAAGTAAACCCTAAAATAAGTAACCATATAACATTTTTCATCTTTTTAATCATTTCAACTCCCAAAAATATATTATTTTTCATTCCATAAAACAATTGGCTCTAAAGTAAATCCTTCTTCTTCTAATAATGAAACCATACCCTTTTCACCAGGTAAATGACTTGCACCACAGGTAATAAAAAATGGTTTATCATATGAATAATGCCGTAATAAACCGATCCATTCTTGATTTCTATCTGTTAACAAAAATCTCTTGTTAGTAAAATTATTTGGCTCTACCGCTATTTCCTGTAAATAATTTTGACATATAACGATACCTATTTCTTTGTCTTTATTGTTAAATTTTTTACATGCCTCTATACGCTTTGCAGAGTCAGAAAAATATTGATTTTTTATATAGATAAATTTAGGTATTATTTTTTGAATTAATATTTTTACAACTAACTCATAGGATTCAAGTGTCCCTACATCATGCCACCATGGAATGACAAGATCACTACCCCACCAAAAACCATCCATGACCATTAATTCTTGAAATGACTTTTCTTCAAAATTAAACCGTGAAACATCAYTCCTTTGACCTAATAAATCAAAAATGGCACGATCTGGTCCCAAGGGCAATTTTTTCCACTCCTCTTCGTCATGGTTACATTCAAAAAAGAAATCTGTACATTCATCTACATACGGCTTTATCAGAGATTTAATTGCTTCATATCCCGTAAGGCCAACATGTATTGTCCCAAAAATATATCCCTTCACTTCTTCACCTTTAGTCACTTTGTAAAAAACACGAGTTTTATTATGTTGATTTGCACTAGTAAGCAAAGAATTTTTATCAGATGAAGCGCTATTTACTTCAGCACAAAAAATTAATCCGTGAAAATAGAAAACACTTAAAAACAAGATATAGATACTTTTTTTCATACTCTCCCCCCCTACAAACCTGATTCTCTCTTAACATACTACATATTTAAATAATATCATGACAAACAGAACAAAACAAATGGCGATTCTGAAATAAGAACCAAAAAACAGATATTCCATAGAAACACTGATAAAAAGAACCCAAATCATTAAAAAATAATACCATTGTAGTTTYACTTGYCAGTTAAGTACAATTAGAAATAATAAATAATTNAAAAAACAGGAGAAAACAATGTCTTTTAGAAAAACAATGCTTTTTTTAGTATTTTTCCAAGCCCTTTGTCTATACGCAGCAGCAGATGGATGGGGAGTTTCCTCTTGGTGGAAAGCTACAGAAACAGCAGATGAAAATAGAAAATCGACCACTTCGAGTGAAGAAAAAGAAAGTGATGATGAAACATCAAGCCTCAGCCTAGACGATTTTGAAGTGATCGATGAAAGCAGTGACGTCGATAAGAACTGGCAGCAATACTTCATAGAAAGCTCAGATCATAATCCTTTGATATCACCAGCAGTTCGTCAAAAGTTGATTAACAAGGGATATAGTATTATTAAAAATTTAGTAAAAAATAGACCGATTGATCATTCAATTGAAGTATTTACTGRTGCTGGTCGCAACTTTGTAGAGTCAAGCTGGTTTCAAGATATTCCTACCATGAAAAGTCTCAAAAAAGGAATGGGTAAAAGCTTTGCTTGGGCCAGTTCTTTTATAATTAATCCAATAGATAGACTTGAAAATACTGAAGCTCTTCTGAAGCAAAAAACAACAGATCGTCGTGCTTTTTTAGAATCTATCATCTCTGTTGTATGGGCACTCGCTGATCACGCTGCACGACTCAAATACTGCCATGAAAATCTTGTCTTTACATTAAAAGATTCTGAAAACATCCTATGGGAACTCATTGCATCCTATGCAGAACAATGCAAAAATAACAGCCAAGATTTTAATAATAATTTTGCATACGCTCCTCCAGAGCCATCAAACAGTTCCAATACTCAACAAATTTTAGAGTCTTGGGCTATTGATGTACGATTTGAAAGCACTTCATGGGCTCTTCCGCTCTTGCCATACAACAGTAACATGATACTATTTGCCCGTATGCTTGCAGATGAGTTTAACATTTCACCTGCAAAAACAATTGTCGCAACAACCTACAAAACTGAAGGRRTTGCTGCATGGATATATAAATCGAGTGACATTGATATATTTTCACACCAACGATCAAGAAAARTATACGGAAAAACRTTTGCAGAATACATACATGATTTTTTACAAGCAGAAGGAGTACAAAAAGATTCAGAAGCTTTACAAGCACATTACTCACCTCAAATGTCAAAATCAATTATGTCTATTTTACGACGAATTGCTCAAGATAAACAGAAAGTTCATTTTGGTCAACTTTCTCATGTTGCAGGATACGTTCTTAATACAAATCTATATTCAAAACCAGCAAAAAAATATGCTCGAGAATTTCTYAATTTTTTACAYAAAAACTGTGGYGACAATATTATTATCACTCAAAATAATGTTAAAATTGACCAACTCGTTTCACTTCGTATTTCAACAGAAGTAGTTGCTGATCTTGAGCAACTACCTATGCAAAAAATCATTTCTATTGAAGCGCTCCCAGCTATTGAAATCCAACAAGAAGAACTTGAAGAATCATCTACAACAGAAGAAATCGAAGAAGAAAAATCTAAAATAACAGAGATAGCGATTGCAAAACTATTCAATGCGATTGATGAACAGAATGCTGAACAAGTGAAAACTATGATTGAAGAACAGAACGGYWTTGTYAATAAAAAAAATATGATTGATAAAACAAGTGAAAGCTATGGAAGACTYCCTCTTCATCACGCTCTTTTTAAACCAAAACAAGTACTGATTGATCTCCTTCTCGAGAACGGATCGCATATTAATCAGCAGGATAGAAGTGGGCGAACACCACTGTTTATTGCATATCAATTTTTTAAAGAAAAAATGGTAAAAAGGGTTATGCAAGAAAAACCTGCTATAAACATACCTGACAACCGAGGCATCTCGGTTCTGCACCTCGCTCTTGATTATGTAGACCCCCTGATGCTTTCATATTTTCTAGAACATGGTGGAGACTTATCAGCACAGAAACAACAGACACTTAAATCTATCCATGCTCTGATCCGGGAAGCCCGCAAGAAACCCTCAGATAAAGCATTGCCCCAAGATATAAAAAACTATGAGGCACGTATTATCATACTTAACAATAGAGACGTAAAATTATTTATAGATGAACATATTAAACAATTTAGTAAAACAGAACAGACCTTCTTCAAAGGCATATACCAAAAAGAAAATTTAGAATNNAAAAARGAGGGAGAYAKCTCCCTCTTTACAACTTAATAGAATAATATTTTTATGTTAAACGAACAATCTCTTTTTCAAGATCACCCTCTTGCTCTTGAATCAAAGCTGCAGCTTGTGCAAACAATGCTTTTTCTGTTTCAGTCTTTTCATCAGCTCCTTTAAACAGAATAAACCATCCTTTTTTCGCCTGTATTTTCGTCTCATTGTAYTCTTGAGCAAACAGTKTATCAATTTCTGTTAATCGCTTTAAACCTTTTTTTGTCTGAAYGAAAGGATCTACACCACGAAATTTAAACTGAATATTTTGACAAGGAATCCCATGATCATTAGATAATGCTCCAAATTGCTCTTCTGAAATCAATGAAAACTGATCTTGATAATGTTGTACGCGATGCATCATATATTTAATCATTGGATCATCGGCCCGAATTAATATCTCCCACATTTGATCATCTTGTACATCGTAGTGAATGTCATCAACAGTTATCAGACCGATATTCATTGCTCGCCTCATTGCTTGAGCGGTCCAATCATACGTTAATAAGTTCCATGCAGCGCCCCACAAATGTATTGTTTCATACAATGAGATACGTGCTAAGCGAGCAGCATCTTCTGCATTGTCAAAAAACCAGACTCCATCTTCAAAATGCAAATGCTTGTACCCTTTTTTCACATGTTCAGCACTAATCAGACCATCAATATATCCTGTATGATAATTATACTGAATGCGATCTGCACATAAATCTGGCAATCCTTTTTCTAACATAGAAAAGCCTTCAGACTTGTGCAAAATATCTTCAATTTTATATCCATGCTTTGCCAAAACTTCACTGATACCATGTTCTCTTAAAAACGACTCATGAATATTATCTTGATATGAATTTTTTGTATCTTTATTTTTAAAAACTATATCGCCAACATGAGAAAAAACTGTATGCGATGCATCATGTCCTAAAGCTGCCATCTGCTCTTCTAAAGTACCACCATATCGACGGAGTAGTAAAAAAACATCAACACTATGTTCATATCGATTAAATGGTGGTGTGTCTGGTTTAGCATAGTGACAAATGCCTCCTTGATTAATTCCTTTTAAACGCTCCATCATTGGTGTTTTTAAGAGATCAAGCAGAACAGGCTCTGTTATAATTGTTTCACCATGAAGCGATGCAACACGAATCGACGCATGCTTTTCAGTAACTAATTCAGTAATTTGCTTATCAAGAATAGGCTCTTGAGGCTTCTGTAAAAAATAGTAGACGCTAGCACAAACAGCACCAACTAACAATAAATTTCTTATATTTGATAATAGCATTTTTTTCATTAAAACTCCCCATAGGTAACATCATGTACATTTCATAAAAAAAGCATATCTGATAAAACAACTAAAGTAAAAAAAAATCTTTCTTTATCAATATCAGATGAGACCATTTATGCATACATTTGGAAAGATAAAAAAGATAATGAAGGTTTGTATACTTRTTTAAGACGTCGGGGGAAAAAGTATAACAAACGAGGAAGTAAGTATRCTGAAAGAGRACGGGGGACTGCTTGAARAAATACAAATAAAAARGAGAGGATCTGACAATAATCAGGCCTCTCTTYTTTATTTGTAAAAAATACCTAGACGCGTCCTACACGAATAGTCATCATCTTTGATGGATCAGCATATTTTTTAGCAATCGCATTCAGTTCCTCAACAGAAATGTTTTGAACCCGATTGAGAACTTTGTCATAATAATCAAAAGGTAAACCCAACGCCTTCTCATTTGAAAGCATTGCTGCAATGTCACTCACATGAGCWGTTACATCGATTAAACCTTTCAAATACATCTGACTAGCTTCGTCAAGCTCTTTTTGAGAGATACCATCTTTTTGCAATGTTACCAGTACCTCTTTTATTTTTTCTTCAGCTTTATCAAGATTATCTGGATTAACAATTGCTATGGCAAAATCATACCCTTTTTGCTTGTCAGACCCTGCTGCAAAAGCCCCTCTAGCATTGTAAAAAAGACCAGTTTTCTCACGCAACTCAAACAATCGTGAACCGAGTGAGTGAAAACAGATAAGATTCAGAATTTTAACCGGAACATAATCTTCATGAAAAAGATTTAACGGTGATGGCTGTCCAAGAAGYARTACCCCTTGATCACGCATCATAGTAATATTAATTCTTGCACCTGGAATAAATTGACGATTATCAGACTGATATTCATCAGATTGATGTTCATCAGATAGCTGTTCAACCTTCTCAACAGGTCCCACACCCTTCAAATCGGAACAGACTCGTTGAATWATTCCTTTAAATTCTTGTTCGCCCGCTGAYCCTGCAACAGATAAAATCATCTGTTCTGGTCGAATATATTTTTTATGCAATCGCTTCATGTCATCAACAGTAAGCTTTTTGATCATTTCAATTGCATCATCGAAAGTCCATTCATACAGATGACCTTTATACAAAGCATTTTTCAACGCCTTGCGTCCAACACTCATGTGTGAATCTTGTGTTCGAATGTATGACTCAACCATCTGTGCCTTTACTTTTTCCAAATCAGCTACCGGGAAAGACGGGTTTTTTAAAACATGCATAAACATTTTGAAAAGCTCTTCAAATCCATCAGTAAAGCAGCTTATTGAACAACCACCAGTTGAAAAATGATAATCTGCACCAGCTTGTTCAAAATAAGTTACCAACTGATGTTTGCTATATTTTGTTGATCCTTCAATCAACATGCTCATCATACAATCTAAGGCAACCCCTTCTAAAATATTACCCAACAAATGTGTATCTTTAAAAATAAATCCAGCATGCACTAATGGAATTTGATCCCGTTCATAGGTCAAAACCGGCAGTCCATTTTCAAGACTATAGTCATCAGTCGGCTTTGGAAATTTAAATGAAAGCTTATTTGGATCGCCAAGTGTATGAACAAACTCTGGTTCTTCAAGTGGCGTAGTTCGCACATACTTACTTAAAATTTCTTTATCAACTGCATCTGATGCCTCTTTTGCCTCTTTCCACATATGCTTTTTAGCTTCGGGAATTGGAAGAATGCTCACTTGTGACATAAGAAATGGATCAAGATATGTTTTCATAAACAGTTGGACATCTGCTTTTTTCACAGCATACAGATCATCAATCTTGGTAAACAGAGAATATGGATCATTTGTTGCATAAAATGAGACCAACCACTCGTATGCTAATCCCTGCATATCAGTCAACTGCTTAAAAAAACTAGATGATTCACTTACAATAGTTTTTTGCATCTCTTCATCAGTGATACCATGTTTCATCATCTCTTGAATAACAGAAATGATCTCTTTTTTACATGCATCCATCTTGTCAGTTTTTGGTTCAACTAAAATTAAAAATGTACCACCTTCTAACAATAAATATGGGTCAACACTTACCGAATCAGCTATTTGTAACTCATCAACTAATCGTTTGTATAGACGACTTCCTTCGCCACCACCTAATGCATAAGCAATCATTGARAGCATTTCGACATTTACATATTTATGACCAGGAATAGACCAATAAAAACAGGTTTTTTCTGTCTGAACCACTTCATTAATAACTGTATTATGAACGGTCARYTCTGGTGTCARAATAGGRAATTTCTTTTTTTCTGGACTCTTRCTGTATGGAATATCACCAAATCKTTCTTTGACTTCTTTCATRACTTCRTCAAAATYAATATCACCCATGACTAATAATGTTGCTCGCTCTGGATGATAATATTTTTCATAAAATGTTCTTAATTTATCAGCACTGACAGAAGTTAAATCTTCTTTATAGCCAATAATTGGATGATGATACGGATGATGAGCCGGGAACGAAAGATTCATTATTTCAGCAATGATACGACGAACATGACTATCTTTGTACATYTTCAATTCTTGTATCACCGCATGCAATTCTGAAGATAAGTGCTCTTGATTAAATTGCACATTTTTCATGCAATCAGCTATMACATCCAAAAAAACTTTCCAGTTGTTTTTATCTACTTCAAARTAATAACTAGTCATATCCTGAGAGGTAAACGCATTGAAACTTGCTCCATATTTGCGAGCTATTGAATCAATATCTCCCTCTTTCATTTTTTCAGTTCCCTTGAATACCATGTGCTCAAGTAARTGTGCATACCCACGCTCACCACTATCACCATCACCTTGAGAAGAAGAACTACCTTCCTTTTCAGGATCAGAGGAMGAAGCAGCTTCATCTGCAGAGCCAACCGCATATCCAATTTGCATTAAAACTTGAGGAACAGTACTATCTTTCATCATTAAGATATTCATGCCATTTTCAAGTTTTTCATGACGAATATTTTCATGTGGAATTTTATATTCTATATGCGGAGTAACCGCTTGAATTTCCTGTTCTTTTCCCTTCTCTTCATGCTGAAGAGTTTGTTCTGTTGTTTCTTCTGGCTTCATTGAGCATGCCTCACAAATTAAGATCATTGGTATTGATAATAGTCGTATCATTCGACGACTTACTGATTTATTCATAATATACTCCTTTCAATATAACCTTTTGAAAAAAAGTATATCATGCTTAAAAGTCAGAACCTAGATTTTTTNCATGTCATAAAATTGCTCATAATAAAAATGGGCCCTTTTTTTAAGAGCCCACCAGACAGATCATATAAAAAATTGTTACAGTTGGTTAAGCTGTTCCRAAAACCATAGTTGTAAAAAAGCAGCATCTGCTGTATGCGAACCGAGTGAATCAGCCAGCGTAACTTCTATATCYCGATTRCCKATTTTTTTAAACAKCACTGYAATCCAATGCCCTGAAGGCCTTTCTTCAAAAATATTCAATATTTCACKATCAATRTTTTTYMGTTCTTCAGCAYCTTCRACATTATCAGAAACAAATYGYARTCTATKYYKTATACTYTCACCTATTRAATACGATGACATATTAAAAACAACARCAATTTTTCCTTGYCTAGATYTGTCAAACWGYTTCAATRCTCCCTGAAARTGCTTATTCCARTCAAWATAAAARCTATYGAYTGTCCCCTTCATCAGATGAATCATTTTTTGAACATCCATTAAAACAATCTGATTTTKATCATTACGACTAAACCARTCTTTTGCTACATRATCYAGMTCTTCATCMTCCAAAGATCCTAYRAGYRCCTGTTCTYTATCTTTTTCACTTYTTCYCTCATCAATATATTTTTGCAGAAGAATATYACGCGCTYTTCCTATTTTTKYATCATAATTTTCTATAAACTTTTTAYTATYYTCTTCACGACARAAAAGCTGMGCRTTAATTAATGCRTGCAAWCCACAATTATTGGTYYCTYYTYCTTCTGACTGATGTGCAACTTGTTGAATATATGCTGCTGTCACA
Organism: Candidatus Babelota bacterium; assembly: GCA_002401785.1. Classification (GTDB taxonomy): domain Bacteria; phylum Babelota; class Babeliae; order Babelales; family CAZZPM01; genus CAZZPM01. The sequence goes on from NVUD01000002.1 coordinate 27,704, forward strand.
CGATATTTTTTATTGCCATCTGGCAAGAATATCTTACTTAACCCTTCCTCATCATTAATACCGTATTGCAACAATGATTCATCACCAAATTTTTGTTTAAACCTATGGTACAATAAAACTGGGTCCGTAAAGTCTATATTCCAAATAAGAGCCTTTGCTAAAGCAGTCAAACGAACATCATTAAAAATATCTAGAAACGACCGATCTTTTCCTTTTTCATCCATAACCATTTCAATATAAAATTGATTTAATTTCATCTCATGATCAATTAAAACAGCAGATAGCTTATTTCTCTGCATCATATTCAACAGATACAAAGAATGTAATGGCAAGCCCCCAGCCATGAATACCGTTTCTTCAGATCCTGAAAATTTTGAAGCTTTTTTTGAAACCTGTTTTTCTTCTTTTTTTTCTTCTTGTTTGCTCATAAGATTTTTGATAGGAGCATTTCGTCTTTCTGGAACGGGAGGAGCATTCTGAAACTCTCTTTCCGCTGACAGATCACTTCGTCTTTCATAATTATTTGAAAGGAACCATGATCTTACATAATCCAAAAAACCAGCTCTACATGAAAAAAATGATAGCAAAAATAACATAGATAAAAAATACAGAATATTTCTTCTCACAACTACTCCTTTGTTTGAACCCCCATAGACTACTCTTAAGATACTTGATTAAATACAAAACTGTAAATAAAACCTTAAAGGGTTGATTTATGCCACTCCTACCAACAAAACAGATAATTCATTTCCTTACTTACTCCTTAWCATCTAAAATCAAAAGGAGAAAATGAAGCAAAATACTACTTCACGATTATTAAAAGAGAATTTTTARAATAATTTAACAATCTTTAACCTAAGGATCTTTATGAGAAAAAAAATATTACTACTCAGCTTTATCAGCATTTTAAGCGCATCACAGCCATGTAAAGCAGGACGTTTGAATAACTTTTTTAAAAACATACAAATCTGGTTATCTGAAAAAATATCTTCTTTAACAGAGCAACCTAAAAAAAATAGCACTGATGACAAACTAGAAAATAAAAAAGGATTTCCCGATAAAAATATAAGTAAAAAAAAGCCTTCTCCGCCTGCTCGTAAAAATCTACCACACATTAAAATAGGATCCTCAGACGAGCCTCTCGGCCCACCTGAATCAATGCCTCCCATAGATAGCCCCGAATAATTAATTAAAAAAAAATAGTAGCTTAAAATGAAGTGATGGATGAAGATCATTACTTCATTTTTTATTCTATAGAACAAAACTATTTACGAGATCTCCCTCCAATGAGTACTTTTAAATCAATATAAAATTATCTGATCTATCAAGGGGGGGGGAAATTATGAGAGAAGGGAAAAGCTCATGAAAAACAGAATACTAATCGCTACTTGTGCTATTTTTTTATCAATTTCATCAATCTATGGTGGAATACTAGACATGTTCAAATCTGCTCAAAACAAACAAAATAACAGAGAAGAAAGCCTAGAGTCCGATATTGACCAACTTGAATATGATATCAACCTGCTCGAAGGTAAGAAACTATCTATGAACAAGATTTTTGATTCAGAAATTACAATTCTACTAGAACAAAAAGAAGGAATTCAAGAACTCATCGATCAACACTGGAATCAAGATGATTACGAACAAATCAGACTGAATCAACAGTACGCAAAGATATTAGATATAGATCAGTCTTCTACTCCTATAAGTCTAAATAATAAAGTTACTGCTCGACAGAAAAAAATAGCTGAAATAGAAGCAGAAAAAACAGAACTTACAGAACAAATAGAAAGATCAGTAGAACAAAAAAATGAAACTTTAAACAAAATAAAAAACCAAATAGAAAAAGAACGACTAGAAAAAAACAGAGCAGAAAAACAACTAGTAGAAGAACGCTTAGAAAAAAACAAGATTAAAGAAGATGAGCAAGAAAAAAAACAAATTGCAAAGATAGAACGACTAAAGAAGAGGAATCAACAAAAATTTGAACAAGCAAAAAAAGAATCCTTAAAATCATCTAAACCTAGATAAATATTAATTGTAATAACAAGCATGGAGAATTTTATGAAAAAAAAAGTATTATTAATAAGTCTTATAAGCATTTTAAGCCTATCACAACCATGCGAAGCAGGCATTTTAAAAAACATAAAAAAATGGTTTTTAAACATCTTCATATTTAAAAAGAAAAATCTTCAGGTTTCCCCCTCTAGCGCTCCAAAAAACATATCCAATACTACTAAGCAATCCCCAGGGCAAATATTATCAAATACAACCTTAGAACAATTTAAAGAAATGCAAAGCTCAATAGAAGATCTTAATATAGAAAATGTTAAAAAACTGCTAAACAACAATRYATCTATTATATATGCTAAAAATCAAACTGGTCAAACAGCCTTATATAAAGCATTAGCAAATCTATACAATGATCTAAATAATCCATTTTCTACTTTTCTTGAAGAAGTGAAATTCAACAACTTGCAAGGAATAATTAAAAAAATATTATCTATAGAAAAAAAAATATATGGAGAATATAGTCTTTTATTAGGAACAGGGATTCCATGCAGTGATATTAGTGACGAATACGACACCTTTTTTGATTTCAACCTAGTTGAAGCTATTGCCGAATATTATATGACTTTCATCAATGAACAAGTCTTTGATAGAGGAACAGGACGACACCTTAATTTAGACAAAAACAAACAAAAAATAATTCTTAATAACTTCAAAAAAACTATTACTTTATTAAAAGAACATAAAGAAGGTATGAAAAGTAAAAAATATAAAACGGAACATTCAGAAATAAATAAAATAATAAACGAAGCGCTTGAACATAGAAAAGTAGAAACTACGGAAAAACTTAAATAAATCGTTATAAAAAGCTATGTGATTTTTAGTAGCGAGTAATAAAATCGTTCATTACTCGCTACTTTACACCCCTGTCAAACATACAACAGAACTATTTACGAAATCTTCCTCGAGTTAGTATTCTTAAATAAATATAAAATTATCTGATCTATCAAGGGGGAAGAATCTATGGAAAAAAGCAAAGCATTTTTATTACTCACATTTTTRMTGMTMCWTCNATWSAAAACAATCAGAAGCAAGTTTCTTAACAAGAAGGAACAAAGCAGTTTCTCGAATAGAAAAGTCTGACTTCAAAGAAGAGAGTGATGCCTTTTTCAACAACTTAAAAGCTGTTTATAAAAAARTAGAGCCGCATACTTTTCTGCCAAAACGGAAGAATCAAAAAGAATCTCTTCTRAAAATATTAGCCTACCGTGATAARGAAGGATCAACCATTCTTCATAAAGCTGTAGAGCAGAGTTATCTTAAACTTGCACAAAGATTAATCAAAAAGGGGGCTGATATCTATACCGAAGACAATCAAGGAAGGACTCCCCTTCACATAGCTATATTTTTACAGGGTATCAAAGACAAAAGAGAGTCCCAAACGTCTATTATAGATACCATTCTCAGCCAAGAAAAAAAATTAAACCGCATACTTTTCTTTCATTCAGTTGGTAATATATGTCAAATAAAAGATGCCAAACAAAAAGATCCTATCGATATCGCAATCAATGCCTATCAAGATAAGCCGATTAATCTTCAACTTTTTAAACGTTTAAGAAAGCATCTAGTATCTCAAAACAAAAAATATACTTTTTTTAATAAACAGACATTTGAATATTCTCCTTTCGGTGGAGAAAAACTTATAGAAAAAATAGATACATTTCTTAAGGAAAATAATAAAGAAATCATGAGTGATGATCATCAACTCCGTATAAAAACGTATGATTTACACCAGGCAATTGATCGATACGATACAAAAGAGGTCAACAATCTTATAACAAAAGGGCTCAACTTACATGCAAGAAATGAACGAAAAGAGACCCCACTCATTCGAGCRGCAAGCTTGTATAGTACGATTCCATCAARAACTGAATCTTTAAAGCTTATCATTCAATCTCTTCTTGAAGAAGAAAACATCCTGAACCAGAAACGTTCATTTTTAAGAAAACAGAACATATCATCCGAACAGAACAGTACTGGACTTAATGCTATCGACATTATCATTGGAAAACATCAGGCAACACTGAAATCAAAAACAGCTTTCGATACTATTATATTTGATATTTTTGAATCACACCTGAATGAACAGAACAGAGAATACACCTTGTTCAATGGTGAAAACCTCCTTAAAAAAATACGTAAACATAAAGATTTAAACAGTAAAGAAGCTACAAAAGAAGCACTCCCAAATATTCCTRCCTTTAGCTCTGAATCAGAACTCTCACAAGATAAAAAACCTCTTCCCAAATTAGAAAATGCAATCAAAGAACCTTTAAAGAAAGTTTATCCACTACATGAAGCAATTAAAAGAGGCGATGTAGAAAAACTAAACATATTATTAACAAATGAACAGAATCTATACGAAAAAGATGAAACAGGAAACACCGTGCTACACCTAACAATTGATACTTTTAGCAATGCTAGAAAAAAATTTGATCTTCTCTATCAAGCCTCCCTACTAGAGAAGGTAGTCAAAATATTACTTAAAAAAGAATCCGAACTAAATATTATCAATCATGAAAAGCCTCGATCCATTTGTTTGATGCAGAACAAATATGGTGATGATGCCCTTGACCTTGTAATTTATGCTTATAAAGCAAAAAAACTTCCCGATACATCTATCAATGCTTTAATGAAAAAACATTTGATCTCAGAAAACCTCARACATCCTCTATTAAAAAAAATAACCGATAGGAAAACGTATATGTATCAACGCAGAAACAAAGAAGTCTAATTTTATATATTATATACAGTCTAAATAAATTATAAAATTAYTRWWKYKKWKWRMKMTYRMYWWYTTTYYKSMCRASMKWTYKYWWYTKKCYKWMWWWMKKYTRRAWSTKRWRYRWYMWMKYYWTTKSRRSTMKYMTTSKWWWWAMWWRRMRTCTTCTTTTTTAGAGTATTCTTTGCTTCCACTACTAATTGATCAATTGGTAGTAATTCTTCTGAAAGTGTTGCAACTGAAGAAATTAAAGCAGTTCCTGAATTCAATGCAGCTTGCTGCTTTTTAGTCAATTTTTTAACTTTTACTTCTTTCGGTTTTTTCTCTTTTTTTTGTTTTGTCACTTTTTTCTTTTTCACTACTGATTTTTTCTTTTTAGATCCCTTTCTTCGAGATCCAGATCGTCCATACATTTGTGGAAAACCGACTCTTTCTAATCTATTTTCTGTTTTTTTTTCTTTTTTATGTAGAGATCCTTGATCAACTTTCTGTTTCTTTTTTGATTTTTCACATCCAACTTCTTTTGACCATTTTTTGCCTGATATTAGACCTATATCAAGCGCATATCTCGTACCACGATATAATTCAAAAACTTCATCTGACAGACTCTGTATTGCTGCATGAACTTCTAAAGAGACAGCTGTAGACTGTCCCTCTGCATATTTCACTAAATTAATAAACTTATTTTCCAATGCTGGACGAGACTGATACAGGCCATGATTAAAAATAAGTGTTAAGTCATACAGCCCCTCTTGAAATAAAGAAGAGTTTTTCAATTCATAGTCAGCATGACGAAGCATAAAAGCAACATCCTGATATGATGCTTTTACTAAAGAAAAAGAGCTAAATATTAAAAACAATACTCTCTTTAAATAAACAATCAGCCTTTTATTCATTATGTTATTCATACCTAATGATAACTACAAAAACAACATCGTCCTTTTTTTCAACCTTAACTGCTGCCCATCCTGTACCATCTTTATAGACTGGTAAAGCCCATGCTTCAGTTTCGCCATCATCAATATTTGAAATAATCTCTTTTATTGCTGTTTTTAACGAATCAGCCGATGATGCAACTCCCTGATAGCCAACATTCACTTTTTTGCTATGCAATTTTTTTATACTTTCAAGATCTGTCATACTGAGTTCATCTATATCTGATGATTCATCATCATCACGTTTTTTACGATCTTTTTTAATTCGACGCAAAGAATCGCTTATAAAATTTTGATACCGACTTTCATCAAATAAATTTAAATCATCAACTCGCTCTACAATACGCTTTATACCACTTAATTTTTCTGTTTTTGATGGTGAGTCTTTACAAATAGTCCGTTTATTCAACCGATACGCACCAGATACAGCAGCCAAAGCTGGATATTCAATACCATTTTTAGAGAAGAACGAATCGTCTACAGAAGGCAATATCACCTTAACAATTGAAATCCCATCTTCTTTATACCGCTTTACTTGAGTATTTTCTGCCCACTCATCATGCTGATCAACCTCATCATATCCTTCAGAGTCATTATCATCATAATGAACCTCTCTTACGACTACTCGTCGATCATCCCATGGTGAATACCCAAAAAATCCTCCGCGATAGCCTCCATGACCACGATATCCTCCCCAATGATCGCCATAACCCCATCCTGAACCACGATAACGCCCTCGTCCAGATCCAAAAAATCCAACTCGAACCGCAGAATGTGGCCCTGAACGAATAACACGTCCACGCCGACCRCCACGACCTCTACAACCACGTCCCCTGAAAGCTTGTAATGACGCACCTGCAAAGAACAGTAACGATATGAAACATAGAATATATTTGATCTGTTTTTTTTGTACCATAGCAGMCCCCCCCCTTTATGAACTTTTAAATAATATCATTTCTAATAGTAATAAAATAAAGGAGGGATTTGCTAGGCTTTTACCTAACTTTTTAATAAAAGCAGCAAAAGCTTCACTTTTCTAAAGAAARAAACGTTACACATTGAAACGRACGTTCAATAAATCACCATCCTGAACGATATATTCTTTTCCTTCTGTYCGCARTCGACCAGCTGTTTTKACTTGTTGCTCACTTTTTAACTCRAATAAATCCTGAGCGTTATAAACCTCAGCACAAATGAATCCTCGCTCTAAATCAGAATGGATCTCTCCWGCAGCTGCTGGAACCTTAGTCTCTTTTTTAAGACTCCAWGCATGCGCCTCTTTCGGTCCACAAGTAAAAAAGGTTATAAGACCAAGGGCATCATATGTCTTTCTTACAATCGTTTCAAGACCGCTTTCTTTTATGCCAAGTGTCTCCTTAAATTCAACAATTTCTTCATCCGATAGCTCAGCTAATTCTGACTCTATTTTTGCAGAAACAGGAATAACCATCGCTTCACCAAAACGCTCTACCAGTGACTGATACCACTTGTTTTGCTTATACGCTTCATCACTCATTTCTTCTTCTGCAACATTAGCAACTAATAAGTATTTTTTTCCTGTTAACAAAGGAACGGTTGTAATATCTTGTTCCTTTGCTTCTAAAACAAGCTTATAAACTGTTGATAAATCTGTTTGATCAACTGCTTTTTTTATTGCATCAATCAGAAGAGTCTCAGCTTGCAATTCTTTAACTATAGATTGATTAGATGCGTTTTTCTTTTTCAAATTCAAAATTTTTTCTTGTCGCTTTTCCAACGATTCTAAATCTTTTAAAAAAAGCTCAGCAACAATGGTATCAAARTCACTTAATGGATCAATTGAATCATTCACATGCATGATATTATCATCTTCAAAGCAACGTAAAACATGAATAACCAAGTTAACTTCCATAATATGACTCAAAAATTTATTACCTAATCCCTCTCCATCTGCAGCGCCCTTAACTAGGCCAGCAATATCCACAAATTGCATTACTGTTGGAATTGTTTTTTGCGATTCGAAAATTGCTGCTAATTTATTTAATCGATCATCTGGAACCTCAGCAATCGCTGTATGAGGATCAATTGTACAAAAAGGAAAATTTTCAGCTGGAACACCTGATTTGGTCAACGCATTRAATAACGTYGATTTYCCAACATTTGGAAGTCCTACAAAACCTGCTTGAATAGCCATCATATTTCCTTATTTTTTATATACCATTTTTGTATCTGTCTAATGAAAAAYATACAAAAAAAATAGCAATACGTCATCTTTTTGCTACAGAAAAATCCTCAAACAGTATTGAAAATCTTACGAGTGCGATTTCTATTAAAAAATAACGAGAAATTTTCTATAAAAACCTATATAATCCAATATTTTTCATCAAAAAGAATCTTTTTTATACGTTCGTTTGTTTTGTATCAATAAAATTGACTATCTGAAACATTATGTGCCATGATAAAGATGTACTCGACAGAATCAATATTGACTATTTGCAATGAAAATAAAAAATATAAAAAAAGAAGGAACTATCATGGATAATAAAAACCATTCTATTTTTCGCCTTATTTTAGCAGGAACGATTGCMAGTMTTTTATTCGCYAATATTCATCAYAAAATGAAYGCWTCAAAARYAGACTGTAAAARCTGTAYTCAAGAYGASATGGACATAGAGCTTGATGAAGCACTCAATGCCGAATATCAAGATGAAAAAGATGAAGAATYTGATGAAWATTCAGAMNNNAACGAARACGAASAWKWWRAYSWKGAWKAWWSWKAYAAMGAARAMGRAMWYKAAAATGAGGATAAAAACTATAAAGAATAAGGAATCTAGAATATGAAAAAAAAAATATTACTAATCGGTTTTATAAGTCTCTTAGGTCTGTCTCAACCATCTGAAGCGAGTATACAGCAAAAATTAACTGACTTGAAAGCTTGGTTTAGAGAAAAATTCAACCTTAAACGAACTTCTAATGCTACATCCGATAGTGATTGGGATCTACCCGTACAAAAGGAATCATTGCCAAAGAAAGAATCTGAAGATGAAAAAAAATATGAAGATCCTTTTGACCAATCAGATGAAGATCAAGACACTTTTAATGATGAAGGAATGCTTCTTCATTTTAGAAGTGCTACTGAAGAACCACCAGCTACATTAGACCAAGGTGAAAAAAACGATATAAAAAATCAATTGCATGATGCTGTAAAAAAGAATGATTTAGAATTAATAGGGCAACTCATTGATAAAAAYTTCGATATATATGAACGAGATGAAAATGAAAATACTGCTTTACATGAAGTRTTTATTTCAGTAAAAGATCCTGTTAATCAAAAAGAAATGGTTRAACTATTTTTAACACGAGAAAAAAGAAGAAATAATGCCAGAAACGAGTTCTTTTCATCAAAATATAATATCTGTGAAATAAAGAATAATGAAGGAAACAATGTTGTTGAACTTGCTATGGAACAACATGAAAACGATGGGAATCTTTATAAATCTTTATTTAATCAACTTAAAACACACCTTGAAAGTGATCATGAAAACTCAAAACTTATCATAAAACTACAAGACTTTATAGAAAAAAATACGTTTCCTCCAGAACGAAAAAAAAGTCCRAAAAAATCTATTTGGAATAARTATTTYAAACCTTAATTCAYACYTTAAGARTCTYTAAGTATTTTACTAAAACAGTATTYYAASTGTTCYCYTTGTATMTCCCTCATTACCTTTAMCAGTYATGAGCWKYTAYAAACAGCACTTNAAAAAAGRGCNTTNTTSNANAATGCYCTTTTTTAATACTTATTTCTTTATTWWTWNAYTAATKRWCTTTATCAGAATCGTCATCAACAGACTGATTGCCATCACTATCGGACAAAACAACTGCATCTTCAGAACCGATAGACTCATCACTTTTGCTACCAGATAAAGCAACTTTTTCACTCAATGAATCATCAGATGRCTCGTCTTCATCACCTGATGATTCGCTATCACTATTTTCTTCAGACTTACGCTCTACCTTTATATTCTGTAGCAACAATCTTTCTGCTGCTCGCRCWCCTTCAATGGATCCCTTGGCATTMAAAAAAGCTCTGCGTGCTTTTTCTTCCATYGAAGAATTATARACTCTTAACTTATAYAGTAAATTTTTAAATACATTTTCTTCGACTTCATGCGATAACCACRTYAACTCTRCAATTTTTGAGGAGAGCATACGATACAAATCAACCAACATAAGGTCTGCGTCGAAAAYATCTTGGCTATACAAATAAACAGAATATCGATTATGAATCATCAATTGCTTCACAAAAGAGTCTTTTAATCTATCATCTACATCAATTTTATTTTCTTCAAAAAAYRACTTCAAKACATCGATMGACTGYYRYTTCTSYTCATCTKTYCCACGATAATACTGTTTTTGTATATTTTCTAAAAAACCTAATAAAGACTCTTGATCTCCTGTAAATATATTCTCTTCATATACATATTCTTTTTCTATATATAACGGCTGCTCTAACACCAACAAACAAGCATTGCTGAGTTCAGCAAGGTCCCAACAATTTTTATATGCTCTATCTCGAATTTCTCGTATTTTTTTATACAGACTCAGTTCACTATATTTTTTATTTTCTTCTTTAAACTTTTTAAAAGTATCAAATATAAGYTTACTAGAAATAGATTTTTCATCRGCCAAATYATGTGCATCTTTTTCTAAATCATCWATCGTTATATTCCTTATATTTAAAATGTACTTAAACAGATGATCTAAAAATATTCGTAATTTTTGGTTCTCTTTAATCATCAAAGAACTACTCTTCAATTCAGCAAATTCATTCTGTGATATTTCACTATTACGTAGTGGAGTGAATGGTAACGAATTYACCTTTTTATATGTATTTTTACATGCAGTAATAATATCWTCYTGATGCTGCATAATAACAGCATACATATCMGTAAAAAGACGTAARAACTCACTCTTYTCATATGCAAACTTACTTGTCGGAAATAGCTCCGATACATTCGGAATATAAATGATAGTTGGCGTATCATTTGAAGTAACATCTTCTAGGATAGTTACCTTTTTATCGTCAAGTTTTTTAGGATCACCTATGAGAGGGAATGAATATCCTAATTTTTTAGCATCTTCAATTGTTTCTACCAAGCAATTTCCATCTCTTTCAGGAAAAATATTTACTGCAATAATTAAATTACTTTTGCGCTTCATCAAAGAACGTATTGGTAGATTTCTATGAATACCAGCATCAAGCAAACTAATTTTATCTGCTCCTGACAGTAATAATGGATGATTTGAATGCTGTAGTCCATACATAAAGTTATTGAACTCTCCCACAGAAACTGGATGTTTATTTTGCAATAATTTCAGTTTTTTGGCATATGTTGAAAAAGAAGTTGTCTTCAATGCTCTATGCCACGTAAATGCAAAAGCAGAGCCATAAATTCCACACAAAAATCCTAATGAATATTCTTGAAAGTCACTCTCTTGCAACAAGCCTTGCTTAAAAAGCGCTCCAAAAAGTTCTGTTGGAATGAATGCTCCATAGTCAAAACTTCCTACCTCGTACGGCGTAAATTCAAACCATTTATATCCTCCAACACCTTGTTGATCGGGGGTCACAGCAGTGCAAATAGGAAATGGCAAAGAAGCATCTAAAAGAACAGACCGAAAAGAAGAAAGATTTTTATTAAAACCAAACGTATCATCTTCTGTACCAAAAAACTTCTTTCCTAATGCAAGTCCCCAGTCATCAACTAAACTTAGCGAGCCTCCCCTTTTTTCCCTAAATTGTTTGATCTGATCATGCTCATCCTCAAGATCGATATTAATATTAAATACTTTTCCTAAAGCTTTGATTTTGCTCTGTGCAGAACGACCATGTAAATCATACAAAGCATCTGAAACAAAATTTGTTTGCAATCTATCAATCAGATAGTTTCTCAACTTTGTAAACGGTATTTTTTCTGATATATCATCATCATAAAACTCTTTTTGACTATATAATGTTGATATCAACCAGGTTGATCCTGAAACGCCTGAAATATAGGAACAGAGATCAAAAACACCGATTTCCTTAAGAGCTGTTATCGCACCAAAAAAACCAATGAGTGCTCGGATTCCCCCACCACTACCAGCTAAACTGATAATTGGCACTTTTTCATTAGCAGAAACTTCAATCTTTAAATTATCTTGAAAAGACTTGGCAATCTTCACTTTACGTTTTTTTAAAAATTTTTTTTCACTTTTTGCAAGATCATACGAAAGACGCACATTTGTAGTATTAATTYTACGTGCATTTAAARTATGTTTACGAATAGGAGGAGGAGCTATAGGAACTGCAAGCTTATCTACAAGTTCATAAATTCCTTGATGCTTTATAACATACAACTCATCTCTATCATGAATATTGGTTATATTGTAACGAGATATATTTCTCTCAATCGAATCAGTTAGTCTCGATCCAAATGAATCTTTACTCTGACTCACATACAGATACTCAGCAGCTAAAGGAAGAACTATATTCACTTTATTATTTGTACTACTTTTTACTTCAATCAATCCTTTTTTTTGAGCAATAAAAATCCTATCTTCTGACTCATACCATGCACACCATACAGATGTATCTGTTGCATTAATAATAGAAACAAGCCTTCTTTCGTCTTGAAAATCATCTACTGAATGTCCAACAACACGCTTCATAAAACTTCTTGCTGCGTATACTTGTGAAACAGTAAAAAACATAACAAATCCCAAAAGAATAATTTTTTTTATATTCATCACGACCCCTAAAATTGACCTCTTTCTATCTGCATGTCACAATAAGAAATAAATATATAAATAATTAACCTCTTAATTCCAGGCTATAAAATATGATAAATGAAATACTATTCTTCTGTCACTCGATTACGCTTCTTGGTATTATTGCCTATGCAACACAACAAAGCCTTCCTATGCTCACAACCTGCCTTGCCTTCAACATGGTTTTTGCTAATTTTTTTGTTCTCAAACAGATTATTCTTTTTGGATTCACCGTCACAGCTACTGATGTATTTATTGTCAGCATCACCCTTGGCTTGGGAGTGATGCAAAAATTCTATGGTGAAAAAGCAGTTCGTAACGCGATCACAATTAATATTTTTGCATCATTTGTCTATCTTGTCTGTACTACTTTTCACTTAGCATATCAAGCTGCTCCCATTGATTACGCACACCAGCATTATCAGACGCTTCTCGAATTTATGCCACGAATCATGATCGCATCACTCTTTGTTAGTTGGTGTACTGAACAGTTCAATAGAGTTTTAATTCGAAATTTTCTTAAGTTATTTAATCCAACTGCAGCAACTATCTGGGCAAGCTGCATAGCCCAAACCGTTGATACTATTGCCTTTTCTATTCTTGGATTGTATGGAATCGCCCATTCAATCGTTGACATCATACAAGTAAGTCTTATAATAAAATATACTTTACTCATTATTTCTACACCAATTATTCACTGTATTTATCGTTTTATAAAGGTCCMTCATGCTCAAGTTTGAAGTTATACAYCAGTCAAAAAAATCTCGTGCTCGCGTCGGAAGAATTCATACAGCTCATGGAATCATTGAAACTCCATCCTTTGTTGCTGTTGGAACAAATGGCGTDATCAAGGCACTTGATTCAACCATGATCGAAAAACTTGAAGTACAACTAATGTTTTGTAACACCTACCACTTAATGGTCCAACCAGGAGCTGGTACAGTTGAATCTTTTGGTGGACTTCACTCATTTATGAATCGAAAAGGACCAATCATAACTGACTCTGGTGGCTTTCAAGTTTTTAGCCTTAAATATGGTGGAGTCGCRCGAGAGCTMAAAAGTAAAGGRACCAAAGTTGGTAGYGGATGYGTACTRAAAATYAATGARGAAGGYGTTCTATTTCGATCATAYMGAGATGGMTCWCCYTTRTTGCTTACGCCTGAAACTTCGATTGCAGCACAAAAACAATTGGGAGCTGATATCATTGTYTCATTYGACGARTTRCCTCCYTAYCACATGGAYCCACGYGCTTTAAGAAAATCACTTGATAGAACCCATCGCTGGGAAGAACGATCAATCMAAGCCCAYCAGGMAAATCCMAAAAATCAATCTATTTATGCGGTTGTRCATGGAGGCATTGATAAAAAAATGCGYCAAGAAAGTGTAGAGTTTTTAAGCAAATTACCTTTTGATGGATATGCTATCGGTGGTAGCGTCGGAAAAAATAGAGAAGAGATGCTGGACATGCTTTCATTTGTTATGCCAAAACTGCCGGAGGATAAACCTAATCACTTGTTAGGCATTGCAGACTTACCATCCATTGAAGGAATCATTCCACTCGGTGTTGACACCTTCGACAGTGCACATCCAACCAAATGCGCAAGGCATGGCCTTCTGTTTACTTTTCAAGGTATGAAAAAAATTAAACAAGCTATCTTTGCACGTGATGCCGGCCCAATAGATCCGACTTGTGATTGCCTTACCTGCCTGAACTATAGCTCAGGATATGTACATCACTTATTTAAAGCACGAGAAATAACAGCACTCTCACTTGCAACTATTCATAATATTGCTCACATGACGCGATTGATGAAACAGATGAGAGAAGCGATTCTCAATGATGAAATTTAAAACTGAAAGCGTTATATAATTATTTTAAAATCTGATTTAAAGTTAAAGAAAAAAATAAAAGGAGAGAGGCAATCGATCAACAAATTTTTCTTATTCTTTCATAGAAGAAATACTGTTTTTTAAAAAATATCTACTATCGATACAAAAACCATGCTCCGATGGGATTACAGAGTAAAACCCGCTTGATTATCAAATATAATGCCCAAAAGAAAGTTTTTTGCTCAAGAATCGCAAGTGCATACTCTGTACAGCTTATCGGATACAAACAGAGACTGGGACCATTTTTACCTGCCCTAAAACCAAGCCATGGGCGAAAAAAAAGAATGAGACTCTTAATAAGAAATTTGCCGATTTTCAACATTTTTGATCATTTTTTTAAAAATGGATTCTAACTCATCGTATGAAAATTGATGAATCTGTTTGTATGTAATAATAACAAAAGAGTATCCTGACGCAAACCACTGATGTTTCCAAAAAAGATGCCGCATTCGTCGTCGAACTTTATTTCGCTGAACAGCTTTTCCTGATTTACGTGACGTAATAATTAAGACCTTTCCAAGCTGATACTCTTCCTCAGTTGGAGCAGCCAAAACRGTTATACCTGGCATACGCAAAGCCAATTTTGCTGCTGAAAAAAGTCCTGATACTTCTTTTTGATTAAAAGAAAAAACRGTATTAAATGAATAGTTTGCTAACAAAGCACCACCACATATCGATTATTTTTTGCGAAAAAAAATAAGGTAAAAGAAGTGTTCCCAAATTTACCTTATTTCAATTTTTTTTGATTACGCGGAAAGCTCTTTGCGTCCCTTTGCACGACGACGATTGATAATTGCTCGTCCTGATCGTGTTTTCATACGATTACGAAAACCATGTTTTCGCTTTCTTTTTATATTACTTGGATTAAAAGTACGTAACATTGCTGCTCCTTTAAATCAACTGGAAACATCCGCTTCAAGCCGATTAATCAGTATTTATATATTTCTATCTTATTTCATAACAACTTCAGTCTATAGAAAAAAAATAACTTTACAAGACTCTTTTTGTAATTTTCGTCTTACCCTCAACCGCCCCCTCATTTTTCCTTAAAAATCCTATTGTTATCAACAATACAAAAAAGCAAATCAATCAATATTGCCAAATTGAAACGATTTAAATTAAACTATACATAAAAGCTATAAGGAAATTACCATCTTATTTAAGAGGGGTCATGATGAAGACATACATTACTTTTTTATTACTATTTACTATTAGCACAATAATTAAATCAAACAACGACAACAAAAGTCTTTCACCAAGAGAATGGGAACAGCTTGAAAGAGCCTGCTCTCTAGGAAAATTACAACTGCTCCATCAACTAATGATACATCACTCAAGTAACCTAAAAGTTATTGTAGAAAACGAATTYCCTTCATCTTCTTTGAAAAATRGAGCTYTRCATCTTGCAGCACTAMATAATAAAAAAGAAATCGTGCTACAACTTATCAAAATAGGAGCYGACCTCTCCGTTKYCAATTCATCTGGCATGACACCACTAGATATTGCAATAGAAAAAGAGTATCATGAACTTGCTTCAATCCTTATAAGACATGGAGCTTCTCTAAAAAAAAAGAACGCGCGTCCTGACGTATTTTGTAAAACCAGACAACTTTACCAAGATTATAAAGCAACAACCAAGCTAGAACCTCAACAAAACYCTCCCTCTTTTTCTTCAAACACCTCTTCATACTCTCCTGTAGGCCTGACAACAGTTYTCATTTTTTTRTTTATTTCTCTTTATTATGCTCAAAATCAAATTTGTTAAATCCTTTCCGGTTTTATTGATTTTTCATACAAAAAAAAGAAATAATTTTTATTATAAACGTCTCCAAACAGACATAAAGGAATTTTGATGAAAAAACTTTTTCTTCTCCTTAGCTTTTGCCACTTCTTTACAGATGCTTCTCCACCGCTTGAAAAATTAACACTTCAACAAGCTATCGAAAAAGGAACCTTTGAACGAAACTCACTACAAGCTATTGAAGCWGAAGCTCAAGCATTRASATACAAAGGAAAAGCACAAATGAGCAAATGGCTTCCACAACATCGTTTAACTGCTGGTATCGACCATGCATACGGAAAGACAGGCGAGTGCTCCACGCCATCTTTTTTTGAACTATCAACAAAACAGCTTCTTGCCAGTGGAGTTAGCCCGTACGACAACTATGCTATAACCAGAGGCCAAAAAGAGAGTGTTGAGGCTGAGCTTTTAGCAAAAAAAGACAGCTTACAATTTGGCATTGAGAAGAGTTTTTTACAAGCCTGGCTCATCAATGAACAACGAAAACAGATCAACAGCTTTGCATCTGCAACAAAAACGACGTTTTCTCAAGAAAAAGCTGAGTACAAACAGAACATCATTGATAAACCAACCTGGCAGAACAGAGAGGCAATATTCATTTCCAACATAACAGAAGTAGAAAATTACAACCAACTCTACAGCAATGCTCAAGCAGATCTTTCCTTTAGCATGGGTATTTTTGACTACAAAGAACTTAAACTGATCTGGACTCCACAAAGAATTCAAACCCTTGAAAAAATTTCATGGTATATTAATAAGGCATTTGAACATAGAAAAGAACTCAAAATAATTGATTCTCAAATCAAAACAAAGAAAATAGAGATTGCAAAAGCAATCAAAGGATACCTACCATCCGTATCAGCTTTTGCATCAGTTTACCTACAAGATGGACACCCTGACAGGCCCAAATCAAGCAAAAATGGAGGACTACAAGTTTCATGGGATATTGGAGATGGTGTTTCACAATATTTTGATGCTGAGAATTTGCGATCCCTTCAGATGCAACTCAAAAAAAATCGTATCTCTATTAAAAAAAAGATTAAAAATGAAGTAGTAATTTCATACAACAATATTGTTACTCAGATGCGAACCCTTGCGAGCAAAGGGTTTAACTTACGTGCAGCACATGCAATCTGGAAAAAAAAAGATCAAGAAAAAAAATTAGGCCTCATCACTAAAGCAGATTATAACCAAGCTTTAGACAGACTCCAACAAGAACGATTCACCTGGATCAGTACCCGAATTGAGTATGAAATCAAATATCGAACACTTGCCTTTGCTTCTGGATACGGCATTTAAACAGCGAAATCGCTCTRTAGAGGAGGAGAGATCCATCTACAGAGCGATTTNGCATTAYAATTTTTYARAATTCAATTTTTCTTAATTKRAMGCTTATCCCAAAGGCCAAAAGCTTTTTATATAGTTCCAAGCAACAGTYCTCACAACYTGAGGTGGGAGTGATGAAATATCRTKYTGTTGCGATGCYACTTGAGCTGAAATGCTACCATCACCAGAAGGAACAACTGTTTCTTCTTCTTTTTTAACACCRAGCATTCCACCAACAGCATCTGCAATTTTTTCAACTTTTTTAACCGCTGGACTATTTTTTAACTCATTTTCTATTTCTTTACCAACTCGCTTACCAATCTTCTCTGCAAGAGCATCTTGCCCTTCGTCAGACGTAAATTTTTGTACAACTGGATTTTCCAAAAYTTTTGCTGTTGCACGTTCACCAATAGTATCTCCAGCCTTTTCGAACAATTTTTCAAGAACTCCTGTATCGTTCAATAATTCTTCCTTTGCTGTACGAGTAATATTTTTAATTATACCTGCTTGATCAGATGGATTAGACATAACGTTATACATTTTATACAGACCAAACATAGCAACTAGAGAGGGGATATTTTTAAGTAGGGGGGAAATAGCTTTAAGTAAATCACCTAAATCAGAAAGATTAAACGGCATACCATCTTCTTCTTCAGATTCTTCACCATTTGAGTGAGAAGATAAAAAATTAGGTATTTCATTCATAGATGATAAATCTCTTCTCTCTTGAGAATCATCAYTYGACATTTTAAAAGGATYTGTGARACGTTCAGCTTCATSACTAAACAAGCTTGAACTTTTTTTTGAAGAATCTAAAGAGYTCACTCCATCAAAAAGATCTGACTCATTAATAGTAAAGTCACTTAAACACGCATCTGCCATAGGCAAATAAAATAAAGAAATAATAACATATGATATAAAAAATAATCTGTTTTTCATAAGCAGCTCTCCTTCTACTCAATYTGAATAATACYTCATMGATGATTTCASYYGATKSWTMWTWYRWSYMYRCYAYSCTKWMYRGWCKCSYSMAAMRRGGCKCRTSYWMWMMMCGAMYWYTKMTWYTYMTWWMTYKMYMYKKHKTWKRWNAAAARAGCTAAAAGTTACATTTTCTTTATTTTTTAAGATATATATCGGTACACTTTTTACATAATTTCTTTCAGTACAGTAAAATATGTAAAAAACCTCGTTTTTATCAGGGAATTATGAAAATAAAGCATTTTTTTTATATAAGTCTTATTTTAAGTGGRATAGCACTCTATTACATRAAGTATCACTACSAATCTCTTCACAGCCCTTTCGTAGTGACACAGATGAAAAAGAGGACTATTAAGCACCATGTATGCTCTGTTGGAGTTCTTGAATTAAAAAACACCATCAAAGTAGGAAGCTTAGTTTCTGGGACTGTTACAAAGATTTATGCTCAAGAGCATACAAAAGTTAAAAAGGGAGACCTTTTAGCAACTATTGATAATGGAAAACTAGATACTGAAGTCAAAGAAGCRAAGGCACAAATAACTAAAAATGAAGCTATAGTAAAATATCAAAAAAAACAGTTTGAACGATCTCAACAACTTCTTAAAGRAGATAATMTTTCAGAACAAGAGTTTGAACGATTTGAACAACTTTTTTCTGTTGCAAAAGCTGAACTAAAACTAGCTGAATCAACACATGAAAAAAAAGCGTTGGAATTTAATAACCTAAATATTACTGCTCCTATTGATGGAACAATTATTGCAGTCGGAATCACTGAAGGGATGCGCATCACAACGGACCTTGATGCAACYGTTCTATTTCACATAGTTAATGATCTATCAATTATGCATGGTATTTTAGAAATTGATGAGAGCGATATCAGCAATATTAAAAATRAACAAAAAGTTTCATTAAGCATTGAAAGCTATCCATACAAGACATTCACTGGAAATATTATTGATGTCCGTTACTCACCACGAAAAAAAGGTGGCGTTCTCTTTTATCATGCAACTGTTGAGATTAGCAACTCCGAAGGACTTCTCAGACCTGGCATGACATTGCAAGCATATATTCATGTTGCCAAAGAAAAAAACAGACCAACGCTCCCAATCTCTGTGTTTTCATTCAATAAAGAAAAACTACTTCCTCATGCTCTCTGCTGTAAAAAAACTATTGTTGCTTTATCCCCKGAAGAAAAAAAACATATACAAAAWWMACWKAARWMSASWCMNTRTMYWRWYYNGTTYGRGWMCWTRAKMMMRMAGATTNNAAMGAWRTNCNNGTTAWTCTTGGAATCACTGATGATCTGTTTTTTTGTATACTTGATGGACTTTCAGAGCAAGATGCTGTTATTTGTAATATCCAGACTAAAGAAAAGAAAAAAAGTAAAACCCTCTTCTCATAAAAAAATATGAAAACAGAACAGCTTATTAAAACTGCTTATCAATCACTCACAAATCATGCAGCACGCTCATTTTTAACTATGCTTGGTATCATCATTGGTWTCGCATCTATCATTGCTATTCTTGCGATTGGAAAGGGAGCAGAAAGTCAAATTCAAATGCAGATCGCAGCAATGGGAGATAATTTTATCTCTATTACAGCATCAACATCTGCAAATAAAACAAAACTTCGTATGCTACAGCAAAAAAGTAGATCTAAACTCAAAGTAACCGATGCTCCTCTTTTAAAAAAACATGTTCCACTTATTGATGCTATCTCTCCTTTTATGGGTGAAAAAGGATCCACAACGTATCAAACAGCAGCAGTTGAAGTCATTATTAAAGGTGGAAACGAAAGTCTTCTTTCTATTCTAAATCGTCCAGTAGCTGCTGGATTTCTTTTGCAAAAAGATCATAATATCCGACATAGCCGATCTATTGTGTTGGGACATGCTGCCGCTCATGACCTTGGATGTTCAGTGAACAACTATATAAAACTCAATGGAAYACCATTTCACGTTATTGGYATTTTGAAACCAATTAATATYTATCTTGGRTCYGAAGACCCTAATTACAATGTCTTCATTCCACTAACAACATTAAAAAAATATGTTCTCAAACAATCAGGACGGGGARTTTATGCACTTGTTCTTCATACAAATCAATCAGAAAAAATTCCTTTTATTATAGAACGAGTCACAGAAATTTTACGACTTCGTCACCACCTACAACCAAACGAACCAGATGATTTTCGTATCACAACACAAGAATCAATAGCAAAAACAGCAGCACAAACCTCTTCAACATTCAAYCTRTTTCTTTTTTTAATCGGTCTCATATCACTYATTGTCGGYGGTATCGGAATAATGAATATCATGCTTGTTTCCGTYTCTGAACGACAACGAGAAATTGGCATTCGCCTTGCCCTCGGTGGAACAGAACAGAAYATTCGACAACAGTTTTTAATTGAAGCTRTTCTACTCTGCTGCATAGGAGGTGCGATAGGAATACTACTAGGACTTCTCGTTGCTCTTGGAACCARGGCTCTACTTGGATGGCCTATCGCTGTAACACTTTCCTCAATTCTATACTCAACAAGTATCACCCTTTTAATTGGTATTTTCTTTGGTTTTTACCCAGCATAYAAAGCRTCACARCTTAATCCAGTTGATGCTCTATGCGAAAGATAGACATAATTGCTATTTTTTTCACTCAATCTGTACTTTTTATAGAAAAATGACGATTTCAAAAAAGAAACAATACAAATGGATATTTTTCTATTACAATTAAATAAGAAAATTCTTTGTACTAAAAGTTCACGCCAAAAGGAAATATGATGCTCTATAAAAAAATATGTTTTTTGCTATTATCATTATTATTCTTTAATGCAAATGTCCAGCCTGTKCAAGCAAAYAGTTAYGGATTRCTTGGATTGCTACTGTCTGCTGGAGGAAGCTATGGCTTACACTCTGAATACAGTTGTGCAAAAAAAAGAATACGTAAATCTGAAAATTCAAAAAAGAAGTCGGCTTCATGGATAAGAGAGCTTTGTCCTTTTCGGTCTGGAGTATATGGACTTACAACCTTAATTGGTATGATTTTAATCTCAAAAAAAATTTCTACTCATCCAACAGAACAGACTCCCAACTCTCACCCTGCCCCAAACGATCAACCTGATGACAATCCAGAGAACAAGCCGGTTAATCAACCACCAATTAAACCAATTAATGAACCACCTATCAGTGAGCCGATCAACAAACCAATAAGCAGTTCTCAAATAATCGACCCTCATAATCCTAAAGTAAAACCTCTACAATTCACACATCCTTTGTCAAAGAGCTCACAAGAATTACTCTTTATTCAACCTGCTATTAGTGATTACCTACGAATATTTGAAGGGGTTACCCCTGGATGGAATATCAATACTAATAAATCAAAAGCAGGCCTAGAAGAAGCAAAAATACTTAAGGAAAGTTTTTTAAATCAAAGAGAAAAATACTCTGAAAACTATTCTTTACTACAACAAAAAGATAAGAATGATCTTTTTAAATGGACATATCGACAATATTGGAATACCAACAGAGAGGCGCTCATACAATTTCTACAAAAACTTAAAGGCGAATCTGCAATTAAGCAGAGTTGCCCATCTTTCTACATCTGTATTTATGACTTTATAGAATATCTACACAATGACCTATATTTTATAAACGAACCGATAGAAAAACAAAACTTTCATGATTGTGCTAATCAAAATGTGAGCTCTGATTGTGGRACTTATGCTYTGCAAACTGCAATACTCTTAGCAAMCAATMAAGAAGAARAATTACTCAATAAAGRAYTRTATACWGATTCAAATCAACGAATACGARAAMKCATTCTTGAAAATATAAAGAAARRAAATGCTCMCCTCACAGAAGAAAAAAAARAGCGYATACTAAATGGAAACCTTGATGATGAAGAAATTCGCTCACAAATRCCTCTTAACCTTACTAATGTTTTTGTTGTAAGTATAAACGATCTGCAACTCATTGCACAAGAAAAAGAATCTGATCTYATATCTAAAGTGGAAGAAATATATGTTAGAAATCAACCTGTTATTATTATAGCAAACACCCATAATCACTGGATCACCCTAGAGCTATCTAAAACTTTTTCTGGAAAGATGAATGTGCGAGCATTTGACTCAACAACAAGCATAGAAAAARAATCATATAAAAATGGATTAACTAATGCTACAAATATAGCAACAACTATCAGCTATGCGTTCACTGAATACGTATAAAAACTAAAACTTCCTCAATGTATCAATACATAAAAAAATATTGATACAATCGACCTTTCTTTTTAATCTTCTTGCAGAAATCCTTTTTTTTGAATACCCTCAAAACTGCTATTGTTAGATCATTTTTGATCTTAAAAAGAYGATATTAAATTAATTTTGTATATAATGTACTTACAAGGTCTATCCCAAATAAAGAGAGTACCCATGCCCAAATTAAAAAGAGCACCCATGGAAGAAAAACAAAACTCTTTTAGCTCAGTTATGCATCTGCCGGTTCTTCCACTTAAAAATGTTGTTGCACTTCCCAAGAGCATCATTCCTGTTATTGTTGGTCGAGAAATTTCGATTAAAGCTGTTGAAAGCGCGCTTGAATCAACCAAAGAAATATTTGTAACCGCACAAAAAAAACCTGACATTGAAAATCCTACCATAAATGATTTATATGAGTATGGAACACGTGCAGTCATTTTACAGGTAGCACGCCTACCAAATGGTACGCTTAARATTTTAATTGAAGGAATTGCTCGATCAAGAATTATTGATGTTGATCAATCTATAAGCAATTTTTTTGCAGTTACAGCAGAAGATCAACACTCAACAGATAAATTAAAGCCAGCAGAAACAAAGGCTCTATGGAGAACTTTAAGTAATCTTTTCAAAGAGTATGCGAATTTAAATGAAAAAGTTTCGCAAGACATTTTAAATATACTGAGCGATTTAGAAGATCTTGACTACTTAGCTGATACTATCGCCGTACAGGTCCAGCTTGACTTTGATCAAAAACAAGAAATTCTTGAGATTGTAAATCTCAAAAAACGYGCACTACGTCTCAGCGCCTTGCTTAAAGATGAAATTGAAATTCTTAAAGCTGACGAAAACATTAAAAAACGAATTGCAAGTCAGATTGAAAAACATCAAAAAGATTATTACCTCAATGAACAAATAAGAGCAATTCAACGAGAACTTGGCAAAGAAGATATACAGCAAGAAATTGATAACACTCGTGAAAAAGCTAAAAAACTCAAGCTTTCTCCTGAAGCCCTTGAAAAAGTTGAATATGAATGCAAACGACTTGAACAGATGCAGTCATCTTCACCTGAAGCRGCTATTAGCAAAAATTATGTAGAATGGTTAATTAACCTTCCTTGGCATAAAGCAAGCAAGGATACTGTTTCTCTATCTGCAGCAGAAAAAATATTAAATAAAANNCATSCWRRMATRAAGAAAGCAAAAGAACGAATTATTGAATTCCTTGCAGCCAAAAAATTTGCCAAAGAGAAACTCAAACGTTCACCAATTTTATGCCTCTCTGGTCCCCCTGGTGTTGGTAAAACCTCACTTGCTGAATCAATTGCTGAGGCGATGGGACGACCACTTATTCGTATTTCACTTGGTGGAYTGCGYGATGAAGCTGAAATTCGTGGCCATCGACGAACCTACATTGGATCTATGCCTGGTAAGATTGTTCAAGCAATGAAGAAAGCAAAAGTAATTAATCCAGTTATCCTTCTTGATGAAATTGATAAAATGTCTATGGACTTTCGAGGAGATCCTTCGTCAGCGATGCTTGAGGTACTTGATCCTGAACAAAATAGATCTTTTTCTGATCACTTTTTAGAAATAGAATATAACCTTTCACAGGTCATGTTCATAGCAACTGCAAATGTTATTGACAACATACCATACCCACTTTTTGATCGTATGGARATTATTAATCTTCCTGGATACACCGATCAAGAAAAGCTACACATTGCAGAAAGCTTTTTAATCCCTAAAGTTCTTGTAGAACATGCTTTGAAAAAATCAGATGTTGTTATTCCTCAAGAAATACTTAAAAAAATTATTTCTGGATATACCAAAGAATCAGGCGTCAGACAACTAGATCGACTTTTAGCAAAAATTATCCGTAAAAGTATTCAAAAAAAACTAGAAGATAAAAAATTAAAAAAAATAACCATTTCTGAAAAAATGACCTCCGAATGGTTTGGTCCTCAAAAACATAATACCTCTTTAAAAAAAAATGAAGAACGAATTGGCGTTGCTACTGGCCTTGCATGGACAGAAGTAGGTGGAGAGCTTCTTGAAATTGAAGTATCTGTTTTAAAAGGTAAGGGAGCTTTAACTCTCACGGGACAACTTGGCGAAGTTATGCAAGAATCAGCACAAGCTGCTTTAAGCTATATTCGATCTCGTGCTGAAGATTTCGGACTCGATGAAGACTTTTACTCAGAATCTGACATACATATTCACCTACCTGAAGGATCAATCCCTAAGGATGGGCCCTCAGCTGGTATTGGACTCGCTATTGCTGTTACCTCAGCATTAACCAAGATCCCAATTAAGCGTGAAGTTGCCATGACTGGTGAGATCACACTCCGAGGACGAGTACTCCCTGTTGGTGGACTTAAAGAGAAACTGCTTGCAGCATCTAGATATGGCAATACAACAGTCATTGTTCCAGAAGAAAATAAAAATGACATTCAAGAATTTATATCAGAATTATCCAAAGATCTTACCATTATATATGTCAGCTCTATGGACCAAGTTCTTGTGCATGCCTTAACAGAAGTACCCCAAAAGAAAAGGGCTAAACCAATTAAARAAAAAGCTAAATCTCTGTCTAAAAAAAAGAAATAATCTATTAAAGGGGGAGTTTTTTACTCCCCCTTTTTCAATATATCCAAAAACAAATTTATAATAAAAAACATGCTCCATAAAAATAAAAATTTACAAACAGACTTCTAAAACTTATACTTTAGATAGTAAATAATATATGCAAAAAATTTGACTGCACAGCAGAGGCTATCATGAAAAGTAAATCTATATTTTTAGTTGTTGAAGGAAATATTGGGTCTGGAAAGTCAACCTTCTTAAATATTGTAAAAAARGAACTTCCAGAAATAAACATTGTTCTAGAGCCTGTACACAATTGGCAAACGCTTGAGAACTCTAATGAAAATCTGCTCGATCTTTTTTATAAAGATATGCCTCGATGGTCATACACTTTTCAAACCTTTGCATTTATTAGTCGAATTAAAACACTTATAGAACATGAAAAAAATTCTTCTTCACTTTTTCATTGTGTTGAACGTTCTGTATTTTGTGATCGATACTGTTTTGCAAAAAACTGCTTTGAGCAAGGATTCATGACCCCTTTAGAGTGGACCTTGTATAAAGATCTTTTTTCTTGGCTTGTCAAAAATTATGCTCCTCAGCCTACAGGGTTCGTTTATCTTCGTACAACACCAGAAGTTAGTTACCAAAGAATACAGCGTCGAAATCGTAGCGAAGAAGGCTCAATTCCCCTTGCATATCTTCAATCGCTGCATGATCAACATGAGCAATGGCTCATACATAAAAAAAACATTGATCCTCAAATTGTAGATGTTCCCGTTCTTTCTCTTGACTGCAATGAAAATTTCGAAACAAACAGACAAATACAGAGTAAACACCTTGAAGATTTTCAACATTTTATGTATAATTTACAGAAAGCCTCACCTGTTAAGCATCAAGTAGAAAACATATCAATATAGATTTATTGACAAAAAAAAGGTCAAACCATACAATGAAAAATACAATTACAGGTTTTAATATCAGAAAATAATTATCTTCTAACATGTAAGGAGTTCTCATGGAACCATTAGGAAATGCTGTTGATTGGGTAAAAGTTGCTGCTTACGGCGCAGCAGGTTTATGTATGGGAATTGGAACTATCGGACCTGCTCTTGGTCAAGGTATGATTGGTGCAAAAGCATGTGAAAATCTCGCCAAGCGACCAGAGAGCGCGAATATCATCAGTCGAACTATGATGATTGCAATGGTTTTTGTTGAATCAGCAGCAATTTATGCTCTTGTTATATCACTTCTTTTAGTATTTAAATAAAACAGCATATAAAAACGAGAACTGTTGTGAAACTAAATGCGACATTGCTTTTTCAAATAGGTAATTTTCTTATTTTACACTGGATACTAAAGCGTTTTTTTTTAAAAAAAATACTTTCATTCCTATTTGAATCAAGAAACAGTATTAAACAGCTACATATTGATGAAGAAAATCTTGTAAAAGAAAAAACGTCTCTCATCGAAGAACGTCAAAACCTCATCAATCAATTTAAGCAAGATATTGCTAAAAAAGAAGAATTAATTTCAACCTCCTATAGAAAAAAAGAACAAGTTAAAGCTATTATTTTCGACAAAGTGGAAACTACTGAATCATCAGAAGATCTTACCGAAAAACTTGTTGAATTTATTAAGAAGGAGTCTCTTCGTGAATCCTAATACTATTAACCTTCTTTTTAAAGCAACTCTTTTTGGAGGGATTTTATATCAATTGCGTTCTTTTTTTATGCAATATGGATATCCAGTACTTAAGGAATCTCATGAAACTCTGATGAGTCAGCAACAAAAAATAGCTGCTTCTATTGTTCAACTTCATAAGAATATCTCATCTGAGAAAGATAACCTTGTTCAAACAGTAAGTATGCTTAAATTACTCGAAAAAAAAATGGACTCTTGGCATAATGATATTAAAAAAAAGGCTATTCAGAATATTGAACAGACAGACGCTTTATACCAAGAATATATTGCTAGCATATCAAAACAGATGCAAGATCATATTATATATAAAAATCAGACTTTTTTGATAAAAAAATCAAGCATTGACGCACTAAATCACATCCAACAGAATCAGCCAGATTTCTTCAAAGAGTATACAAAAAAACAGATAAAACTACTTGATTCAGAGGAAAAACAACGATGATGATATTTTCTCRAAGATCTAAACTGTATGGTAARGCATTTATCCGTTCTTTTTATGAAAACAGTGCAGAAAACCTACCATATGAATCGTACTTACAATGGACAAAAGAGCTTTCTCAATACAAAAAACATCTTATTCTTCTAGCAATGGGATCAGTTTCCCAAAAAATAAAAACTACTATAATAGAAGMAATAATCAGACCATACAATTTCAAATCTCTTGCTGAAAAAAAACTTTTRGAACTTCTACATAAAAAAAGAGATATAGATCTATTGCCAGAAATAACTCAGTATCTTTGTGCATCTTATCAAGAAATTAAAGGCTTAGAGAAGTGGACGATTACTAGCGCTCTTTCTTTAACAACTACTGAAAAGAAAACAATCATCTCYTCACTTGAGCAAAAAACAAAGAAAACAGTTATTCCAACTTTYGCTATTGATGCAAARTTATATGCTGGGTTTACAGTACGACATCCAATGTATTATTGGGATTGTTCTATTCGTTCTTTTCTCAAAARAGTTGCCTATTTCGCACAGAATCAAGAATCATAAAAGGAATATACCATGACAAAGCAGATGGACACCATTTCAACTCTCGAAAAGCTTTTTGAGGACTCACAAGAACATAATCTTCAAGAAATTGGAACTGTAATCAAAATCAGTGATGGTGTATGTCGTGTTTTTGGACTTAACAACGCTGTTTTTGGTGAATTAATAGAGTTTGATAGTGGGAATAAAGGGATCATACTCGATCTTAATGAAGATATTGCAACCGTTGTTCTTTTTGATCGTTTTGCACCGGTACAAGAACAAGATATTGCTCATAGAACAAAAAGCATTTTTAAAGTTCCTGTTGGAAATGCTCTTTTAGGACGTGTTGTAAGTGCTAGAGGCGTACCGATGGATGCGAAAGAAGCATTTACTGACATAACAATGATGCCGATTGAAGCTACTGCTCCCGGTATTATTGAACGAGTKCCCATTAGCAAATCTCTTGAAACAGGAACAACTATTGTTGATTCACTCATMCCGATTGGTAAGGGACAACGCGAACTACTTATTGGTAATAGACAGACAGGAAAAACRACCTTTTTAATCGAYACTATCTTRCACCAAAAAGGTCGTRATGTAATCTGTATYTATGTTGCAATTGGACAAAAAAAATCAACTGTTGCAAAGCTAATTGAAACTTTATCATCCCATGGATCACTTGATTACACTATTATCGTCTCAAGTGATGCTCAAGAAATGTCTCTGAATCACTTCATTGCGCCCTATGCAGGAAGTACTATTGCAGAATTTTTCATGCGTCAAGGCAAAGATGTTCTTATCATGTATGATGATCTGACAAATCATGCAATTGCCTACCGAGAACTCTCATTGCTGCTCCGTAGACCTGCTGGCCGTGAAGCTTATCCAGGAGACATTTTTTATATTCACTCACGTCTTTTAGAACGTGCCGGACGATTCACAGCTGAAACTGGTGGTGGCTCTATAACCGCAATACCGGTCATCCAGACACAAAGTGATGACATTTCAGCATTTATTCCAACAAATTTGATCTCTATTACTGATGGACAAATTTTTTTCGATACCAGTCTTTTTAATAATGAAATCAGGCCTGCAGTAAATGTTGGTTTATCTGTTTCTCGTGTTGGCGGCGCAGCACAAACCAAAGCTATTAAAAAAGTTGCTGGCTCTTTAAAGCTTGAATTAGCACAATTTAAAGAATTAAGTGCCTTTGCACARTTTGGATCAGAACTTGATCATAGCAGTCAACGTATGCTAGACCGAGGAAAACGCGCAATAGAAATACTMAAACAATTACGATTCAAAACCTATAGTTTTGTTGACCAATCSCTTTTCTTATGGCTTTTAAAAGARAATTTTCTCGACACRCTTCCAATGCAAAAAATTAAAGATTTTGTTGAAAAATATAGCAGCTATGTTAAAACGCTCTACCCAGACGTCTACAATGCTATTAAAGAATCAGAAGACTTAACTGAAAAAACTGTCGYTGAGCTTAAARCAATCACYAAGGARTTTACCATTGCACACATACACCATAACAATTAACATTACTTCTTTTGTTGCATGATAGATGACTTCACCTTGAGCCATATGTTTGAATACGTTTTGATAGAAATATCATTGTCTAAAAGATGCATTTTTTTCATATCCTTATCAGATATAATTGGAATTGCTTTGCCAAATTCTCCATTTTTGATTTTTTCAAAAACATGAATATTGGAAGAGTACAAACCATATTTTAGCATTGTTTCTGTAGCAACCTCTTCAGATAAAATATAGTCTATTAATTTATGAGCCATCTCAATATTTTTACATGTTTTTGGAATGACAAGATTTTCAATTGACATGATACTACCTTCTTGAGGAATAGAAAATCCATATTTATCATCATCACTCTGTAAAAGTTTAAATATAACATCATTAGTTACAACAATGAGTGGAACCAGTCCACTTTGYAAATAAAAAGGCTGATTTGCATTAGCATAACTTTCAACCCAYTCCCATTGATTRRTCAATAAGYTTGTAACRTYAGCTATCTCTTTTTCAGATRGSCGAGAAACCCTTCCATACAAATATAATGAAGCCAAGAAAAAAGCTTCTCGCCCATCATCAAGCATTGAAATATAATAATCAGGATTTTCTTTTTGAGAATGCGAAACATCAAAAATCATCYTCCAAGTATTATTGGACAACTTTTCTCCAAAAACAGCTTTGYTATATCCCAAYCCATATGAAATCCAAACATAYGGAAAAGAGTATTTATTTYCTAAATCAAAGCTCTTRTTTAAYAGACGCTTATCAAGATTRTCAAAATTTGAAATGAGTCCTTTTTGAACCTCTTGTAATAGCCCCTCCTTATGCAAAATTTCTACCATATAGTCAGCTGGTACAATTAAATCATATTTTGATGACGTATCTATCTTAACCTTTGCAAACATCTCTTCATTACTTGAAAAAAGCTTAACATGAACAGGTATACCTGTTTTTTTTTCGAAATCATGAAAAACCTCATATGGAATCAAGTTCGCATATGTATAAACAGTTAACCCTCGCTTCTGTTCAAACAAGTAAGGAAGCGCTAACAAAGCTGTTATTAAACAGATATAAAACCCCAAAATTCCAGCTTTTTCAATTTTTGTATATTTTTCATTCATGACTAATAACTCGGTTAATTAACTTGCTATAGCTTAATACCAGAATAAGTAAAGAGCTCATAATAAGAATAATTGTTGAAAGTGCATTAATACTTGGATCGATACCTGTTCTAATAATACTAAAAACATAAACCGATAATGTTTGTAATGTTGGACCACTACAAAAAAACGAGATCATAAAATCATCTAATGACAATGTGAAAATAATCAACCCTGAAGCAAATAACGAAGGAGCCAATAAAGGAAAAATRACTTTAAACATAGTTTGAATATAGGTCGCTCCTAAATCAAGAGAGGCTTCAGTTAAAACTGGATCAAGCTCTAAATACCGGGCTCGAATAATCGGAATAGCAAAACCTAATCCAATTAACGTATGACCAACAATAAGACTCCCATACCCTAATGGTAAATGTAAAAAGTTGAAAATAGTTAAAAGTCCAATACCTAAAACAATATCCGGAAGCATAATATTTGCATAAAATATGGAATAAACCTTTGCTGTTCTCCASGACGAAGATCCTATAACAAAACATGTTCCTAAAATGAGCGCCAATACTGTTGCTGATCCTGCAACAATTAAAGATACCTTAAATGAATCTAAAAGTTCAGGAGTCTGCCATAAAACATAATACCATCGTAACGAAAACGAACTCCAACTCATAGAAGTTTCCGATTCATTAAATGAAAACAGAACCAAAACTAAAATAGGTAAATAAATAAATGTATAGAGCAGAAGAACTACAATCTGATGCCATAATCCTTTTAAGTGATTACTCACTACATGTATCATAACTACTCCTCCTATTCATAAATATCATCCTCTTTATTTTTAATAATAAAAGCTGGCTTTCTATGATCTGTATACCAAACGATTAATCGATTTATTAAAATATGAACTTTTGACAAAAAGTATAGAAACAGTGCTGCCCCCATAAAAAGGCCCAATCCTAAATACGTTAATGCAGCACCACCACTAAAGTCTCGATCTATTAAAAACTTATTAACAATCAACATTCCCCATACTAAACGCTTTGATCCTCCTAGYAATTCAGGAATAGCAAATTCACCAAAAGTAGGGATAAAAACTAGAAGTGTACCTGCAACGATGCCTGGCCATGACAAAGGAAAAACAACTCGCCAAAATGTTTGCGTTTTAGTAGCTCCTAAGTCAGCAGATGCCTCAAGTAAACGTATATCAAGTTTCTCAATAACTGCATACAATGGCAACGTCATAAATGGTAAAAAACAGTAGACCAATCCAAATAAAGTTGCAGCTGTAGTATTTAGTAATCGTGTATCTGGAGCTATGATATTTAAAAAAAGCAAAACTTTATATAGGAATCCATTTTTTTGTAATAAAAAAAACCAYGCATACATCTGAACAATAATATTTGTCCATGATGGCAAAACCAACAAAAACAACAATGGCAATCGATATGTGCTCGTCTTAAGAGCCAAAAAATATGCCAATGGATAACCGAGTATTAAACAGATTATAGATGTCATAACAGAATACCAAAAAGAACGGAAAATAATTTCAAGATAAACAAAATCAAGAAACTCGCTGTAATGCTTAAGGGTGAATCTGTATGTTTCTAATTCAAAAAAACTAAACCATATCATGACAAGTAAAGGAATATACAAGAAGTATCCTTGCCACACTAAAGCTGGATATGCAAGAAATAGATCTATTTTTTTTGTAAAAAACTTCGTCATACGATCATACAACATACAACTTTTCCCCTGTTAATGTTCAAGGACAATTATGTTTTCTTTCTGAAAGAACAAATATACATGGTCTTCATAATCAATGACCTCTTGAGGAAAGTGTTCTTTATTTTGCTCAAAAACATGCAAAACACGACCGGACTGCAACTTAACACGATACTCAGTTGAGCGGCCATAATAAATAATACTTATAACTTTCCCTTTTAATACATTTGAAAATCCTTGAATGAATAATTTACTAATTTCAATTTTTTCAGGACGAATACTTAAATGCACACGTCGACCAGGAATCATCCAATTTTTTTCAACAGGAACATATATAGTAACTGCTGGCAATCCATCACTTTCAACTTCCAGAACATTGTCACGACGTCGCAGGGTTCCTCGAATAAAATTAGTACTTCCAACAAAATTAGCTACAAAACAGGTTGATGGATATTCATAAATTTTTTTAGGGCTATCAAGTTGCTCGATCTTTCCCGATGTATTCATAATTGCCATGGTATCTGCAACAGTCAAAGCTTCAGCTTGATCATGTGTAACATACACAAAAGTTGTACCTAGCTTTTCTTGYAAATCAATCARTTCAACAAGCATCTGTTCTTTTAATTTTAAATCAAGAGCAGCTAATGGTTCATCCAATAAAAGAAYATCCGGTTTRCTAACAATGGCACGAGCCAGRGCGACTCGTTGCTGCTGRCCACCCGATAAGTTTTGAGTGAGTTTGAACTCATGTCCAGACAARCGAACTGTACGCAGTGCATGCATAACRCGTGACTTCACTTCTTTTTCYTTGAGACTCATAAGACGAAGGCTGTATGCAACATTTTCAAAAACAGTAAAATGTGAAAATAGAGCATARTTTTGAAAAACAGTCTTAATGTTACGCTTATGAATAGGGACATCGGTRATATCCTCATCAYYYARATAAATYTTWCCTGATGTYRCATGATCTAAACCWGCYAACAGACGAAGYAAGGTTGTCTTTCCACARCCACTTGGTCCCAGCAAGGCRAAAAATTGACCATGTGGAATTTCAAGACTTAGGTTRTCAATAATRAGTCCTTCTTCTCGAGACTTTGATAAATTTTCAATCCGAATCCCGCGCATTTTTCTTTTCTCCACAACAATCATCAGATGCTTCCTGTTTCGTTTTTATAGCAGCTTGTTTACCAAAAAACATAGGCACAACTATATCAGCGAGAGTACATGGTACAACAACCGCAAACACTAAAAATACAAATAAAAATCCTAAATGATGTGACCAATCTTCAAGCCCAAACGATACAAARTARAACGTTGAAGCAAGAGAGCTGACAAAAATATGTAAAAAATGTGAACCAATTGAATATTGACCATATCTATCCGGATTATGCAAGCTTAAAATAAAACCATTAATTAATCCTGCAACCAAAAATGTTGCAACCGTTGTAAAGTGTGACCAGAAACACCAATGTAATTTCATAGGAAGTTGCAACATGATCCCACCTAAATAAGGCATTAACACATCCGAAAGCGTACAAAAAAACAGCGGAACTAAAATCCCAATCGCAATTGTTTTTGGAATCGACTTGCAATACGTACGGAAAGTCAGAACAACACCTGTCCCAGCAAACAAAATATGCATTAAATGTAGCGTATGAAAAAGGCGATGTGCATGACCAGCTGTTGCACCACCAGATTCTTGTGAAAACATAATAACACTTAAACTAACAATACTTAATGCAACCGATAAAATTGCATACGGAAAATGACATAACAGTGCGTCCACTAAAGAGTCGTGATGAGCGACTGGCACCTTGTAGGGGGTATTTTTTTTATCCATTTTAATAACTTTCTCAAGAAGATTTATGACTACACCATTAATCATTTTACTATATATTTTTTGCGCATAAAGTAAAGTTTTATGCTGAATAAAAGAAGAGCCACGTTTTACCATGGCTCTCTATAAAATTACTTTTTATAAAAATTAATTTCGAACAACAAAAACATCTGCTGCACGCGATTTACAAAACTGATCAAGCAAGCCATTAACAAACTTATATGCATCTTGCTCAGCAAAACCTTTTGCTAATTCAACTGCTTCGTTTATAACAACAGCATTTGAAATATGTGGTTGTTGAATCTCCCAAAATGCCATACGTAAAATAAGCTTTGTGCAGCATCCTAAACGACTAAATTCCCAATTTTTTAAAAAAGGCTTAATCTGTTCATCAAGAGCATCACGAGCATTGATACTACCTTGTGCAAAAGTATATGCGAAAGAGCTTGTTGTTAAACCAAGATCATAATAATCATTAAGAGTTTCGAATACCTCATCAAATTGCAATTGATAATCACTACGATCAACCGCGTATACAAGATGAAAAGCAACCGATCTCAACTCTCGTTGAGAAATTGGCTGTCCAAAATCAACTATCTCACCAGCATCCTCTTCAACCTCTGCTAACTCTGGATTAATCGGTTGTAAATTTGGTTCGACAGGCGCTAAATACGAATCACCCTTTTTTTTATCAGTAGAAAAATAATACATACATAAACCTTTATAATTTACAGATCAACACGTTCGATATACTTATTATCGCGTGTATCAACTTTTATAACATCACTTTCATTAACAAACAAAGGAACTTGCACAACTAGACCTGTTTCTAAAGTCGCAGGTTTATTCCCACCATGAGCTGTGTTTCCCTTAACTCCGGGAACAGTATTTGAAATTTTTAAATTCATAAAATTAGGAGCATCAACCGATATTGGTAAACCTTCAAATGTTATAAGCTTATAAATTTCCAATTCTTTCAAATATAATTTAATTGACACAAGTTGATTTTCAGCAAAATCAATCTGCTCATACGAYTCTTGATCCATRAAATGGTATAAATCATCTGAATATAAAAATTGAATATTTTTATATTCTAAATCAGGCTGTTCAAATTTTTCACCTGATCGAAATGTTGCTTCAACAGTCGAACCTGTCTTAAGATTTTTTAATTTTGTCCGTACAAACGCTCCACCTTTTCCTGGCTTGACATGACTAAAYTCAATCACTACACATGGATGCCCATTCCATAATATTTTTGTCTGCCCCCGCCGAAAATCACTAGTTGAAATCATAAYGTACTCCTTGCATCTGTACAGTTTCTTCTTTTTATTACAACTCTTTGTACTAGGTAGTGTAAAATATCATCAAAAAAAATCAACTAATTCACAAATAATAGTTTTATTGATATCTAAAAAGCTACTTTCCCTCTCTCTCTTTTATATAAAAATAGTATAATTTGACAAAAAAGCTCTTTTTCATGACTCTTTTTAGAATNAAAGTTYATANTTTTTATTTTCTTAAACTAAAARAAGGTTTTCTATGCAAACTGATATATTATACCTTTGCTCATCATCAGAAATTCGAAAAAAGCTTCTTCTTGATGCAMAAATCCCTTTYTCATGCATACCTCATCATGCATGTGAAAAWTCAATCGAATATAATGGTTCTTTTGAAGAATATGTATTAAAAATAGCCCAAAARAARCTTAGTAGCATWAACCTTGAAACTCTTGAACAGAAACCAAATCGTCTTTTTTTACTTGCCTCTGACACATTAGTACATGGACTTATCAGTAAAAAAATATATGGCAAGCCCAAAAACCTTGCTGATGCGAYTAATATCATTAAAGCAATATCAAAAGAACCGCTACAAGTTACAACCGGCTGTGCGTTAGCCTATTATGAAAAAAAAGACCTTACATATCAAAAAAAAGATTCTATTATCTGGCAAACAGGAGCAAATGTTCACTTTTCCATTCCTGATGATGAAATAGCTACATACCTCAAAAAGAGTCCTCAAGCGCTTTATGCTGCAGGATCAACAACTATTGAAGAGTATGGRTCTCGATTTGTCTCATCAATCGATGGTTCATACACAGCTGTYTTAGGTCTCCCAATATTTGAATTAWCTCARAATCTTAAAAAATTAGGTTTTAAAGAAGARTAACARAAAAGAGGCCWATCTCTGGCCTCTTTCAAAATAGATACTATTTTTAAARAAATATTAATTTAATTTATCATGATGTGATGGATCCCATTGCTTYAAAAGCTGCTCACAAAGAAGCTTTTTCACATGACTAGTTGGCAAAGCATCGCCCATCTCTTTTGATTCTTGTTTAACTTTTTGAATACTTGAAAGCAATAAGTGCTGATCCACAACCTGACCATCTACTTTTTTCACTTCATCAGCAAGCGCTCCACGTATTGCCGTATCAAGCTCCTTGCCTTCAAATCCCTTTTGAAGACTACCTTCTAAAAAAGAAAAGAATTCTTGTACTACCTCGTTACTTGCAGCTGTGTTATGCAAAAAATCCTTCATATCAGATACTTGCAATTCATCCATAAAACCATTTTCTGTAGCTTTTTCAATCAATTGGGTCAACTCTTCCTTATGGTGCCGTAAAAACCAGCCCATTAAAGATATTAGTTCAAAAGAAAGTGAAAGATTCGTACTCATAAGAAGTCCTCCATGTTAGCGCATAAAACTGGTCATCTCGTGTAGGAGCATCAGTTGTAAACTTTTATACTATTAGTATCCCAGAAATTCACTGTTAAGTATACATTATTACAAAAAATAACCTACTTTTTCTTCTTTTTTTAGTTTAAAAATTCTAGAAACATCCAATTCTTGCTCTTTTTAACTGGTACAGTTTGTAAATATTCGATATGTTTATTACTATTGGAATAACATGAAAGACCTGGATAGATATTTTAAAAGGGGAACTATGAGAAAACTATTGTCAATTAAGAAAGGATTCAAAGCGAGTGAGAAAGAATACTTCACGCCTTGCATCCTCTTTTTGCTGCTCTTTTTCACCTGCTCTCATACTTCTTTTGCTGCAACCGATCCAGATGTTTTCGAATTGACTGTAAAAGCAGGTTGCAATAGTGAAAAAATACCGACTCAAAAAGAAAGAATTGCAACAAAACGGCGATTTCTTCAAAGTTTCAAACAAAAAAAAAGCATTAACTTTGAAGAAAAAAACTCTAAAAAAGAATTTTTAGAGGAAATAGAAAAATTAACAACAAAAAATAAAATGGCAACTTTAAGCTTAAATAAAAGCGATCAAAAAATTGAAGAGCTTTCAGCTGTTTTAAAGAAAATAGAATCTGAAAAAGATGATACCGAATCAATTAAATATGAATTAGAAAAACTTTTACAAGAACAAGAGTCTAAACTTGCCGAAATARCGCAAATATTAGGAGAAGAAAAATCTGCAAACAAGGAMCTGKCTACACTCTTAAAGATATCAAACGTATCAAATGAAACATCAGGAAAAACTATAGCCTCTCTACAAGCAACTAATGATTCATTTCTAAATAAAGAACAYGAATTATCAGAAGAATTAAAAAGACTCAAGGAAGACCAAGAGATTTATGAACAAAACAGTGATGAATCCTTCRAAAGAGAACGAAAACTTCTAGAMGAGATACAAAAAYTAAAATYTARAAAACAACTGCCTRAARTGAAGCAAAAASCTACTAACTTGCCCCCCACCATTCAATCAATTRACAAAAAATTARTYGMTTTTRAAAGCGAAATYAAACAATTAGAAAATGAACTYGAAGAACAAAAGYGYATAAATRACGAACAATCCCGAATTATACAAAAACATAAAGAAGAYATTGAAAGYCTTACGGKAACAGAAAATAGTGATYCTAYAAAAGCAGACTCCCTTGACCACCAGCTTYTACCCATAAAAACCGAAGAACTACAACAAATAATAGWTGACCTTGAATATAAAGAAAAATTTGCAGCTCAGCAAGAAGAAAAGAGTGCCCAGATCATTGAAAAAATTGAAAAAAAGCTCATAGAAAAAACTGATGCACTTCAAGTAAAAGATGTAGAACTTCAACGAATCAAAGCAGAAGCAAATCAAACAACAGARACTGTTGAACGAGAAGCAGAGAAAACTACTCAAGAAATAAAAACTCTTGAATCTGCCCTTGAAGCGATTAAGATAACAGTTGAAAAAACCAAACAAGAGTTTCAAGATAATGAAGCGAAGCATAATCTTCAACATGAAAAACAGCAGCAAGAACTTCAATTCCAACAAACAGCGACAGAAAAAGCTATTCTAGATAAAGATGCCGAACTTCAACAAATGAAAGAAGAAGCAGAGCAGATCATTCAAATAACAAAAAAATCAGAACAAAAAATAGCAAAGAAGCAGCTTAAAGAAAAAGATGATGAGCTTCTCAAGATAGATAAAAAATATCAAGAGCAAATTCAACTACAGAAAACAACAATAAAAGCTGCTCAACAAAAGAGAGCGGGCGATCAACAAAAAATTGATTTAGAGCAAGCAAAGATAAAAAAAACTATTAATGAAAAACAGTCAGCTAAACGTGCTCTTGAAGAGGCTCAAGAAGAAGTCAAAAACTATAGTCAAAGACTTTTAGAAAAAGAGGTAGAACTTCAGAAAAAAGAGAACGAACACAGAAAAAAACTACACAATGAGAAAAAAAAACTATCTCTAGATCATGATAAAAAAATTGATGCATCAAAAAAAGAAAAGCATCTTCTTGAAGAAGAGCTAAAAATTTTAAAAAAAAAGTATGACACACTTCAAAAAGAGAGTGCCAAAGCAGAAATTTTAAAAAAACAGATAGAACAGCTTGAAGAAAAGATTGGAAAACTTGAGCTTGAAGTAGAAAAACATATGAATCATCAGTGCAAACCAGAAAAAGCTCCGATACCAATATTGCCAATGCCACCGATTACTATTCAACAGAATCAAGAACACCCTGCTATAAAACCTTTATTAATAACAACTACTATTGCTGCTTTAATATCAAGTGGATATCTTTTATACAAAAAAATAATGCTAACAAGAGTATATAAGAGATTATTCAAGCAACAAAAGCTTGCAAAAAAATCCCTTCAAAATGAGATAGAAACAGTTACTCAAGAATTACTTGATGCAAAAAAAACTCCCCTAAAAGGACTTACTGAGCTAACGAGATCAACGAACAAAAGGTCTCAAAGTCATGGCGACATCTGGGATATATTACATTTATGGTATCAAAGGGTAAAAGAAGAAATAAAAACAGATGAATACTCAAAAAAAATAAAACGTAATTTCAACCAAGGATCTATTAAATATTAAGATAATAAGCTATAACTCAGACTAAATATTAAAAAATTGAACTTGTGACACTTAATGAAATTAAAAAACCTTACCGTTGAAATTGATAGTAAAATAAAAGGAGCCCTCTAAACGAGAGCTCCCTTACAAAAATTATTCTGCTAATCTAGCAATTATGAACAGATTTCATTTGTTGCAGTTGTTGCTTTACTATCAAGAACTGTGAACATTGTACCAATTTGAGATCTAAATTCATCAAGTTTACTGATCATACCTGCTTTTGCAAGTACCATGTCATCATAAGCCTTGGTCAATAATTGTATATTAATTACTACACCAGCTGCAGCCTCTTCAGAACCAGCAACTAACGCATTATATGCTGTAACAAGTGTATCACGATCTATTACTAATAAGTCACGTTCACCTTCAAGTACAACTATTTGTGCATCAGCATCTTCAATCAAAGCAGCTAACTCACCATCAAAAAGTACTTTTTGACGAACAGCATCTTCAATACTTAATGTTGTATCAGCCAATACTTGTGCATAGCTTATTTGTAAAGCATCATATTTTTCATGCAAACATATAAAAACTTCTGTTATACTGCTCACTTCATCAGAAAAGATTTCCATCATTACATTTAAACGACTCTCTGTCTCTTTATATAAGAGCTTATCTGAAAATTCAGAATAGCTCTAAATTTAAAATAGTAGAAAAAAAATAAAGCCTTTTTCATAGGGTTTTTATATTTTTATTACTTTAAAAAAAGTTGAAAATGGTACCTTATTTGAACATTTATTTAATTTTCAGATAAGCTCTTATATTTAATAGCTAGAAAAAACTTTATCTGTGTATGAGAGACTCTTAGTATACTCTGGAGTAGCAGAACTTAAAATCAATGAGAAAGGCACCTTTTCAGACTTGCTCTCATATTCTTTAAGTATGCCTTGATCAACAGGAAATAGAGTGCGTGCACAATTTGATGAATATATTTTATTAGTTACGGCTCCAAATTTAAGTAATAATTCTACCATGTCATCAAAATTATAAAATATAGCTATATCGAGAGCTGTTTCCCCAAATCTATTTTTTTTATTAACAAGCGAACCCTTGTTCAATAATATTTTAATAATATCATACTTTCTATACAAAACAGCCGTATACAAAGAGCAGTTTCCATCAATATCTTCTTCATTTAAACTTYCTACATTATCTGCCAACAGCTCAACAATAGATGTACAGCCATAATAAATTGCATAATGCAATGGATTTCGAGCATCCTCATCTTGCAAAGAAAGAGCTTTATGTTTCAATAAAAACCTTACCATTACTTCATTGCCATTCATTACTGCTATATGCAAAGCCGTAAAACCATTTTCGTCTTTTTTGTTAACATCAGCTCCTGTTTGCAACAACTGCCAAACATTGAAGAAATTTCCCTTACCAGATGCTACATGTAGCTCAATTAAATCATTTTCAGAACTAGTTTGTTCACAAGTGGAACAATGATCTGCTGCTGCTGATACTRYTTCTACACAACTAAAAAAACTAATGAACAACCATAAAAAACTATGTATCAACAACATAAATCACTCCAAAAAATATTACAAAATAAAATAGATAGAAAATTCAATTCAYAATCAAGARTACCAAAATAATAAYAAATTGTCTAAAGAATTTACAAAYAGRCAAMCCCTGDCGATAAAAANCAGAAGATGCCTTATCTTCTNNTYMNNAAAAGATAAGGCATCGAAAAAATTAAAGATTTATTCTTTTTTATTTACCATACATCATCAATGCTTCCCATGAGACTGGAAAAGCTTGATAGGTAAGCTGTTCAATCGCTTTGGCATACCATTGAATCTCTTGCTGTGCATACGCATCTTTTCGTAGAACAACAACACGTGCATACGCCGAAAGGCTCGCTGTTTCTATGAATTCTGTATACATGCCTTGTGGCAACATGATACGTGCTTGTTCAGGGCAGACTCCAGCATCAAGCAACTCATCATAAAATCTGATTGCTTCATCAGAATACAGCTTCATTTTTTGAACAATTGCATCATGATTCTCTACCGGATCAGGTAGTGAACCCTGCTTGATTTTTGGATCAACTTTTCTCACTAATTCAGGAACGAAGGACTCAGGAGTTGTCTTGATATATCGACGAGAGACTTCATTTCGTGCAAAACCGATCACACTTCGGAACCATTCACGAGCTATAAAAATCGGCATCTTAATACGAAACTGTAATTGTGGATGAAAGAAAGGTGTTATATGTTTATRTTTGGCCAAAAAATGAATRAGTTTCCCATCACCTTTTGGTAATTTTTTAATAGTTGTTTCATTTCCTGCATCATCTAAAACCGTCTCTTCTTCATAAAAAGATTCTTTATTAAAAGAGACACGTGCTGCATTAGCAACAGTCAAATCTGATCCAAAAGCATCWARAAGYTCAACACTTCCTATTCCATCAAA
The DNA here is from genome assembly GCA_002401785.1 of Candidatus Babelota bacterium. Taxonomy (GTDB): domain Bacteria; phylum Babelota; class Babeliae; order Babelales; family CAZZPM01; genus CAZZPM01. Next base: position 69,718 of record NVUD01000002.1, read on the forward strand.
TTGAATTANTTTTTTTACTGGTTCTTCTTTTTTATATTTTTGAGCCGCTTCTACGGACTGTTTTTCAATAATCATAYTTACTCCTTATATAATTTNCCCCCCTTTATTATTTCAACATACAATTTTTTTAATTTTATGAGCGTAATTATTAGGATTCAACGCTAGTTCGATATATGGTGGATATTGATCGATTTCTTTAAGTCCATATTTTAGTAGATATCTCTTTAAAATAGATATCCCCTCTTCATGAGAAAAGCCTTCAGATTTTATTTCAACCTCTACAAACTCTCCCATTTCTTTCATATGAAGTGGTTGTTCGAAAGTATCGAAAACTATTTCTATCGTGACTCCGTCAAAAAGAACCGTATATATTTTTCGTACCTTTTCTAAATATACTACCTGYTCTTCAGTCTCTCCATATCCCAARACTTKTAATATAGAATACATAGCTTCAGCATCACCAACAGTTGTTTCAAGTTCCACAACCCCGGACTCTGATCTTTTTTTCAATGTTATAGTTTTCTTTGTATCAGTTRAACGTACCCGTAAGTACTGCTTCATAGTTTTGTACTGTTCTGATTCAGAAAATACTATTTTTTCTCCAAAAAGATATTTTTCTTTCATAAGAACTTCGTTACATTTCCCTAAACTTTTTTTTAATAAAGCTATCTCTTTTGATGAAGGCTTAAACTTTAATTCTATTTCAAGTTTTTCAGAACTTTTTAACGAAGCAGATAAAAAAAGTAGACTCATAAGCAATCTTCTCATACTCTCTCCTTTTTTATTATTTAATCATCCAAAGATTTACGCATCAACTCACGTATAACAATAGGATTTCCTTTTCCTTTGGTAGCCTTCATTCCTTGACCAACCAAATAAGMAAATAACTTTCCATTTCCTGCGCGATAATCAGCAACAGCAGATTGGTTATTATTAATTACCTCTATTACTAYTTCTTGCAACTCTTCAATACCACCAATTTGACGCAAGTCTTTTTCTTGAATAATAATTGATGGATATTTACCACTTGCTGCCATTTCTATAAAAACTTCTTGACCAATTTTACTATTGATAACACCTTTGTCGATCTCAACAATCAACTCTGCAAGCATTCGTGGAATAACTTTAAAATCCGCAAGATTTTTTTTATTTTGATTTAAGTACCCGATAACATCACGTAAAATCCAATTACTCGCTAATTTTGGCAATTTGCAATCTTTTACAACCTGTTCAAAATATGTAGCCAGCTCAGGAGATTCAACCATGCTTGATGCTTCGTAAGAGCTCAGACCATACTCATTTTGAAATCTATTGAGCTTAAAATGTGGAAGTTCTGGCATCTGCTTTTTAATACGCTCAACCCATCCCTCATCAACAACTAACAATGGAAGATCTGGATCTGGAATATACCGGTAATCAAATGCATTTTCTTTAGAACGCATCATAACAGTTTCTTGTTTTTTGGTATCCCAYAATCGTGTTTCTTGATATATTTTTCCACCATCTTCTAAAACAGCAATTTGACGAACAACTTCATAGTTAGTAGCTGCAACCATAAATCTAAATGAATTAAGATTTTTAAGTTCAACTTTAGTTCCAAGAGGTTCACCTTTTTTTCGAACAGATATATTAACATCTCCACGAAAAGAACCTTCTTCCATGTTCACATCACTGATTCCAAGATAATATATAATACTTTTCAGACGTTGCAAATATGCACGAACTTCAAAAGAGTTTGAAATATCAGGCTCTGTTACAATTTCAATTAATGGTGTTCCTGCACGATTGATRTCTACAAGACTTTCACCATTCGCCATGTGAATATTTTTKCCCGCATCTTCTTCAAGATGGATACGAGTTAAACGAATTTTTTTTACCGACCCATCCTCACGCTCAATAGGTACRTATCCATCTAAACARATAGGACGGTCACCTTGCGTAATTTGATAGTTTTTTGGAAGATCTGGATACGTATAATGTTTACGACAAAATTCAGAAACACGTGATATTTTACAGTTTGTAGCGATGCCAGCCATAATAGCACCATCAACAACTTTACGATTCAATACAGGAAGTGTTCCTGGCTGCCCTGTACAAATAGGACAAATATTAACATTTGCAAGACTACCAAATTGATTTGCACAACCACAAAAAATYTTAGACTTTGTTTTTAGYTGTACATGTATTTCWATCCCAATAACCGTTTCATAATCAGGATGCTGTATCTTTACTGCTTCATCACTCTGTGCCATATAAAAAATCCTTAACCAAGTTATATATCTTCTTAAAACTACCTCTACGTTTCGTAAAGCTTTATYACTTCCTGCARYTATATCTTTTTTTCAAAAAAATGTCTCGAAGAAAAGTATAACGCTCAAGCTTTTAACGAGATCGAGATAGGCCGTATTTCATAATTGTGAGCAGAATACCAGTTGCAACTGATGCATTCAATGAAGCAAGTGAATTTTTTTGAGGAATAGTAATTTTYTCACCTTGCCCCTGCAATTCTCGTGTTATTCCYTTTTCTTCATTTCCAATCACAAGCACTTTTGACTCAGAAWAAGTAACAGTMGTTGCATCTGTTCCACCATCTAAAACTGCCATATAATGSCGATACCCTATTTCTGCCAATTCTTTCAACACCCCTTTTAATGAGGTTGCTTGATATATTTCAAGATGCTCAGCCARTCCKGCAGAAGCTTTTAACGCAGCTGCATTCAATGGTGCTGCTCGTGCTCGAGAAATAATCACYCCATCAACACCCATAATATGTGCTGATCGAAGCATCGCRCCTAAATTTCTTACATCAACAACAGAGTCGATCAATAATAAAAAAGGATGTTTATGTGGATCAAACGATTTTGTACGATATGGAAAAAAGCTAGCCARTGCAGCAACACCCATATGCTCTGTTGTTCCAGTTAAGCGATCAAGAACATCTTTGGTGACATACTGAATCTGTGGCAATCGAGRTGGTAAATAATCTTTTATTCGACCCCATGAGCGAGGCTCTGGTTTTGTGACATAYAGAGTAATTATTTTTCTTCTTTTTGCTTTKARAATTTCAATAATTGGATGAGCRCCATAAACAAGATCACCACGCTTATCATGCGCTATTTTTTGTGTTTTCATTAATTTCCTATTAAKAATATGCTTATATTTTTATTTTCACTTGCCATCTTTTATGTTATGATTCAATTTGAAAAAATGTTATTTGATCACTTTTTGAAGCATGACACTTATTTCTACTCTATCACGCGATCAAGTAAATGCAAATGATCAGTACAGAGATGTAAAAAGAATCTGTTTTATTTTGAAAGGAAATATACTATGTACCTTATCGAAGGCAATATAGGTGCTGGAAARTCAACGATGTGYAATCTTCTYCAAACATATCGTTCAAAATATAARACCATTGTTGAACCTGTTAAACAGTGGCACACACCCGAAAATGGAAAATCTCTCCTTGARTCTTTTTAYCAAGATCCTYATMGATGGAGCTACACAATGGAAACGTTTACGCTTATCAATCGACTCAAAGAATACCACGAACATGTTAAGCATGATTCCACAAAAACTCTTATTTTTGAAAGATCGCTCTACTCAGGTTTCTACTGCTTTGCACAAAATGGAAAAAATAGTGGTTTTTTAAATAGTATTGAANGGAGCATATATTCTGAATGGATGGACTTCTTTTTAAARTCAGAAAATCTCATACCTGATGGRTTCATTTATCTCAAAGCAACMCCTGAAACATGCCAGTCACGTATCAACAAGCGACTTCGTTCAGGCGAATCAGAAATATCACTACAATATCTTACAGAAATAGATAAACTACATGATGAATTTCTATGCAATGAAAATAGTCGGCCATCTTTCTTAAAAGATGTACCTGTCCTTGTTCTAAATGTTGAAGAAGAGTTTTCCTCTTCATCAAAAAACATCGCTTCGCATCTCGATTCTATCGATCTTTTTATAAAAACAGATAAAAAAATTTAAAAAAATGAAAATATTCTTTGACTTGGATAATTTTTTCTTCTATCATACTTTCATAATGACGCGATTGAGACAGTATTAATTGCAAGATATGGGGCGAATAGCTCAGTTGGTAGAGCATCTGCCTTACAAGCAGGGGGTCACAGGTTCGAGTCCTGTTTCGCCCACCATTTTTTGCAAAAAAATATTGGACTAAATATATTGCAGTCATTAGAAAAATGAAATTCCTCGGTAGCTCAGTTGGTAGAGCAAACGACTGTTAATCGTTAGGTCGCAGGTTCGAGCCCTGCCCGGGGAGCCATTGGAGTTGTAGCTCAGTTTGGTTAGAGCGTCCGCCTGTCACGCGGAAGGTCGTGGGTTCGAGCCCCATCAACTCCGCCACTTTTTATAAAGTTGGCACTTCTTTTAAGTTATTAAAAAAACAAAGTTCACAAAAGTTTTTTGATGTTTTTAATAACTTCTTTATCTATAATTAGAATTTTGGAGCTGTAGCTCAGTTTGGTTAGAGCGTCCGCCTGTCACGCGGAAGGTCGTGGGTTCGAGCCCCATCAGCTCCGCCATATATTCTAAAATCAATATTTTATCTTTTATTTCATACAAGAACATTCTTTTTACTCTTTTTTTAGCATTTATCACTTCCTATTTATATTCCTAATGGTAAACTTAAAACATGTAAAGACTATTAGTTAAATGCTATAGGAACCCTAAATTATGCATAATATAAAATATTACCTTATTTTTTTTATATATTTAGCTATTCAAAGCAATGCTTTTTCAGTAGCACCTCTACCAGATGATCACATAAACGATAGCGAGATAAATAGAGCAACTGAAGAAAATACCTCAAAAAATAGCACTCAAAAAAAACGATTACTAGAGTGCTCTGAAAAAGAAAAACTAGAAAGGCTCATTGAAATTAATAAAGAATGGATAACCATTGCAAAAGAAGTTCGTGGAAAAGAACATAAAACTAAAATTCACTGGAACGACAAGCCATCCGAAAAAACAAAACCTAATTCAAAATCGACTACTAACAAACCCTTGAAGCCAATCATTGCAACTAAACATGACTCTAATAATCTTAATATCAATCTAAAATCAAACCAACAACATTCTGACTCAAATTATAAGTACTACATCCCTGTTAGCATTGCATCTATTATTTCTATTGCATATGATTACTATTCTTTCAAACTAACTCAGAAACGATTAAAGAAAAAAGATCAAATAAAACCACTAAAACTTGATACAGAAACAGAAATTCTTATAAAAAAAGAGAGTAGCAATAAATCAAAAACAACATCTAAAAAATCAAATCTGACATATTACTTTAAACACCTTAAAAAATACCCAACCGAACACAAAAAGACCTTTGCTGGCTTATTGGGACTTTCATTCAGCCTACTTGCTACTATGGCAGATAAAACTACTTTACATAAATTTTAAGCCGTTGCTTCTGTGAAATTGATAAGAATTTATCCCCGGCCTTGAAAAACGCGGAGCATTCTGCTTAAGTTTAATAAAATCGAATTTCAAAAAAATAAAAAGAATCAGAAAGATTAAAAACATTCTGACTCTTAAAAAACAGTATTTATATCAAATCAAATAGACTTAATTCTACTCAACTTTAAACGAATGATTTTCTAACAAATCTCTCAATTCTTTGACGCCCTTTTTATCTTTTGTAWGANYRWRMASATRTRRYKAGWWCWMWTYWRKYRWWRMCATACNNATCATAGGTGGAGCAGMYYTTTCTYSTTRCTGTATTAAATATAAACAAATARATTATATTTAATACATACATGATTATATATAAAAAGGGGGGTCTTATGTTAAGAAAAATAGGTTTTATTGGTCTACTGTTATGTGTTGGCACAAGCATTGGCGCTGCAAATCCAAAATATGAAATTGTGAGTTCATCTGATGAAAAYYCTGATATTTCAAGCTTCTCTGAAGAGTTTATTGAATATTATACACCAGATAATTTAAAAAAAATTAATACATATAATCAATATATTTTGAGACTTCATGCAGAAGCTCGACAACATATTAAGAATATAAAAAAAAACGAAAACCTATCTCTAGTAGATAAAAAAAGCAAGATTGAAGATTTAGAAGAAAAAGCAAAAATGCCACTTCGTAAAAAGCATATTCCTTTATATTTATTTATAGATCCTGACAATGCKGATAAAGCTWGYAAAWTGRAGMTAAGYCGTMGTTTTTTAGAAAGTATGGTTGGAAAACATATTGGCTCTACCAMTATGAATGTCATAGAGAATRTTTTGTTGCAAGAAGAAAATGAARCTGGTGGTTTTATTAATGCAGTAAAGAACTTATTTAGTGCAAAAAGTTCTGATATAACAGRGTATATAGCAGAGAATCATAGACTTTTATATTTTAAAAACACAAATATTCTCATGTTTGTTTCCAAATGGTTTTTTGAGGCATATGATTTTAGTAAAATTTTGCAAAATTATGAAGATAAATCTGAAGTTCTGCAAAATAATAAAGAGTTTTTAAAATTCATTACCAAATATAACAAGAAAGAATATCCGGAATCATACGTTAAAAACATACAATCTATTTTTGGTAAAAAAAGAGATCAAAATTTGCATATATGGGATATCATGATTGAAGGACATGGAGCAACGAAAACTACTATAGCTGGATTAAAAAAAGAAGATTTTTTACATGTATTACAATTTTTATCGGATAATGTCTCTGTTGGAACCGTCTTTGTTGAGTCATGTTTTGTTGGGGGGAAAAACGCTTTTTGGCTTGAGAATGAATTACAAGGGCCTCCTCTTTCATACCATTTAATATTAAGTCTTATTGGAGAAGTAACTGCACATTTTTTAAGTAATATAGATCGTCAAATAAAAAACATTAATGTTTTTTTTAAAAATACAGCACAGTTGAAGGCTTTGGAGAAATCATATAAAAAACAGAGTGAGCATGATTTGACAAAGTACGAAGAAGAAATAAATCTTTTTAGCAAGGTGGTATTGTCAATATTAAATAGTGATTATCAATCATTATCGAGTTTTAATAAGAGTGAATTTCTACCTCAGTTTATGCTTAAAGGAAGTAATAAATTTGAAACATTGTACGATACGCCAGGATACTTTTTTATTGATTCAACAATGGTTTAAGAAAATAAGGATATAATAATAGACGGAACTATACATACAGTTGTCTTCATGACTGACTATGTTAAAAACATAACTTTTTTTCCAACAGGGATAACTGAGTTATGGCATTATCCAACTATTGTGACCATGGGAAAAGCCATAGATATGCTGACTATTGATACATTATCTTTAAAAAATAAAGAAGATCAAAAAGAGAAATTTGGAGGATATGCATTTTTTAAAGATTTTCTGACTAATCACTTTACACAAAATATTGAGATTAAAAACATGCACTGTGTAAATGATATCAATAAAACCACWRATWSYAWWMAWWKWMRASAKSWRWKTWWRWRWKRRCWKKRYYKRARCCAGCGAWKWATMYWTAWGSRAAGCTTTTTTATTAAAAAAGTAGAATATGAAATTTTTATGACCAAGGTTTTGTATGAAAATAATTATTTTCCACTATTTATTGTATCAGATAATTTTTTGGTTGATGTGATATCTACATTAAAAGTAAATAATAAGTTGGCTATTTCTCCTTTAACAATATCTAATGACGATCGTCAGAACATTGGAAACAGTTTTGTAATTATCTTAATAGACATATTTGAGGAATTAGGAAGAAAATTAGATGAAAAAAATAAAGAAGGTAATACATTTTTACATCTTGCATGCAAAAATGGAATGCTGTATTTCTCTGAATGGCTGTTTGCCATGGAATATATAGATCTTCTTGATAAGAACAATGAAGGCAAAATTCCATTAGACCTTGCAAAAGAATATTCTGATAAGCTGAAAAGTGAAGAAGGAAAGATCTTCTATGAAAAGATTAAATCTTTTCATGATAAAAAATTTCATGTTAGAAGCATAAAAGATAAGGTTGATGGTAATGCCTTATCGCCCACTCAATAATGAAAGGCACTGTATTGAAAAACATTGAAAACGAGCATAGCAATGAGAGCATCTATCTATTCATTCGGGTATTTGAATCTATAGAAAAGCATCCTCYAAGACCAAGAATTTGCTTAGTTGTTTGAAACTTGCTCATCTTCAACGCATTGCCGAAATTCAGACTGTTTTATTGAAATTATAAAAAAAGCTGACTCAACCCATGTTTATCAACTCTTTTCATAATGCAATGCATAGATTAACTTCATTCAAAACCACTTGAACAGGTCGTTGCATGCGACGACCAATCAGTTGTACTCATTTCAATTATACAAATTTTAAGAGAATGTCGATTCCTTAGCACAGACGGCTTAATTACCATGCACTCTTGCTTCAAAGTGAAACAGGCTCTCTGTCACAAGCCTAATAACGCTATATCTATAAATAAGACCTCGCATAGAATAACGATTTCTATTGATGAAAAAAAATATAACAATACTCTTTTAAAATCTTAATCTTCCCGGGTAAACGAATGATTTTCTAACAAATCTCTCAACTCTTTGACGCCGTTTTTATCTTTTGTATTGATACAGACATATGGCTGATATTCATCAAGAATTGTCATACGAAACATATCAAGACGCGCAGGCGCAACAAGATCTATTTTATTGAAAACATAAATCATAGGAACGGATATCTTCAAATCCTGTAAGGTTTTTTTTACCACACGAATATGATGTCCCCATAACGGATTTGCTAAATCTATAACATGCAGCAGAAGATGTGCATACCGAATTTCATCCAATGTTGACCGAAAAGACTTAATAAGCTGTGGAGGCAACTGACTAATAAAACCAACAGTATCTGACATCAATACTTTTTGATTTGATCCTATCGTCTTGTTTTCACCCAAATACAGCTCACGAGTTGTTGTATCAAGCGTAGCAAACAGTTTATCTTCAGCTAAAACAGCACTCTTAGTCATAGTATTTAACAGCGATGACTTGCCTGCATTGGTATAACCAATAACTGCAATAAGTGGAATTTTTGTAGATAGACGTTTTTTTCGCTGCATTTCACGAGTATTTTGTAAAATATCAAGATGCCTTTGTGCAATATGAATCTGATGAGCGAAGTATCGACGTGTCTTTTCCTTCATCGTTTCGCCAGGACCTTTTCCACCTCGTAATCCTGATTGTTGCATATATTCTATGCCTTTACCTGACATACGAGTTTTTAAAAATTCAATTTCAGCCATAGCAATCTGAACTTTTCCTTCAGACGTATGAGCAGATTTCTTAAAAATTTCTAAAATCAACTGTTCTCGGTCTACAACTATAGCCTGCGTCAACTCTTCGATGTTACGCTCTTGCAATGGAGTTAATCTTTCTGAAAAAATAATACGCTCAACCTTATGTTCAGATGCAAGTTCAATTACATCTTCTAATTTTCCTTTGGTCAAAAAAACCGCTCTTATCGTTGAACGTATCTTGCAAGACATTTCACATTCATACTCAATACCAGCAGTTCTAACCAGACTTAAAAATTCTTCTTTATATGCTTCGAACAGCCCTGATGTGTTATACGGTGCATATACACAAACAACCATTGTTATCGGCTGATCTATCTTAGTCGACTGCGATTCTCGTGTTGCCATCGTCAAAAATCCTTGTAAAAACCCTATTTACCATGCTAGCATTCCTCATGAAAAGACTATGCTGACAAACAAGAACCTTAAAATACTCAATAGAATAAGTGTATCAGACAACAAATAAAAAGATATGTGCGGCTACAAAAACAAGGAAATAAAATGATTTCGGTTGCAATTAACGGATTTGGTCGTATTGGAAGGGCATTTACACGACTTGTGCTACAAGATCCAGTAGCACAGAAGCTCATCTCTATAAAAGCAATCAACTGTGGACCGATCCCTCCTGAAAACATTGACCTGCTTTTAAAGTACGACTCTGAAATGGGCGAACTAAAACGGAACATTTCTCAAAATAAAACAACACTCACTATTGATAATCAGAAAATACCTCTTTTTTTTGAAACAGATCCCTTAAAACTTCCATGGAAAAAACTTGATATCGACTGGGTTATTGAAGCAAGTGGAAAACTAACAACAGAAGAAAAAGCATCATTACATCAAAAAAGTGGTGCAAAAAATGTTTTAATTACTGCTCCTTCCCCCGATGCTCATGCAACCATCATTCCAGGTGTTAATGATGATTCATATAATCCTAACCGAGATACAATTATTTCTCTTGGCAGCTGTACTACAAACTGTTTTGCTTCGATTATAAAAGTACTACATGAAGAGTTTGAGCTTCAAGAAGGACTCATGACGACAATTCACGCATACACAAATGATCAAAATCTTGTTGACTCAACTCATAAAGATCCTCGTCGAGCACGTGCTGCAGCAACAAATATAATTCCAACAAAGACTGGTGCTAGCGATGTCATCATAGAGATMTTTCCTGAATTAAAAGGAAAAATWAAAGCAGTCGCCCTTCGTGTTCCTGTTCCATCTGTCTCAATTGTTGATTTCACATTTTCAACAAAAAAAATCTGTACCACCGATGATATCAATACTGCTTTTAAAATGTACGCAAAAAAAACAGATCATACACCACTAACCTACACCGAACAACCGCTTGTTTCATCAGACTTTTCAGGGCACCATGCATCAGTAATTATTGATACTTTACTAACAGAATCAACAGACTCTTTACATAAAGTTTTTGGATGGTACGACAATGAAATTGGGTATTCTGCAAAAATTAAAGATTTTATACTTCACAAAGCAAAAAATATTCTGTAGTATAATTTTGAAAGTTGTAAAAAGTATTTTTTATGACTCCTCAACAATTGGAGGGCCCATAGCTCAGCTGGTTAGAGCAGTCGGCTCATAACCGRAAGGTCCCTGGTTCAAGTCCAGGTGGGCCCACCAAATTGTCAGATCCTTTGTATCCTCACAAGGAGAACCATGAAACATTTACTTGTTCCACAATTAAAAAAATTAGTTTCTATCGATACATCCATCCGATCTTTAATGAAACAAATAGAAACAACCACCAAAGTMATTGATGACAYAGRYMAAGCTCTTAAAGGCGCCGAAAAACAGATAGAATTACTGCATCAAGAAAAAAATGATGCCAAGAAAAAAGTTAGCGTCCAAGAGATTGAATCACAATTTCTACAAGATCAAGAAGTTGCCATTAGAGAACATCTTAACGCAATTAAATCAACTAAAGAGTACGAGTTAAAAAACAAAGAGCTTATTAACGTATCTAAAAAAAGACTTTTACTTGATGATGTTATTATCAAAGTCTGGCATGACCTTGATATTGCAGAAACAAAACTTAAAACAACACTTCCTGAATATATAACAAAAAAAGATACTTTAACTGAAGAAAAAAYAGAGCTTGRACAGACSTTAARYTCTTTAACAGAGCAGCTGGGAAATTTTGAAAAAGAAMGAGTAGAMGCATCAAAAGTTGTTCCTGAAAATTGGCTTGCCAAATATACACGAATGCGTCTTCTTGTTGACGACCCTATTGTACCAGTATCAAGCACACATTGCAGCGCATGTTTTTATGGTATCCCACGACAAGAAATATCWAACCTTAAACGTGATGCTCTRATYATTTGTCGTAATTGCTATCGCTTTTTACATCAAGAAGAGCCYAAANAAAAAANNGAAGTYGCSGYAAATCAAAGTCTAGCAGAAACAGTATCTTAATAATATGAAGAATCCTACCCAGACAGTAATATTTCCAGAATACAGTGAAAAAGCGAACAGTTCTAAATCARATAAGACTGCTTCGCCCATTCTTATTTATATTGATGGAGCATCTCGTGGAAATCCAGGTCCATCTGGTGCTGGAGTATGGTTCTCATGCAATAATAAAAACTTGCTTCATACAAATGGATTCTTAGGTATTAAAACTAATAATCAAGCAGAATATTTAGCCCTTGCTCTAGCACTGTTTCATTTGAAAAAATATGCGAACGAATCAGAGCGTGTTATCATTCGCTCTGATTCTCTTCTGTTGGTAAAACAGATGAGAGGAGAATATGCAATTAAAAATTCATTTATTAAAGCGCTTGCCCCTCTTATTACAATACTAAAAATGGGCTCRACCTGTATWTTTCAACATGTACCACGAGAAAAAAATAGCGTTGCTGATGCTGAAGCGAACAAAGGAATCGACAACAGAACAGCCCTGCCAGTTGAATTTAAAAAACTGATTGCCCAGTACTGATGATAACTATGCRTATAGCACTTTTTTATTTTTTCATYTTTTTTGTTCAGAATATTTATGCCGGTTCATCAAAGTATATTCGGGTGCTTTTAGACAGARTAGAAGCTCCAGAAAGCATGCTTGTAACYATCCATGCACCGCACGGTTTTAAAATAACGCCTCACTCAAAAAGTGTAAAACCCTTTTTAGAAAAACATTGCTRTTTGTCAGTAGAAGGCAAAAATGGAAGTTTTCTCCTTCAYACCAARCCYTCACTCATATCAAATAAAAAAATTCCAAAAAAYARCCTRCTTTCTMATGCTAAAACAATAACCATCAGTCCACTCAAAAAATCTCCTATAACAATAAATAATAAACAGTATTATGGAAACTGCACAATTCATATCGATCCGGAAAAAAAAGCTTATTACCTCATCAACAAACTTGATCTTGAGGAGTATGTTTACTCAGTCCTTCTCTATGAAAGCTATGCTCACTGGCCAGATGAAATGCAAAAAGTTCAGGCTATTGCAACACGAACATTTGCTGTACGATGCATGTTTGAAGCAAAAAAAAAAAATGCTCTGTATGATATAAAAAATAATATTTTTCATCAAAGATATGATGGAACTCACARCTATGACCATCTAAGAARAGCAATTGAATCAACAAGGGGTTGTATCATAACTTACGATAAAGAAATTGCACTAACCATGTTTGATGCATGCTGTGGAGGAATCATTCCAAGTAAGCTCGATACTATTGATTTTAGCAAAGCACCATACCTCAAGCGATCATATCGCTGTACATTTTGTAAAAATTTTTCTCTCTATCGATGGGAATATAGCTGTTCTCTACATGATATTACTCAAAGTTTACTCGCAACATCTTTGAAATCAAAAATACGCCCCTGTGGTCCTTTAAAAAAATTACAAATCATAGATCATGATACAGCAGGCTCTGTTAACTATCTTGAATACAAAGGGCGAGCAGGAAGTATTAAACTTGCAACACATAAAATTAAAAACTGCCTGGGAAATGGGCTGAAAAGCAAATTCTTTACGCTAAAGCAAAAAAATGACTCTCTAATATTTAAAGGCAAAGGATTTGGACATGGGCTTGGACTTTGTCAACATGGAGCACGAGCAATGGTMARCAAAAACTATGATTATAAAAAAATTCTTGCTTACTATTTTCCAAAAACAAAACTYTCTCTACTTTCAAAAAAAAAATGTAACCTTATTTGAAAATCAAATAAAGCATTTAAAGASTTCTTCAATCAARACATCTAATAMAAATTCAAATAAGATTCAGCTTCAAAAAAGCTCNTTTTTRTTGATTATTAGATCGTTCATATTTTAAACTTTTAAATCTATAAAATATGAGGRGAAAATATGCCTGGATATMGACAACAYCTTCTTGGTGGARCKRTCAGYTTTTTRGCCCTGTATCACTGGGGGCCATCGATACTACAAGCTTCCCCWGARAGCCCTTCACTTATTTTTGTCGCCTTTTGTGCAACACTSATAGGCTCTTTATTCCCTGATATTGACACTAAAAGTATGATTCAGATGACTCTGTACCAAGCACTTTTTCTTTTTTTTATTATTGCAATTTTCATGAACAGCTGGCATGAACTCTTGATTTGTGCTCCTTTGAGCATTTTCCCTCTTGTTGTCCATCATCGTGGAATTATGCATCATCCACTCTTTTTAATGGCCTTAACTCTTGTCACATGCAGCTTTATCACTTTTTATAAAGACATTTCCCCTTCAATTACCTTCTTCATCGGTAGCTACTTCATAATCGGCTGTTTATCACACCTTCTGCTCGATTTTGGATTTTCACACACAAAAGATCGATTTCTATTAAAAAAATAATTATTCTGCCCATGCAAAAAGAAAACTTTAGCAGCTAGCTTCTATCTTACTTACCGTATTGACGTAAGATCTTTTGTGCAATCTCTGTTGCTGCACGAGAAGTTTCTGAATGCTCAACAAGAACAACTAAAATATATGGTTTGTCGTTTTTATATTTAAAATGTATAGCTGTCCATCCATGCTCAATTTGCGAACGCTTTCGTTTCTCTTTTTTTGTTCTCAGATTACTTGTTTGAGCTGTGCCAGTTTTTGCATGAATAACAAATTTATCATACATAGCAAGCCGACGAGAAGTTCCTTTTTTCACTCCGAGAGCCATACTTTCTTGTAAAAACAGTCGTGTATCTTCAGACAAAGAGATCGGTTTTTTCTGTACAACTTCATTAGTTAAAACACGTGGCCGCACTCGATATCCAGTAAAAATAGAACCAAGCATACAAGCAACTTGTAAAGGCGTAACCATAATAAAGCTCTGTCCTATGCTTGCAGACAGTGTTTCACCCTGCCACCACGACTCATGCTTCACTGCTTGCTTCCATGCTTTGGTCGGTATCAACCCACTTTTTTCTGGTAAAAACAGTCCCGTTTCTGTACCAAACCCCATCTCATACGCATACCATGCCAAAATATCAATATCCATTTTTTCTGCTATGACGTAGCACGGAATGTTGCAGGAATAGGCTAAAGCATCTTTTGTATTTAAAGATCCATGCCCCCATGAACGTTSACAATAATATTTTCTTCCACAAAATTCAAAATGTCCCTTACATTCAAAAATAGTATCTTTTGCAATAATTCCTTCTTCCAAACCTGCTGCAAAGGTTACCAATTTAAATAAAGAGGCTGCAGGATATAATCCTTGCGTCGCTCGGTTTAATAAAGGACTTGTCTGTTGCTGAAAATCTCTTTGCCATTCTTGGGTACTTAAAGGCTGTAAAAAGCGGTTAGGATCAAAATTAGGATAAGAAACAAGTGCTTTAATCGCTCCATTTTCTGGATCCATAATAACAATGGCACCACTTTGATAGACAGAAAATGCTTTTTCCGCCATTTCTTGTAGATCCAAATCAATAGTTAACTGTATGTTTTTTCCTGACAAAGGAGCATGCATCTGCTCTTCTTTCATCACTACCCCACGAGCATTAATAGACATTTTTTTTTCGCCAGATACTCCTTGCAAATCTTCTTGCAAGTACTTTTCCAAACCTGCTACGCCCGATGCAACATCTTGTTTTTGCCGAACATACCCTAACAAATGACTCGCAGTTGATTGATGTGGATATATTCTTTTAATTTTTRACTCAACARTRATACAAGAAGAYTCTCCAATAACTTCTCCAATTTCTAAAAAAGAATCTAATGWAAGTTTTGAGATCAATARAATCTGNNTTTTTTTTTTATATGCTTGTAGMARATGTTCATAAGAGACTTCGGAGCCAATTTTTTTTATGATTTCATAATCACGCTTTAAATCACTCTGTTCATACATTMTAGATTCAGATCCTGACCAGTACAGATCAAATAAAATTTCATTTGTTGCCAAAGGACGACCTTGTACATCAACTAATGAACCACGAATAGGCTTAATTTCATTAATTTTTGTATARTTTTTTTCACTCTGTTCAACAAGTGAGCTGCCATACCAACCATACAATAAACAGAGACGTACACCTAAAATAGTAAGACCTAATAAAAACATAAAAACCAACATGAAAATACGATATCGACGACTGTCAGTACCAAGCATATGTATTACTGGAAGCTTCATTATCTACCCAAACAGATTAATATTTTTATACTCTTAAAACAGAAAAGGCGCTCCGCGTAAAACGGGCGCCTTTTTCGCACTTTTAATATACTATATTTCTATAACTTATCACATTTTAAATATTTTTCTGTTCCTAAACCTTTATAAGAATATCCTAAGTCATGCCATTCCTTCATGCCACCAGAATATTTCACTACATTTGTATATCCTAATTGTTGTAACAACTCTGCAGCTTTTCCACTTGCTKAACAAGTAATATTTGCACAGTACGTAACAATAGATGTGTCAAGTGGATACTCCTTAATGCTTTCACCTAATTCCTCAAGTGGAATATTAATTGATCCAGAAATATGACAATCATCATAATATTTTTTAGGTAGTACATTAATGACAATCAATGTACTACCTGTTGCTATTTGATTTTTAAGTTCTTCTGCAGTTACTATTTTCACTTCCCCTGCTCCTTATTTATTTTGCTTTGCTCTTCAAATATGGTCGATCAGCAGGCCCATCATATGGATGTTGTAAATTATACCAATCTCTCATACCACCTTGATAGACTGCCACATCAACATAGCCTCGTTGTTTTAGCAACTGAGCAGCTTTTGTTGAACGAGGACACTTGTTTGTTGCACAATATAAAATGATAGGAGTATCTCGACCTATTCCCTCGACACCCTCATTTAAATCTTCTAGTGGAATATTTATAGCACCAATAATATGACAATCTTCATATACTTTTTTTGCTGCAGTATCAATAACAACAAGCTTATCACTTGTCTCTAATCCATGACGCACATCTTCAGCTGTTACTGTTTTTACAAAAAAATCTTCTGCTGAAAGTTCAGGATTAGGCGAAACAGTCACACCACCCATATGAACCGATTTTTTAGCAGGTTTGCTATTTTTTTTCTGTTTCTTACTTCTCTTTTTAGACTTTTTTTCTTTTTTAACTTCTCTATTCTTTTTTTCATTAGCTRATRWTTCWWYWASWKMAWMRMAWYYKCWYYWWCMYYYRACWMTAWSMWYWWWATYWYTRYWTYYWRWWRTWMWCWSWRMMWGMSMMATWRKWGMYKYWKATRAMWKTTTWYTKWWSWAMMTRKMTTYWMMWTTTTTAAAATGTTTCTTTATAAAATTGTAACGGCTACTTGTGCCAGCTCACTGCGCTCACTTGTTTCTAAATACACACTGCCTGCAAGAGCCTGATTTTTACATTTTTCAGCCGTCACCGTTAATCCATTGCTCGTAAAATCAAGGAATAAAGAGTCTATTTGATACGGATCACCAGCTAAAATAACTTTTGTTCCTTCTCCAGCTCGACTTACAATTGTCTTAACCTCATGCGGAGTTAAATYTTGTACTTCGTCAATAAAAACAAATTGATGTGGAATTGATCTTCCGCGCATGTATGTTATCGCTTCCATACTTAACAAGCCACGCTGCTGCAAACGCTCGATGTCAGCCTTGGTATTATGAACATCATCTTTATCACCTTTATTATCATCATGATGTTTTTTATKTTTTTTATGTTTTTTYTTATCATGACTRCCCAAAGAAKCCTGATGTGACCCTTGACYCATTTTACTAAATATAAATTCTAAATTATCGTACACAGGCTGCATCCAATGAAATAGTTTTTCTTGCACATCACCTGGCAAAAATCCAATATCTGCCCCTAATGCAACAATCGGTCTTGATACAAGAAAACGACGATATTTACGCTCTTTCAAAACTTTGTATAGCCCAACTAACAACGTTAAAAATGTTTTACCRGTACCTGCTGGRCCRATCAAAGAAACAAGCTTAATATCATCATCAAATAATAAATCCATTGTCATCAACTGCTGAACATTTTTAGCTGAAAAATYCCACTGCATAGGTGGCGACATAACTTCTTTAAAGTTTTTACCCCCAAGATAACGATACAATCTATAATTTTCTTGATTTYTTTCACTCTCAAAAATAATAAACTCRTTWAGATGCARACTCTCTGTATCTAATATCCCTGCTATTTTTTTTTCGGATAATTGCTTTAACTCAAGCGCTGGGAGTGCATGACGAATCCATCCACGATAAAACTTATCTTTAGTGATAACTCCCTTAACGTAATCTTCAGCATCAAGACCTAATGCATCAGCCTTAATGCGTGCATTAATATCCTTAGTGATGAAAGTAACTTTATTACCTTCTTTTGCTAGTTTTTGAACAAGCTGTATAATTTGATTATCTACAGATGTTCCACATATTTCAGAAGAGATRYCAGAGMYAGAAGGCATAACTTTRATRWMAGAYGARCCWGGCTCWTCACTAACWRAAACMCCTTCATAYAAAGRMCCYTTRCTTCGTAAMGCATCAAGYTKYCTRCTMACYTCACGAGCATTYCGYCCWCGCTCTCCAKTWTCYGWTTTAAAYGTATCAAGCTCTTCAAGAACRGCYAATGGWATMAMTACMAYMACTCCYTSAAAAGMAAAYATYGMATCACTYGCATGYAKTAACACATTTGTATCTAAAACAAAAATMCGATYKTTTCTRAATTTKTTYTTATTMTCTACRACTTCAACAGCTGCTTGAGAAGTAACGACTTGAGCAGCTTTACTTTTTTTAGATTCTTTTATTTCTTCAGCTTTTTCCATTTATTCTCCTTTAAATCAAAGATCTGCATAAATATACTTTTTTCAGCGTACATTATTTTTTATTTTTTTTAAATNATCTGGAGTAAATGATACAGGAATCTTACGAAAAAAATTGTAATTATAATTCATAAAAAAAGCCTGCAACTTTTTTAAAGGAGTTGCAGGCTTAACAGACTATTTTTAAAGAAGAAGACTACGCGTCATCTTCCTCTGTTTCTTCAGAATATGCAAAAATTTCTGCACGACGRTTCAAAGAAAGRTCTTTTATTTTTSCTTCACGCTCTGCAGMTTCAGTCCAAACAAGTGGAACCTCTTGACCAAAACCRATTAYRTCAATTTTKTCTTCAGRAATACCATTTTTCACAAAAACATCTTTTACTGATTGAGCACGTTTTTCTGACAATCCTAAATTGTACGCAGCTGCTCCCATTTGACAACAGTGAGCATGAATTTTCAATCGTTTGCCATCGTTAATTGCATCAAATGCCATAGTAATATCTTCATTTAAAAGATTTACTTGATCTTGTGATGGAGCTTTGCCATTAAACTCAAATAGAACTGTTTTAAATTCTACTTCTGCTGACTCTTCTAAAAATGCATCATCTTGCCATGCAACAAGGTCTTCATCTTCATTGTAAGTTAAGTCATTGTCATTATATGCAWACTCTTCARTATYAGTAGAGTCTTCTGTATCACCATAGRCAASTTCAGTATCATCTAAACGAAACATTGGAATTTCAGTTGTTTCTGCYATAGCAACAACATCATTTTTTTTCTTATCTTTTGTACCTTTGCTATCTTTTCCACAACCGAAAAGAGACAAAGATGCTAACATAACTAGAGAGAGTGAGGATTTCATATTCATATAAATCTCCTTTTATAATTATTAAAATACCTGCCTTTATCAACAAAAAGGCTTGTATAGACTACAAAACTACGCATATATTACCATATTTATTTTAAATCTTCTACTCATAATTAAATTAATTGGTTATACTCAATCAAGAAAGTAATAAAAATAATATAAACCCTCAATACCAGATCAGCCTTTTTATGCACGGCACACAGGGAGTTTTTTTTGAAAAAGATTTTAGTAAACAAAGAAGCATGGCAGACACGYGTTGCTGTTCTTAACGATGACAGACTACAAGACATTTACTTTGAACGAACRACTGATCATGAAATTGAAAGAAGTTTTTTCAAAGGACGTGTTACAAAAGTTCTACCTGGAATTCAGACTGCTTTTGTTGATATCGGYCAAGCTAAAGGTGGTTTTCTACACATCAGTGAGATCGATMGAGCTCTTGCTGTAGAGAAGATGACTGTAGGCTTAAACACTGATGATCAGAAAGAATTTGAAGCTATAGAACGTAAAGTAAAATATGCCATGAGCATAGAAAARATATTYAAAGAAGGCGATGAAATYCTCGTTCARGTTATCAAAGAAGCAGTCAGTGAAAAAGGACCAAARCTAACYACATGCTTTACACTTCCAGGAAAATTTCTTGTTTTAATGCCAAAYATTCCACAAACAGGTGTTTCAAAAAAAATTGACAACAGAGAAGAACGAMAACGGCTCAAAGATGAAATACTTAAAGTTCTTCCTCCTGAAATGGGTATTATTATCCGAACAACYGCTGAAAACAGACCTCCTGAAGACTTACAAAAAGATATTACATTTCTTCTTGAAATCTGGCGCTCCATTGAAAAAGGAATGAAAACAGCCTCTGTTGGCGAAAAAATACATTCTGATTTGCCAATAGCTCTCAGAACAATTCGAGAACATCTCGATGATGAAATTGAAATTGTTATTTGCGATACCGAAGATGATGTCAAAGATATTTTTAAATTTGTAAAACATTTCACTCCAGAACTTGCGCAAAAAGTTCGATATTATCAAGGTCCTCCATCTTTATTTGATTACTTTTCAGTTGATAAGCAGATCAATGCAGCKTTACAAAAAAAAGTTATWTTAAAATCAGGTGGATCTATCGTTATTGAACCGACYGAAGCGATGACCGTTATTGATGTTAATACCGGRAAATTTATTGGAAAAGATAGCCATGAAGATACTATCTTTAAAACRAACATGGAAGCAGCTGAAGAGATTGTATACCAACTAAGACTTCGAAATATCGGTGGACTTATTGTTATMGACTTTATCGATCTTGCACAGCATCACAACAGACAAAAACTTTCTCGATTYTTGGAAAAAACWTTAAAAGAGCGTGATAAATTYCAATCTGTCACACTNAAAAATATCTGARTTYGGCCTTGTACAAATGACCAGAAAACGTTCTGGRAAAACCTTACAACATCGACTTACTCAAGAATGTTCACCMTGTCATGGAAAAGGRTGGGCGMTTTCAACAGCACATTGTGGAAGYATAGTCCTYAGAAAATTCAAAGAAGAAATAGTCCGTAAAAGTTTCAARAAAGATATACTYTTTACTCTTGCTCCGACAGTATTTCACTATCTCATGCAACATGAATACTACGCRATTCTTACYCTTGAAAAAGAGCTCAATATTAAAATTATTTTAGAAAAAAATGAATCACTTCATGAAGAAGCATTTACAATAAAGCAGAATAAAAAAAAATAAAAGAATAACGAGAGAAATTATGGAAAAATCAACGTATTATCCATCATCGAATGAGAGAACGCAGTATAAAAATAGTATTGATACTATTGTGCTTGCAGCTGGAAAAGCCTCTCGATTCAACAGTGATAAAAGTAAATTACTTTTTCAGCTCTGTGGCGAACCTCTTTTACAACAACTTCTTAGAACATTACAGAACTTTTTTTTAGAACCTCTTCTTGTTTTAGGACATCAAGAAGAGCTCATTAAAGCAATGCTTGATAAGCTCTTCAGAACAGTTACTCAAAAAGAACAGAAAGGTACCGCAGATGCTGTTGCAATCGCGTTGCCACTTGTTGAAAAAGATCATGTTTTAATTATTAATGGTGATATGCCACTTATTTCTCCAGAGATTCTTCTTCCTTTTTTAAAAAAACATATAGAMARAGATGCTGATATAACTATAGCAACAGCATCTACTACAAATCCCAAAAGTTATGGTCGCGTAATTATARRTAAGAATAATTCGTACATCCAAGAAGATAAAAATTGCTCACCAGAAGAAGCCGCTTGCAACATTGTCAATGCAGGTATATATCTATTTAGAACAAGCATATTAAAAAAATATATACAAAATTTGAAGCAAGACGACCAGAGTGGTGAGTTTTTTCTTCCTGACATAATCAATGCAGCAATCCTGGATGGTAATAATTTTCAAACCTACCAGATGCCGTTTGACAGCATAAAAGGTGTTAACACGCTGCAAGATGCTCATGATGTACAAGCAATTTTACAACAAAAAATTATTGCTCAACATATTCAAAATGGTGTAATTTTTAGAAAACCTGAAACCGTAACTATTGACCTCGGTTGCATCATAAAAAAAAATGCAATTATTGAACCTGGCGTTATCATAAAAAACCGTACAACAATTGCTGAAAATTCAAACATTGGCGCTTATTYWWTYSKTSMMGSTGYKMMMATTRAKGMYCATGTGACRRTAWWMKCYYWTTCKMWTATMRARGRTRSSMSSRTTGRKWCTKRWKSYACRRTYGGKCCTTTYGCMCRKSTKCRTMCMRRRASKSTKMTKRMWGAAWMWRYACGSRTTGGTAACTTTGTTGAAGTAAAAAAAAGCTCTCTTGGAACGCTCAGCAAGGCAAAACACTTGAGCTATTTAGGCGATACTGAAATTGGAACAAAAGTAAATATTGGAGCTGGAACAATTACCTGCAACTATGATGGTTTCACCAAACATAAAACTATTATTCATAACAATGTTTCCATCGGCGCTCAAAACGCTTTAGTCGCCCCGGTCACSATTGGGCAAGGAGCAATGACTGCAGCAGGCTCAACAATTACAGAAAACATACCTGAAGAATCTTTGGGTATTGGACGTGCACGACAAGTTAATAAAGAGGGATATACTCGCATGAGAAAAGAAARCCAACAAGCTAAAAAAAATAATGTACCCATAACTTCTCATGAAACATAAAAAAAGCAGCTAAACYSATGATTACTTTTTTTCATACTGCAGACATTCATTTTGGTGTTGAAAACTACGGAAAAAYAGATCCCGAAACAGGTATYCAYTCACGCTTRCTTGAYTTCAAAAGAAGTCTTGATACYTGTATCGATCAAGCAATAAAAGATAATATCGACTTCTTTTTATTTTCAGGAGATGCGTATAAAACCGCACATCCAACTCCTACACAACAAAAATTATTAATGGCATCATTGTTTCGACTACAACAAGCAAATATTCCGGTTATCATTGTTATCGGCAATCATGACCATCCCCTCAGTTTTGGCAAAGCAAACGCTTTGGATGTTTTTTCACAATTGCCRMTTGATGGTTTCCATGTCTTTTCAAAACCATCAATTYTAAMATTAGAAACAAAAAATGGACCCGTACARATCGTTGGAATTCCATGGCCAACYCGGAATAGCCTTGTTGCTCAAGAAGCACACAGCAGCAAGTCACATGCRGAYATYGCCAACTACATCGCTCAACAAGTTGGYCTTATCATACAACAGCTCGCTTCARAACTYGATCCTCAAATTCCTGCTATYCTTGCTGGTCATTTGACAGTMAGYAACGGTGTTTTYTCCGGATCTGAAAARTGTGCTGTCTATGGATCTGATCCGATGCTTCTCCCTTCCCAACTTGCRATYTCCCCCTTTGACTATGTTGCWCTTGGTCATCTTCATCGATATCARAATCTTAATCCAAACGGATATCCRGCTATTGTATATTCAGGATCAATYGATCGAGTAGAYTTTGGAGAGCGAAAAGAGACAAAAGGATTTGTAAAAGGCASCATTGTTCAAARCRATGAGAAGGAAAAATGCTCGCATATATTTATTCCTCTTAAGACACGAGCGTTCATCCAGATTGATATAATCCTTGATGAAGAAAYATCATTCACAGATCAAATTATCAATGCGATTAAAAAAGAACATATCGCCGAAGCRATTTTAAARATAACMTAYAAGCTCCCACCTGGAKCAGCAGACAACACAGATCTTTCTAAAATTTTAAAGGCGTGCCAACAGACTATGGCGGTTGCAAGCATTAATGCGATTCATCAGCCGATACAGAAAGAACAACGTGCTTCCTTAAAAAAAACAATGGATCTACCAACATTAATGGATAAGTACCTTACACATAAAGGTATTTCTCGTAAAGAAATAGAAATTCTGCAAAAAAAAGCTGCTGCACTTATTGCAGAAAAAATAACATTGTCTGAAGAACAATCATAAACAAGTAAAGATATCAGATGAAACATCAAATACTTTTTAACAATACACTTTCAAAAAAAAAAGAACTCTTTAATTCAAAAAATCCTGGCGCTATTTCTATGTATGTTTGTGGAATTACACCATACGACTACTCACACATCGGTCATGGGAGAACATATATTAATTTTGATCTATTATATCGTTTACTCAACTTCTTGTCGTACGATGTAATATACGTTCGCAATATTACTGACATTGATGACAAGCTTCTCAACAAAGCAACTGAACAGGGTGATATAAAAAAATATAAAGAAATTGCTAACTTTTTTTATCAAGATTTTCAGACACAACTTCAAATACTTAACTGTTTACCTCCTACCATCGAACCACGAGCAACTGAAAGTATCGATACTATTATTGAACTTATCAGATCACTCATGAAAAAAGGACATGCCTATCAGCAAGGTTTGGACATATATTTTGACATTAGCAGCGATCATGATTACGGTAAACTTTCAAAAAGAAAACAGGAAGATCTGTTAAGCGGAGCTCGTGTTGAAGTTAATCTATCAAAAAAAAATCCTGGTGATTTTGTCCTCTGGAAAGGGAATGATAAGCAAGAGTTCTGGCAAGCAGATTGGGGATACGGACGACCAGGTTGGCACATAGAGTGCTCTGCAATGATTTCACAACATATGACCCTTCCTATCGATATTCATGGAGGAGGCATTGATCTTATCTTTCCTCATCATGAAAATGAAATAGCTCAATCAGAATCTTCAACAGAATCAGAATTAGCACGATTCTGGCTACACAATGAATTTATAAATATCAATAAAGAGAAAATGTCCAAGTCTTTAAATAATACAATCAAACTTAAAGATCTTGCCCAGTCTTGTCATCCTATCGCATTTAGATTTTACATTTTACAACATCATTATAAAACACCGATTGATTTTTCTTACGAGGGCGTAACCTCAGCAGGAACCGCACTCAAACGACTACATACCATGTTAAAACCTGCACTTGAAAAAACAGCTACAGAAAAGCAGAATTTTGAATCTCATCCAATAGCTATTAAAGTTATTGAAGCACTATGCGATGATCTCAACAGTCCTAAAGCGCTCGGTATTATTTTTGAACATCAAAAACAGATCCAAGAAAATGAAAAACTTGCTCTTTGCATAGCAGAAATCACTCAATCAATTTTTGGTATTTCATTTGATACTCTCGNNAAAAAAAAATAACCGCAGAAATTGAAAAACTTATTGTAGAACGAGAACAAGCACGGATAGAAAAAAATTGGAATAAAGCTGATGAGTTACGTACAAAACTACAAAAACTCGGCTATGATGTTCATGATAAAAAACTGTGATATTTTCTTTGAGGCTATTTTTTCAATCGTTCAAAAATAGCTTCTTTTGTGATAGATGGATCAAATAGAATCATATTTTGAACTCGACTAAGTCGTGCAAACAGTGTTCTCACACCACCATCATCCCCATCTTCAAATGTATCAATGCTATCATTAATAAATGAAGTATTTTTTTCATTACAAAACTCAATCATTTGAGGCATGAAAAGTTTCTGATTTTCATCATCAAATATGCTCTTAACTAACTCTTTTTTTTCATCATTTGTATAGTCGGGAATATCAATCCTATCAAATCTATTTGCCAAAAAAGGAACTCTCGATTGCAATGAATCAAAATTATTTGATGTTGCTATAAAAACAACCGATGACAAATCAACAGGGAGATCCAAGAACAGATCTCTAAACGCTCTATTCTGCTCAGAATCTGTTAAATCTAAAATTCCATTGGGATCTACAGTTTTATCTATTTCATCAAGCAGAATAACAAGACCCTGTTTTTTTAATTTTTTCATTTTCTGTAATGCTTTAATAATTTGACCTTGTTTTGATCCCAAATAAACAGATGATGACCCTTTAATTTCATCTGAGTGCCCAGACGATGATCGCCCACCTCCAAGAGGAATAGCATGAAATGCATAATCTAAATCACTTGCTATTTCTTCTGCAAATCGTGTCTTGCCAACACCAGGAGATCCATTCAAACAGACGCAGCGCGATGCTACCTTTTTACCTGCCTCGCGAACACATGCTTGGCCATGAAGAGCTTCATACAACCTTTTACGTACAGAATAAAATTTATTTTTTTGAGCTTCTTCTGTATCAAGTTTTTCAAATGATTCTTTTAAAGATTTTGCAATTTTTTTTTGATTTTTTTTAATATCAATTAAAACATCAGATGGGAGTGTTCTCAAAATATCTACACGCTCAGCCCCTTGACTTTCCTCAGATATTTTATCAGCAATTGATTCAACTTCATCCAGAGATTTGAATGTAGGAAATTCATAGCTACCAGTAAAAAAATTGAAAACAATAGAATTTGCTAGTAAATTAAACCAAGGTTGCTCTGAAAAACTAATTGGATCACGAGAATAAACCTTCATTTTATAGAACGCATACGCAATACAACCTCGTATTGAAAGCCTTCTTTCTTCTTGATCGACAGCCTCTATCTCACCAATACTATTTGTAACAACTTCTTCAACTTTTTCTTTGAGACTCTGTTCAGAAGCAGTCTCTTTATTTTGATGAATAGCTATATTATATTTATTAATCTGATAAACATAATCACCAAGAGATAAAAGAACCAGACTCCCCAAAGCTGGTAATGGTGACTTTGCCTGAATACTCAGACCAAATAAAGATGTAACTAAATATAATAAAATAATAAAACGGCTCTTCATCTCGGTTATTTCCTGTTTGATTTCTAAATTAAATAGATATAAAATCAAGGATAAAATATATTTTTGAAATATTTTATCCTTTTCAAATCATTGCTTTAATTTACAAAAGAAAGAGTACTAATACAAATGGAAACTGACAAAAATCCCATAAACAGAAGCTTTTCTGAGATGGAATTATTTTTTTTGAGAAATATGTTGATCTACATATTCAAATAGATGCTCAAAAACCTGCTGTTTGATAATCTTTGTTGTATCAACAACCAGAGCCCCTTCAGGAATAACTAAAGGTGCAACCGCACGATTCATGTCCCGCTCATCACGCTCTTGCAAATCAACAATAATCTGATCATAATTTTTTGACTGATCTTTCCATCGATCCAAATCATCAAACATTCGACGAGCTCGCGCTTGTATCGAAGCGGTTATGTACAATTTAATATTAGCATCTGGGAATAATATTGATCCGCAATCGCGACCATCAGCAACAACATCCTGCTTCTTAGCAACATCACGTTGCACGCTCAAAAGCAGCTGTCGAATTTTTGGATCTTCTGAAACCTGACTAGCAAAGTCAGCAATTTTTTCTTCAGCTAAAAACAGGCTAATATCTTCTGATTTATAGAGAATATTAGCTTTGTTACCATTGACTCGGTACTGAATATTTTTGATCATAGAATAATCATCATCAGTTAAAGCTTGCCATCGAGGCTCAACATTTTCATTCTTCCAAGCTCGAGATAGAACAAAACCAACTGCCCGATATAAAAGGCCTGTTGCCAGATGATGCAGATTATATCGCTGAGCAAGAGCACGTGCAAGCGAACTTTTTCCGCTTGCACTCGGCCCATCAATCGTAATAATCATTCTTAGACCATCTTTTGAACGATGATAACACATCGACGACAAAGATCATCAACTCCCGACTGTTCATCCCATTGCCAACATCGAGGACACTTTTTACCAGCAGCATGCTCAACTTTCAGTGCAACACCATCAATCACTTCTGCTGTAAGCTTTTCAACATATGATGCTTGCGAAACAATGCAGAGCTCTTTAAAGAAAAGGTTTTTATCTTCTTTTGATATAATTATATCTACTTTTTTCTTAAGCGATTCATCCATAATTGCAACAGAAATTGAAGCTTCCAACGAATGTTTAACATGACCCTGAGATCGTTCACGTTCAATCGATTTCAGTATCGCTGATCGAACAACCGTCAATGCCTCTAAAGCCTCATTCATTGTCTGTTGATCTTTATTCAACTCACTCCAGACATCAACTGTGTCAATGAAAACTTCTTTATGAATTGACTGCTTTTTATTTGTAACATACGCATCATGAATATACTCAGCTGTAAATGATAAAATAGGAGCCATCGCATGAGCTAAGGCATCAAGTATCTGATGCAGAGCGGTCTGTACTGATCGTCGTGTATCACTATCTTTAAGATCGGTGTACAAAATATCTTTCACCATGTCAAAATACCATGCGCTTAAATCATTAACGCAATACGTTTGTAACTCTTGAACAACAGCAGTAAAACGACACTCTTCATACGCCACACGTATATTTTTCATCACCTGATGTAGACGAGCTAAAGCTATTTGATCAATTGTTCGCATTTTTTCAAGTGGAACCGAATTAGTTGCATTGTCGAAATCAAACAGGTTGGATAATAAAAACCGAGCTGTGTTCCGTATTTTTCTATAAGTTTGAGAAACATCATCAAGCAGTGCATATGAAATTACAACGTCGCGTTCATAATCAACACTTGCAACCCACAAGCGTAACACATCAACACCATATTTTTTAATGATTTCATCTGGCCCAATAACGTTTCCTTTTGACTTTGACATTTTATGCCGTTTGTCATCAACCACAAATCCATGTGTTAAAATTTGCTTCATCGGCGGCTTGCCATGCATAATCATCGATGTCAAAACAGAGCTCTGAAACCAGCCACGATGTTGATCGGATCCTTCCAAATACATGTCAGCAGGCATTTTTAAATCTGCATCTTTTTCCAAAACTGCATGATGACTCACTCCTGAATCGAACCAGACATCTAAAATATCAGTCTCTTTCGTCAATCGACATGAACCTGATTCATCCTTCCTGCTGTACCATTCATCCGGAATGAGCCCTTTTTTATGCAGTTCATCGATGCTTACACGATCCCAATATTCGATCCCTTCTTTTTCAACAGCATCAGCTATGCCATTAATAAAATCGGCCGAAAGTAAAAATTCTTCTTTTTCACGATCATGTAAAACAGGAATCGGTACACCCCACTGACGTTGCCGTGAAATACACCATTCAGCACGACCAGTCACAAATGAGATGAATCGATTCTTTCCCCACTCAGGAATAAATTCTATTTTTTCAATCGCTTCTACTGTTTTTTCAATCAAATTATTTTTTTCTAAATTACAAAACCATTGATCAGTCGCTCTAAAAATCAACCCCTCATGGCATCGCCAACAATGAGGATATGAGTGCATCAATGATTCCTTGTGGAACAAGCTACCTTGCTCTTTTAACCATTTTAAAACCGCCCACTGACCATCAAGAACAGATAAACCCTCTAGCCAATCAATGTCGACGGCACTCATATAAATACCTGCAGCATTAACGGGTGAAAATATTTCTAATCTATTTTTCAAACCGACCAAATAATCTTCTGGACCACAGCCTGGTGCACAATGAACAAAGCTCGTACCAGATCCCGCTTCAACCGATGCATCCGAAATCAGTGGTGTTTGACGACCAGTAATTGGATGCTGAACAGAATGTCTAGATAAGGTTGAACCAGATATCTGCTTCATGACCTTCAATGAAATTTGCAATTTCTTTTCAAGCAAAACACGTGCATCGCTACTCATTAAAAAAAACGTGTTATCTACTGTTTCAACTAATTCATATTCAAAGTCAGGATGAAACAGAACTGCACGATTTAATGGAATCGTCCAAGGAGTTGTTGTCCAAATTAAAACAGAAACTTGCTTGCTAACATACTCATCACCCAGAGCTACAATTAAATTATCAGAACATGGAAATGAAATATAAGTTGATGGATCTTTACGATCTTTATATTCAATCTCTGCACTTGCTAAAACTGTTTGACAATGTAAACACCACGGCACAGCTTTACCTTTTCGTTCAATGTGACCTTTTGTAACAAATTGTGCAAAGGATCGAATAATGGACGCTTCATACGATGCATCCATCGTAATGTACGGCGTATCCCATGAAGCTAAAATACCAAGCTGCTTAAATGATTTCTTCTGTTCACCAATCCATTTTGCTGCATATTCACGACAGAGTTTTTTTACTTTTAAAGGATCTTGAGCAGCCTCTTCCTTGCTGATCTTCTGTTCACTCGTAACTTTAAACTCAATCGGTAGACCATGACAATCCCATCCAGGAACAAGTGGCGCATGCAACCCTTCCATCCGTTTCGATTTACTCACAAAATCTTTCAAAACTTCGGTCAATGCATGTCCAACATGAATGTTTCCATTTGCATACGGTGGACCGAAGTGCAACAGAAATGATTCTTTGCCCTGATTTTGCTTACGTGTCCCCTCAAATAAATCCTGCTCTTCCCACTGTTTTACCAATGCAGAATCATCTGTTGCTGGCGATGGGCGCATAGCAAACGATGTTGTTGGAAGATGTAACGTATGTTTAAAACTTTTTTTTTCTGATTTACTCATAATATTCTCGATTTATATATTTTTAATTTTTCAGTATTTTCTTCTAAAAAAATTCTACCCTGTATCAAGGATATCAAAAAAAAACAGAAACAGAAAGAGGCGTACTGTAAAAGTACGCCTCTCAATATTTAAATATATTTTTCAGTAGATTAACCCAACTTAAAAGCTATGAGTTTCGCATTAAATGATATAAAACTTTCTCTCTATTTCAAGAAAAAAATCTTTACCAATTTTAAATCATTACAATATTTTCTACAGAATTATCAGTATGAAAAACAACAGTTCCATGATTAATCATACCTTTAGCAGTAGAGTCTGGATGTCCACCCTCAAATTCAAATTCTTCAATTAAAGAAGGTCTTGGAACATAACCCACTAAAGGGACCCAGACCTGCTTTCTTTCATTTTTCAATGCAAAATGGTTAAAATTCCAGTTAAAAAACAACTCTTTTGCAGGCTGCTCCCCTGTAGATAAATTATATAAACAATTAACATAAGACTGTATCATTGTATGCACTGGTCGCTTCTCTGATTTTTTATTATAAAATTTATAGATGTCGTTTGAAAAAAAATGATATAAAGCTTCAAATATTTTTTCTTTATTAGAAGCATAACTATAGTTATTGAGGTACTTCTGAACAAAATAAGACATATCATCTAATTTAATGGAACTAGTATGCGTGCGATAACCATCAACAATGTCCGTCTCCAACTCAAATAATTCAGATAACAAATTGATATAATTAGGCATCTCACCATCATCAATAATACCCTGAGCAGCTAGCAAACCAGCTTTCAAGTTACGTAAATATCCATTAACTTCACTGATCGTTCCTAAGCTATCATCAAAAGAATTTAAAAATGCAACACTATTTTCGTTATTAATCTTCAATAAAGTTGCATGTTTTATTTCTGATTTCTCAAAATCAGTTAAAACTTTTCCATCAATCCATTCACCAAGAAAAGTATCGACTGCAAGTTTAGCTTCTTTCTGCAACCAATTATCATACTCGAGTCTCAAGTTACCAGTATTTTTTAGAAATTCTGAAAGTCCTAACTCAGGTAATCTTTTAGTTTCAACCTTATTATCAACGCTTATTTTTGCTTCAATCGAATTAAATTCACGATATTTATTTACCAGTTTTCCATTTATTTTTCGCTTATTATCAGAATCTACTGCTGCTACTTCTTTTCTTTCGTCTTTAAATATTTTATCCCAAACTTTTTTATTGTGATGGCTGACKTTGCTTTCATCAAAATTAACAAATTCAAGATCTTCTGAAAACCTAAAAAGTGTAGTTTTATCTGCAGTCGCTATGAATGCTTCAAAAGAAGCCACTCGGTCTAACTCTTTTTGTAATATTTCTGCTTCAACTTCCTGAGTGATTRAAATSTTGCCATGARAYAATACATTATCAAAAACATTCGTATTTTTATTAAATTTGACAGAMTTTTTRAATTTTTCATCTAATATTTTTTGATTATATTCTGTTACTTYTTCYARGAKTKTATCTTCATAGCTACCTATCTCAAAATCAGAAAAACTAAACAGTTTATCTTTTTTTTCATCGATCAGTTTTTCAAAATTATCAATATTTTTTATAGCTTTTTTTTCTGATGAAGTAGGACCATTTTTAATAAAWTYKTTCYGMYTCGACRWWYYTTTTATCTTACCATCATATTTATTAAACAAATTTTCACGTTTTTTTTCTAATTTTTCTTTTTTTTCAGCTGCKACTCTTGCCTTTTCAGCTGCAATTTTTACTGGATCTGTTTCTTCACCATCTGTTTGAAAATAATGACCAGCAGAAAATGCTGTTAGYCCAACTGCTGTAACAGCTCCCCACTGCTTAACAAGATTGATATCAAACTTGTTTCTCATTTTTCCAAAAAATACTTTTGAGCTTGAAGTGACAGCTTCTTCAACAGACTTTTTTTGTCCAAAAGATGCTTTTTGTTCTGCCTGATCTTCTAATTTTACCAGATCAAAAACACGTTTTGTTTCTTTAAATAGATGATAACTGCCAAGAACAACTGATCCTGCTCCCGTCCACTTCACAGCGGTACCAACGGTAGCTGATGCCGGGCCTACGCAAGCCATCACTATTAATAACATTTGTATTATTCTTTTCTTCATCACATATCCTCTGTATTTATTTTACAATTAATTATCTACAAATCCTTACCAGGATGGCATACATCCTTTAATCCAATCTCTCATTTTAAATTCTTGAACAGCTGMATCCTCWTCATTCAAAGCATCAACRAAAATATGKAATGCTCGAATCATCATGAAACTAACTGCAAACTTACCAGCAATTCTTTTTTTACTGACCTGTTTTCCTAATTTTTTATATTTTTTAAGAACGTCCCATGTTGTACATTTTTTTGATTTTTTTTCTGCACTCTTTTTTTTATCTGCAACAACTGACTCTAGTTCTCGTAAAGAAACATAGAGAGCGCTTACTCCAGCATCAAACACAGATGATTTTGACAAAAAGTTTTCTATAAWMMRTYCKYWRAKMTCTTCTCTTTTTTCATTCTTTTTATACCACCACTCTTTTAGGTCATTTGTTTTTTCAAAAAATTTATCCCAACTGCCTTCTCGAACCGATACAAGCAATGAAGACATTTTTGCTTCAAAATCATAATTTTCATTAATAAARTCTTTATGTGACTGAACAGCCAATAAAAAAGAAGCTGGAAGCAACCAATGTTTATATGCAGTCTTTAAACTACTATCTTCAACAGTACATGCATTTTTCCAACTTTTCCAGGATCGAACTACTTTTTTCTTTTTCATTTTTTTAAGTTTTGATTCCATCTGATCTACTTGATCCATTAAAAGATCTATCTCTTTTTGATCAAGGATATCAGCGTCAAACCGTTCTTTAATCTCTTCTCTTTTTTTAATAACATTTTTTTGCGACTGATCAACTGCCTCATCATGAGATAACTTGCTACTATTGTATGCAGCCTTRCGYATATGAAAAAGCAATCCTGCACTCGTACCTAGCAGTCCAGTAAAAAGTGCTACTCCACCTGTTGACTTGCCAATTGCTGGATGTCTCAACGGCCTATTGTTATACACGGTTTCCCCAAAATTCTTTGCTGCCTGTCCCCAGCTTCCAATTTCACCAGTTGCTCTTTTAAATTCTATGCTTGCTTCAATTTCATCAAGCTCTTCATCAGTAGTTGCATCTTCAATTTTCTGTTTAAKATYWTCTSCYTGATCAANNNYMRACWGWWYMWTYWRRYTWKKYTGWKCAGWARWWRWARCAGMWRAYAARTYTGYCACCCCACCAGCATAAARACAGAAAAGGARAAATARTATTACTTTTTTCATCATCAAACCATTAATTTATTACTTTAATTATATATAATTACCATACAAATACTCTTTTTATCACTTTTCAAAAGAGCACATTATAAGGTAACTCAAACAGAAAGAAATCACAATGAGAAAATATGARAAAGGGGCCCTTTTCTCAAAAAACCCCTGTAATTYCTATAAAAAAGCTTTTTTACGCACAAATTAATATATTTTAAGCGCATTTGCCTTCTCTATCAAAGCTTCAATCGATACTCCAGATTCCTGAGATCCATCAGATCGACGAACAGTGACGACGCCCTGCTCTATTTCACGACCTCCCACAACCAACATCATCGGTATTTTTGAAAGCTGAGATCGACGAATTTTTGCAGATATTTTATCACTCGATCCATCTAGTTCAACTCTAAACCCAGCTGCTTCAAGCTGCTTTTGATATTCACGTGCACCAGATTCTTGCTTATCAGTAATAGTCAAAATAGTCATCTGAACCGGAGCCAACCAGAATGGCAAGTGCCCCTTTGTATGCTCAATTAAAACTCCCATGAATCGCTCTATTGAACCATAAATCGCTCTATGAATAATCACTGGCTCAGCTTTAGATTGATCAGATTGAACAACTCCAATTTTAAAATTATGTGGCATGTTAAAATCAACTTGCACCGTTCCACACTGCCAGAGACGACCAAGACGATCCTCTATTTGTATTTCGATTTTTGGGCCATAGAATGCACCTTCGCCATCCTTAATTTCATAACCAAGGCTTAAACGATCGAGCCCTTTTGTTAGAGAACTCGTTGCATTTGTCCACATTTCATCTGTTCCCATCGATTTTACAGGACGAGTTGCAACAGCAATCTTTAACTCTGTAAAACCAAATGGTTCATATAATTTTTGTGTTAATTCAAGGACTTGAACAATTTCATCTTCCAACTGATCAGGCATACAGAAAATATGCGCATCATCCTGGGTAAAGCTTCGTACACGAAARAGGCCATGTAAAACCCCTGAYAATTCATATCGATGACAYAAACCATATTCAGCKATTCTCATCGGTAGCTCACGGTAAGAATGTGGCTTTTGCTTAAAAAATAGAACGCACGATGGACAGTTCATCGGACGAATCCAATGCGGATGATTTTCAACCATCACTTCATAAGCATTCTCTTTATAATTATCGTAATGACCAGATGTTTTATACAGAGACTCATGATTCAACAATGGTGTTTTTATCTCAAGATACTTATCTTTTTTTTGCAAGTGACGTGACCATGCGAGTAGCTCATGAAAAACTATCGTTCCTTTTGGATGAAAAAAGACTCCACCAGCTGATTCTTCATGAAAACTAAATAAATCGAGCTGTGGCCCTAATGTACGATGATCATATTTTTGAGCCTCTTCAACCCGCTGAAAATAATCATCCATATCTTTTTTTGTTAAAAATGCAACGCCAGTTATTCGCTGTAAAGCAATACCACTTCGATCAGCACGCCAGTACGATCCTGAAACAGCTGTCAATTTGAAATGCTTAATCTCACCTAACCGCTCAACGTGACCACCACGGCATAGATCAAAGAAGTCACCCTGGTAATAAATACCAACTGTTTCACCAGCAATTCCATCAATCAATTCTTGCTTAAACTTATTTTCTGAATAGAGAGCAGCTGCCTCACTTTTTGGCACCTGACCACCAGTAATTGGATAGTTTTTTTTAGCAAGCTCATGCATCCGTTTTTCAATCACTGGTAAATCATCAATCGTGAAGTTTTTCTGAGGTAGAAAATCATAGAAAAAACCATGCTCGGTCACTGGTCCAATTGTTAACTGAGTATCAGGATACAACTCGGTGACTGCCTGAGCCAACAAATGTGCAGCAGAATGTCGTAATGCAAACAATGGCGTTACTTTTTCTTCCATAATTTTTCCTTAAATTTTATTTTTACTATTAATCTAAAAGTTTAAAACGACGAGCAACTTTTTCTACCATGATTACTAAAGCTCCATCGCCCATTACATTTGCAGCTGTACCAAATGGGTCTTGCATTAAATATAAGGCTGTGATCAATGAGATCATATCTGGTGAAAAATGAAACATCGATTCCAAAACGGGAATCATTACCATAATTCCACCACCAGGAATACCGGCGACAGCAAGCATTGAAATAACAAAATAGCCCAAAAACCACAAATATTCTATTACTCCAGGAAAGCCACCAGTAAAAAGACTCTTAGTAACAAGAGCTAATAATGGAATACTCACCGCATCACCGAGAAGATGCACATTAGCTAAAATAGGTACGGCAACATTTGAAAGCCCTTCATGGACTCTGTTTTTTTCTGCAGAATTCAATGTTACCGGAATTGCTGCAGTACTCGACATGGTGCTTAGTGCAGTCATATAACTTGGTAATGCATTCAATATTTTTTCTCGCGCAAGTGAAAAGTTTCCTGCCTGACTAGCCAAATACCAGATAAACAGAAAAGCCCAATGTAAAATAAGCATCACTAAAAATGTCAGGGAATAATCACCAAGAACCTGTTGAAGCAAGCCTTCACCCTGAATCTTTAGTAAAAAACCACAAACATATAACGGTAAAAATGGAAGTAAAACACGACGTATCAAAAAATCAACATACCCTTTTAATCGTAAAATAGACCGTTCGCAAGCTTTTATTGGGTACCAGGTTAATAAAGTACCTATTACCATCGCCGCAAGAAGAGCTTGTTCTGATCGAATAGGAATCGGCAAATCAAAAAGAAAGTATGGCTCAATTGTCCATAACGATTGCATAGCTGTAAACTGTATGCTCTGTTTAGCAAGCAATGGCATTGCAAGGCCACATAACCCATACGATGTCATTCCAACAATAAAGTTAGATAGACAGACCAATCCTAAAATAACTGCCAGGATAAGAGGTGCATTTTTACGTAATGATAAAATACCGCTTGTAACATAGCTAAAAATTAAAAATGGAAGAAATGCCATCAAACAAGTTTTGAAAAGCAGACTCAACGTAAAAATCGATTTTACCATCACTAAGGGCATCAAATTGCCACCAAAAAGTACTACCGCACATATTCCCAACAATTGAAATGGGAGAGGAATTCGTATCATACCAGACCCTCACTTATATAAATAAAAATGTTATTAACTACTCTATACAGCCCCTTCTTGGACTTGAGATTTCACTTCTTTTTCAACAGATGAAGCGTCTTGATTTGCAACAGATGACTCTGCATTAACCTGCTTTGCTTGCATCTGTCTATTTTTGATTTCAACCTGCTTCATTGACAGCTCAATGCGTTCAACCTGTTTCATTTGAGCATCAAATCCATACAAATAACGAGAAAAACTTACACGTAAGTCTTTTTTAACTGTCTTAATATGTCGTTTCACTTGTTGAATCTTACCTAAAAGAAGAGTCTGTTTCTCTTCTTCTGTCAATGCATCATGTCCCAAAAACCATTTATATGACTCAAGATCTATATTGACTGGCATGTCATATAATTTTGGTTCTTCCAAGCTGGCAACATGATGACAAAGAATGATTTCATCTCTGAATTCACGACCGATATCATGTAAAAGCTGCATATATGTTGCAATACTTTTTACAAAATGCTCGTAGTGAGATCGGTTCACTTCAATATCATACTCTTTTACTAAAGAAGTAATTCGCTCACCAATAACTCTATTCTGATCATTCGCAAGATTCTGTTTATCTTCAATTTCGCTCTGTATCACAAACAGATCATTCATCATCATTTCAAATGCCTTACGAACCACTTGAGGAATTGGATGAATCATAATCTGCATAGTTTCAGTTTTTTTTTCTTCAGATGAAGATTCTTCCATTTCTGATTTTTCTGCAGAAACTGCTTCAACTTTTTCTTCGACGATCACTTCTTCATTTTTAATTTCTATATTTTGCTTTGACTGCATAAGGTCTTTTTCTACTTCATTCATACTTGTATCCTTACATAATAAAAATCATCTATGTCAGAGTTAATATTCCCAGATGGGAGATTACTAATAATGGTACAGATTTATCGAAAAATAGCAAAAAAGTCTTAAAACGTTAAAAAAGAGAGGCTTGGCATCCTCTCTTTTTTAATTAATACAAATCGCTATAAAACTTAATGCAACTGTTTTTTTCTCTCTAGAATTCGAAATGTCACTCTCTTTTTTTTGCTACGCCAATGAACATAATCTTTCAAGCTACTTGCATCTGTAATCGATCCATTAAATTTTTGAGATAATGACCTGATACCTCTGACAATAGACTCATTTTTTTCTTTTTCTTCTTTCAACAGATCTTCTGGCACTTTCTGATCAAGAAGCAGATAATAATCTTGTAAAGATATCTGCTCTAATCTCCCATCAGTCCATTGATAATACTTCTTGATATTTTCTGGATTCTTTTCAAGTAATTGAGCCAACGATTGACAAAATTCCTTCCAATCACTTTTCGAACTGATATGATCCTTGAGATACAGATTTTTTGTTATGTTTTCAATAAGTTTCAGTGCTAGATCAATTGCAGCTACATGCGTATTCAAAATATCATCAACATTACTATTTATATAAACTTCTAATATATCTTTTTTATATGAAGCAAATTTTTCAAGCTGCCCTGCAATAGAAAAACCTGAAAATTTAATTGCCCATTCTAAGAAAGGCCAATCTTTAATATATTTATTCTTTGTAAGCTTTGCAACTGCCTCTTTATACAACTCCTCTGTATAAAAAATCTTCATTTTTGTGCTTAGCTCTTTGTCTGCAGAACGCTTCTGTTTTTCTTGCTCAAGCTTACTGACTGCTTCTTTTTGCTTCTCTTTTTCTACAAGAACTGGCTTATGCTCAATATCTAAGATAGGTTTTTCCAACTCTTTTACTTTTTTACTTTCTTCTGATTCATCTTCTTCTCTCACATCTTCTATTGTTACACTTTCAGAAGGTTGCTTAGAAATCTTTTCTTCTTTCTGTTTTTCTWCTATTTTCATCCGTTCACGTTGAGCTAATAATTCACTCTGTTCTACTTGACGRCGTTTGTCTTCACGTTCTTTTTCTTCACGTAATCGCTCTTCTTGTTTCTTACGCTCTTCCTCTAATTTTTCTTGCTTTTTGCGATCTTCCTCTAGACGATCTTCTTCTAGCTTACGGTCACGCTCTCTTTTTTCTTCTGCTTGCTTACGCTGATTTTCACGCTTAGAAAGCTCTTGTCTTTCTATTTCCATATTTTTAATACTCTGAGATAACATCCTTTCTTGCTCAACTCGACGTTGCTCCTGCTGCTCTCTTTCCTTTTTTAACCTTTCTTCATTCCGAATTTGATCACTTTTTTGAATGAATGCAAAATCTGCATCTGTCATATCCTCAAACTCAGAAAGCTGTTCACTTGTTTCTGATTCTATATCTTGCCATTGACTTTCTTGCTCTTCTTCACTTTTTTCCATTTTTTTAATATGCTGATCTAACTGTTTACGCTGCTCTTCAAAACGTTCTTTTTCTAAACGTGCAACCTCTACTTGTTTGCGCTCTTTTTCTTTTTCTTTTTCTTCTCGTTTGAGTTCTTTTTCACGCTCTTTTTTCTCTATTTTCTCTTGCTCTTCTTTTTCTTTCTTTTCCACCGATGCTTCACGTTCTTGTATTATTTTCATATGATCATCAAACCGTCTCTTAGACCCTTCAGTCATTTCTAATGAGTTCTTTTTTAAATCTTCAAGAAGTAGATCATAATTCTCACTCGATAGATAAAAAACATTCAAATCTTTATCAAGATTTTGAAACCATTGATACTGATCTTCAGACAAAAATAACATTGCATACGCTACAAGTGGCATAGACAGAGTYRYTTTTKTCGATGTATATCCWAYAARWCCCCARCCTCCCGGACTAATYKCAACTKCAGACTYAACTATAKATGTTAAATTATTTTYAGATAAAATATYTTGATATATTYTSAGTTCATTTTCAAGCTGCTCTTTTGCTTCATGAATAGTTAACAGATMMGACAGCARAGTTTYATCACTTTTTTTC
The DNA here is from genome assembly GCA_002401785.1 of Candidatus Babelota bacterium. Lineage (GTDB taxonomy): Bacteria > Babelota > Babeliae > Babelales > CAZZPM01 > CAZZPM01. The sequence goes on from NVUD01000002.1 coordinate 109,441, forward strand.
ATTTTATTTTTCTGAATACGCCTATCACCACGAATAAATGACTCAAATAACATATATAAACGATTCACAAATTCTTTTGCTTTTKGATCTYCAACATTAGRTAACCCTTTCAACTGATTAATCTTMATTGATGAACTCAAAAGTGATGCAGCTACAAAACCAAAGCCATGTTTTTCAGGAAATGATACGAGCAAATCCTCTTCAGATAGTTTTCGACCTGCTTGCATTCCTGGATGCGACAGTGCCGTTTTGATATATTTATCTAATTCATTAAACTCTTTTGATTTGATGCTATATTTAAATAAATAAAAGCCACCCGCCAGCTGCAAGTTTAACATCCAATAATATGTATCATCCTCAAGATACAATGCTCCATACTCAAGCAAGGAAAATCTTACACTCTCTTTACCATCAACATGATCTATTTCAAATGAAAGCTTCTGATGCAGGTTACGATAATTACTTCGATTAAGCTGTTTCTTCACCTGARCTTCAATATGTTGTTTCAATTTTAAGTTTTCAGGATYTTCAAAAACCAAGAGAAACAACTTGATAATATTTTTATGTTGTTCAGAAAGTTCTTTTTTAAAGATATCCTTTAATCTGTCTACTGACTCAACTATCATTCTTAGACGATTTTCTTTATCTCGCTCAACTAGAGTATAAAGTTGCAATAAATAATGTTGATTAATCTTATCCTCACCTAAAAACGGAAACTCGGATGCAGTTTCTTTATTTTTTTGCTCATAATCCTTACTCCACTCGGACGTTGACTCAATAAATTCTTTTTGTATGTAGTCATTAACTTTTTTATGCTCATACAATGTCGTATCAAACAACGATTCACCCAAATCATCTTTTAAATCTTTCATCAAATCAATTGTTTCATCTGATCCATAAAGCAATGCATACATCATTAAAGAAAGTTCAACTGTTTCATCTTTTGTTTCAGCACCAAAGTAACTGTTATTTTTAATYTTAATATTAAACGGTAACAACTTGTTCATTCTTGCTCTGTTTGCAGGACCTACAAGCTGTTTTTTATTTTTTTCAAATAAGACTTCAATTTCATTTTTCGCATCTTTAATATCTTTACTTGATCGACTAAAGTCATCTCCAGCGCTTTCGTATAATTCAAACTTATTTTTCTTCAGTGCATCTGCGTGAATTAATGATGAGACACTTAACATACATGCCTTCTGCTCCATGCTGATGTATTGATCTGTTTTAAACTGATCAGATAAAATTGRTCTACCTAARYCAGRTAGATCAACCTCTRTCTCTRCTTCTTCAACTTCTTYTATTTCTTGATCCTYTTGAACGATATCTTCAATTTCYTTAGATTCTTCTARTTTTTGAACCTCTWGTATCTGWTCTCCTACGGSCYCATGCTCAAAAAACTCTTCTTGAACCTCTTCTTTTATAATTTTTTGAACAGGATCTTTGACTGCTTCAGAAGATGATTTTTGAATTTCTACAAGAGGCATAGCCTCTTTGACCTCAAGTGAGGAGTCTTCTTTTTGAGCTCCAGACTCTAAGTCTGGCTTTTTTGCTTTATTAAAAATCTCAAGAGCTTCTGTCATTTTTATTTTTTCTGCTTGCTGTTCAACGTCTACAACTTTTTTTTCTTTTTCTTCAGCTCTTTTTTCTTCTTTTTCTTCTTGCTTTACAATCAAAAGATCTTCTTCTTCTTTTAACAACTCTTTTTTAAAGTCATCTAAATCACGATCTTTCTTCATACCTGGATATCGCTCTTTCTCACCCTTGTACTCACCTGCTTCTCTTTGCAAACTCTGCAATCTGATAAAATCTTCTGGTTCAATACTATATTTAAACAGATTGGAACCATCCTCTAATGTTAAGTTCAACATCCAACTCAAAGCTTCATCTGATCTGTACAGAGCAGCATATTCTAATAATGAAATTTCGAGCTCTTTTTTCTCCGAAAATTCATTCCAACCAGTAAGATTAAACGCCGCCGACCAATTATGAGCATCTACTTCAAACAAGTATTTTTTATGTAGTTTTTGATAATTTTCTCTATTAAATGATTTTWTAATTCGTTGYTYAACATATTYACGTAGACCTTCATNCNCNTGATGTAAAGCAAAAAACAGAAATTTGCTTATCTCCTTAAACTCTTCTGCATTTTCATCATCATCAYCAATAGACTTTTCTATTGATTCATAAAAAGCTTTAAATTGTTCACCTTCGTCGATTAACTTTTTATATTMTTCTTCCTGAGCTTTATTCTCTTTTTCCTCTTCTTTGACCAGACGTGGCGGAACTCGTGGTGCTATAGAAACTGCTTCAAGATCTTCAAAAAGATCATTTAGTGTTTTATCTTTTTGACTAAAGAAAAGAGTAAAAATTGACTTTTGATTCTGTTCAACTTTGCTCTCAGGATATGCACCTATATCTTCCAATATTGTATTAACAACGTTTATTTTTTGATCTTGAAGCTTAAATACCAACTTGCGATTACTCTTTAAGCTTAACATCCACTTTAAAAGCTCTCTGTCAGCAAACAACATTGAATATTGAATAATATTCATATGCTTAAATTCTACGACTTTCTTCTCTTTCTCGGCTTCTTTAGCAATTTTTTTCAATGAAAACAGAAGAGGCAAGTTAACAATATTAATATCAAAAGAYTGTTTTTYAATCTCTTTTTCAATAATCAACCTCTCCTGTATCAATGTYGGATTATCTATTAAATATAAAAATTGTTTCAGAATYTCTTTTTGACTTGGYAGATAWKWYTTTSYATYAATATCACTAACTGCATYTTTTAAAGAATTTTCTTTAGTTAAKCTTTTTTCCCATTTATTCACTTTTTCTTTRAAATTACTTGTAAGCAATGATAGATAATCAGCCTCTTCACTCTTTTCCTTACCTAGAGATTCAGCTTTTTCTCTAAGAGATATTGTAGAAGATTTATTTATAAAAAARTCAAATCTCTCTCTAACCCGAGCTGCTTCTTCTGCATTCATTTTAATAACATTATCTGTTGTATATTTTTGCAATCTACTATTATAACTTGTATGAAATATTTTCATAAATAATATATTTTCCTGATCCTCATGAGTCTTAAAAAAATTATAATCTAAATCAATTGCATACAAACAGACATATTCTATTAATGATAGATCTAYCCTTTCAGATCGAAGATTACCATCTAACTCTTTAACCTCAATAATAAAAGGTAGTAAAGTTTCAATTTTTTCTTGATCCTTCTCTGTGAAAACCTTTTTTCCATCACTAATAAACATATTAACAATAGCTAGTGCAGCATCTTTAACTGGTATTATTTTATGATAATTAAAACTCATACCCTCTTCATCCAATGTAAACAACCAAAAATTTTCTTTTCCAGACCGTGATGCGTCAAGCCAGAAGATCATATTTACCAGCAGCTCTTTTTGCTCTCTGTTTAATGTTGAGTTAAGCATTTTTGCAACTTCATCATACTGGATATCTGGAATAATTAATTCTACTTTATCCTTTTTTCCACTTTCTTTTTCTGAAATTTTAAGAAGTCGATCTTCAGCCGTTGAGGTTAGAGACCATGGAGTKATWTTCAAATAACGAYCTGYTTTYACAARTTYAACRATKTYATCGTATTCGCTTTTTTCCATTCGRTTTCTRAACAAATASARYCCATCTKCTGTTTGTAAAGATAAAATCCAATTGATTACTCTAATMTCAGCATATAAAGATGCATAAGCAAGAAGACTTAACTCTTTYTTCTCTTTTTCACCACTTTTTTGAATAAGATCAAAAGAAATTTTTGTTTGCATTTCAGCAATATCTYTATCGGTAATTTTCTTTTTYATCTCTTCAYGTATGATTTTTCGTACTTCATCATCACCTGGTTTATCAATTRAATAAAGTATCATTYTGAAAAAATAAGGCAGATGAGATGCTATAGCTACACGTGCGAGAGATTGAAGMATTTCTGTATTTCTAGATTCTTGAACCCAAGAATCAACTCTATGAGATTGCGTTTCAAGAGCTCTTTCTCTTGCTAACCGTCGCTCTTTTTTTGCTCGTTCTCGTATGATATTCTGTTTTCTCTGAAATATATTTATTTTTACTCGATGATCCTTAGTTACGAGATCGTTAGTTCTGTACTCTCTTAAAAATATTTTCTGCTCTGCAGTGATACCGAATAATAAAAGATCGTCACTCCCTCGATACGTTGAAAGTGCTGTAATAATTTCTTCGTCAACAACATATAAAACTGCATATGTCATTAAAGATAGTTKCATTTTGTGCAMTTTTTKATTCCTAGMAAAATAAGAATATTCCCATTTYTTACGTTCACACTCAAAAGGMAAACCRAYTCGTCTAGARTCAYTTCTACTAGAAAAAATATTRCTCTTCTCTTTTAAACCRTCCAARATTRWWTYTTTCGCAWCTTCAAAAGGCMTYACTCGGGAATTTTGATTAAAATCTTTTAATTCTTTAATTTCAAATGTCTTTTTTCTATGTGCAGAAGCTTCAAGCAATGCTATAATATTTTCTAAAAATAGTTTCTGTTCTGTATTGAAGTTTTGTTGATTCAACTTGTCTTCAAACTTATCTTTAACAAAAAATGGCGTGTCATCATCGACTTTCTCAGCTCCATACACCAGAATATCTTSCATGGAMTCAAGATCTCTTTTAKCCCCTTGTTTTTTTRTTCTAYCCTTAGAACCAGCATACGTMAKCTTCATATTTTTATATTTTGCATKATTTTYTTGTAGCTCAATAAGTTGAAGAAARTGRRATTYACTCAAACTCTGAATAAATGCAAAYCGATCTCCTTTTATTTTCAAACCAAGCATCCATTCAAAAACATCATATGAAGCAAACAGAGCAACGTATTGTAAAAGAGATAAAGAATGATTTTCATGCCCTGCCGATTTCTTTAGAAGAAGTCTGAATGGTAACTTTGTATGTAACTGAAGCATTTCATCCCAACTCAACTTACTCATAGCATCTTCTATACTTTTCTTCACATCATYYTCKGTAGGATGTTGCAAAAAGTAGATTAAGCTCATCAAGATATTTTGTACGTCTCTCTCTGTTTTTTCTGTACGTATAGCCTTAACCACTTGACCCCAAGTAAGATCATTTTCTTGCCCGTTGCCCCATGCACTAATTCTTAAATGAAATGCTAGAATCTTTCGTTGAGCTGCATCCTCTTCTCGCTGTTGCGTGAGATATTCTCTCTTTTTCTCTTTAAAATCTTTTTGYACTCGATCAACAGACGGTATCAATGWATTAATYYCTKTTCTCACCTCTTCGTAYTGAAMRAAGGAAATACTAAAAATATTTTCCTTAAGTGAATTYTTCAATGCATTCGGRTGACCAACTACTTGCTCTCCCATCAACCAATCAATCTCAGATTTCTGTSCATACAACATCGCATACATAGCAATGGAAATCTGTATATTTTGCTCCTTGCCTYCAACAACAATTTTAAATGGAAGYARYRAATTYGCATCATTAACATCATCAAAAACATGTTTTTTCAGATTTGTATTCATCTGCGAAATCACGGTTTGTTTGTATGCTTCAAATCCAAGCTTAGCGTCTCCATGCTCAAACCCACTCTTGCTTTCATTCATTTTATACAACCAACAACTAGTCTCTTTTTTCTGTGATGCCTCAAACAACGAGTACAAATTATACAGAGACTCTTTCTGYTTATTATYAATATCTTTCAGTTCTATTAATCCARCTTCATCTAAAAYAGGAATAATACYAAAGCCTTCTKTTCCAATTKTTACTTYTCCAATAGTATCAATAGAMAGAGGTTTTAAAATCTYCATACGATCTTGTAAAACTTCTACTGAAATATTTTTATCCATCATTTCTTTATATAAAAAAATATCAGTAAAAGTTTTATTATGATTCGATATATTTTGAATCTGATTCTTTAACCATTCTATGGTTTTATTTTTTTCAATAGCCTCTTTCGTTAAAGCATGTAAATAAAGAAGTCCATCGTTCTTATCATTAAGACTAATRATCCAATCAAACGTATCTGCATCAGCAAATAARGTTGCGTACTCTAAAATGGTACAATCAAGCTGTTGCTCTGAAAAGCTACCCTGACCAATTCCCCAATATTTACCATATTTTGATACAGAAAATGATACCTTTGTATTAATAAGRTCTGCAGCTTGTGCAACAGACATGCTCTGTAATTCACGAAATATATACGATTTAATATGTGARTTTTCTGAATTATGKMKGMMWAWWAKAWYMWYSWYMMWMRTWTMYCSACSMMMWRRWRRWACTYKRTKCATKKCAMTRWKWRWYYTWMKKYRMKWWRASACTTCTTCTTTAAGATTTCCATCTTCATACGCTTTTATTTCCTCGTCATAAGCCTCTGTTATTTTCTTAGTTTTTGCTGCATCATAATTCTTTTTCTTTTTCTCATAGTCAACGTTGATAGACGTTGATTTTGGAATCAATTTAGTAATAGACATTAGATGCTTATACTGTTCAAATGAAATATCAAATACTCTATTTCCTTCTGAGTCCAGAATTTTTTCAAGAAATTCTTGTAATGATTTCTCTGCATACAACATTGCATACATCATCACAGATATCTCTATTTTATATGTTTTTCCATCTTGACCTAAAACTAAAAAGGACAACGGCCTATTTGCAAACTTTTTGTCTACAGGTAAATCAAATGTTTTATCATTTTTTATATCTATTTTAACTTGACTCAAAGCAGCTACTAATAAATTGTAATTATATTCAGAATCTTTAAAACGTGTTGGCTTTTTAAGTGATTTTCCATCTATTTTTTGATAATCTAACTCTTGCAATACAGAAATTCCAACAGCGTCTTCTCTCCATCTTTTTCTAGCCGACTTTTCCAACAGAAGCATGATGTTTCTTAAAGCTGTTATCTGATTGTTCTCTTTTTTTATTTCATCTGCATTTCGCTTCGATCTTATACTAAATAATGTATCAACCTGAAGTTTTGGAATACTATCCTTGCCACCCGGTGTTTCTAATCGAAAATCAGGTAATTTTCCAATCATCATTGATGATGAAGGGATTGCTTGTAAATTTTCTTTCTGACGTGCTTCTTTTTTTGCTTTATAATCCTCTTGTACACTTTTAACAACAGGAATTAATTTTGAGTTTTTGGATAATTCTTCGTACTGATTAACTGAAACATCAAAAATAGCTTTTCGAGGAYTRCTTCCATCAARAAATTGTATTAAATCTTGAACTTCARCATCACGAGCATACAACTTCGCRTACATCATCACTGAAAGTTGTAATRCATGCTCTTSCCCTTCATGCATCACTTTGCATGGTAAAAGAACATTCGCTGCAGCCTGKTTGCCAACCGAATAAAAAATATCTTTAGYTTTTATTTCAACTAACAACGTTCCCATAGATTCTTTAAGAGAAAAAGGACCTATGTCACTATTTTCAAACGCCGTTTTACCATCAACCTTCGTTATTARTTTCTTTAGAAGAAACTTATCAATTTTTTTACCTTGCCATCTTTTTTTAGCTGATTTTTCAAGAATTATCATGAGATTACGTAAAGCAGTTTTTTGTTGATCGGTCAACTTTTTTTTGTCAATTGCAAGAAGTTCTTCAACATCAAGCGATGGAATTGCATCTTCTATAGCTAAATCAACCAAAGGATTCCCTAACGACTCTTCCGATAAAAATGGATTTACTTCTTTTGTTTTTAAAGTTTCAATCCGTTTCTTCAACAATTCTTTTTTAACAGCTACATATGAACCATCACCTCTAAAATTTGAATTTTTATCAAAATCATCAAGGATGTTACTTAAAAACTTAATATCATTTTCACCTAAAGTATTTTTAAAAACAAACTTCCCCTGACTACTTTTAAGATTCAATATCCACTCAAAAACATGCACCTCTGAATAAAGAGCAGCAAATTGTAAAATATTGATCAGTTCTGAACGAACAGCACCTTTTATCTCCCCATCAAAACTTATAACTGGCTGAGTAATATTTTTTTGCTCAGACTCTGTAAGTCGTTCAATCTGTTTTACTAAAAAATTTCTTGTATTACTCATATCTGCATTGTTAATAATAAATATCAGCTGCTTCAGTATCTCTTTTACTCTAAAAGTTGTCTGTTTTTCCTCAATYTTGGAATGATAAACTGAAACAGGAATCTTACTCGACTGACGGTAATATTTTTTCTGCTCTGTTTTATATACATCTTGATCTATACCAGCAAAATCAACCGATATGGCCCGACTTTTTTTACGTTGATAATCATCATTTAACCCATCAGGAATTAAATTTGAATAACGCGAAAGCTTTTCGTACTGGTCAAGTACAATATTAAAAACAGATTTCTYYMSTKMMWYYWWSAAAYYRTMWWWMMWYKTRAAYTYMAGCANSRTSWGYATAYAAYWWYGCRTACATSAWMACWGAAAGATTAATAATCGTTTCCTCTCCCTGATGATCAATAACAAATGGAAACAAGCTATTTGCTATTTTTTTATCATCAGAAGTATCAAATATTTTTTTTTCTTTGATACTTTTTTYTATTGCTTCCTTGGCCTCTGCAAAAGATGCAATTTCAGAATTTTCAAACCTCTTATTTTCARCATTCAAGCTGTAAAACTGACAGTTACTTCTTGTTCCTGGATTTTTTTTATTTTCAGCTGAAGCCTCAAGCAGTGAAATAATGTTACGCAAAGCTGTTTTTTGATCTGAATTCATATTTCTAATTTTAATTAAAGCATCTTCTGTTCTATCTTGAAATTGAGGAGTAATTGCATCCTTCGCTGTTCCCAAAATTAATAATGGATACGCACCATGATCCTCCTCCTTGCTCAACCTACCAATACGCTCTTTCGTTAACTTCATATTTGGATATCGATCTGGAGTTTTAATACCATATTTATCAGGATAATCTTTTTTGCGATCTGCACCCTCTTTAATCATCTTTTGTAAAAAACTAATACCTYCTGTATCTAAACATTTTTGAAAGTATTTATTACCTTCTTTATTTTCTAACTCAAGCAACCAATCAAAAATATCTTCAGCAGCATAGAAAGCTGCGTACTGAATAATTGAAAACCTATCAGTGGTATTCTCTTCATACCATTCTCGATTCCATGATAAGTAGSTCCATGTAGAAACTTTTATAGGCAACTCAAACATGGCATCAATAATTTCCTGACACTGATCATCTTTCGTATGTTTTATTTTTCGCTTAATGAACTCTTTCGTATATACATTTTCAGGATTTTTAATCAGAAAAAACATATGTTTCACTATYGATTTCRAACGATCCGATAATTTRCTCATAAAAAATGACKTTGACATTTCAACATTRTTCTCTATGAATAAATCGATTTTTTTTATATTTTCTTCATACGCTTCCACATAATTTTTTTCTTCTTCAAACTGTTTACTCAAATCTGCAAGGATTCCATCTTTTTTATACTTTTTAACTGATTTAATATCTTCAAGAGTCATTTGAAATATAAATTGACCATCAACTTCAATAGTTCGGAACCACTCAAAAACTGCTTCTTTGGCAAACAGAGCWGCATATGCASCRAGTGATAACTKTATATCWTTACCATTTTCTTTAAATKYAAACTTYTCTTTAACRTTCTTTCTATGCTCAATCGGAAAATAAATCTYTGGTAACGCCTCAAGTTGCTTCTGCAATAMATTTTGAACTTCTAATAAGGTTTTTTTTGGKCCATCTATTATCAAGTCGCCTTTATCATTTACTTTGTAATACCACATTTCCTTTTTTGAAGCAGCAGAGGCAATCAACAGACCTGAAATATTTTTTAAAATCAGACGTTGTTTTTGATAATTTTTTTCATTTTTTTTAACCAATTTTATAATTTCACTTGACGATGGAGACGGGGACGGCGATGGAGATGGCGATGGCGATGGAGATGGCGATGGCGATGGCGATGGCGATGGCGATGGCGATGGCGATGGCGATGGAGATGATGTTGGAGGCGATGGCGATGGCGATGGATCTGAAGGTCGGCTACCTACATTTGATGATATTGGAGTTTCTTCTTCTTCTTCTTCTTCTTCTTCTTCGCTATCGTCATCATCGCTATCGTTGTCATCATCGTCGTCATCATCGTCGTCATCATCGTCGTCATCATCGCTATCGTTGTCATCTTCTGTGCTATCAAAGAAAACGCTTCTTACTGTATCTGCAAATGACAAATTATGTTTCGCCACTTTTTTGCGTTTTTCAGCAAGAAGTGATGTATAAATTTCTTTTGTTCGATTAAATAAACTAAGAACTAATTGATCATCCTTAGCTATCTCCCACTGAGGATATTTAGTAACTAAATCATTTAAATTACTATATCCAAGATTTTCATGCCCCATATCATTAATAAATTTTCGTAATAATGATTTTTTATACTGTTCAGTCCACTCTCCATTTGACATAAGAGCTTCCTTTTTAACTTTATTAAATACAGATTCTTGAGGCAAATAGGCCCACTCTGCAATCATACTTCTGTCAATCCCTTTGTAAGCGTTATCAATTTCATCTTTATTAACTTTTAATAAATTCTCAATAAACCACTTTGCATCAAAAGAAAACGGAAGTTTTTTATCTTTTCTTTTCTTTTGTTCTGCTTGCAATAATACAGTAATTTTTCCTGTTTGTAGGGACAAATTGATAAAATTTTCTTCTGAAATTTCTTTTTGTTTTAAAGCTATCTTGAGATATTCTTCTGCTATTCCTTTTCCATGTTGTTCTGATCCAACCTGTTGTAAAAACAGTTGCAGAAATGAACCTGTATACTCTTTTTTAAAATCACCATTCTCTTCAAGAACCTGATTCTTAATCATATCAAATATATTATCTGAAGATAAATATATCCATCCCTTAAAAGTAGCCTCATTAAAATTATCTAACCCTTTTTCTTTAGTAGCATTTTTTAATTCTAACGATCTTGAAATAAACTTTTTTACATTTGATACATGCAATTTTTCTTCTTCTTCTTCTTCTTCTTCTTCTTCTTCTTCTTCTTCTTCTTCTTCTTCTTCTTCTTCTTTCTCTTCTTCTTTTGTTAATTTACCCAATGACGATGCTGCTAATAAATCCACCTTTGGTAACGATTCTTCTGGAAAGAGAACATTTGAAACCTGTTCAATAAATCCTGTTTCTTGTATGCTTGGTTCATCAAATTCCAATGAATCATCATTTTCAACTTCATCCTCACTTGAATAATCTACTAGTATATTATCTACTTTTTTTAAATTTTCTTTCCCAAATTCATCCTCCAACGCCACTTGTTTCACTTGTTTTTTTATTTTTTCTGAAACTTCTGGCGATGATGTTGCTGGCAGTGGAGGTGCACCAGCAGCAAATACAACTGGCAACAAATAAATATTGATTAAAAGAAAAAATAGAATCGATCGAAAAAATYTRRWTTCTYTGTGACGCATCATAACCYCACCCCNTTTTTATAATCTTTTTTTTAAATAATTTTTATATTATAGATTACAAAAACGAGTGATCAAAAGACAAACGTCTGGTTATTGAAGCGGTTTTATAGAATAATTTCTAGTCAAAGTCAAAAAAAACGGCCTCTTTATGTAAACAACTAAAAGCAAGCTTCTAATCATCGTACAGAAAAAGGCCATAATTTATTCTGACTCTCAGTTGTTTAACTGCAAGTTGTTTAACTGTAAGTTGTCWAACTTCAAATCATCTGATATTTTATTTTAATGTATTAAATTCATCTTGTTGAAAATCAAAAAACTTTTCAACTTTTGCTATATTTTGACGCTTTTCTTTCCGTCTTTTACGAGCTCTTTTACTCGCTTTTTTAAARKCATCTYTATCKTTATYTAAAAKANTTKNYATCATAATTCATTTCGATTTCATCAATCAGCTCCTCAAGAGTGTCTTCATCTTKAACARYATCTGAATACCCGACTGGATACATTGTTCCAATATCTCTCACAGCTACGGCAACAGCTTTTCGTTTTTYATCATCTTTCAAGGCACGTCTTTCTCTTTTTAACAATCTATTTTTACGTCTACCTTTTTCTTTAAATTGTGAAGTTCTCATTTTTGCTTCCATRTTCTGCTCAACAGAAAAAAGAAACATCAAGCAGACAATGCCGTACAGTAATTTCTTCATTGTTATCCCCTTTTTATTACTATTTTAATAACAATCATAAATATCATATTGAAACATGTTCATATCAAAACATGTTCATATTGAAATATGTCTATATTCTGAGAATAACAGATTATGATTTCAAATTGCAATACTTTGATCCAGTGTTTATTTATAAAAAGAATANTTTTTTTTAAGAAAGATTTTGACTCAAAAAAAGCTCAATTGACCATCGATAYAGCTCTTTTTCCTTCAGATGATTGACCAGATGYCTATTTTCTGTYATYACTGCGACTTTGTACTCGACTGAAAGTGCATCCCAAAGCAACTCGAAGTCATCAGATGGCACCAATAAATCTTTTTTTCCATACCAGAGCAGAACAGGGATACGTAACTCAGAAAAACTAATATCATTGTATAAAGTCGATCCTTCCGCCAAAGAAACCAGATGATCGATCCCTTTTTTCATCAACAAATCAAATCCTGGCATGAAGTTACACCGTCCTGCAAGTGGAAAAATCTGATTTACTAACATTGTTTCTTTTTTTATTCGTTTGAAAGTTCCTGCCAAACTCAGGATCGCTCCATCAAAAACAAGATGTGTAAAAAGATCAGGATACTCTTTTTGAGCTTGCGAAAAAATAAGTGATGAATAACAGAATCCAAGGCCAACAACCTTCTTATGCCGTTTCTTACGAATCGTAGTAACTATTTTATTTAAATCATGAGATTCTTTTTTACCCCACGTAATCAATGAAGGAACAATATTAAATAGCGAACAAATAAGTTGATCAGTTTTTGTTTCTGGTAAGACCGATGCTCCATGACCACGCTGTTCAAGCAATAAAACATCATATTTTGGAAACATCTCTACAAAAGATGTCATCACTTCTTTAGCAAATCCAAAACCAGGRGAAGCGACCAGTAAAGTATCACTACTTCTATCAAAGAAGTAAACCTCTGCTCTCTCTCTTTCATCACATTTAATCTCGATACAATCAGCTTTGCAATGCAAAGCATATTCAGGTGGAGCTGCAATAAATGACCTAACTTTTTCATACTGYTTRAAAAAAGAAGTCGTAAACAGCTCTTTTTGATGTTCTTTACTATTTTCATCAGATCGAATGCCAACGCTACGATATTTTTTCTTAATATTCTGACACTCTGACAAAGAAAGTTGACGCTCTACCTGCTTGCCATGTTTTTTCAAACGTAATGAAATCGCTGACTTAAGCAGACAAATTGGCGCACAAAACAGCAATATATTTAATATAAAACCTACTTTTTTATTCATTTTTTAACTCTTTAATATAATTTTTATTTTATCATCTTCAATGACTTATCTTTATCCGAAAAAAAGAAAAGCGCAAAAGCCTTCCCCAGAGAGCCCATTTTTGGTTATATTTTGTAAAAAAATGAGGAGTTATCATGAAAGTCCCTCTGACTGTCCCGACAAAACAGAAAAAGAAATATACAAAAAATTTCGCACAATTAACATATGAAGACCCCTATGAACGGATCTTTATTTTTGCTGCTGATCAACGTCTTGAACATTTATACGATGATTTCCATGGCCCTGAAGTCCCTGTTGAAGCGACCAGACCTGAGCATATTTTTGAAATAAGCTCAAAAGCACCGATTTCTGCACTGGCAACACATTTTGGCCTCATTTCACGATACGGCATGGACTTTAAAGATATTCCCTACATCGTCAAGGTCAATGGGAAGAGCAATCTGATTGGAACTACTGACCAAGATCCAATCAGTTCAACATTGTTCTCACTTGAAACTATTATAAATTCGTCTCAATCAATTAATATTGTTGGTCTTGGATACACAATTTATTTAGGCAGCATCTATGAATCGAGCATGCTACAAGAAGCAGCCAAAGTGGTTCAAGTCGCTCACGAAAACGGACTCATTGCAACTCTTTGGATTTACCCTCGAGGGAACTATATCAATAGAGAAAAACAACAATATTTAAGTGCAGGAGCTACAGGTGTTGGATTATCACTTGGTGCTGACTTTGTCAAAATCATGCCCCCACCATCCTTTGCTGAATTAACCCTTGCTGTTCAAAACAGTGGAAATACCGGCGTCATATGTGCTGGAGGCATATCTCAAGATTCAAAACAATTATTAAAAACTTTAGACAAACAGATCAATGCAGGAGCACGTGGATGTGCAATCGGTCGTAATATTTTCCAAAAAACAAAACGTGATGCTATCACATTTTGTCAGCAAATTTATAATATTTTATACTCTTAAAAACAAAAAAGTGAGGTTCTATGTTTTCACGTATTTCAAAATTTTTTACTTTTGCTTGGCATATGGTTGGAGTTAACAGACGTCTTTTATTTGGCATGTGGAAAATGACACGGCTCCCACAACCAGCTGTTACTTTCTTTGGCGGTTCACGAATTACACCTGATTCTTCTGAAGGAAAAAAAGCAACAATGCTCGCCCAAGAGCTTGCTCAATGTGGGTTTTCAATTATCACTGGTGGTGGTCCTGGAATTATGGAAGCTGCAAATCGAGGTGCTCTAACAAACTGTTCAGTTGAAAAAAATTGTGATACAAATTTCAGCTCATTTGCTATTGGTCTCACACGACTTAACAATGAAAAGATCAATCCTCATGTTCAAGACTATATCATGATGGAATATTTCTTTGAACGAAAATGGCTGCTTGTTCGATACGCTGTTGCTTTTGTTGTTTTTCCTGGAGGATTTGGAACAATTGATGAACTCTCTGAAATTCTAACACTCATTCAGTGCGACCGAATGCCTAACACGCCGGTTATTTTAATTGGTACTGAATATTGGAACCCAATGAAAAAATGGATGACTGAATGCATGCTCAAAAATGATCTTCTTCTTAAAGAGGATTTAGATATTTTTGTTATCACCGATGATATTCAAGAAGCATGCAAATTAATTGAAACTAAATGTCAAAATCATGATGCGCCTTCGTTCTCTGGATAACTAACTTTCACACAATTTAAAAAACATAGTCTCTAGAAAAGAATGACCCTCAACCCCGATCTTTAAAGAGCAGGAATTCTGCCAAAATTAAAAAAGAATAGCATCACTTAAAGCATGATGACAGATCTCAACTATATATTTTATATAAATGTTCACTTAATCTGAGCAGAAAGTAGGCACTTAAACTCTCTTCATTTTTTTTTTAAAAACCGAAGTAGACGACTATCTATAAAATAGGACTATTTGCAAAAAATAATAAACTTTTTATACTCAAAAGAGATTCAATATAAAAGCTATCTATAAATAAAATGTATCGTAAGGGAGTCTTCTGTGAAAAAGTCGTTCTATGTAACTACACCCATTTATTATGTCAATGCTGCTCCACATCTTGGAACATTATATTCAACCGTTATTGCCGATGTTATTGCACGATACCAACAACTTCATGGTAAAGAAACATTTTTTGTTACAGGATCCGATGAACATGGCCAAAAAATAGCAACTGTTGCTCAAACAAAAAAAACAGATCCGCAAAAATTTGTGGACAGCATGATTGAACCATTTCAAAAAACATGGAAAACTTTTGGCATTGACTACTCTCATTTTATTAGAACCACCGATCCAGTTCATAAAAAACTTGTACAAGAAACAATCAGAACATTGCTAGATCAAGGTGATATCTACAAAGCAAATTATGAAGGACKATATTGCACACCGTGTGAAACATTCATCACTCCCTCAGATCARACAGAAGAAACAACCTGCCCSAYCCATCAAACGCCACTAGACAAAATATCTGAAGAAAGTTATTTTTTCAGACTATCAAGTTATCAAGACAGACTACTTGARTTTTATAAAGAACATCCTCATTTCATTACTCCCAAAGAACGATATGCYGAAGTTATCTCCTTTGTAAAGGGTGGCTTGAAAGATTTAAGYATTTCACGRACRACCGTTTCATGGGGAATTCCATTTCCTGATGACAAAGAACATACAATTTATGTCTGGGTTGATGCATTAATAAACTACCTCAGTGCMTTAAACTATGCACCAGAAAATCAAAATTTGTGGCCAGCTCAGRTACATGTCATGGCAAAAGATATTGTTCGATTTCATGCTGTTTATTGGCCAGCATTATTGATGGCGCTTCAAAAACCTCTGCCTCAAAAGCTACTTGTTCACGGATATCTCTTGATGGATGATCAAAAAATGTCTAAATCTTTAGGTAATAGTCTAGATCCTGAAGTTCTTGCTGAAACATACGGACCAGARTCTATTCGATACTATTTGATGAAACAGATTCCGTTTCAACATGATGGTCATTGCTCAACCAAAGAAATGACTACAATTATCAATGCAGATTTAAGCAAYAATGTTGGMAATCTTTTACAACGAACATTAACACTTACAAARAATAAAAAACTCTCTTCTTTAACTCCTCCTCATACCTGGGAAGTTCCAGCAGCCCGCCTTCATATGAAAGCTCAAGAAGCTATTAGTAGTTACATTGACTCAATGAACCATTATCAATTTCATAAGGCACTTCATAGCGTGATGACATTTGTMTCRGARACTAATGCATAYCTACAYAWGCAAGAACCATGGAAATTAAAAGAAGATCAGATAGAACTAACTARTGAARTTTTAAGCGCAACKMTTCATGCTCTTGACTGCATTGGCTTTCTGCTTACACCTTTTTTACCAGAAAAAATGAAAACTCTTCGTGCKGCTCTTGGCRAAGAGGGMTCCATACARACAGAAGAAGAAGATCAATTCTTCATCATTCGYAACACCCCATGGAGCTTCACTTTTAMACCAAYTTTACTGGACAAGCCACTTTTTCCTCGTATTGAAGTAGAAAAAAAAGCAACAGTTACTACAGAAAAAAATGTTGTTAAAAAAAATGTAGTTGAAAAAGATGATTTAATAACAATTGATACCTTTGCTCAAGTTAAAATAGCTGTTGGAACAATCAAAGCTGCTATTCCGGTACCGAACTCAGCAAAGCTTCTACAACTTACTGTCGATCTTGGTCAATACGGCATGCGAACAATTTTATCCGGTGTTGCACAATCTTGTAGTCCAGAATCTCTCATAGAGACTCAAGGCCTCTTTATTGTTAATTTACCAAAAAGAAAAATGGCTGGCATTGTAYCTGAAGGAATGATGCTTTTTTCCACAACAAAAGAAGGTAACTTAACTCCCGCAACCGTTGCAGAGAAAGTTGAAAGTGGAACTTTAGTTCGATAAACTCAGCGTTCATATAAAAAACTTGCACATTTTCTGCTACCGTTTTAAAGTAAAATAGAAAAAAAATGCAAAACATAAAAGGATTGTCTCATGGTAAAAAAAAGAATGTTCATTATTTTTTGCATGATAGGGTCTCTTGTTTCTGAAGGTATCTGTAGAAATACAGCAAGAAGAACTGGTCGACATACAGATCAAACAGCAAACAAAAGACAGGTTGTTGTTCAACTTGATATGCCTGATCATGAAGATGTACCTGAAATATGTTTGTACTTAAATGGTAATCAAAAAATATCTGATAATACTGGAATGAATAGATTTCCTGCACCTGACAAGATTCCATCAAAATGGTATTATTTAATTACCCGCCACTTTAATCCTACCGCTTCACAAGTAAATAATGTAACAACATTTTCTATAGCAGCTGACAAAGCACATCGTCTTTTTTCTTGCAAATGGAATGATGAACTAAAAGAATGGATAATCAAAGAAAAAACAGAAGCATCTTTAGCAAAAAGATCGTATAACTTAAAGCATCCTAAAGAGACTATCATTGTTAACATGCATCCTCGATACCTTGATTCAATACAGAGTCCACGCATAACAAGTGAGACTTCAAATAATAATGTTTTTGCAACTGGAACTATAACACTTGTAGGAGTAACAGGTGCAACTCATTCATCAGGTACTTTAACATTAGTTGGAGTAACTGAGACTTTACCTGATACTGCAATT
>NVUD01000014.1 GCA_002401785.1 Candidatus Babelota bacterium
TTAAAAATATTATTAAAAAATATTTTAAGAAAATAAAGCTTTCTTATTTAAATAGTGAGATTCCTAGTCTATTAGAATTTTCAGCACTTAAAAGCATATCCTTTCAGGAATGCAAAAATGTCAAATCACTAAACAAATTGCCTAAAAACATTGAGAAAATTAAACTTATTGATTTACGTATTGAAACTCTTGACCTATCAGAATTGTCAAAACTCAAAACAGTAACTATTAATGATTGTCCTAACATCGAATCATTGGATGGATTGCCAAAAAATATTGAGGAAGTAAAACTTATTGATTTACCTATTAAAACTCTTGATCTATCAGAATTTCCAAAACTCAAAGCTATAACTGTTGATCAATGTTCTAACATCAGGTCATTGCATAGACTGCCAAAAAGCATTGAGGAAATAGATATTAGTAGTTTATCTATTGCAACTCTTAATCTATCAGAATTTCCAAAGCTTAGGAAACTGACTATTGATACATGTTCTAATATCAAATCATTACATGAATTGCCAAAAAATATTGAAAAAATAGATATTAGTAGTTTATCTATTGAAGCTTTCAATCTATCAGAATTTCCAAAACTCAAGAAACTAACTATTCATGATTGTCCTAACATCAAATCATTGGATGGATCATCAAAAAACATTGAAGAAATGAATCTTATTTATTTAGATATTATAATTCCTGACGTATCAAAATTTCCAAAGCTTAAAACACTCTATATTTCTGAGTGTTTGAACATCAAAAAATTAAGGAAATCATCAACAAGCATTGAGTCTTTTTCTATTCTTGAATCAACTATTGAAACTCTTGATATATCAGGGTTTTCAGGACTGAAAGCGCTGCTTCTCACAGGTTGCGATTCTCTTAACTCAATTATTATCCCAGAATCATTTCCTGATGAACAACGAAAACAATTGGAAAACGAATATCCAGGAATTGTGCAATTTAAAAAAGAGTATCTAGATAAACTACAAAAAAAATTAGAGCAAGTGAATCACTTTAGCTTTCCAGATAACGAAATAGAAAAATGGTACGACGAAGATAATCCAAAATAATATTAACTATATTGCATGTGAAATTAAGAATAGATAGAGAGACTCAATATTTTTTTACTTAAATACTGACTCTGCATAGCTTAAAAAATTATGACATTTTCATAAAGATAGCACAATTAAACAAAGAAGAAGAGGCTCCGTTTTGAAACTGCGCCTCTTCTTCTTTATTTCTATAAAAGACGTATATTTAATATTTTTATAATATTCTCTTTGCAGACTTTTTTTCGTCTAAATCTTTCTGAAGTGTTGCAATCAATGATTCAACTTCCTGATATCGAGAAGTACCATAGACAAGACCTATAAACTCATTTGAAAGTTTTTCTACCTTACCTTCAAGCGTATGAATTTGAGATTCTAATTTTGCTATCTTTTTTTTTAACTGCTTATCAGATTTTCCAGAGTTTTTTTCTTTTTTCTTTGATTCTTTAGATTCTACTACCTGTACTGGAACATTACCTAATAAAGCCTGTTCCGCTGCTTCCTGCTTTTTTTTGAAAAAAAGATAAGATTCATAGTCCCCTTGATAACTATGCATACCATCAGGAGTCAATTCAATAATACGAGTCGCCAGATGTTGTACAAAATCATGATCATGCGATACGAAAAATATAGTTCCTTCAAATCTTTTAAGCGATTGCAACAAGATATCTTTAGCATATAAATCAAGGTGGTTAGTCGGTTCATCAAGAAGCAAAAAGTTAGCATCTTGCATCAAAACTTTTACCATTGCAACTCGGTTTCGCTCTCCACCACTCAAGACGCCACACTTTTTTTTAATCTCATCACCTGAAAATAAGAATGAACCTAAGAAGGATCGTAAGGTTCCCTCTGATGCTGAAGGAACAGCATCACCAACTTCGTTGTAAACTGTTTTTTGAAGATCAAGWACWYTMACYTGWTCTTGTTCRAAYACKGMAATTTCAACATTRTGRCCGAATGAAACCATATCWGTCTCWTYTGGATATGCAGATGCKAYYAAATTAAARAATGTWGTYTTACCAACACCATTGGCAGCWACRATTGCAACTTTTTCGCCCCGTTTGATTTCACATGATGCATTTTTAAAAATAAGTTTGCCATCAAATGACTTTGTAGCATCTTTAACATCTAGAACAATAATTCCACTCCGCTTAACTGGAGGGAAGTTTAATTTAATTTTTGGCAGTGGTGGAGCAATTTCAATAATTTCCATTTTATCAAGCTGCTTCATCATGCTTTGAGCCATACTTGCTTTACTTGCTGATGCTTTAAAACGATTAATCGTAGCTTTTTTATGTTCAATATCTTTCTGTTGACGATTATATGCAGACAAAGTCACCGCTTGTCGTTCTTCTTTAAGTGCAAGATATTTAGAGAAGTTGCCCTGATACCAAGTTCCTTTGCCACGTTCAAGTTCAAAAATAGCGTTACATGCATGTTCTAAAAAATATCGATCGTGGGTCACCAGTAAAAATCCAGCATCTGTTTTAGATAAAAAATCAGAAAACCATTCTTTAGCAACAATATCCAAGTGATTGGTCGGTTCATCGAAAAGATAAAAATCTGCTTTTTGAAGCAATAATTTTGCAAGCACGATTCGCATCTTCCAACC
Source organism: Candidatus Babelota bacterium (assembly GCA_002401785.1). Lineage (GTDB taxonomy): Bacteria > Babelota > Babeliae > Babelales > CAZZPM01 > CAZZPM01. The sequence continues at coordinate 2,659 of NVUD01000014.1, forward strand.
AACACTCAACTCATCAACCTGAGAAGCTAGTCGTTCATCAGAAAATCCAAGCCCTTTTAAGATCATTAATGCTTCTCTTTCAGCATTATGCTTATCAAATTGAGCAACCAAGGCTAAAACTTCTTCATACCGTTCAAGCAACTGCTCAATGTCATCTGGCCCTTCAGTAAGACGTTCTTCAATCTCTTTCTGTTCTTTTTCAGCAAAAATAAATTCTTGGAAGACCATCATTGACTCTTCAAGAACGGAACGATCTGATAAAAGCACAACTTCTTGAGGCATGTAAGCAATTTTTTTGCCCCGCTCAATACTAACCACACCAGAATCAAGCTCTTGCTCTCCTGATATTATTTTTAACAATGTCGACTTGCCAGCACCATTACGACCAACAAGGCCAACACGCTGTGACCCTATAGAACATGAAATTTTATCAAAAACTTGCTGATTACCAAAAGCTAACGAAAGATTATTCAACGAAATCATACTAAAAACCATCTCTGTTTAAAAAAATTACTAATAACTCATATTATTCCGTATAGTAACAAAAGCTCCCAGTTTTAACAGTAAAAAAAATAAATTGGCACTTTTTATGTTTTTTTCAATTGATTTGTCAAAAAAAGAAATGTTAGTTACACTTTCCCAGTAATCGTTAAAAATTTAATTATTCAAAAAATTTACATAAGATTTAACTCGTAAAGGATATTACTATGTCTAGCTTTAATCGCATTATTTTACTAGGAAACCTCACTCGTGATCCAGAACTCAAACAGCTTGATTCTGGTCAATCAGTCTGTCGACTTGGTCTCGCTGTCAATCGTCAATATAAAAACAGCCAAGGAGCGATGGTACAAGAAGTCTGCTATGTTGATATTGATCTTTGGGGAGCCCAAGCTGAATCAAGCAACAAGTACCTTGAAAAAGGTCGCCTTGTCTTAATTGAAGGCCGCCTTAAACTTGACACATGGGAAACAGATGGTCAAAAACGGAGCAAACATTCTATTGCTGGCGAACGAATTACTTTCATGCCTGTTAGTGGCAATAGTCAATCTTCTGATTTTGAATCTGCTAAAAACAACAGCTTTGCTACCGCTTCAGTTGATCAATCTGCAAGAGCTATACGAACTGCTCCAAAAACTCCTCGTACAAAAAAAACAACTGTTGATATGAAGAATTCCGGAGAAATAAATCTTCCTGATGCGCAACCATTTGAAGATGACTTGCCATTTTAATTTTTTATCTCTGAGTACTCGACAAAAAAAGAGATCCTGCTATACTTTTTTAGTCGGTTCTGGAAAACTTTAGAAAAGTCTATCAAAAACAGTATTTTCTGGTAGACTCTTTTCAAATAGATTATTAAAAACTTTGTGAAAGGTTATGTATGATAAAAAGACCAACGTTTCCTATTTTCGAAACATATGCTATTTTTGTCACTGGTGGCAAACAATATCAAGGCATTCCTGGCAAAACCGTCGCTGTAGAGCTTATTGAAGGCGAAGCTGGCGATCCAGTCATCATTAAGGAAGTATTACTTCGTAAAACTGATGAAAAAGGAATTCAAATCGGAACTCCTTATGTTGATGGTGCTGAAATTACTACAAGCATTGTTAAACAGACAAAAGGTGAAAAACTGATCGCTTATAAATTTAAGCGTCGTAAAAAATACCATGTAAAAAAAGGTCATCGTCAACCGATTACCGTTTTACGTATCGAAGCAATTTAGTTTTATTAACTTAATTGTAAGAATTTTAAGAAGCGAGGAAGTCCTCGCTTCTTTTATTTTGTAAGAAATTTTTAATAGAAAACCTCTAGTATTCTTCCATTATTAAAGAACTATTTTATAAATATGCTATACTTACAAAGTAGTAAAATTAAGAAAATAGGAACTTAAACTAAAGGAAAGTTAACCATGAAAAAACTTTTTATTATTATTGTATTAAGCTTTTTAAGCTGCTTACAAGCAAGCTTTGGAGTACAAGTTAAAACAGAAAAAACTGGTGATATCTCTAAAACTCATCTTATAGTTGGACAAATAGAAGAGAACAAAGAAAGCATAAAAACAGAAAACAGACCTGTTACACTTGAAGATATCAAAAAAGCTCTTGATGAATTCAAAGCTACTCTTGAAAATAAAGAATCTAAAACCTATGCTGATACAGCTTATTTAGCCGTGCATACAATCAGGAAAGCCGCTATGATAGGGGGAGCTGTATATTTATGGAATATGGACAAAGACTACAACTGGATTCCATTTTTCCTTGTCTGGGGAGGAGTATGTAATTAATGCTAAGCTAATTTTTTAAGCACGTTTTAGAAGCATTAAAAAACCTCGAATAAAATAGTGTAGTCCTGATCCAACATTACAGAATGCACACATAATCCAGAATGGCGTTCCAAATTGAATGACATGCCATGAAGTAATATATTGAAAACATAACAGACTAATCCCTGACATAAGCAGTGCTGTACTTACTTTTCCCCAAAAACTAGGGGCCAAAGAAACACGAAATCCATTTTTCAAAATAAAAAAACCAGCCCAAAGCAGACATAAGTCCCGAACTACTACCAGCATCACAAACCATGTTGGAATTAAAAACAATGGATATGGTGTTACAACAAGTGCTATGCAGAGACCAGATAAAAATACTTTGTCTGCAATCGGATCAAACAATTCACCTAAGTCAGAAGCATCTTGAAAGTATCGAGCAGCAACACCATCAAATAGATCACTCAACCCACCCATTATCATTAAAATAAATGCATTATAATAATTACCAGAATAAACAGCATACATCAAAAATGGAGTCACCACGATACGAAATAGAGTTAAAATATTTGCAATAGTCAAAAAAGGAGTTGCTTTAAACATAAGAAGCTTTCTTGTTTCTACGTACCAATAGGATTTATTTTTAAGTTTATCCTACCTATCAAGTATTGCAACTCTCTATTAAAAAAAATATGAATAAATGTATTACTTTCTCTGATTTTTTATTCTGTTTCACTATAAAAAGTAGCCTCTATCTGTGAAACAAAACAGAACAGCGTAATATAAAACAGTAAAACAGCAACCATACTTATCCCTTTCCTCAATTGCATTCATAAAAAAAATTGATATTCTATCTATATCTTGAATACTGCAAAAAAAGAAAGCTGATTTATAAAAAAAACAGTTACATTGTATGCTTTCAAGTCTTTATTAATCTTATTATTTTTTAAAATCTTAAAGGATTACATGAACTACACCGTACAAGAACAACTAAAGCCACAGAACCTTATTAATATTTCACAAGATCAAGTAGATGACCACTGGAATCTATATAAAGGATATGTTAATCAAGTAAACGGGTTACAAAAAGAACTTGCAGAAATGCGTGCAAATGGCCAAGGATCAAGCTTGCTCTACGCAGATCGTCGTCGAAGCTATGGCTTCGAATACAATGGCATGATTCTTCATGAACTCTATTTTGGAAATCTTCATGGTGCAAACAAAGATCTTAATAATGGAACATTAACAGAAGAAATTATCAAAACCTGGGGATCAGTTGAGAACTGGAAAGCAGATTTTGAAGCAGCTGGAAAAATGCGTGGTATCGGTTGGGCAATTTTGTATGCAGATAGCACTACAAAGGAACTAAGCAACCACTTTATTCCAGAGCATCATATCGGCGTTATTGCAACTGGTAACCCGATACTTGTTCTTGATGTCTGGGAGCACGCGTACATGGTTGATCACAAAGCAGGCGGGCGCGCTAAGTACATCGCAGCATTCATGGAAAACATTCATTGGGATCGAGTTGAAGCTCGATATGACGCAACATTGCAAGAAAAAGCTATTCGTCGCTTCTAAAAAGAAAGTCTAGCTTTTATTCTCCTCTTTATTTTAAAATGATTTTTTATAAATTTGATGATAAAGAGGAGAATAAAGATGGAAATAAAAAAAAACTCGACTGCAATCATTTCACTGCTTCAAGTCGCTCTCGCCGATGAATGGCTTGCTCACTATCAATATTGGGTCGGAGCAAAAATAGCCGTTGGTCCCTTACGACCAAGTATTGTTGCAGAATTTAATGAGCATGCAAAAGAAGAATACGAACATGCTGACAGACTTGCAAATCGTATTCTTGAACTTGGTGGTGAAATCATCAGACATCCAAAAGATTGGTTTACTAAAACACAATGTGGCTACAAAGAACCTTCTGTTCCTGGGGTCATTGAATTATTAAAGAGTAATATTGATGGTGAAATTTGCGCTATTGAAGTCTATAATACTATCATTGCAACAGCTGAAAAGTCTGACCCAACGACCTATTATTTAGCTCTTCAAATTCTAAAAGAAGAAGAAGAGCATAAATTTGAGTTACAAAGCTTACYCGATGATATTATGTATCAACAAGAATTRTGTAAAAAATAAAGAATGTTTTTTAAGATAGMCTGGATACTTTATTCTACCATGAACTTTTCAACATAGAAGAAAGATTCACCTGTTAACTTGTGCATAACACTTAAATTAATTGTATCACTAAACCATTGCATGAGCTCTGCATCTTCCTCATTCATTGTTGTTGAGAACATTTTCTCATTAAAAGATTCACAAGAGAGCATCTGAACTTCAACATTTGAAAGCATTTTCTGATGTTTTTTTAAACGTTTATGCTTGCCCCACAAACTGTATAATTCTTCATATTTAGCATGTAATAAAAAATCATACTTTAAAGAAGACAGACTAGCAAACAACAATGATTCTGTTAAACAGACCAAGATGTACATCCTCACAGGGTCTTCGTGCCCTTCCTCAAACCAATCAATTAATGTCATATTTGCAGGAACTAAATTTGCAATTGAATACTCATTAAGTGATTTTTGTTTAGATAAAAAAACGCTCCAATTATTTCCCGAAAAAGCTACTGTACTGCTCAAAAATAGCCCTAAAARAACACTGTATTTATTCATAACATACTTTTATTTAACTAATTTCACTAGCTCGACTCAACAAAAACTCAAGCTTTTCAACTGTATATGTAGCCTTGAAATGAATCAAAAGATTCTTATATTCGGAACAAATATCTATATCTAATATTTCACCTAATAAAAAACTTTCTATACTTTTACCACTATTTGTACTTGTAATAATTGTATTCAAATGTCGAATGATTACATCATCTGATGCATTCATTTGTATAATAAAAGCATTAATGCACATTTGCTGTACAGATTGTTGCACCTCTTGTCCAGCTCGCAAATGAATAACAGACGCCGTACTACATAAAAAAAAGAAAAGAACTTTTTTTGTAATCATGAATAACTCCCGATGATTAAAATTATAAATATAACTATACGATTTTTTTAATTGAAAAATTTAAACTTAATTTAAAACAGCTTCATTGATTATTTTTTGAACTTTTTTATCGTTTAATAATAATCTAATTTTTTGATTTTTCAAAAGCAGATCAGTCACTTCATCTTCTATACCAACGAACATAAAAAACAGTTCTTTTGGTGTATATTGAAATGCAACTCTAGAAATAAAATTTTCAAACTCAGCGTCTATTAAACATTTCTTCACTTCATCAATGTCAGTTTTTCCTGATAAACAGCTTCCAATCACTGTATAAATAAAAGGACAGTTTTGAAGAAGACGACCTTTTATATTATCAATAAAAGCAGCTTTCTCGTCTTGATTTAAACTAGGCACTGTAACAAGATCAGACGGGTTACGCACAAAATATGCATATGACAATAGTGCAAGGGCAAACTTGTTTTTATCCGTAACTAAGTTAATATCTTTCCATGAAAAAGGAATACGCTCCCTAAACAGAATTCCATTCCACTTTCTCCCTCGATCTTTGCCAAGCAAAATATCAGATAAAAAACCAGCAAATATCGGCCGCTCATTTTTAACAAGTAATATTCTATCACTTGCAGAAGAACTTCCTGTAGCATCTCTAGACTCGCCTACAGCATACAAACCATTCAAAGAAAAACATATTACAAAAAAACCAAACCGTACTTTATTATTAAAAATCGACATCTGCTTCACAATCACTACCTGCTCTATTTAAACATTCAAACATTAAATTAAATTCATCTTGTCCCCCGAAAGGAACAAATTCGATTCTAAGGAGTTCCTTGTCTTTTGTCAAAAAATCTTTTGCCAATGCACTCATAACTCTCAATGATCCATCTACATAGTTTTTTTTACTTGAAAACTCTTTCCACATTCTCTTAGTTAAATCAAAAAAAGCAGACCCTGGATTTTCACTCATATATTTCATAAGAACTCTTTTAAATGACTGCACAAGTTTCATTTTAACAATATGAAAATGTTTACCACCTGACTTCTTATTTGCAAATAAAGAACCTGATGCTGATTTTTCTAGCGAAAGACGCATTTCCTCAATAATATTTTTTATTTTTTTCAATTTTTTATTGAAAGTAAAGATCTCTTCATCTTCTTTGCAATCTTCTTTTCTAATTATTAACTTTGAGTATAATTCTTGATTTTCTTCAAGAATTATAGCTGTTACTAATTTTTCATACGATTTCTCAATACATTTTTCATTAAAGAAAGCGTGTAGAAACTTGCTATATCGCCATTTGCCATCAAAAACAAAGCTCTCATCATCAAGAACAACTCGTGACAAAGGGTTAGACAGAAATTGCATAGCCTTTGCCATCGCCATTAATTGAGCATGATATGATTTAAGTTCCCTCATTTTTTCATCTTTTATGCCATATTTACTATCTCGATTTTTATGTCTTCGTTTTTCTGAAGGCGATCGTTTTTTAACTGTAGAAAATGCTGTTTTTTCTTCAGATATTAAGAATTCCCAAAGCTCTTCTTCGGTATATACCTCTCCCCTTGCAACTTCACGTCGCAAATTTTCAACACGAGCAGCAAATTCGATAAGATCCTTTTCGTCAATAATGCCCATATAAAATAAAAGCCCATTTTCATACCGATCTTTCACAGCTTGCTTTTCAGATAAGCATCCAGACTGATATATTTCCTGCAATGTTATGCCTTTATTACATGAAGGAAACTGAATATGAGCTATTGCTATAGTTAAAAACTCATTTGAAAAAAAATCATTTGAAGCTGCTTGWCTGATTTCAGCAAATAAAAAACTTAGTATGATAAATAAAATGTACATGATATTTCCTTTGGGTTAATCCTTAATTATGCTCTTTCAGACAATGCTTTTAACCCTGGCATCTCATTCCATGGATCACTTGCTGATAAAAATGCAAAYGTTGCRCCCCCKCCAACACTTACRTACGARAAYTGTTCKATAATTCCTAAYCTYGATGCWGCATCKACAGCATTTCCTCCCCCAATCAGAGATATTGCGGTGGATTTAGMTACAGCTTCTAATACTTTCTTTGTTCCATAAGCACCACTTTYTTGCTCATATTTYCCCATTGTTCCATTRATAAATATTTTTTTTATTTTTTGTATCCGATTTTTATACAGATCAACTGTCTGGAGTCCAATATCAACAATGACTCCATCCTGATATTCATGATCAATTGGTAACAATATYTCAACAGAACCATCAGCGATATCCAGTATCCTTTTTGCTTGATCTATGAGGTCATTATTAATATCGTACAATCTTATGTCAGGCGATATTTTTCCTTGCACAATCAGAAATGGAATTGCCAACAATCCCCCAAGTAAAACAAARTCCGGCCTTTTACCGACCGGAYTTTTAATTATTTTTTCAAGATAGATTAACTTATCTTTGCTTTTGTTTCCACCAAGYAACAAGCCATACGAAGMTGCTGGATAATCAATAAATTTTTTCAACATMTCAAGCTCTTGCTGAACTCKRAAACCATACGCTTTTYTTTGTATAAGCTGAGGAAGCTTAACTATCGAACCATCCGATCGATGAAGCATGCTCATWGCATCATTAACATAAATGGTTGCAACTGAKGCTATTTTATCAGRCAACCATGAAGAATCATCTTTTTCACCTTGATAATAACGAAGATTTTCAAGTAAAATAATTGAATRTTTTTTTTCARMTGCTGCMGCAAGKCCTARARAAAGATCCTCAAARAAATGAACCWYCAACCCTTGTTGMTKAAACCAGTGACATAAAATATTATTGGAAAGYGCCTGRTTCYGCAAMGATTSWRRCTKATCAGGACGACCTCGATGTGTACCAATAATTGTAACRKMTGCTCGTTCAGARAYATATTTWAYYGTWTYAAGMACMGCYTTCAATCGRAARTCATCTGTTATRTTTCCATATTCATCAGATGGMACATTTCCRTCAATRCGTACAAARACTATYTSRYCTRTAAGYTSYATTKKATCAAGAGARTATGYAYGCATCTTCCTTYTCCTTTTGATSTAYTATTCCTGACGYAAAACCTCAGTAATATTAATAGACTCRATACGACGTGCRGGAATCCATGTTGCCAARAARCCCAAYARWAARACAGCAARTCCTACCACAAAAAACAGYTCYATYTCCATYCGYGCAGGHAGATGACTCACAAARTAAACATCTGGCAACTGTAARAAKGGATAYCTTTCYARAAYATATCCTATGATAGCTGCMACAGTAAGTCCTGCAATCAATGCTCCTGTTGTGATGGCCATTCCAAGCAGTAAAAAGATATTTTTAATTTTTCGCTGCATCATACCCATCGACTTTAAGATTGCGATATCTCGACGCTTATGCTGAATTTGCATGAAGAGCARTGAAATCATATTCATRCTTGCAACAAGYGTAATCAGAGCCAAGATGAAAAACATTACATATTTTTCTAACTTTAATGATGAAACGAGTGCTGGATGCARATCTTTCCAGGATGAAACTGAAAGATCTGGYAAYTCTTTACGCAAYTTYTTKASAATTTTTCGATACTCATCTCGATCRCTCAAMGGCATYTTWCGAGCYAATGCTGACCAYAAATTYTTCCAAAAACAGCGYTSGAARATATGACATTTTTTCTCAATCTGCACTTCATAATCTTTTGCTAAAGCCAAGGAAATTGTTTCAACTCCACCATCAACATGAAAAACATCATTAAAAAATTTCATATCCATGTATGAAAAGTTACGATCAAATTCTTCCAGGCCAATAGCAAAAATACCAGATATCACCACTTGCCTCTTGCCCATTTTTATTGAACTCGAACTCTTAGGTAACGGAACCAACATATTAAATGTATCACCAACCGATAATCCAAAATCTTCAGCAAGTTTTTTTCCAATAATGATAYKRTYKYCRTGMACWWTTTCTTCAAGTGACRMYCCAGRMGTMRYTGAYTKTATAATTTTRYTTCCAATKGAACAGACACGAGMCTCATCKTSYGGRTTRATTCCYTTAACAAAAACAACWGCATTYTGYTGATCATTRTCAAARATAACYTGYTTAATGCTTGAACCRCTAATTCCTTTAATMGCRKCACCAAATCGCTCTTKYAAAWRCGYCTTAAGSCCWTCCCCGTCAATYTTTCCCACACGTGATGTCAYGATAAKATCAGCATTRATTCCTTGCATTTTTTCTGAAATTGTCTTCTCAAAACCATTCATAATAATAAGCGTAACCATTAATGATGTTGTTCCGATAAAGATACTCAAAAAACAGATCTTAATCATGAAAGAGATAGTACTCTCTTTTGCTCGAAACCAAAGATATCTAATCGCAAATAATAAAGATAGTGACATACTTTCTCCTCAAAAATGTCTTTTTTTTTGATGATACATTTACTTTACGTAAGAATCACAAAGAATACAAACTTATTTAAAATCTCTCTATTCAAAAGCACTCAAAAGCATAACTCTTAATGTCATCTATTGAAATAAACCTAAAATATGATCATACTGATAAATAATATAAAACTGGACACTTTAAATCGATGACTAGCTATGAAACATACCTTTTTTTCTTTTTTTTACCCTTTTATTTTCACAGGAATCTCTTTCTGTTTTAATGGATGTGTAAAATATTACGACCTTTTACCAAGCGAAACTCCTCAAGCATCTACTAAAGAAATTGAACTTTCATTCATTTCAAAATCAATAGAAGATGTTAAATTTTATAGAGAGTTTGTTACAGAAGGTATTTTTAATCTACTTTGGAAATCTCCAACTAATAGCAATATAATTCTTGAGATGTATGCCAGTCGCCGCGGACTGAGTTTAAAACAGAGAGAAAGAATTATAAAAAAGAATCAAGAAATGCATAATAATTATATTAGCTTTTTTGTTTTAGCTTACATACTTGACACACAACGACCAGATTTACATGATACCGATCCAACATGGACAATGTACCTAAAAACCAAAGATGGRCATAAAGTTGCACCTGCTAAAATAAAACCTATGGATATGACACCTGAACTAGCAACTATTTTTGGCAAACGAAATACAAATTTCAAGCAACTTTACTATGTTAAATTTCCACGAAAGTACAGAGAAAACCATTATAAAAAAGTAGAGATTCAACACTCTTTTACTGTTGAGAAGAATAATACTGTTGATACAGATGAACCAAACAATCCTCAGAAGCTAGAAAATATAAAAGAAATAGTAGTAGAAAAAATTCATGATATTTATGATGCTGAAGAACTAACCCTTGTTATTAACTCAGTAGAACTTGAAGAAAAAATAGACTGGCCTATTGAACCACATCGTACAGGAACACTCGACTTAACAGAGATTTCAGAAAGCAATAAAGAAGGTGAATTTGATGAAGATTTCGATTGGATCTGATCATAGAGGCGCTGAACTTAAAGCCTCAATCTTACAGCAGTATTCTGAACAAATATTTTTTGATGTTGGAACAGATACCAAAGAGAGAGTTGACTATCCTGATTTTGCCCATGCCGTCTGTCAAAAAATTATAAATCATGAATCTGATATTGGTATTTTAATTTGTGGAACCGGCATTGGCATGAGCATCACAGCAAATCGATATGAAAATATTTATGCTGGACTCTGCTGGTCAGCTGAAATTGCTCGTCTTGCTAAAGCACATGACCATATCAATGTTCTTGTGCTACCTGCTGAYTTCATCGACCAAAAAACAGCATTTGAAATTATCAACACTTGGTTCAAAACAAAGCCTCTCGATGGAACCTATGCGCAGCGACTTGAAAAAATATAGGAATTTTAAATATGTCACTTTCTCTACTTTTAAAAGAAATAGATCAACTAAAAAAAGAAATTTCTGAAATTCGTCCACTTGATGAATATATGTGCAAACAGATAAAAGAGTACTTTCGCATCGGCTTGACCTATTCAAGCAATGCTCTTGAAGGAAACAGTTTAACAATTAGTGAAACAAAAGTTGTTCTCGAAGAAGGAATAACCATTGGTGGAAAACCACTCAGAGATCACTTAGAAGCTGTTGGCCATAGCCAAGCATATGATTTTTTATACAATTGCATACAAAATAAGACTTTTTCTGAAGGTATCATACAAAAACTTCATTATATTTTCTACCATCGAATTGATGTGAAGCATGCTGGAATCTATCGATCTGTACAAGCATATATTACCGGTTCAAAACATGCATTGCCTCTTCCAAAAGAAATATCTCAACTTATGAGTCTATTTATACAAAAATACAAAAATCAAGAAGAACATCCTGTTATTACAGCTGCTCGTATACATAAAGATTTTGTCTATATTCATCCCTTTATTGATGGCAATGGTCGAGTTGCTCGACTTCTGATGAACCTTATTCTTTTACAACATGGATACACCATTGCTCTGATACCCCCTATCATTCGATCAGAGTATATTCAAGCACTTGAAAATGGTCGTGAAGATGATAGCTCATTTGTGATATTGATTGCAGAAATGGTTAAAGAGAGCCAAAAAGACTACTTACGACTCTTTAGCTAAATTCAAAAAAAAACTTGAATTTATTCTTCTTTAAATCTATTCTAAAAAAGAATATCATCATTCACAGTGTCTGGTGATAAAACTGATAAAGGATTTTTATCATGATAATTTCTACTCAAATGGTGTTTTAACTTTATAGTTTAAAGTCCATTATATTTCGACCATATTCTGGTCATTTTTTATTTATATTTATACAAATACGCTTTCAAAAGCATATTGTATGCTTTTTTACGCATGCATTAACTTTTTGCTGTTGCTCTGCGATGAAAAAGCAAAAACATTTGCACAAAAGGATATTAAATGTCATCAATTATTTTACAAACTAAAAATGTCACCAAACATTTTGGCGACAAGCAAGCTCTCAAAGGCGTCTCTCTTGACATCAATCAAGGTGAAATACTCGGCCTTTTAGGCCCTAACGGCGCCGGAAAAACAACAATTTCATCAATAATGGCAGCTCTCCATCCACCAACTTCAGGAGATGTTTTTTTTAAAGGTGAGTCAATTTATAACAATATTGCAGAATACCGAAAGACTCTTGGCTACTGTCCACAAAAACCGAATCTTAATAGTGCTATGACATTAAAAGAAAATCTTGTTTTTTCTGGTCGATTTTATGGCATGTCAGAAGCTGCAATTCAAAAACAACTTGACCATCTTTCTAAACTTTTACAWCTGCATGAATATCTTGATCAATATCAAAATGTTCTATCTGGTGGCTATATGCAACGATTTATGATTGCACGAAGTCTTATGCATAGCCCAGAGCTACTTCTTCTTGATGAACCGACTGTTGGAATGGATCCTCACATCAGACGACAACTGTGGGATGTTATTAGGGATCTGNAAAAAAACAGGCGTAACTATTATTTTAACAACGCACTATCTTGATGAAGCAGAAGTATTGTCAGATCGTGTCTGTATCCTTAATCAAGGACAAATACAGCTTATTGATACTCCAGAAAACCTCAAAGAGAAGTTTAAACAGAAAAATCTTGAAGATGTTTTTGTTACCTTGATGGATGAAGAAGAAAATAAAAAAAATAAAAAATAAAGGTATTTTCTATGAATCAAATATTTTTTTATATGCGTATTGTTATGCATCTTTTGCACGCCGACATGCTCAATTTTAAAAAAGAATTTTTTAATAAATGTATTGATCTAATCATCTGGGTAGGCTGCACTGTTGGTATTACTGGATATCTTATTGCAACAGAATTCAGTACAACCGGCAATATCGGAGCTTTCTTTTTAGCAAGCTCTGTAGCGAGTGCAGGGCTTTTTGAAACCTACTCACGAGTTTTCATGCTCGTAAATGACTTTGAAAACGAACAGACAGTCTATTACTACTTAAGTCTTCCAATTCCTTCATGGTTGTACGTTATCAAAAACATRATCTATTATTCAATCCATGCRATMGTGATGGGACTTCCTATYTTACCAATCGGYAAACTTATTCTTTGGMATTCATTTGATYTATCCATCATTTGCTGGTGGCARTTARTTATTATCTATATTTTAACCAGCATGCTATACGCAACCCTAGCTCTTATTTTAGCAAGCKTTGCTCCAGGCATCAGATCAATGGATCATTTGTGGATGCGAATTATTTTCCCTCTCTGGTTTTTAGGTGGCTACAACAACTCATGGCAAACAACATATAACCTTTCACCCTACCTTGGATATGCATCACTCCTGAATCCAATTACCTACATCATGGAAGGATGTCGAACAGCTATACTTGGAACGACCGGGCCGATAACCTTTGCTCATTCGGTTGGAGCAACAATGATCTTTATCATACTTTTAACCAGTCTTTCGATTATCACACTTAAGAAACGACTTGACTGGGTCTAATAAAAAACAGATGGCAATAGAGGTAATTTCTCTATTGCCAGAACATAAGGACTCGATTTAATGATTACTTCATTCATTGCTTACTTTCCAATTATCAAACATCTTCTACATGCAGATTTTTTACACTTCAAAAAAGAATTCCTTAATAAATGTATTGATCGATTAATTTGGATGTCACTTATTATTGCACTAAAAGGTTACTTTATGGCAGCTGAATTTAATATATCAGGTAACATAGGACTATTTACCCTTGGTTCAGCCTTGGCGAGCACTGGCCTCTTAGAAGTCTATTATTACATGTTTATACTTGTACAAGACTTTGAAGGTGAACAGACAATTACCTATTATTTAAATCTTCCTCTTCCTGCATCGCTCTACATGATCAAACAAATTATTTATTATGCTTTCAGAATATTTGTCATGGGACTACCGATTATCTTTATAGGAAAAATGCTCCTTTGGAATAGTTTCGATTTATATGCTGTTCACTGGATGAAGCTCATTACCATTTTCTTTCTTTCAAGTTTTTTATATGGATCAATGTCACTTTTTTTTGCAAGTATTGTACCGAACCTCCAAAGAACTAAATATATATTTATTCGATTTATATTTCCTATTTGGTTTTTCGGTGGATTTATGCATTCATGGATTACCGTCTACAAAGCTTCGCCCATTCTTGGATACTTGGCACTTCTGAACCCTGTCACCTATGTCATGGAAGGGACACGCGATGCACTGCAAGGAACTCAAGGAGCTTTGTCCTTTTCTTTATGTATTGCTGGCATTATTATGTTCACTATTCTGAGTACTTGTATCTCTCTTTATAAACTTAAGAAACGACTTGACTGGGTATAAAACAGAATAACTAATAAGTATCTTTTCGCATAAAAAGGTACTTATTAATTTAAAAAACCCCTAACTCTTCCCCTTTTTTCCCTTCTGCCTTTGAAAAACATTACTAAATACTTCAGACTGAAAGTAATTAGTAATGAAATATATTTAATAATAATTAAAAAAAGGAAAAAATTATGATGAAAAGAAATATACTGCTACTCGCTGTAGCCTGTGTAACTATTGGAAACAGCCTTTCAGCTGGAGATGATGCACCTAAAAGAAATTGGACGGATACTTTTATGACTACTTGCGGAGCAACTAATTCACTTAACGCCGCAAGAAAAATTGATTCTCAACAAAATTCTTCTAAAAAAAATTATCGTACTTTTATGTCAACATATCCTGCAGTTTACACATGTGATATGATAAGTACAGTAACACGATCAGCCTTATTTAGTTATTTAGCAATAGACGCTTTCCACTCAATAAAAGCAAACATGAATAAAAAGAATAAATTCAAAGCTTTTAAAAAATATTTTATAAGTAATTTTTCTGAAAAACCTGTAAAAATTGCTAGCGCACTCGCTCTCGGTTGCCATGCTTTAAGCTATTATCTTGATCCAACAAAAAAATAAATAATCAAAATAGAAAAGAGGCTCCGTGCAGAACAGAGCCTCTTTTTTTACTAATTTTTATCAACTCTTAGAATAATTCTTTAAACCATTTTTTCACAGACTTAAAAAAATCATACGGTTTTTTATCATCGTCGTCATCGTCATCGTTACTCTTATTCTTCTTTTCTTTTTCAATTTCATCTTTTGTTACAATTCTACCAGCTTTGATAATATCTCCCTGAATGTCTGCCTCATGATCCATTTCTAAGAGACCATCAACATCATCAAAGGTAACATCGCCTTGCACAACTGTTTTACCTTTTAACTCTAAAGTTTGAATACCCCGCTCAGACAGCTTTTTCACATGAATGCTGGCAAGCGTTGTATCTTTTATTTCTGCTTTACGACCTGAATACTCAAAATCTTGTAACGTAGAGCTCTTAATTTTACAAGCACCACTCACCGTAGTTTTTCCGTACACCTTCATATTTTCAAATTCTACTGCTCCAGAAGCTGTACAGTTACCTTCAACCTTTGAGTTTTCTGCACGCAATGAACCAGAAACATTCAATTCTTTAATGTCAGAATCTTTTATTTTGCATGAACCACTTGAATTTAATGTTCCTATTTTCGATTTTTTACATGTGCAGGATCCACTGATATTTGCTCTTTTTTTAATAGTAATATTTTTGCCCTTAAAGCTTCCATTCACTTTAATAGCCTCAAGGGTTATGTCTTCAAGCGCAGTCGCTCCACTAAATATCTGTTCTTTTGCTTGAACAACATGCATTGCCAAACAAAAAACTATCATCAAAGGTATCTTTGCCATTTCAAATCTCCCGACTTTCAATTTTAAAAAAAGTATCCAACTAAATCTATTCTCTTATTATATCAAAAAATCTTTTTTAACAACATCAATAAATTTCTGAACATCACGTGCCAATGAAACAACAACTAAAATAGTGTCATCACCGGCAATCGACCCTAAAAACAGATCATGTAAAAAATGCTTTGAATCATGATATTGATCATCAAAAAAAGCAGCAACTGCCTGAGCCTGACCTGGTGAGGTTCTCACAATCACAAGGCCCGAATCATTGCTTTCAATTGACAAAATTTTAAAAACAGGTCGATTCTCTTGCTCAAAAAGTATATATCTTCCTGCCTGTTTGATGATTCCCATTTTTTTCATCAGTCGAGACAGTGTTGCCTGAGAAATAACTATATCTTTTTCTTGGAGCATTTTTTGCAAAGCAACTTGATCTTCAACAGCTTCTGATCGAATTAATCTAATAATAACTTGATCGACAACTTCTTTTTTTGACATTTTATTCACTTATTTTACTACCTTATGAATTTTTATTCATCTTGCATTGACAAACAGAACACCTTCAAACTATAATAAAACATAGACTTATTGCAACATATAATTAAAACAGACTAAGGATCAGATGAAAAAACAGCTTCATATATATTCACTTTTATTCATACTAATTTCATTTTTTTCTGGCTGCTTTCAAACAGAACATAACCGAGAAACAGAAATAAAGTTTGGCGTTTCTGCGGAATACCCACCTTTTGAATTCTATCGCCATGGTGAAATAGTTGGATTTGATATTGATCTTGCCAGACTGATTGCTCAAAATTTAGGAAAAAAAGCTCTTTTCGAAGACATTCCCTTTGAAACTATTTTAGCCGCCCTTTCAAATAAAGATATTGATGCTGGAATTTCAACTATCACAATAACTCAAGATCGTAAAAAGATGTACGACTGCTCAATCCCATATTATAAAGAAATATTAGCTCTTGTTTATAAAAAAACTGAACCATTTAAAACTGTCAATGAACTCTCTCATAAACAGGTTGGGGCTCAGCTTGGCACAGCACAACAGATATGGCTTGCAAAAAACAATCCCGAAGCTGAAATTATCAGCATGAATAATAACAATCAATTAATTGAAGCACTTAAAGCGGAGCAGATCAATGCAGTAATTATTGATCTTTCACAAGCAGATGCTTTTTGTAAAAAAAACAGCAACCTTGAATACTTTAGAATCAAAAATTCAAGCGAGCCGTACGGCGTTGTTTTTGAAAAAAATTCTCCTTTAACAGAGCAAGTAAACAAGATTATCGAAACATTAAAAAAAGAAGGAAAAATAGATGAACTTATTAAAAAGTGGCTTACTACCTCTGARGGATAAAGCATGAACGAACTACTATCACAAGCGTTATTTATCGCTCAAGGATTTAAAATAACGCTTGCTATATCACTTGGTGGACTCAGCATTGGCCTACTTTTAGGAACATTGYTTGCAATCATGCGATACAATAATATTGGACGCTTTTTCATCGATGCTATTATTTCTGTCTTTCGTGGCACTCCACTTATTTTACAACTGAGCTTTTTTTACTTTATTTTACCGCAACTTTTTATGCTTAAATTAAGCATTGTCAGCACAGGAATCATTACCTTTGGACTAAATAGTTCAGCATACATTGCTGAAATAATTCGTGCTGGCATTGAAAGCATTCCAAAAGGACAGTTTGAGGCGGCTCAAACACTCGAAATTCCTTCTTTTTATATCTGGAAAGATATCATCCTCCCCCAAGTTGTAAAAAATGTTTTGCCATCTCTTTCCAATGAAGTGATTGCACTGTTAAAAGAATCTGCACTCATTTCAACTATTGGCGGCATGGACGTTATGAAAAAAGTACAGATCATCACCTCAGAACAGATGTCTTACTTTATCCCCCTTTGCATTGCAGGAGTCTATTATTACACCCTTGTCATGTTGATAACTATGATAAGTTCATATTTTGAAACAAAGGATCAACATGCTCAAAATTAAAAATATTGTAAAAAAAACTAAGCGAAATGTTTTTGCTCTCAACGATGTTTCACTGACCGTTACAAAACAAGAAGTTATTGGACTAGCAGGCCCCTCAGGAAGCGGAAAATCAACACTCCTCCGTTGCATCCAAGAACTAGAAAAAGTCACCTCAGGAAGAATTGAAAAAACAGGGAAATCAGGATTTATGTTCCAAGATTTTCAACTATTTCCGCACATGACAGTTTTACAGAACCTTCTCTATGCACCTCAGATCAATACTCCAAAACAGGATCATAAAGAATCTGCTCTCACCTTTCTCAAAAAATTGGGGATTCCTGATATTAAAGATGCTTTTCCAGGTACACTTTCTGGTGGTCAAAAGCAACGCGTCGCACTTGCACGAAGCCTTATGATGCATCCAGAAATCTTGCTCTGTGACGAACCGACCTCAGGCCTTGATGTAGCAACAATCAGAGAAATTATTACATTACTCAAATCAGTTCAAGATCTTGGCATCACAATGATAATCGCCTCACATGATCTTGATTTTTTAACTAAAATATCTGATCGTATTATTTTACTTAAAGAAGGAAAAATAGTAGCTGATATGCAACCATCACAATTTGAAGATCCTATTGATTATTTAACAAAATTATATTAAAAAAAAAGATTGAAAAGTCATTTCTTTTCAATCTTCCCCAATCCATTTATAAGAAAAGGCCCTTGAAGAGCCCTTTCTTACTATTTTCTATTATCTCTATCTCATAAAATTATTCTTAAGATTGAGACTGTTTAACTCTTGCAATCTGCCTATTAACTGTTCTCAACAAAGTGCTACATTTTTGAGATAGTTTATTTTTTTCTAATTCTGATAAAACTTCGGTATTTAGTGAGTCTCTAATTCCTTCAATGCTTTCTTTCATTTGAACAAGCATATCTAGACCACCATTATTTCTATCAAGTAACCAAAAAAGAAACTGCTTAACTTCCTGAACCTTAAAAATTTCAAGTTGGTTTCTCATCTCTTCATACCGAGAAACCAGATCAGAAGACTTAGCGTTCAAAAATTTTTGCTGTGCCAATACTATACCAGATAAATAGACAACTCTACTAAGTAAAGTAGTACACATTTGCCGTAATCCATGTGTACCTGGTGATGATAGCAGCTCCTGAATCTCATTAACGCCCACTTTTATTGAAGTAAAACTATCTTGAACAGCCTGTGCATTTTCACTACTCTGGATATCACTCATCCATAAGTCTGCAACATTTATTAACTGATGTGTAAAGMCTTCGAGCTGTTGCYTTCTCRYARCAATGKTATCATGTCGTTCTTGTTCTGTGCTGCCATATGCCTTTATGGCCTGTTTATCRACCCAWATTAATAAGTTATCACATCTTTTTGTTAGCTGATTAATTTGAGATTCTGTCAAAGAAGCATCTTCAAGTAACAACGCCTTAACAGCACCAATATTATTTTTGATTTTAACAAAGGGATCCTGAAAAAACGATGCGCCTCTTAGAACTGATCGTACTGTTCTTTTTGTATGACTCTTTATATTTTTAAGTTGAGAAGATAATTTCTTGTACCGATTTATATTATTATTTACACTTATAGCCTTAGATGAAAACTCAWCCGGGCCTAGAGCCTCAGCTGCAAAACTTACATTGCCTGACATACAAGTTAACATCAAAACAAATACTGCTTTTTTCATTCTTTCTCCTTATTTATAGTCCTTTAAGTTYTAATATTATCAAAATTTTTAAATGATAACCCTAAGAATAATAAGTTTTTTTTATTACAAGTCCCTCTTTTATAAAGAATATATTTTTCTTGATACATATCTAATTATTTCAAATAGAAATGTTAATAGTCAAGGATATACCTTTATTACATAGGGAGAATTGTAGAAAATTTCTGTTTTAATATATCATTTCGTAACAGCTTGTACCAAGCTTTGCACTCCAAGAATAGGATCTACAGCTGAAAAAATAGATTTTGCTGCTGCTACATGTTTAACTCCATGTGAAAGAATTGAAGAAACATTATGCGTCGCAACCCCTCCATCAGCACCCAACTCACATCGATACCCATTTGAATCAATAAGATTTTTGGCCTCGTTGTACTTTTTAAATGTTTCTTGTAGAAATGTTTGTCCGGAAAAACCAGGATGTACCGACATGATCAAAAGATGATCGACTAATGATAAGATCTTTTCATACTTTTTAACTGATGTTTCAGGGTTAAGGGCTATACCAACCTGCGCATCGGTATCTCGAATTTTTTCTATCATTCCATGAAGATCTTCTGTTGCTTCAACATGAATAATTACTGTGTCAATAGGCCGTACGGTTAACGATTCAAGAACTTTTTCAGGATTTGATACCATACAGTGAATATGTAATGGCAAAGATGTTGTTCTTTGAAAGGCGGCCACAAATTGTGGCCCCCAAGTAAGATTCGGAACAAAGTGTCCATCCATAATATCAATGTGATATCCCTGCACATGCGGATCTAATAGCTCGATTGTTTTACCTAAGGATAATAAATCTGATGATATAAGTGATGGATAGATCGAAAATTGATGCATCTATAATTACTCTAATTCATCAATAAAAATAATGCATGGGGCCTTCTTTTTTGCTTGCTCAAATAAATCTCTAACTCTTGCCGCACCAGCTCCAACAAAAAGTTCTACAAATTCTGAACCTGAAA
>NVUD01000015.1:0-15360 GCA_002401785.1 Candidatus Babelota bacterium
TTGTTGACACATCAAACCTTGCCATCACCAACGCCGAAAAACTTCTTGGCCTTGATACGATCGATCATGGCCCAGCCAATATTCACTTCAATTCTGCAAGCATCACGATGACCTACAACCTTAATATTTCCTCCGACCATCAACTCCTTATTCATGCCAGTGGGATTGTCAGCGGCAACGGTCATAGCATCAAATTTCCATCAGGATCATCAACCGCTCTCACCGTCGACTCTGGAATTACGACCACGCTTGAAGACATTATTCTGACCAATTATAACGACAACTCGGTTTCTTTGGGCGCTGGTGCATCACTTATTTTTGGTAACAATTGTCGCGTTGAATTAGCAGAATCTCATGAGCTGACTCGTCCCTGGTTCTTTGCTGGATCATCAATTTTGGATGGTCATAACATGCAACTAACGCTCAATCAAGGAGACGAATATATTGCCGCACGTGAAGAGACGATGCTAACCATCGCTAACATTTCACTCAAAAATGTTGGATTTAATAATCTTCGATGCATCAACGACAACGCTTCAATTAACTTCCAAAATGTTAGCTGTCGACTCAACTCAGACTTTACCTTTTCAACCGGTGCGATCAACGTTCAAGACGATCTGAAGATTAGTGGATCAACTACGTTTAACTTCACAACAATTAAAAATTTAACTGTCAACTCAGACTCCCGTCTCACGATTGATGATGGAACCAGTTTCAACTATGCACCTGCAAGTGACTCACGAACATTGCTCACGTTGACCGATTCGACTGCACAATTCTTTTTCAATAATTCAACACTTGTTGCAACCGCAACCGGTCCTCAATTGACCAAAGGAACACTCATTATTGATGGAGATATGAATATTCAAAGCTCTGCTGGATCATTAGCCGAAGCTATTATGTTTGGTGACGAAACGCCTGCTAATGATCTGATTATTAATCTTATGCCAGCAGCTGGCATAAAAATACTATCAGGATACCTGAATTATGCTAATGCAAATTAAAAAAGTACCATTTAAAACAATACTATTTCTGTTGTTTTTCATACACAGCTCCTCTGTCCAAAACCTTCTAGCTGAACAGAAAATTTTATGCTCAGGATCAATTGAATATATAAATAAAGAAGGAAATAGAGAAATTATTTCACTAAAAGAGGTTCTCAATGCCGACAGCTGTCAAGATTGGATCAACCTCTTTCTATCACAAAAAAATTGTAGATCTGAAATAATTAATGAACAATATGCAAAAATAATACTTGATGACCTCCCTACTTATCGTACCTACGACTTTGGATTTTCTGATTCTGGATCTGTTTTTGATTCTTCAGTAACCTCAACTAGTATTGAAGGAGGTACCGCAATTGACGATGCTCAACTTATTACATTTCATCCATCAGGTAAGTACATTCTTGCTGTAGGACCAAGCATGAGCCAAGTTTTTGCTTTGTCAGAAACCGGTAGCGCCCTGTACGCCCTACCCGAATGTAACCAGGCTCTTAATGGCAATATTGCAGCAGCTGCATGGCATCCAAGCGGACTTTATTATGCTGTTGGAACGACATCAACCACCAATCTTATCGACAATGTCGGAACCATCACTTTTGATACAAGTATTAGAATTCATCAATTTGATGAAACCAATAAAAAGTCTACAATCTTATCATATGCTCAACAACCTGATGGACAGGTTTTACGTATGAGTTGGGATAGCACAGGAGAATATTTAGTCACTGATCCAAAAACTTCTTCCTCTTCAAATACATACATTTATAAATTCACAAACGGATTTATAGAAAGCTCGTTTACTTTAAGTAACACCTCAGACTTTGCTCTTCACAGCATTAATCCTGTTCTTCCAATAATGGCTATCACTGAACAGACCACAGATGAACTGCTTCTTTTTTATTTTAAACATGGCATTTTAACATATTTAAATAGAATAACTGGCACGCATAACTTTGTAGATATTCAATGGGATCCTACCGGAAAATATCTTGCTGCATGTAGAAATAATGATCTTGATATTTATAGCATGAGTGATGAACACAACCTCACACTTATTGACAGCTTCAATCGAGGTATAGGTACGAACAGAGCTCTCGCCTGTTCTTGGTCACCAGATGGTTCTTACATCACTATTTGTGGAGATGATGTTTCTAGTAATAGCGTTCATACATTTCAATGGCAAGATGAAACCTTAACAGAAATAGCTGATGGAATGCTTAATCATGGAGATACCCTCACATCTTGTGACTGGTCTCCTGATGGATCCTTTATTGCCTATGCCGGCAACAATACCGTTCCAATAAATCTTCGTCTTGTCCAATTTACTGAAAATAGTGCCGAACTTGCTCGTAAAAATCGTGGTATGCTCTACAAAATGAATAATATTATAGAACAGAACTATCAAGATATTCTTGAAACACAGACACTTATTCAGACAACAAGCGATGCTACTATGCATCTAAATCCTCTCTATCTTTCGACCACAACATCATACAATCCTCAACTTCAATTTACCAACGTTGCTTGGAGCAATTTAAACCAAGTAACTTCGGACCTCAATCCTGTTTATCATGCTTGGCATCCTGATGGAAAAACTATTGCAGTAGCTGATGGATACGATGATTCAGGCGATGAATTTCTACATATTTTCTCTTTTTATAATACCGATTCTTTCAAACCACTCAGCTCCCTTCCATTTTCAAATCCCAATGATCGTCCACACGGAGTTTCGTGGGCACCGAATGGTAAATTCTTAGATGTTCAACAGGGACCTGATGCCGTAGCTGAACGAGAAAATAAGATTTATTCCTTTGATGGAACCAACCTTTCACTCACGCTTACATCAGTCTTTTTTAGTAATCATACAGCTGCTTGGCATCCAAACTCTTCATTTTTACTCACAACCACCCCAAGCAATATTTTCACAATACTCTCTTTCAATAACGAATACACGGCAACATATCAGAGTGGGTTTGTTATTCCTGGAACTTCTACCATTGGAGGTGGTGAATGGTCTGATGATGGCAAATCTTTCTTCACATTCAATTCAGGAACAGGTGCTATTGGTGGCTATTTATACGACTTTACCTCCGAGACCGGATCTGCAGAGCAACTTTTTTCAACCGGCATTCCATCAACTGCTATAAACTCTGTTTCGCTTCGACCGATGATCGACCCAGAAGACCCATCCTCGTACGTCGCTGTCGGATTTAACAATGAAGCTCCTAGCTTACGCATCTACCAGTTTAATGGTGTTTCAGCAACAACACCCAGCCTCACCATTTTACCTGGATGCTCTTCAAATGAACGATCATCTGTTCTAAAAATCTCATGGTCAAAAGATGGTCAACATCTTGCTGTTGCATGGGAAGGAGAGTCTAAATATGTACAGGTCTATCGATTTATTGATCTTAATTATTTGAACCCTGTCGGATTTATAGAGTCATCAATTCTGACAACTACCGACGCTTTAAGTTGGTCTTACGATAATCATATGATTGCCCAATCACCATCTGGTGTTGATCTCGCTCCCTTTATTATCAGAACAGAACAGTACTCTCACCAAGAACTTCTCATCGATATGAGCAATCATGTCGTTACGCTTGCAAATGAAACAATAGACTCTGTCCTTGCCAATGATAATTCTCAAGCGCTTGTCACTTACAAAGAACTTACCGTTGCAACCTCTAACGCATGGGTCACCGATTACAATCTTATGATTGAAAATAGTAACGCTCTTCAGACTCATCTGGTTGGCATGAGCGATGCGATGGCTGGACTTGTCATTGATAATTCTTATGCAATTGTCGCACTTGATAATTTAAGCAAAGATAATAGCAGTACCACTATTTTCAACAGTGATCTAAATATTGCAAACTCAGAAGTGCTGGTAACCTACCAACCGCTCATCATAGACAATTCTAATGCAATTGACGGCCTTTTGGTCAATACATCCAATGCTATAGCTGGATTATTAGTTGCAACATCTGATGCTGTTGATGGACTCCTTGTCGAGACATCAAACCTTGCCATCACCAACGCCGCAAAACTTATTGGTCTTGATACGATCGATCATGGCCCAGCCAATATTCACTTCAATTCTGCAAGCATCACGATGACCTACAATCTTAATATATCGTCAAATCATCAACTCTTTATTCATGCAAGTGGGGTTGTCAGCGGCAACGGTCACAGCATCCAATTTCCATCAGGATCATTAACCGCTCTCACCGTCGACTCTGGAATCACCACCACACTTGAGGATATTATTTTGACCAATTATAACGACAATGCCGTCTCTTTAGGCGCTGGTGCATCACTTATTTTTGGTAACAACTGTCGCGTTGAACTGGCCGAATCTCATGAATTGACTCGTCCCTGGTTTTTTGCTGGATCATCGATTTTAGATGGTCAAAACATGCAACTAACGCTCAATCAAGGAGATGAATATATTGCAGCACGTGAAGAAACTCTGCTAACCATCGCCAATATTTCACTCAAAAATGTTGGCTTTAATAATTTTCGATGCATCAACAACAATAGTTCAATCAACTTTCAAAATGTTAGCTGTCGACTCAACTCAGACTTTACCTTTTCAACTGGTGCGATCAACGTTCAAGACGATCTGAAAATCAGTGGCTCAACTACGTTTAACTTCACCACTGTTAAAAATTTGACTGTCAACTCAGCCTCCCGTCTCACGATTGATGATGGAACAAGTTTTAACTATGCACCTGCAAGTGATACGCGAACATTGCTCACGCTGACCGATTCAACTGCACAACTTTTCTTCAATAATTCAACACTTGTTGCAACCGCAACCGGCCCTCAATTGACTAAAGGAACATTGATTGTTGATGGAAATATGAACTTGCAAAGTAGTGCTGCATCATCAGCCGAAGCTGTTGTTTTTGGTGATGGAACGCCTACGAATGATCTGATTATTAATCTTATGCCAGCAAGTGGCATCAAACTCTTATCAGGATATTTAAATTATGAAAATGCAAATTAAGAAATTATAGGAATTTTATTTTTGAAACTTTCATCAAGCAAATTTACTAAATCCAATCGTTGATAATTTGAACCAAGCAAAAACGATAACCCTTCATCATCACATGCTTGCATCCAAACTTTTTTCTTTGTTATCCGTCTACCAGGAAATTTTCTAGATAATCTTTGCATCAATTGTTTATACTGTAGATGAACACGAGCACTCTTGTATAAAAAGCCAACACCAATACCGAACATAACAAATAATGCAGCATCAGATGATTTTATTTCAGAAAAATCAGAGCTTTCTAAAGTTGGCTTCTTGCCTGATCTAACATCTGTTTTCCACTGATCAATATTTATATACCTTGAATCTTTCTCCCACTTTCCAACCTCTTCTGGAATATCTGATCTAAATTCTTCCAATAAATCTTTAATGTTTTCTGGTTTGTAATAAGCATTTGCTCCACCATCTGCTATATCAAGTGCTTCTTGAATATACCAATCTCTCCTGTGATTGTCTCTCTCTTTCTCTGCTTCTTTTTTCTTTTCTTTTAACTTTTTAAAAAGGATCTCAATTTTTTCCTGCAACGCTTCTGTTTTATCCTTTTTTAATAAATCTTTCTTCCACTGATCAATATTTTTATAAGCAGAGTCTGCTTCCCACTGTTTAACTTCTTCTGGATATAAGAATCGAGATTCGTTAAAAATTTGTGTGAGACCTCTCTCATACGAATTTCCGTTAATCAATTTCAGAGCTTCTTCAACGTACGCTTCTCTCGAAAAAGAACTAGATGCATTTTCAGCTTTCTTTTTCATATCATGCAATCTTTTCAAGAAGCTTGTAACTTTTTCTGTAAGTTTACCCTTGTCTCTCAACTTAGAAACTTTCTTTTCCCACGCATTAAAACCTTTATAAAGAAGATCCTGTTTATATTTTGAAACTTCAGAAAAAAAATAAAACTGATTATCATCAAAAAGTTTTTTCAATCCACCTACTCGTCTATAACCTACTGTTTGCCCATGTATAATCTCTTGCGCCTCTGCTAAATACTTATCAAAATTAAAGATATTTGATGCCTGTTCAGTCTTTTTTTTTGCTGCATCTAACTTTTTAAGAAACTCTTGAACCTTTTGCACAAAGTCATTCTTTTTTTTAACTTTTTCTTGACGTTTAGCCTCTTCCTCAGCAGCCCACTTTCTCTCTGCATTTCTTATAATATTTTCAAAATTAAATCTGCCTGAAAAATCATTCCTAAAAAAATTCCCAAAAGGATCATCTTGGGGGACAGATAAATATTTAATTCGATAAGCCTTGATAGATCCACTTTTTTCAAAAACCTTGTTTAGAAGAGTATTAGCTTCAGTTATTGCTTGAATTTCTTCTTTTGCTTCTATTTGTTTCTCTTCTGACTCTCTGGTATATTTATCTGAATGCCACTTTCTAGCTAACTTATAATATGATTTTTTAATATCATCTTGACTAGGATCTCCACCCCTCGAAAAACCAAGAGTTTCTAGGTGATCGTCAACCGCTATCGTCGTAACAGCAGCAGAAAGAGTGTTAACTGTTAAAAACAGCATAAAAAAATAGATGATCTTTTTAAACATAATAATCTCAAATAAAAGGTAAATGCTTTCGGCAGATATACTTATCAGTAGATAAAATATAACAAAATTTAAACTATTTACAACGCCTCTTGGACAAATAGCATTTTTTCATCTTTTTTCTCTTTTTTTATCAAAAAAGTGCAAAATACAAAAAAACTGTCATCATCCAATAAAAACTGATATTCTCTTTTAAGAATCTTAAAGATGATATAAAAACCCTCAAAAAAATAAGAATTATGAAAAATAATGTTATTGTCATCACGGGAGCACGAGAGCACAATCTCCGATCAGTCAATCTTTCCATCCCCAAAGAAAAACTTGTTGTTATCACAGGTCCTTCAGGGTCGGGTAAAAGCTCACTCGCTCTGGATACTATTTTTGCTGAAGGACAACGACGCTACATAGAATCGCTCTCTTCATACGCTCGTCAATTTTTAGGCATGTCAAAAAAACCTGCTGTTGATAAAATAGAAGGACTCTGTCCAGCCATCGCTATCGAACAGAAAACCGTTGGTTTTAATCCTCGCTCAACAGTTGGAACCATCACTGAAATTTATGATTATCTACGGGTTCTGTTTGCACGAGTTGGCATCCCCCATTGTCCGAACTGTAAAGTTCCAATCAAAGAAGCATCTCCTGAGAGCATCACCAAATCTCTGTTAGAAAGTTTTAAAGAGAAGACCATCTCTGTTGCTGCACCGATTGCAATTCAACGAAAAGGCGAATTTAATAAAGAGATTCATGAATGGTTTCAAAACGGACTGCACCGCTTTATTATTGATGGCAGATCCTATCGATTTAAAAATGAAAAAGAGATAGCAACTCTCAAACTGCATAAACAGACAAAGCATACTATTTTTGCTTGTATCGACAAGATTCATGTTACCAAAGAAGAAGAACAACGACTTGGTGAAGCGATTGAACGATCATTTGCCCTTACCAACTTCATGTGTGCAATAATTGATGAAGCAGAAAATATACATTTATACTCATCGCTTCGCATCTGCCTCACATGTACCAGCTCATGTCCTGAACTTGAACCACGTCTTTTTTCTTTTAACTCACCACTTGGTGCCTGTTCTGAGTGTCATGGTCTTGGCGTTAGTTTTTCACAAAACTACTACAACTTAATTGATGAAAACAAGTCAAAAAAAGATAAGTTTTTAGACAACACCTGCTCTGCATGTCAAGGGGCACGACTCAAACCAGAAGCTTTAGCTGTCATTATTCATGGAAAAAATATTTATGATATTTGTTGCATGGCTATCTCGAACGTACAAGGTTTTTTAGAAAGTATAGATTTCAATGAAGATGAAGAACTTATTGCAGCACCATTAAAAATAGAAATACTCAAACGAATCGGCTTTTTAATGAATGTTGGCCTTTCATACCTGACACTTTCTCGTAATGCACGAACATTATCAGGCGGGGAAGGACAGAGAATTCGTCTTGCAACACAGATTGGTTCAGCACTTTCTGGTGTGATTTACATTCTTGATGAACCGAGCATAGGACTTCATCAACGAGACAATGACCGATTAATACATACTCTAAAAATGCTCCGCGATCAGGGGAATACAGTTCTGGTTGTTGAACATGACATAGACACAATTAAAAGTGCTGACTATGTAATCGACATGGGACCGGCAGCTGGTATCTTAGGTGGTGAAGTAACCGCCGTAGGAACCCCAAGAGAACTTAAAAAAAATAAAAACTCTCTGACTGGAAAATATCTTTCTGGTGAGGAAAAAATAATTACACCCAAAACACGAAGAGTATCTGAAAAGCAGCTTCGAATTATTGATGTTGAAACTAATAATCTTCAAAAAGTAACTGTTACTATTCCACTCGGTATTTTTGTTGCAATTTCAGGTGTTTCAGGATCTGGAAAAAGTTCTTTGATTGTACAGACACTGGCACCTGCTCTTAAACAGTATTTTTATAAAGGTTACTTTGGAACCCGTACTTTTGAAGATTTAGAAGGTCTCGAAAATATCTTAAATGTTGTTATGGTTGATCAGAGTCCAATCGGTCGAACACCTCGATCAAATCCTGCAACCTATTTAGGTATTTTCGATGATATTCGATCTTTATTTGCAAGCCTTCCTGAAAGTAAAGCACGTGGATACCAAGTCGGTCGATTTAGCTTTAATGTTGCACAAGGTCGCTGTTTTGAATGCAACGGTGAAGGAATTATTAAAATTGCTATGCACTTCTTGGAAGATGTCACCATGACCTGCAAAACCTGTAGAGGAATGCGGTACAACAAAGCGACACTTGAGATTGAATTTAAAGGCAAAAATATTTCAAATATTCTCAATCTCTCTGTCCATGAAGCGTTAAAACTATTTGAACATTTCACACCGATTCAAAAACGTCTCAAACTTTTATGCGATGTTGGTCTTGACTACATTAAACTTGGTCAGCCATCAACGACTCTGTCTGGCGGCGAAGCTCAACGAATAAAATTGGTAAATGAATTATCAAAACGTGGGAAAAATACTTTATACATTCTTGACGAACCGACAACTGGACTTCATAGCAATGATGTAAAAAAATTACTCCTTGTCTTAAACAAGCTTGTCGACAATGGAAATTCAGTACTTGTCATCGAACATAATCTTGATATACTAAAGTCAGCTGACCATATAATTGACATTGGACCCGATGGAGGCGACAAAGGGGGACTGATAGTAGCAGAAGGTACACCTGAACAAGTTGCACAATCAAAAAAAAGTATCACTGCAAAATATCTTAAAAAGTACCTCTAAAGCTTCCCGATTGTATAATATTATTATGAACAAACATTTTTTATTATTTATTTTTTCTGTCGTTCTTCTATCAGATATTTATGGTGCTAGTCAAAGCAATCAAAATCAAAGTGATTTATTAAGAGCTCTTGGAGCTAATCGCAATAATGATGATGATGATTATGATAGTTATCCATCTATGAAAATTCATGGTAGAAATAATGGACAAAATAAAATAGAAAAAGATATAAAAAACATTAGGAATCTTAATATAAGTATAGCTCTTGAAAGAGAGAAGCTTAATGGTTATGCCAACTCTAAAAGTAAGATGTCCCAAGAAGATATAGAACAAACAAAACTATTGATTGAAAAACTTAAAGATGCTCGAAATAAACTTGTAAATAAAGAGTCAAGTAAAATAGTAGGAAATTTAGAAGAAATAAATGTAATTAATGAAAACATAGAACTTTTAAATGATAAACTTGATGATAGTGCCGATTCCCCAAATAAAACATCCCAAGAAGAAAAAGATCAAACATTAATATTTATTAAACGACTTGAAGATGCTCGAAATTCACTTTTAAATCCAGAGATAACAACGCCTACAGAAGCTATYAGACAAGGTGTYTCCATAGGGCTWCTAGGACGTGGATGTTCAAAAAAWGATTCTATGCATAATATTKTTCTGCAATCRATTRCAGAAMAATCAACTAAACCTCTTGGAAAAGTGATTACAAAACGAAGTATTGCTATGTGGGAGAAAGCTTTTGATAAAATAGAAAATGGARTARGTTTTATCGTACGATTTTGTGGATTTACACCAACCATTTCTATAAACGACATTAATCGATGGCAGGCAAACTGTACTGATTTAGCAAGCACCTATAAAGAGCTTCGTAAAGGCATAGAAAACTCAGAAAGTCGTGCAACAAGTATGCAATTACGCAGCATGTTAACCGAATCATTTGATACTCCCGAAGAAGCAACTGAACAAAAACAAGTTATTGATCCAGCATGGATACAACGTCGTAAAGGTGATCTAATTTTACTCAATTTCATGCTTGAAAAACTGACAATTCGCCTTGATGAATCAACCAATAATAATGACTGGGACCTTGAAGCCTCCTTACAACGACTGATTTCTGATGTAGAAGGATTGACCAGTCAACTTACAACTGCCAACTGCCTGCAAGACCTCATTGATTCAACACGGACGCAACTAATGATTAGTTATTTTTCTTCAATTGATTCTGGTTTAACTGAACTTGGTATGATTATCGACCCTGAAAATTTTGGTCAAAAATCAAGTCGTAAAAAAACATCCGGATTTGGTGGTGGTTATGGTAGCTATGGTGGAAACAGTTGGGATGACTAAGATTAAAGAAAAAATCATTTTAATCTTCTTGTTTCTCCCCTGCATACTTTTAGGACAAATAAAAGATCAACAAGAAGAAATAATAAAACATCCTACACTACAAAAAAGTGCTCAAACTATTACTCTGAAAACTCTTTCAACCAGACGAATAGAACGACTTGTTGATCATTACAGTAGATATATTCAAACAAAGCGAACATCAGAACTTTTACAAGGAGCAACAAAAACTGGACTGATTGGAACAATCGTTTCTCTTTTATATCATTTCACAGAAGAAGAAATAGTCGATGACTTACAGAATGTAAAATTAAATATTGTGAAACGAGTTTATGATCAAGTTATCATCGGAACATTTTTGCTCTTATTGACTGGAGGGTTACATAGCGCAATGAATAATTTTTCATACGCATGGGAGAATAAAGCAGCAAAAAAATGTTCCAACAATCTGCTTCGTCGATTGTTATTTGAACTCCGACATTATAAAAATTTAATCATATCACTAAACGAAGAGACTCCATTTATCTCAGATTATCAGATGGTTACTACGTATAATCAAATCATTTCATCACTTGAGCATACGATAGCCTGGAAGCATGCCCAAACTCTTGAGCCACATAAAAAAGTTGTCTACGATTCGATTGAAAATCTTACAGGTGCTCTTGAAGAATACAAAGAACTTCTCATCGAAACACGTAAAAACAACTGGTCACAAAAGCAGCGTGAAAAATTAGTTTCCTACACTCATTCATTTTTATATCCATGGATTGCACTTATCACACCAGAAGTTTCATATGAGTAAAATAAAATCTTTTTATCTCTTTTTTTTACTTTTTCCCTTTTCAATGCAAGGATGCAACTGGTGCTTAGATGCAAATGTTTTCAATAAAAAGAAATCGTTTGCTCAGTTTTTCATGAAAAACTATTTTATGTTCATGCAACCTTCAACAAATGAACTTATTCCTATCTACAAAACGATGTGCGTTGATGCTTGTTCTTCTGCCTTGAGAATACAGATTCAAAAACTTGCACGTAAGCCATCAGAATATTTTCATACAAAAAATAACCAGTTTACAGAATATGATCTTCCCCGAGCTGTCAAAACATGTGACTCAATTACTGAATTTATTCATTCACATATGATACATACAGAAACAAAAGAAATCTTCCCGTATTCATATTACAATAAAAATAAAAAACTCATGTTTTTCTCAGAATATTTAACTCGACATGCCCCCAAAGATTCGTATGGATGCACATTATTAAGTGATATTCATGCTTACTCACTTTCATACGTTGGAACCCTTTTTAACAGCATCTTATTGAAAAGTAAACAGAACAGCTTAAATGAAAAAGAGATGCGTTCGTTAGTCCTTCTTTTTAATAGAATAGAGTTTTTATCAGGGCAACTTCGTAACACGCCATACCAAGAACCGGTTGAAAGACATCTCAAAATATGGACACGTTTATTTAAAACAGTAGAAAAAGAATGGCAAAATAAAAAAGAGAAAAAAGCAGCTCCTTATGAATAAAAAAAACGTACTGATACTCGCATTTTCTTTCTGTCTATTTTCTTCAACAGAAGCATCTTTAGACTTTGTTCGTAGTTTTGTTAATTTTTATGATATAAGCAATGAAGGCCGGTTCACMCATGAATATCATCCTTTTTTACTCAAAAAAACTGCTCTCAGTTTTACTGATTTAGAAAACAGACTCGTGGATTCAAGCTTTACCAACCCGCATCGAATTATTATCATGGGATATGAAAAAGCAGCTGCACCAAACTATTTTTTCAATCCTTTTGCAGTCAAAGGGGATGCTATTAATGATGAAACTATCAATAAAACTCTTTTTGGTATCACCCAAGAATGCCATAATCTTTTTGGATTTATGACCGGCTTCTTATTCAAAAACCTTCCTCACTCTCCATGCATACATACCGAACATATCGGTAATAAAAAAATTATTCTTTTTGATCCTCGAGCTCATCGATTTCAAGAAGATTTTTGTGGAAATTTACATCTATTTTTCAAACAACAAGAGCAAAAAATTCATCAAGCTCTTTTTTATGAAAAACATGAACAATTTATGGAAACATGCATAGAGTTCTGGAGAGCTATTTATTATCAAAACATTAATAATAAAGATCARCATGTTGCAGGAACTCAAGATATTTTATTTACTATTGAACATGCCCAACATATCAAAAATTCTCCGATCYCCCTTAAATATTTTTTCACCGGATCAGATATTACTTACCCAATCAATCAAACAACATTACGTAGTAAAAAAGCAACCGAAAACGCACAAGAATTTGTCGCTACATTTGTAAAACAACTACAACCAATTAATAATGAAAAAACAATCTATATTTTTCGAAGCTTCGTTGATGGAGTTGGCAAAAGCACGATGCTTGGAAACATAAAAAATTGGATGCTTTATCAAAATAATATAAAAAAATATCAGGCTATCGACAATGCTTCATCACAGTTTTCAGAAATATTTCAATTTAATGAAAATGTTTTCATTGCAGATCTTCCTGCGCAGCTAAGTCATTTTACATACAAACCAGACGGATCTGTTTTTGTTAATATCAAACACTTGCCCTCTGAAACATATGATGATCACGATATTATTGAATACTTTGCAAAAAATAGAAATCGGATTTCTAAATCATTTAAAAACAGAATGCAAGAGCTTCAATCTCTACAAGAAGACGATCTTCTTCCGGCAGCAAGCGATACCCTCTACAGAGGCTACTGTAAAAATCTTTTATTATTGCACATTAAARATGCGCAACAGATTCCTTTTATCTATAAAAACCATACCTATTTGTTCAATCCCGATAGTAGAGAAATTCGCATCTGCTTGCCTCTTTCTCAAGCTCCATCAGAAGGACTGAAAAACAGCAATCCTGAACAGATGATTTTTAACCAAGGGGTACGATTCCCCTTTGAATACAAGAATTTTTTAGATACCTTTACGAAACAATGCAAAGAAACAGGAGCAACTCAGGTTGTATTTGTTGATTTTTTGAGCATGTATTCTCGATCCTCTCGGGAAGTTATTCGTATTAACTATCTTATTCAGCAGATTCAAGCATTATTTAAAGAAGCTGATCATAAAAAAAGCTTGTATGCAGGATTTGCATCAAATGCAACGCTACTGCACCATCTCAATCAAAAAAGTAATTATCTAAAGATAAGTGATTTTTTTTTATATGAAACAATCACACGAGCATCGCTATTTGATCTCATTAATGAAAAGCAGTATGACAGACCAGATCCTGTACCACTTACTGAGTTACATGATCTGTTAAAACAGAAAATCAAACATACGTATATTCCGCAGACTGAATCTATGACTCATAGTATTACAAAAAAACTTTCCGTAACCCATGCCATGCTTTTAGAACAGTATAAAAATAATAAAGAGTTCATTCATCTGCTATCACCTGATCTCAATCAACTACTTCCCTTGTCTGATGAAATTGAAAAACATATGAGAAAAATTCATTTATCTCATCATAACCCATGGAAAAATATAGGAAAAATAGTACAAGAAACAGATATTATACAACTAGGGAAGCAGAAAAAAACAGTCCTGATGGATAATGGAACAAAAATGAATTTATTATTTGTTTTTGATCCTCAAGAATGCGAGCTTTCTTTACGTGCAAATCTTTTTATACTGTTACGAAAATGGTGGATTCCTCAACTTATATCATCTGCAGCTGTTGCAAGTAAAAATTCTCAACCTTA
This sequence comes from Candidatus Babelota bacterium, assembly GCA_002401785.1. Taxonomy (GTDB): domain Bacteria; phylum Babelota; class Babeliae; order Babelales; family CAZZPM01; genus CAZZPM01. Next base: position 14,489 of record NVUD01000015.1, read on the forward strand.
TACAAAACAATTAAAATACCCACTTGCTCCTCTTGTTATCAAACCAGGAGTACAAGGGCTCTGGTACGTTCTTCAGAAAAAACTACATGATTGTGATGAAATTAACATGATTGAAAATATATCTGATCTCAAATTATTAAACGAAGATGTTTCAACCCATGCAGAATATGGATGTTGGAATGAAAATATATATATAAAAAATTGGAACTGTTCCGACACCTCATCTGGCATGTACAATTGGGGCTATACCTTATCTTTTGTTAACTCAAGCCAAGAGTACCCCCTTCTTTTAGATTCAGCTTTTTCTGAGCTTATTAAACCAAAAATTGATATCATCGACACCAACAAAACAATTTCATTATCTCAAGCATATAAAATACTTGAACAACGAGACAGCTACTCCTTTTTCTCTTTTTGTGAAAAAGAAATAAAAAAAAAGATTGAAACAAAAAAGAAAACAGTTACGAGCAAAAAAAAACCGACTCAACAGATTTCTTCAAAACCTGAAACAGAGATTTCTACTATTGATCCATCTCTGATACAATGGACAAAATATGCCTGTTATCTAATCACACAGGTGGCACGTTTGGCACCACATCCACAATCACCATTTGCACTACATTTAGATAGTAAAGAAGATTTTTTTTCTGGATTAATGTTTGTTCAAAAAATYCTTCTTCCCGAATATGGACATGTTTTCTTTGAAGAATCTTTATGGAAYATTAGAGAAATTAASARRCTTGACCTTGAAAARMAAATATARRSTATAAAACAGAATTATATTTTCYAAAGCATGATTATTTTMAAAAACAGATGATTAACTATTGACTCTATTTTTCTTCATATGMAATACGAGCATGNAAWYWTAWARM
>NVUD01000015.1:15369-22359 GCA_002401785.1 Candidatus Babelota bacterium
TTACACAAAATTTCTATTCCTTTTTTTTCAAGTTCAAGCCATGAAGATGGATCCCATGCTACGCGCTCTCGCAATAAAAGATTTACAGTTTTTTGATGTTCTTCCATAACAATCATGCATCGCAAATCCCCTGGCTGCAAACTTTTTTTTAAAAGATCTATAGAATCTGTCTGATGCTGTACAGGTAGCCGAAACTTTACTCCAAGAACAGATTTCCCTTCTTTCATGATCGAATCAACAGGAATCAACTGATTAACTTTTATTTTACACTTTTGATCACTTGCTGCATCAAGCATACCTTTTATTAAAAAAATAGTATGTTCCGTTAAAAGCTGCTGTACTTTTTGATACACTTTAGGAAAAATAATGAGCTCTGCCGATTCATGCAAATCTTCGATCGCTGCAAAAGCCATTTTATCACCTTTTTTTGTTGTAATTTCTCGTGTTGATGAAATCATAGCAATCGTCACTATTTCAATATCATCTGTCAAATCAGATGCACGATCATGCGACAGAGGAATAATTTCAAGCCAACGAACCAACGATGCATAACTTTCAAGAGGATGTGCACTCAGATAAAAACCGGCAACTTCTTTTTCTTTTTCAAGCTTTTCCATTGTTGACCACTCTTCACGAGGCTGAAATTCATATACTTTTGGTTCCCCATCTTCCAATGCAGCTACAGACCCAAACAGTCCCATCTGTCCTGTTCGAACAGCCTCTTTTTCATCAGCAGATTGACCCATAATTTGTTCAAGCTCTGCTACTTTTTGAGCACGATTTCCTGGCATTAAATCAAATGCCCCAGCTATGATCAGACTTTCAACAACTCGTTTATTAACTGTTCTTAAATCAACACGAAAACAGAAATCATACAGATCCTTGAATATTTTTTTTTCACGCTCAAGCATAATATTTTCAAGTGCTGCATGTCCAACATTCTTAATTCCTTCAAGGCCAAAAAGAATTGTCTCCTCATCAGCTATAAATTTAACATCAGATCGATTAATATCAGATAATAAAAGCTTGATACCCATCTGTTTTGCATCACCTAAATAATGCGTTAACTGATCTGAGTTTCCGGTTTCAAATGAAAGGAGCCCTGCCATAAATTCTGAAGGATAATTTGCTTTCAAATAAGCAGTCTGATACGCAATTAATGCATATGCAGCTGAGTGAGATTTATTAAATCCGTAACCAGCAAAGTACGCCATCAAATCAAATAACTTTCCAGATTTCTTTTCATTAAATTTGTTATTAATCGCTCCTTCAATGAAAAGCAATCGCTGCTCTTCCATCACTTCAACTTTTTTCTTACCCATTGCACGACGTAAAATATCAGCACCACCCAATGAATATCCTGCAATAACCGATGCAATTTTCATCACTTGCTCTTGATARACAATAACACCATATGTTTCACTCAAAATAGGCTCTARCTCTGGAAACATGTATGTTGTTTTTTTTCTTCCATGACGTCGTTCAATATAATCATCAACCATRCCTGACCCGAGTGGTCCTGGTCGATACAATGCATTGACTGCAATCAAATCTTCAAATTTATCAGGACGTAGCTTTCTTAAAACATCTTGAATCCCACTTGATTCAAATTGAAAAACTCCAGCAGTATTTCCAGCACAGAGCAACTTAAATGTTTTTTCATCATCAAGTTGAACTTTATTTAAGTGTATCTCAATTCCTTGATGYTTCTTCARWGAYYKTACAACATAGTCAACAATGGATAAATTTTTAAGCCCCAAGAAGTCCATCTTCAAATAACCGATACTTTCAAGCTCAGTCATAGCGTACTGTGTAACCAACTCATTGCTTCTAGAAGGAATATACAGAGGAAGAACTGAAGCTAAGGGTTCAGGWGAAATAACTACACCAGCAGCATGCTTTGATGCATGGCGCGTCAAACCCTCAAGTCGTTTAGCGATCTGCATCAAGTGATGCACTTTAGGATTTTGATCAATCATTTCTTTTAAACGAGGCTCTTGTTCTATTGCCTCATCAAGACTAATTTTAAGTTGATCAGGAATCAGTTCGGTTAATGCATTCGCATCCTGAAAAGGAAAACCTAAAACACGTGCAACATCCTTAATCACRCCTTWTGCCATCATCGTACCAAAAGTGATAATCTGGCAGACACAATCCGATCCGTACTTTTCACGTACATAATTAATTACGCGCTCTCGACCATGAATACAAAAATCAATATCGATATCGGGCATACTCACTCGTTCAGGATTCAAAAATCGTTCAAACATAAGACCATATTTGATTGGATCAATATCAGTAATCTCAAGAGACCATGCAACAAGTGACCCGGCTGCAGATCCACGTCCTGGACCGACAGGGATCCCTTCTTTTTTAGCCCACATGATAAAATCTGAAACAACCAAAAAGTATCCTACATACCCCATTTTTATAATAAGATCAATTTCCACTTGCAATCGATCATCATACTTACTGTATAAATCTAACGGAATCAACGAATTATCTTTTAAAACTTGCAGCCCTTTTAAACAGAGTTCTGTGAAAAAGCTTCCTTGTGTATGCTTCTTTGGAATCTCATACGCAGGAAAATGAAGTTTCCCAAAYTCAAAAGAAAAATCTACTTGATCCACTATTTTYTGAGTATTCCAAACAACTTCTTCATGCCCAACAAATGCATCGAGCATATTTTGAGTTGATTTAAGATGTCCCTTAAATTCACCAAATGAATACCTATTTGGATTTGAGAGTACATCTTTCGTTTGAATAGAGAGCATAACCTCATGTGCTTCACGATCTTTACAATTCATATAATGTGCATCACCAGTTGCAATAACCGACATATCATATTTTTTTGCCGCTTCAAACAGTGCATCATTAGCAACTTGTTGTTTTTCAAAATCAACCGGCATAACTTCTAAAAAAAATCGATCTTTGCCAAAAGTTGAAATCCCCCACTCAATACGTTCGTACGCTTCTTCTTTTCTATCTTTACGTAACAGACTTGGAATATGACCACCAATACAAGCTGTTGAAATAATGAGACCCTCTGAATATTTTTCAAGCGCTGCATAATCGATACGTGGCTTAAAGTAAAATCCTTCTTGATACGAAAAAGCCATCAGWCGRCATAARTTTTGATACCCAACWCGRTTCTGWACAATRATTAATAAATGAAARTACTTTTCTTTAATRTTTTTCACTTTTACATCAGAGGTTAAGTACATTTCTGCACCTAGAATCGGTTTAATTCCTTCTTTTTTAGCAAGCTGAAAAAACTTAACCGCTCCAAAAATATTACCGTGATCAGAGATACCAATTGAGCTCCATGATTCATCCTTGGCCCGACGTAACAGATCAGGAAGCTTGATGGCTCCATCTAATAAAGAAAACTCTGTGTGCAAATGCAAATGTGTGAACTGCTTACTCATTGATACATAACTTTAAAAATAGAAATTATATTTTTTACATKNTTTMTWKTWTWMYKYGAAAACGAAAACAAGCAAAAAAAGAAACTTGAACAGAAAAAAGATAATTTTTTGATTTCAATATTAAGCTATGTTAGCATATCTTTAGTAATTAAATTGTGAGAATTTTTTTTAAAAAAGGAAGCGAAAATGAGCATTCAACCAGATCATTGGATAAGACAYATGGCTCTTGAAAGAGGCATGATTGAACCCTTTGCACACCAACAAGTTCGCTCTATAAATCCTGCCAAGCCATGTATTAGTTATGGTGTCTCCAGCTATGGATACGACATGCGCATTGCACCTGCCTTTAAACTTTTCACCAATGCTCACAATGCGATTGTTGATCCAAAAGCGATGGCTAAAGATTCCTACATTGAYATCCAAGCTGAGACATTYATYTTACCTCCACACTCTTTTGCTCTTGCACACAGTGTCGAATATTTCAGAATTCCTCGTGARGTSCTMACCATCTGYCTTGGYAARTCWACCTATGCTCGATGTGGCATTATTGTAAATGTCACTCCCTTTGAACCGGAGTGGGAAGGTCATGTCACTATTGAACTTTCCAACACTACACCACTCCCTGTAAAAATTTATGCAAATGAAGGAATAGCACAAGTTATTTTTTTGAAAGCTGAAGAACTCTGTGACACTTCATATGCTGATCGTCAAGGAAAATATATGCATCAGAAAGGTGTGACTGTTTCACGAATCTAAAACAAGTAAGGCTGAATCTCAATAATTCAGCCCACTTTTTCATAACCTTTTCTATCAAATTACATCGGGATATCTAAGTCCTCTTCATATCAAAGCCTTGAATAAAATTCAGCCGCCTTGCTATATTAAAATAATATTTGGAAATAAATATTAAAAAAAAGGGCTTGAAAAATGAAATCGTTACGTTATTCAATTTTTATTATTTGGTCAATAATTTTGATACCTACCCACTCGATTGCAAGCTTAGGAATGCCTGCAGTTGCCTTTAAAGATGTTGGAGCTTGTTATAAACCAGGATTTGAAATGTATGCACCGATGTTTGGATCGATGGCGCTTTCATCCGGTTTTATCGAAAATTTAAGACTTTATAATGTTATTCCTGGATTTGATGAAGAAGAAAAAAGAATATACGTAAAAGACAGAGCTCTTGAAAATGACCCAATCATGAATATTATGCTGACACTTTTTCCTTCGCCTGCAGGACAGTTGATGACAGAGGGAAATGGTTTCGATAACGTAGGAAAACATCTTAATGAAAATGACATTGCTCAACTTTTTAATCTTATCTATGGCGTAAGAAGTTGGCTTACAGCAGAGAAGTTATCAGAAAAGCACTCTCCAAAGAAAAAAGAACCACTGAATCAAATTGCTACAATTTTCAAAAATGCTAAATTTCATGGACTCAGTGATCATTTGAAAAAAATGAAGATCAATAGTAACACTCTGATAACAAATCTTAGAAGCAAATCTAGTGAATCAAGATTTAAAAAGAAAATCAACACTCTTTTTGTCAATATTGTAAAAGCAATTGAACAAGAATCAACGATTGATCAAAAGTCAAATCAATCAGARAGCNAAAAGGAAGAAGAGGAWGAACAGGTAGAAACTGTTGCAAATGTTTCTTTTTATCCAAATCATATGGTTGAACAGATTATAGGGGCTTTTTTCTGTCATAAATTTTCACGCCAAGATAACATTAAGACTCTTTTAATCAACCTTCATGAAGATATTATTTACAAAGAAAAAATTACTGATATTGATCGACTACTGCAAGAAGATGATGTTTTCCCAGCACGAGAAAAGATACGAAATGGAGAGGTATCACTTGATGATATTTGGCTTGGATTACATCGAGATTATTTTTTTCGAATACTTCCTTATAAAAACAATCAGAATCCTATCTCAAATGGAAATGCACAGATGTATATTCGCTCACTTGAGGAAGAAAAAGAAAAAATAAACAGAAGAACGTTTGCTGATTGTGTTGAAGTCACCATACGACATATTATGAACTTCATTTTATTCGACTCTAAAGAAAAAAAATTCTSCTTAAAARAACTTGATCAATTTATGACAGAAAGAGATCAAACATACATAAAAAATCTTAAAGATTTTTATGCATACCAGACTCCAGATCTTGCAAATTCAGGAGATTTACAGGTAAGATCTCTATGGAACCGAGTCGTTGCAGACCTTGAAGGTAATGTTTCCTATTTACAAAACTTTCAAGCTCAAAAATATAATAATGAGATTAAGTCAGGAATACTCAACTTCATCCGCATATTTGAAAAAATTTTCAATCTTAATCTTGGAGATGAACCAAGACTTATTGCAGGTCAAGAAGATAGTTTTACAAAACAAGTACAAAAACGATTTTCTGATTGTTTTAAAACACTTTTTGAAGAACTTTCTCCAAGAGAAATAAACTTTAATATTGATTTCTCAAATGTAAAAGCTTTTAAAATAAACGAAAATCATGATCTCTCTGGAAATATTTCAATTACAATTAATACCAAAGATTCTGATAAGAATCTTTTTAGTTTTGCTATTCAAATATTAGATTATCACATTTTCATTGATAATTTAAAAATTAATGAAAATGAATCCGGGATACTTGGCACTGTTGAAACTGAACAGATTGTAAAAAAACTTAATGATTTTAGTATACACGAGGGAGCTTCATCACTTTTTCTTACCGATGAACTAATTGAGTATTACGGWATAAAATCAAATCCTATCTATCAAATTTTTGGCAAATCATTCAACGATACAGATGGAAAACTCAGAGCTCTTGATACGTGTAATGATTTACTTGATTCTTCTAATGAGGAACAAATAGATCTCATAATAGCAAACATCATGAATAATTACTTATGGGATGACAATCATAGCGTAAAAATAATCAGTAATAGAATGTTTAAAAAATATCAATGGAATAATCAAAAATTTAAAAATATTATTAAAAAATATTTTAAGAAAATAAAGCTTTCTTATTTAAATAGTGAGATTCCTAGTCTATTAGAATTTTCAGCACTTAAAAGCATATCCTTTCAGGAATGCAAAAATGTCAAATCACTAAACAAATTGCCTAAAAACATTGAGAAAATTAAACTTATTGATTTACGTATTGAAACTCTTGACCTATCAGAATTGTCAAAACTCAAAACAGTAACTATTAATGATTGTCCTAACATCGAATCATTGGATGGATTGCCAAAAAATATTGAGGAAGTAAAACTTATTGATTTACCTATTAAAACTCTTGATCTATCAGAATTTCCAAAACTCAAGAAACTAACTATTCATGATTGTCCTAACATCAAATCATTGGATGGATCATCAAAAAACATTGAAGAAATGAATCTTATTTATTTAGATATTATAATTCCTGACGTATCAAAATTTCCAAAGCTTAAAACACTCTATATTTCTGAGTGTTTGAACATCAAAAAATTAAGGAAATCATCAACAAGCATTGAGTCTTTTTCTATTCTTGAATCAACTATTGAAACTCTTGATATATCAG
>NVUD01000003.1 GCA_002401785.1 Candidatus Babelota bacterium
CTATGTGCGTTTTACACCTTTGAAAACATCAATCATAATAATAAAGTATAGTTATGTTTTTATTTACTAATTAAATTTNAAAAAAGAAAAGAGGNATRTATGAATTTTGTATTTTTATTATTTCTAGCTATTAGCATTCAATGGAGTCAAYTGTCAGCTGCCGCATCACCATTAGATAATCTAGGTCATGAAACAGCAGAAACTATTTGCTCGTTTTTAACTGAGAATTCAGACTTTGATGTAACATCACAAAAYGAAAGTRGTCTGACATTTTTACATAAAGCTGCTGAATGGGGAAATATAGATCTTTTTMAWAYRCTCRTCAAAARAGGYGCTARYRTTTATACAAAAGATAAYTAYCAAAGAACWCCTTTTCATTACGCAGTATTTAATGGACRAATAGATATCGTCGAAAAAATTATTACTWTAATCAAATCGGAAAAAAAATCAGTGCAARATTATATTAATGCTCAAAATGGACAGGGYGAAACRGCCCTTCTTCTTGCTTTATCTACATGYCCAGGTCATGATAATAAACAGAATGAAARCAAAGAAAAMATTGTAACCATACTTTTAAATGAAAAAATATCTTTTATAGCAGATAATGATAATCAAACCCCATTACACATAGCTGCAGCCTATAATCAAACAGATACAGCAAAAATACTTATTGCTCAGGGATTGTTTGTAAACAGCCAAGATAAAGGAGGAAATACCCCTCTTCACTGGGCCGTATGGAAAAATAATAAAGAACTCGCGATATTGCTTATAAAGTCTGGTGCACAAGTTGAAACTAAAAATCAAAGAGGAAAAAACCCTCTAGACTCTGCCAATGAAGAAATGAAAAAAACTCTACTTATAAAAAATTAAATTGTCAAAAAACCATACAAATTAAAAAAAGAATCCCGAAATAAAACTCGGGATTCTTTTTTAACAAAATTATTAAACTTACTCTATAATAATTTTTTCTAATTTTTTTTTTACTACAAAGCTCTTTCGTTCTGGATATTTCAACATTTCATATGCCAGTGGATTGATAATATGTTGCTGAATTGCACGTTTTAATGGACGTGCACCAAATTCAGGAACATACCCCTGTTCAATAAGATATTCTTTTGCTTTTTGATCAACTTCAATTGTTATTCCTTTATCTGTCAGCCGCTTTTGAATCTGTTGCAACTGCAAATCAATAATTTCTGTTATATGCTCGTTAGACAATGATGTAAAATAAATAATCTCATCAATACGATTCAAAAACTCAGGCCTAAAAGTCTGTAATAAGAGCTGTTGCATAGATTTTTTCACTTCTTCTGTCAAAGTTGGTGACTGCAACAATAAAGAAGATCCCAAATTTGATGTCATAATAATAATCGTATTTTTACATGAGACAGTTCTGCCTTTTGAATCCGTAATATGCCCCTCATCCAACATTTGCAAAAAGATATTAAAAACATCGGGATGAGCCTTCTCAATTTCATCACATAACAAAACACTATATGGATGACGACGAAGCTGCTCCGTCAACTGCCCACCTTCTTCATAGCCAACGTAACCAGGAGGCGCCCCAATTAAACGTGAAACAGAATGTTTTTCCATGTATTCTGACATATCAATTCGAATCATTGAACGTTCATCATCAAAAAGATAATTCGCTAATGTTTTTGCAACTTCTGTTTTCCCCACACCTGTCGGCCCTAAAAATAGAAATGAACCTATCGGTTTACGCTGATCAGCAATTCCTGCCCGATGAACACGAATAACTTGTGAAACCTTACTAATCGCTTCATCTTGTCCAATAACACGCTTATGTAAGACAGATTCTAAAGCTAATAATTTTTGTGACTCTGATTCTTTAATTTTTTCAACAGGAATTTTCATCCATCGAGAAAGGACCAGAGCGATATCATCTTCATCAACTTCTTCTTTAATCAACCGACCCTTCGTCTCTTGCTGTCGTTCCTCATGCTTTGATAATTTTTTCTCAAAATCAGCAAGCTCTCCATATTTAATCTTTGAAGCTTCTGTATAATCACCTTGACGCTCTGCATGAGCAAACTTTGTTTTTAATGCATCAATTCGTTCATGAAGCTGCTGCATTTCTTCCAACGGTTTTCGCTCTGATTTCCATTGCTCAGATAAAACCATCTCTTTTTCTTTCACTTCCGCTAGTTCTTTTTTAAGATCAATAAGTCGTTTTTTCGATGCATCATCTTTTTCTTTGGAAAGCGCTACTTTTTCAATTTCAAGCTGTCTAACTTTTCGCTCTAATCGATCTAATTCTTCTGGTTTTGAGTCAACAGTCATTTTAACCATTGAAGCAGCTTCATCAATTAAATCGATCGCTTTATCAGGTAAAAATCGATCACTAATATATCGATCTGCCAATTGAACCGCTTTTACCAAAGCCTGATCTTTGATTCGAATCCCATGATGCAATTCATACCGATCTTTCAAACCTCTAACAATTGAAACGGTATCTTCAATAGACGGCTCTTCAACTAAAACCTTTTGAAATCGACGCTCTAATGCAGCATCTGTTTCAATATATTTTTTATATTCTACAACAGTTGTCGCACCAATACAATGTAAAGTACCCCGAGCTAAAGCAGGTTTTAACAAATTTGATGCATCCATGCCCCCACCTGTTGCCCCAGCCCCAACAAGCATATGTAATTCATCAATAAACAAAATAATGCCATTTTCAGATTTTTCTATTTCCTGTAACAAAGCTTTAAGTCGCTCTTCAAACTCCCCACGATACTTAGTCCCTGCAATTAAACTTCCCAAGTCTAAAGATAAAACATGATGACTTCTTAAAGACTCAGGGACATCATTATTAATAATTCTTTGAGCAATCCCTTCAACTAGAGCCGTTTTCCCAACTCCAGGATCACCGACCAAAACAGGATTATTTTTTGTTCTTCGAGATAAAATTTGCAATACACGCCTAATCTCTTCATGACGACCGATAACCGGATCTAATTTTCCATCTCGTGCTTTTTGAGTAATATTCTGACAATACTTCTCAATCACTTGATAACTATTTTCTGCATTTTCTGACTTCACTGTTTTTCCCTTTCGTATTCCATCAACCCACTTTTCAACAGCAACATACGTAAATCCTTCTTCTTTTAATACTGAACAGGTCGATTGAGAAAAAAAAGATCCTTCTGCTACAACAAGTATCAAAGTATCAAGGCTCACATATGTATCTTGCTTTTTTTGTGCAGTACTTTGGGCTTTCTCTAAAAATTGAGTAAAAGAAGAGTCAATAGAAGGCTTTGCTCCTTTTATAATAGATATCTTTTGCAGCTGTTGATCGATACAGTCACGTATAGCCTGCATAGAAATATCAAGATCTTTTACACATAATTGGAAAAGCTGATGCTCTGATAAAACATCAAAAATATGAACCGGTGTACAAATAGCATGACCTGCCTTTTCAGCACGTGTATATGCCATTTGTATCACCTCAATTGAATTCTGAGTAAATTTTTGCATATCCATAGAAAATTCCTCCTTTGCAATAAGTAACTATATTACGAAATAAGATCACTCTTTAATAAAGCAACATAGCTTAAATTACGAGACCGACCCCATGCGGTAATAAAATCATCATAAGCATATGACCGTTTTACCTGAGAAATTTTTTTAAAAGCAGGGTCAAGACATTGCACCATTTTATTTTTTTGATCCCACCCGATGACAACCAGAAAATGTCCATTATTATGTGGCTGAAAACCACCTTTAATAGTTCCTCGAATACTAACAGCAACAGGAATTTTGTTACATAGATACTGATGCAAAGATTCAAAATCATTCAATCGACGAACTGAAAAAAATACTTTCCCTAAAGTATCTTGATACGCTTGAGCAACATTCATCAACCAATTACCATARATATCAAGACCTYGATCATGYACTTTATCTGCATATGAAACAAGCTCTTTTTCTGTTAATCGATGCGGAACATCTTCTAATAAAAATTCCTTCTTAAAATATCGAACTATCATTGATGTTGAAGTTGGAGAACAAAAATCCTTACATCGTGGATGTTTTCCTACCCACTGACTAAACGGAGGAATGTTTTTAATCATCACTGACTTTAAATGTCCAACCTTCAGATTTTTTTTATAGCCATCAGGATAAGATGCCGAAACAAACAGTGCATGAAGATCTGATAAACATGCCCCCTTATGGGCAGAAACTTCTATTTTAAACTGCTGAGCCATCGCTTTTTTCTGCATTTCAACACGAACATATTTAGTATGAACATGAGACAGTCCATGATAACCAAAAGTTTTTTGAATATCATGACCCCACTCAGCAAGTCGCTTCAAAGGTGACCAGATTCCATCATAAAATAGGCTCACTTTAAATTCAAAAAATCCTTTTTTAGGTCTCAGAGCATTCCATGATAAAATAAGCTCACTAAACGGAGGAACATATCCCGAATTCCATCTGTACACTTTTTTTGATGATGCGTTCTTTTTATTTACAGCATGCATATGTGTTGATGAAAATGGATAACTCTTTTGAGCCTGCTTTGCTTGCATATGATCTAAAGACCAGATATTAACGGTTACCAATAAAAAAATAAATTGTAAGCACCAGATACCATTCATTACAAATCCTTTTTATTTCAAACACGAATCGGTTTATTTACCAACACAAAATGTACGGAAAATTGCATCATGACACTGATCTGTCACACTTTTTCCCGATAATTGTGATAGTCGCTCAAGAGCCTCTTTTATGTGCCATGAAACCATCTCAGCCTGAAAGTTGCATTTGCTGTATTCTAGAGCTTGTTTGCAGATTTGTAAAACTTTATGTAAGTGATCTGTATGTCTTTTATTTAAGGTATACGCAGTTTTACTTGATGAACATAATTCTTGTACACGAATATCAAGTGCAAAAAATAGCTCTTGTAATGCATCCTGATTGGATACCGAAATAGAATGTTTTTCTATATTTTCAAAAAAAGAAATGTTTTTTTCTGAATTGGAAGTCAGATCTGACTTGGTGAAAATAAGAAGACTTTTGTCTGCATATGCATCAAAAAGTTTTTTATATATTGCCAGCTCATCGTCACACAAAATTCGCGAACTATCAACAACAAGAAGAATAAGGTCTGCAGCTATCGCCTCTTTCCATGATCTTTCAATACCCTCTTGTTCAATACTATCATCAGTTCGACGAAGACCTGCAGTATCAACATATGTTCTGAAAAAACCATCGCTATATTGCGACGCTTCAATTGTATCACGTGTTGTTCCAGCTTGTGAGCTAACAATGGCACGATCTTTTCCAACCAAAGTGTTGAATAATGTTGATYWWMMAGCNNYAMCANSAWMCWAYYAAYGCAATACGAATACCATCTTTGAATCKTTGTTGYTCRCTGTTTTTTRATARTGTWKYAGCTATWGATKYRATNAAWRTTTKTAANKTYATYCTCRATYTGARWATGAAAATCYAARTCWCGYTGCTCYTCATCAAGAAATTCAAAYGAAGCYTCAACMAAMACMARAAKWTSTAAYAATTTTTYTTCTATMTTMAMAACATAYGAWGASARACTTCCATGTAACTGTTGCARAGCTGCATCAACAATATTTTCATTTGTTGCWGTAATMAGYTCATGAATCGCTTCAGCYTGTAAAATATCAATTTTAYCAYTTAAAAGMGCWCGTTKTGAAAAYTCACCTGGATYAGCTTTTCKAATWCCTTGWTCACGYRCMGCTYCATAAACWGCRYTRATAATAYAWGGATTATTATGCAAAGTAAGCTCAATAGTATCTTGTCCGGTAAATGTTTGCGGCCCTCGCATCGCAATCAACATACAGTCATCAATGATTTTTCCAGTAACTGGATGTTTCAAAGAAATATGATGAACCGTATGAGACTCAAGAGTCATCAGACTTTTTTTGCCATGAAAAACAGCAAGTCCGTCCAAACGACTGTATAAATCAGTGCCTACAAAACGCATCAATGCAAGTGCGCCTTTACCTTCTGGTGTACATAACGCAACTATCGGCTCTTCATAATACGATAACATAAGAGTAACTACTTATTTTCTACTTCTTGTTCTTGCAAACCAAATACAACTCGATATCCTTTGCACTTCTTTTTGAACTCTCGCTTAATCATCTGCAGCATCAAAAATGCAAGACTTGTATATATTTTATACTCTTGATCTTTATTGTCACAAAGCGTCTTTTCAAATGCAATTCTAAGCTGTAATTTGTCAACTTTATGAACAAAGGCGACTTCTATTTCCATAATTCTGAAAATATCTTTTAGAAAAACCATAACAGCATCGATCATCGGCTCAGTCCAACGTTCTCGAATTACTTCGTCTCCCGCTCCCTCTTCACCAGAACTATTCTGCTTACTATTGTTTTTAATCTGTGCAACCTGTTTTTCTACTTTTTGTACTATTTCATTCTTATTATCTTGAGATTTAGTCGAACTATTAAGATTTTTTATTTCTTTTTTTTCAGGACTCAGACTCTGTTTTTTTACAGGAACTTCACATTTTTTTGGATTTTCTTCTCGTGGTCGTATATTTTTTTGCTTTTCTTGAACAGAGTCAGAAAAACAATTAGTTTCAGCTTGTAAACGCTCGGTATCACGCGTTACTTTTTCAAGAATATCATTATGATTGATCTTTTTCTTGCTATCATTTCTAAATGTCTGCCTATTATAATTATTTCTTTTTTCATGATTTATAGGAAAATCATATGCAATAGARAYYACAACAGAGTTCGTCCATGTAATTCCCAAAAATTTCTGCTCTTCATTCTTCAAAATTTTAATAGAAAACTCTTCTGGCTTTCCTACCTTAACCCACGCTGCTTCAACTGCCTTCAATACAGAAGAACCTTCTTGCAATAACGATTTCATTCCTTGAACCTTTCTTATACAGATTACTCATAGTTACTACTTATTGAGCTTATTTGTGTACTCACAAAAAACAAATATTCCAACATGGTTACACAAATTAGACTACAAAAAAAGCTCTTAATAAATAYCAAGAAAAAACTTAAAAAACCATTTATAGAATATAATGGTAACAACTAAACCCCCTGATGCAAAGCGAAATGGAGCGGGAAACGGGATTCGAACCCGCGACCCCTGCCTTGGCAAGGCAGTGCTCTACCACTGAGCTATTCCCGCGAYTATGCTATGAAAACATGCTTAACATTAACTAATGTAGCAAAAAGAAATTTCTTGTCAACGAAAAACAGYGTTTTTCTATTTTTTCTCAGACTCTTTTTCTTTACATGTAAAACCAGTGCCATCTTGATATAAGATAAGTTTATAATGCTTTCCATCAGCAATATGTTGATCTATCACATGCGGCTTTGCAAGCCATTGGGCAACAAGTGAGTTATGTAGCTCGCTATGCCCAGGAGARCAAAGAATMCTTGATTTACTTTTTGAAGCAAAARCAAYCTCTAYTTGAGAAAGTCGTGGATGAAGAGGATATTCATGYTTCATCTCTCCTCCAACYTTTTGAATCCAGTCTCCTYTAGAAWAATAATGCTCAACACGTTCAATACTTCTCATATTTGGATAATASTTATCACCCAGAATAGGAGTCGCCAAAAGCTGCACTCGATGCATTACATACCTCTTCTTSACAAACCTCATGCCATTATTGACTTCAAGAARCATRTTCGATAGATAATCAACAGATYCTTCCAATTTTTTATATAAATTCTCTTCAAGTAATTTAATATTTTCTTGAACCTTGCGTGTTGCTTCTTGATCTTCAGAGTCATCATCAAACTCTCTAGTGTAGGAATATAAAAAATCCTCATGTAAATAATACGGCTCTGACATAAAAAGCCTCACCATACCATGCAACTTTTCAGCAACAATACTCTGTTGATAATTATTCTGTATAGCATATTGYGCTGTATCAAGAAGATGACTAGCAATATTAATGATACTTCCACCATGACTATGACCTATAAARTTTTTTTCTTCRTCTTCTGGTCTTTTTATAATGTATTCACATARTTTTCGAGCASCTTCAATATGTGCYTCTGATGAAAGCTTTCCTGACCACGTAAGYGAATCAAGCGTATCAGTTGTCTGAAGTTCRGTRTAAGCCTTATAAAAATCTCCTCCAGGCCTATACCAAACATCATTTTGTGCAAATGTTCCATGAACAATAATAGTTATTGCYCGAAGATTATATAAAGAAAACARAAACAAGATAGATACCAGACCCYTTTTCATATNTTYTCCCYTTTTTTATTCNAAAAAAAATAGCCTACCAAATACCTGGTAGGCTATTATATCAGAATCTTTTAGTAGAAAACTATACTAATTCTGGAAATAYCAATGCTATTTCTCTCTGAGCRGYMTCTRGCGCATCAGATCCATGMASAGCATTGTTATCTAAGGATTTTGCATATAATTTACGCAATGTGTTTTCAGCAGCATCAGCTGGRTTGGTTGCACCAATYAATTCTCTCCATGCTTTTATTGCATCATCTTTTTCAAGAATYAARSAMRTAACMGGTCCTGAAGTAATAAATGTTACAAGTCCTTCAAAAAAAGGCTTTCCTGCATGCTCTGCATAAAACTCTTCGGCTAATGCACGATCAAAAGTCATTTCTTTTTGATTTGCAATTAKAAAACCTTCTTTTTTAATTCGAGCTAAAATATCTTGCGCGTTCCCTGCTGCCATTGCATCAGGYTTAATCATCGCATATGTTTTTATTGTCATTTTTTTATCCCATCTAYAAAAAGAAGTGGCATCCTCAGACACCACTTTCAATTATATCTACTTATTTATCTTCTTTTGCTTTTTCRGCATGCTCTTCAAGTGCTTGCTGCAAAGCGCTYTTCATAGATGAGTCAAACCCACCAGATCTACTAGATGTATCACTGTGAGTAGGAGYTGAYTTTCTATTATCAACTTTTTTCTCACGTTGTGGTCGATCTGATCGTTCTTTTCGCTCTTGTCTATCTTGCTTTTCTTGCCCTGCTTCTTTTTCTTTAGTCTCTTCAGGCTCAGTAATAACACGAAGACTCAAGCCAAGCTTACGCTCTTCTTTGCTTACTTTTACAACCTTGAATTCTCTTGCTTCATCAAGTTGTACATAATCTTCAACTTTAGCAACTTCTTTGTTTGATAACTCAGAGATATGTACTAATCCTTCAACACCATTGTCAAAGCGGATAAATGCTCCAAAGTGAGTAGTTTTAGAAACAATACCTTTGACAATTTTACCAACAGGGAARTCTACTTCAATAYTTTCCCATGGATCACGATCAAGCTGYTTAATACCTAATGAAACACGTTTATTTGGTATATCRATTGCCAAGATAACTGCTTCAATTGGATCACCTTTTTTATATTTATCACCTGGATGAACAATATGATCAGTCCATGAGATATCAGAAATGTGAACCAATCCATCAACACNATCATGCAACTGAACAAAAAGACCAAAGTCAGTTATATTATTAACTTTTCCTGCAATTTTTTCGCCAACTTTGAATTTTTCAGCAACTACTTGCCATGGATCTTCATGTAGTTGTTTAACACTCAATGACATACGACGATTATCTTTATCAAGAGCAACCACTAAGACTTCAACTTCTTGGCCTACTGTATAGTATTTGGATAAGTTATGAATACGCTCTGTCCAAGAAACTTCTGAAATATGYACCAAGCCTTCAATTCCCTTAGCAATCTCAACAAAMAGACCATAGTCTGTAATGCTTGAAACAGTTCCTTTAATGGTTTTGCCAACAGGGTATTCCCCTTCAACATTTTCCCAAGGATTTGCTTGYAATTGYTTCATACCCAATGAAATCTTTTCATGTTTCTTATCAAAGGAAATRATCTTAACAGTAACAACATCACCAATTTTGACTAATTCRCTTGGATGCGCAATACGTCCCCAAGACATGTCRGTAATRTGCAACAAGCCATCAATKCCRCCAATATCAACGAAGACACCATAGTTRGTAATRTTTTTAACRGTACCTTGTAARACTTGTCCTTCTTCAAGGATTTCCAATGCACGTTTTTTATCTTCAACACGCTGTTCTTCAAGATATTTACGACGTGAAACAATAACATTGCCACGTTTTTTATTTACTTTTAAAATTTTACATTCAATTTCTTGWCCAACAAATTGATCAAARTTGCTAACACGTTGTGTATCAACTTGTGAACCTGGYAAGAATGCAGGAATGCCGATATCAACACTCAAKCCACCTTTAACCTTGTGTGTAACAACACCACGMACAGGCTCATCAGATGCAGCAAGCTCAGAGATGCGATCCCATGCTTTAAGCGATTTTGCCTTCTGATAAGAGAGRACAACAGCCCCGTTCATATCTTCAAGATGATCAAGCAAGACTTCAATGTCATCATCAACATTAAATTTTTTTAATTCAAAATCAGAAAATTCATAATTTGGGATAAGCCCATCAGATTTATAATTAATGGTGACTAAAACACCATTGCTATCTTTCTGAATAATTTTACCTRAAATAACATTACCACTCTTAAAATGAGAACCAAGCTCACTATAAAGATCTGTCATTTCCTGTTTTTGTACTGAATCAAGCTGAAAAGCCTCATCCAATAATGTTTCAGTCATCATAGTATTATGAGCACGACTTTGCATATTTCTCATCGACATCGATATCCTTTCCTTAATTTCAAATGATTATGCGATTGAAAAAAAGGTCTTAAAAATAAATAAAATACCACAGAAAAAAGATATCAGAAAAACAACCTATTTGCAAAAAAAAAGAATTGTTAATTATTTTTTAATAGAAATTTAATATCAATACATATAGAAGAGGCACATACATTAAAAGTATGTGCCTCAAATATGATAATTTATTTTTATATACTACGAGCTGCTTCTTGCCCCTTTTGTCGAGTTATTTCAGTCTTTGCAATCTGCATTCCACTTAGATCAGGTCGATCTCTTCGTGTAACCCGATTCTGACGTAATGCTTTAATAGTTCCTGCCATATCTTTCTGAACAGCAACAGATCGTCGACCTCCACCTTCTCGGGATTTTCCTACATTGTTGCGATCAAAAGTACCATGCTTAGCTTTTGGATTATCTGCACGTTCAAGACGTGTAGGTTGTGGCCGAGCAGCTTCACCTTCTGCACATACATATAAGGTAACTCCACATAACAATGTTGCTAAAAACAGAATTTTTTTCATAATCATCTCCCTTTTTAAATTAAAAAAACCGTWMYTTTTTTCATTTTTTATCAATCAAGATGCTCTCTTAAAAGAAGAGATAAAGTCAAGAGAATATTCTTTTCTATAGAGCAATTTAACAACGGATGCAAAGCTTAACTGCATTCCTGCATACATCATTCGTTCAATACAGACTTGTGGCATCAATGCTATCCATGCCATAGGATCCATAGGAACTGTTATCAACCATAAACATGAACCTACCGCATGTGCTATAAATGTTGCTTGCAATGCTGTTTTTAACAGAGAATCAGAAACTAAATGTAAAACCATTGGAATAAGCCAAAAAACTGAATACCATGCTCCTACACCAGTTGATGGATGAAAAACAAAAAATATTATAGCTGACGCAGGAAGAAATAAATTCATRATTCGTTGMCCCCAAAAAGAATCTCTCGCATGCCAAACTAAAATTGATGCTTGTGTTGCCAGTCCCATAGTAATAGTTGCACAAGGCAAACCCCATGAAAAACCAAATAYTTTACTCAGACGACCTAGTGATAGAATAGCAACACTTCCAGCTGTACCAAGAAGCCCCTGCAATAAAGGAGCAATTCCATTAATACCCGAAAAAATAAACCGACACGAACCGGCTGATCCAAATAATCTTACCTGATGAGCAACATACAAAAGAACAATTGCCATAGCAAAACGTATCAATGATCTTGCAATAGACCAAGTTTTTTTCATAATCTTTCTCCTAATAAATCTACTGGTGAATATACATAAACATTTTCAAGCTTAAGAATACTGTAGCAATAACAATCGTGCAACCAAAAAAACAAAGAGTACTATATGAAAATATGTTCTATCGGTGGAATCACTCAAGACAGCTTTCTTTGGTATGAAGCTGAACAGAAAATCATTAGCTCTCTTTCTAATGAAAAGTGTCTTTCTATAAAATTTGGTGAAAAAATAGATCTTGAAAACCTGGCCCATTTTTTAGGCGGTGGTGCTGCAAACAGTGCTATTAATTTTTCATACCTCGGCCATGAGGCTCATCTTATAGCATCCTATGGAAATGATGAAGCAGGCAACTTTATACTCAGTGAGCTTAAAAAACATGCTGTTAACAGATCTTTTTTAATAAAGCATCCTACAGAACCATCTGGAACCTCATATGTTTTATATAATCAATGCCATGATCGAATTATTTTTGTACACCGAGGAGCAAAYAGCTGYATTGAACAAGAAYAYTTTCCCTTTRAWGYATTACAAAACTTTGATCTTTTATATATTACCTCAATKCGTCAAAACAGAGAACTTTTCGCTAACATCATCACTGAAGCAAAAAAATATAAGATTCCAATTGCTATCAACCCAGGATCTACACAACTGTCAACAGGTTCTCRCGARCTCTGYAAAKCTCTYCATGCTGTCTCAATACTGATACTTAATAGATCAGAAGCGTACACTTTTCTACAAGCAATAAACTCAGATCARGAAAKCGYAGTYAAAGAAAAAAGCTTCCCTTGCCCTACCTCAGATATTTTTTCTATYRCCCTTAATCCTGACGAYCCATCTCTCAAGTTAACTGATTTYTTTTCAACMATGCTTACTCTTGGACCAGAARTTGTTGTTGTTACAGATGGATCATGCGGCGTCTACGTCGCTACAAAAACAGAGCTCTGGCATCACAAAGCTATTGATGTTGATGTTGTCGATACAGTTGGTGCGGGAGACGCCTTTGGATCAACGTTTGTCGAAACATACCTTCAAACAAAAGATGTATTGCTTGCTTTAAAAGGAGGGATGTACCAGAGCGCTTCCATTATTCAAAAGATGGGTGCCAGCAATGGCCTTTTAAAAAAAACTGAATTGAATGCTGCACTTGCAACGCTTTCAGATTCTTTGCATAAACATCAGAAATGGAAATATCAGGAATCTATCGATCAACAATAACATAGGCTATCGCATTTAATTTTTCATGACTTAACGAAAGATGTATCTGAATCCCCTCGCTCTCAAGCTCTTTCCACCATGATGCATCGATAGAAAGAAGAGGAACCCCACCCTGAACATGCTCAACAAATATCAATGGAGCAAAAGACAAAAAAGGCACCATGTTTTTTTTTAACGTAACAAAAGAAGAAGAGAACGCTTTAAAAGCTGCTTCTTTAACGGCAAAACGTGATGCCAGAAACGATRCTTTTTGATCAACARTYTTAAGCATCTCAATCTCTTTTTGATGAAAAACACGCGCAAGCCGCTTATCAGAAAAAGAAGCCCAATRGTTAAATCGAGCAATTGAGACAGTATCAACCCCAACTCCTAAAATCATTCTATTCCTATTTTTGCATTAAACGATCAAGCGATCGATATAAAATACTCTGTTGAATATGCTTTTTTTGAATAATCTCAGCTCCTTCAAGATCTGCAATTGTTCGACTAATTTTCAAAATTTTGTGATATCCACGCATGCTCATATGTAATTTTTCAAATGCCTTTTTAAGAAGTTCAGCAGAAGCTGCATCATGAACACAAAATGTATCTAACATATCGCTAGACAGATGAGCATTCAGTATATTTCCCTGTCGCTTTTTTTGTAATTCAACAGCTTTTTCAACACGATCACGCATCAAAGAAGAATTCATGCCATCATCTTGAGGCAGCTTCATCTCATCATATTTTATAGAAGTCACATGAACATGTACATCAATACGATCAAGTAAAGGACCTGAAAGTTTACCAAAATACTGAGCTATCTGATTTGGAGTACAGTTACATCGATTRTGCTCATCACCATAAAAACCACATGGGCATGGATTTAATGCTGCAATCAGTAAGAAAGAGGCTGGAAACTCAAGCGACATGTTCGCACGAGCTATCAAAACTTTTTTGCTTTCAATCGGCTGACGCAAAACTTCTAATGTTGTTCGCTTGAATTCAGTCAATTCATCAAGAAACAGAACCCCATGATTACTCAAACTTATTTCACCTGGACGAGGATGTGTCCCCCCACCAACTAAACCTGCTTGTGAAATTGTATGATGTGGACTTCGAAAAGGCCTCTTAACCACTAACGGCTCTCCATCTAAAAGCCCTGCTATGGAATAAATTTTTGTTGTTTCTATTACTTGATCAAATGATAATGGCGGTAAAATAGTAGGCAATCGCTTGGCAAGCATCGTTTTACCCGATCCGGGAGGCCCAACAAACAGCAAATTATGACCACCAGCTGCTGCAAGTTGCAATGCTTTTTTTGCATAAATCTGTCCACGAACCTGACTAAAGTCAAGCGAATCCAATGCACGCTGTCGTCCTACTTCTTGAGAAAATGATGAGGGAGTCGGCTCAATATTGATTTCACCACGTAAGTATTTCACAAGCTCGGTTAATGACCTCACCCCAATAACCTCAATTCCTTCAATCAAACAGGCTTCACGAAGATTTTCGAATGGAACTATAATTCGCTTCTTGCCCATTTTTTTTGCCCCATGAGCAATAACTAAAACACCCAGAACTGACCGGAARTCTCCACTCAGYGATAATTCTCCTAAAAAAAGYGTTTCTTGTAAAAAWGTTTGCGAACAGGAGAGAAGACGTGCTGCTGCCATAATCGCAACAGCAATCGRAACATCAAACAGAACATCTTGTTTTTTCAAATGAGCTGGAGCCAGATTAACCGTTATTAACCGATCTGGAATTTTGATACCACTATTTTTTAAAGCGGCACGGATTCGATCCTTGCTCTCTTTAATCGCTTTATCAGGAAGTCCAACTATATAAAAATTCATAATCCCTAACGAAAGATCAACCTCAACCTCCACCTGATGAGCCTTGATGCCAATCGTTGTTGCCGAAAATATCTTTGCATGCATGATACYACCCCTACCCAAAATACCCCAAAAAAAACTTTTCATTCTCTTACAGCCTATGTTTTTGWATATATTTTTCAAATAGATCTAAAAAAAGGYACTTTTAACTCTTTTTTTTACATTTACAAAATAGGAAAAAAGGGCATTTTTTATTGTCAAAGAATAGTTTTTGACCTATTTTAGCCCTTTTGAATGGATCGTTTTTGCTATTATACTTTTTTTACATTAGCATGAAAGTATGTAAAGAAGATTATAAAGATCTTAAATTCAGTTGTTTAAAAGGAGAGAAATAATGATATATAATAAAAAAAATAAAATATATTTAATGATACTTTTGGGTACCATGGTTATTCCAAACATTATTTACGGTGATGATTTTGATGATAGAGATGGAATACCTAAAGATGTATACGTAAACAACATAAAAAACGAGTCTGTTCGTAAAATAAGTATTGACCTTGGATGGGATGAATTTAWAAAAACGGTCAAAGCTGATGCTRAACTTAATGCAAAGTGTGAAGAAACATCATGGTKGAMAGGNANNAAATSGTTCTCTRATACAAAAATGATTTCATACTTTAGAGATAACAAACATGAGTTGAAAAAAATTGCAACAATAATACTGACAAAGCGACANNNTKMYGATGATRMARYAGCTARAWACTATATTAATARTCCTAAAAGTTTTTATAATRAAACCTTGGAAGATGAAGCTAATGAAATTAAAAAGATAGAAAAACATCAAGAAGAAGACARWGGTCAAGTTRRAACAATGCGTAGARACATAGCTTATAACAACATGATGCTCAAAGGATATAGAAACATAGCCATTTACGGAATTCTTGGTGCTTCTGCTGGCATTTATGCACTTCAACTTGGATCTAAATATATTAAAGATAAAATAAGCAAGCCACAATTTTGTGAAGAAACCAATGATAAAGGACTTATACAAAGTACTATCGATTCCATTTTTGGATCAGCTGATGAATCATATCGACGAAATGAAGGTGATCGATTATTTTTCAACCCAGAACAACAAAAAACAATCGATGCTATTCAAGTTGATTACATGGAAGCGATGGAGTTCGATCTACCTTGCCCACATTACTTATTTTATGGACCACAAGGAACTGGTAAGACTTCATTTGCTCGAATACTTGCATATGAAACAGATTCAACCTACTACATTATTAAAGCGAGTTCATTTTTAGAAAAAGATGGCCCACGTAACTTYACACAACTAATGAGACGAGTAAGACAACAAGGATCACGTCCTATTATACTTATTGATGAAGCTGATAGTTTACTTGGTTACAGCTCAGAAATGAAAGGTCGCTACTTRACAATATTTCAGGATATTCTTTCAGAACTTGGTGATTCTGACAATCGTCTTTGTACGTTCATCTTTACTACCAACCTTCCTGATAGAATTGATCCACGCATGGTAGACAGACTTGAATTTATTCAATTTATAAATCCAGACATTGAAACTCGTCAGAAAATTATTGCTAATAAATTAGAGTATTATTTTACAAATGAGAAGTCTCTTGGAGGATTACCATCAGAAATTGAATATGAAGAATTAACAACCGAAGTTATTAAAATAGCTGCAGAGAAAACAAAAGATTGGTCTTGTCGTGGATACGCTAAACTTATTGAATCACTTCGTCGATCATTAGTTAGAAAAAAAGAATTTGTATGTACAGCACAAAATYTGCTAGATCATATAGAAATGACRAAYAAAYGTAACTATGCTAACGCAATAGCTCARGTTCAACTTCGTGATCAATTCACTTATAAAGGTGYAAGATCAAAGTAATTATAATCTCCYAAATATAARAAGAAGGYTGATCAAATATTGATCARCCTTCTTYTTATTAGAAACRTTAAATAACATCTCTARAAGAATCATATAACATACCTTTGACCTTTTTTTATTTTTATGCAAAAATTACGATATAAAAAGGAAGGAGAAAAAATGGTGCCCCTAGCAAAGCCTCGCATCGCCATTGTTACAATACATCCTTTGAATTACGGAGGCGTTTTAACGATTCTCAAGGTTGCTTACAATTTTTGTTTAAAGTTCTTTGAACCAACACTGTTATTYCCTTCWTTTGAYYCTTCWYTSTCWCAATCAATTCGATCTCCCTTCAACAACTCTCGCATACAAAAAACTGAATATTTTGGCATGCCATCAATAGAAATAGGAACGCGTTTTGCATTTTGGGAACCAGGACATTACCAATTTACAGAGCATCTATGGAAAGAAGCTCTCAAAGAATATGATTACTTTTTTGTGGTCAGCGGAACAGTCATTGCAGCTCATCCAGTAGCTCTTCTTAAAAAGAAATATGTTTTATGGGCGTCCACATCCTATGAAGATGATCGAGCAATTAGAAAAAAAAGTTTTTCTTGGATTAGAAAAGTAATTGATCGATTAGCTCAGCCTGCAATGAAAAAAATAGAAAAAAACATTCTTCTTAAAGCTGCGGCWATTGGTGCCCAAAGTCTGTATGCACAACGAACATTTGAAGAGCTTCGAGGTAAACAGTTTCCAAAAATTAGACATATTGGCATCCCGGTCAGAGCGGCGTCAACATTGCCGATCAAACAGACATCAGAAAAAAAAATAATTGTCGCTGWTGGTCGTTTTAATGATCCACGTAAAAATGCTTCYATGCTTTTTTCTACATTTGAAAAAATATATGCAACCTGTCCTCATGTAACATTAGTTATTATTGGAAACAGACCAGATGTAGATCTAGTTGAATCATACAGAGAAAAGCCATGTTTTAATAACATACAAGTYATGGGACATATCAGYGATRAAGAGYTAATATYTTGGTATRAAAAAGCAGATTTAATGCTTATCACATCTTATCAAGAAGGACTTGGAATMATYGGTCTTGAAGCGATGGCACATGGAGTTCCAGTTATCAGCACCGATTGTGGTGGACCATCTGAYTTTGTACGTCCTGACAAGAACGGCTTCCTTGTTCCAATCAATGACAGTTCAGCAATGGCACATGCATCACTCAGTATTCTTACCGATGATACTCGACATAAAACGATGYGTTCTTATGCATATGAATATATCAAAACATCAGCATCTCATCAGARAACAGAGCAACTTTTCCAACGTATACTTTCTGATACATATCCTGAACTTGTAAACCTTTTTATTCAAGAGAAACCAGAATGAATATATTAATTATTGGGCATGCATATATTGCTCCTATAAACCAGGAAAAATGGACAACATTTGCACGACTTAATCATGATGACAAGCTCACCATTGTATTTCCAGAAAAATGGCAGGATGCTCTATTTTCTCAGACAAAAACTGAAACAAACAGTCAATATGAAAATTGTAACTTTATAGGATTACCTGCTTACAACACATGGCAAGAAATTAAATACCGATATCATACACGAGATCTCATCAAAATCCTCAAAAAAACAAARCCTGATATAATCTATGTTGAGCAAGGCGACYGCGCTCTCAGCTACTTTCAYATCATTCTTCTCAGCATTTTTTTTACACCYCGCGCAAAGCGTCTTTTTTTCACATGGGTCAATTGGAAACCAAAAGTTTCTTTAAARCATAATCTTTTTTTTGGAACTATTGGTAAAATTAAYAGATTTTTTTCTCATGGAGCGATTGTYGGAAATTATGATGCACAAGTAATTCTTGAAGATAAAAAYTTTAAAAAACCTATTTTAGTTCTTCCTCAACTYGGTATTAAAACTGAYATRCCAACTAATAAAAAATYACARAATCAATAYAAAGTCGGATTCATTGGCAGACTAGCAGCAGAAAAAGGTGTTTTTGATCTTTTACATGCCTTTTTTTCCATTCATAAACAACATCCTGACTGGAARCTTTTATTTGTCGGTTCTGGACCAATAAAAAAAGAYTTRAAAAGTAMTATTGATGAATTAGGAATTAAAGRAAAAACAGAGATTAAAGATCCTGTTCCACATGAAGAAATATTTACCATTTTAAACGGGATCGAYATCCTGGTACTRCCTTCTTATGATATYCCAACATGGCGCGAACAATTTGGTCATATTCTTATTGAAGCGATGGCACTCAAAGTGCCTATCATTGGAAGCACTGGTGGTGAAATTCCTAATGTTATTGGCAACACTGGATGTATCTTTACTCAACGAAACATTTCTGATTTATCAACCAAAATGAACCTTTTAATGAADAACCCAGAACTTAGAAAATCATTCGGAGAAAAAGGATTTGAACGAGTAAAGCAAGAGTACTCTCATGAAGTCATAGCAGAAAAAAGCAGAGCTTTTCTAAAAAAACTTTTATCTCAATAATACGCTCCCAAACAAAGGATACCCGTTATGAAGATTATTGTTGTTGGCGCTGGATATGTAGGACTTGTCACAGGAGCATGTCTTGCAAAAAAAGGACATCAAATTACCATTGTTGAACATRATCAAAAAAAAATACTTGCTCTACAAGCTGGGAAAATCCCTTTTTACGAACCAGGACTTGATCAATATGTTATTGACGGTATGAAAAAAAACTTTATTACTTTTTCACAAAATCTTGCTGATACACTTCACACAGAAAATAATGATATTATTTTTTCATGCGTTGGAACCCCTTCACTTCCTAATGGTAATGCCGATATGACAGCTGTTTGGAACGTTATGGAAACGATTGGAAAACATATCAAACGTAATGTACTCGTTATTAATAAATCAACTGTTCCTGTTGGCACAGCACGAAAAGCAAAAGTACTTATTGATGATATYATAGAAAGACGAATAGTTCCGATTTCTGCCACTCTTGCATCAAATCCAGAATTTTTAAGAGAAGGAAGCGCTATCGCTGATTTTATGGAGTCAGATCGTGTGGTTTGTGGCGTTGAATCAGAACAAGCACGAGAAACATTATTTGAACTGTATAAACCATTTGTTAAAAAAGAAGAACATATTCTTGAAATGAATTTCGAATCAGCAGAATTAACAAAATATGCAGCGAATGCTATGCTTGCAACACGTATTAGTTTTATGAATGAACTATCGCGCCTTGCTGATGCTGCAAATGCTGATATCAAACAGATACAGAGAGGAATCGGTCTTGACTCACGTATCGGACTTGATTTTTTAAATCCTGGAGTCGGTTATGGTGGAAGCTGCTTTCCCAAAGATATAGATGCTTTAATCGCTACAGGAACAGCCTACAAACAAGAAATGTCATTAATACGTCAAGTAAAAATTATTAACGAACAGCAAAAACAATGGTTTATCGATTCTATTTTTAATTTCTATGGAAATGATATTTTAAATAAAACTATTGGCATTTGGGGGCTTTCTTTCAAACCTAATACTGATGATATTCGATCTGCTCCATCACTTGATCTTATTGATGCTCTCATTGAAGATGATATAAAAATTATAGCGTATGATCCTGCAGCAATGATGCATATAAAAAATATATATAAAGATAAAGTTAAGTTTGTAAAACATAAACAAGATTTACTTGGACAAGTTGATGCACTCGTCATCATGACCGAATGGCAAGAATTTATTGATACCAACCTAGAAGACTTTACTTATATTAAAGATCGCTTGATTTTTGATGGACGAAACTGCTTTGATCCAATTGAGTTACAAATGCATAATCTTACCTATTTTTGCATAGGAAGAAATGTTTACTCACCTGAATGGCATGAGAAATCAATACGAAATCGCGTAGAATATTTAGAACAATTATAAGAAAAGAATAGTATGTGYGGTGTTACAGGTATTCTGAATTGGGAAGAAAACCCATCATTTGATCTACAAAAAGCATCTGCTACGATGACTCRATCTCTTGCCCACCGTGGCAATGATGGAGAAGGCTTTTTTTCCTCACTATCAATGAAATGTTTTTTTGGACACCGCAGGCTTTCAATCCTTGACAGATCATCTGCTGGCCAACAACCGATGAGTACCCCTGATAAAAAATATACTCTTTCCTACAATGGTGAGATATATAATTACCAAGAACTAAAACAAAAGTTGCTCTCTTTGGGAGTAACGTTTAAATCTGATTCTGATACTGAGGTTCTTTTGCATGGCTATGCAGCATGGGGAAAAGAAGTTTTCAAAAAACTACGTGGTATGTTTGCCGGATGCATTTGGAATGAAGATACAAAAGAGCTTACTGTTTTCAGAGATCAAATTGGTATCAAACCATTATATTGGTGGAAAGATGCTCATAATTTTGCCTGTTCATCAGAATTGCAATCTCTTCGAAAACATCCACTTGTCCCTTCGAACATAAACGATGATGCTGTAAATGAATATTTTATTTTTGGCAGTGTTCATGCACCGAGCACTATTTTTCAGAATGTCTATGCATTAAAACCTGGACATATCATAACTATCACAAAAACATCTATAGATGAAAAACAGTATTTTGATATCAACCAGAATCAGACAACAAATCTAGATGCCTCACCTCAAGAAATTCAAGATACTGTTTTAAATCTGCTCAGAGATTCAATAAAACATCATATTGTATCAGATATTCCTATCGGTGCTTTTTTAAGTGGCGGACTTGATTCAAGCTGTATTGTTGCACTCATGAAGGAGCAAACAACAAAACCTTTTGATACCTTTAGTGTTGGTTTTGACACTGCTGGAAAGAATATTGATGAATCAAAAGAAGCTGCTGACATCGCTCAGTTTTTTGGAACAAAACATCANCATATTTTGACAACAAGCAGAACGTTTATAGAAAACTTTCCTTCATTCATTGAACATCTTGATCAACCAAGYAGTGATGGATTCAACTCTTTCTTGGTATCAAAAGCAACAGCAAAAGATGTACATGTRGCACTTTCAGGATTAGGAGGTGAYGAGCTTTTCTTAGGGTATCGATATCATCAAGAACTTGCACRATACTTACCCTTAAAAGAACATRCTTTTTACCCTRCRCTCTCTTTTATATCATCTTYTATCAAYAAMTCTTCTTTSYTAAAAAAAATYMTWTATCRMTCTCCATGGMGAGGTCTCGAAAAACTTGCTGAAGGAGATAGCTATCAAGGATATTTCAATGCACGTAATCTTTCGTTCCCTCCTGCCTTATTTTCATCTGATAAAAAAAAATTGTCTCGGTATTCTGAATATGCAACTCAACTGCTTGCTGATGTCTTTAGAACAGAGTCAGACAGACTAAACGCCTATAGCAAGGCAGAACTTTTATGGTATACTCCTGGTACATTATTACGTGATGCTGATGTAACAGGCATGGCGTTTACTCTTGAAGTCCGATTTCCTTTTTTAGATATGCCCTTAATAAATTACATGCTTTCTCTTCCGAGTAGATACAAAATAAAACCAAATGAACCCCCTAAAGCATTACTTCGATCAATTCTTGAAAAATTGATGCCAAAAGAATTATTATTCAAAACAAAAAAAGGATTTGAGATGCCTATYGGCAGCTGGCTTCTTCAGAATCCCCATGTATACMAGTCTTTAACAGAGATACCATTTTTTAATAAAGAAGCAATGCAAAAACAGATTAAAATATTTGAAAAAAAACCGAACAATTATGCAACAATTTGGCAAGCACTTATTTTTACAGAATGGCTCAAAAAAAATAACTTAACCTATGRATAGAYAGAATATGAAAAAAAAANTACTTTATATCCATCATGGAAAAGGACTTGGTGGAGCTCCATTGAGCTTGTTATACCTTATTGAAAGCCTTGATAAAGAAAAGTATAAACCTGTTGTACTTTTTTTACATGAATCTGATGTTATCAATTTGTATAAAGAAAAAAACATTACTGTTTTTGGACCTGTCAATCGATATGACTTTCCACATACCAGAATCTGGTGGCATCGATGGTTCCATTTTCATCATTTTATAAGAACACTTTTTGATACAATTATGACCTTTYTTTTTGATGGACCATCATGGATACAAAAAATAAAACCTGATCTCATCCATCTCAATACTAGCTCACTTATAGCCTGRGGAATGGTTGCCCACCGATACAAAACACCTGTTATTTGGCACATCAGAGAACCACTCGCATCAGGATATTTAGGTATAAGAAAAAAAATTATTAGCTGGATAATAAAAAAATATGCTACACATATTATTCCCATTTCAAAACATGATGGGATACCATGGCTAACAGAAAAAAAAACAACCATYCTACACAATCCTGTTGATCCACTTCTTTTTTATCCTGCTATCAGTGGGTCAAATCTTAAAAGGCAATTACAAATTCCTTCGCAAAGCCCCGTTATTCTTTTTTTAGGTGGCGTTTCAAAAGAAAAAGGAACAGATATTATCATCAAAGCATTTAATCAATTGCTCAAAAAACAACCGCTCGCTCATTTAATTATAGCTGGAGAAAGCCCATTTAATACAKGYAAAAAAACATCTATTAAACAGTATRTTTCTCCTTCATATTTTTACCTTAAATACATACAAAAACTATGTAARCCRCTACACAATCAAATYACTTTCACTGGTCTTACACGACAAGTACCTGAATTGATAGCACTAAGCAGTGTTGTTGTTTTTCCTGCTTCAGTAGGACACTTTGCTCGCCCTGTTATTGAAGCAGCCTGCATGGCTAAGCCAGTCATTGCTTCATCGCTATCTCCTCTTGATGAATTAGTCGTGAACAACAGAACAGGCTACCTTCTCTCACCTCATGATATTCCTACATGGACAAATCATTTAGAGAAGATTATCACCCAACCATCCCTTGCAAAAAGTCTAGGCGATAACGGCTACTGCTTAAGCAAAAAATTTCATATTGATACCTATTCAAAAAAAATATCTGTCATCTACGAAAATATACTGAAAGGATKCCGTGAACAATCAAGCAGAACTTAAAAAAAAAGTGTTTGAATATYGGAATACTGCTAGCTGTGGAACAGAGTTAACAGATAAAAAAAAATTTTCGGAAGCATATTTTGAAGAAATTGAAGAGATACGATATAAACTTGAACCAGAAATTCATTCTTTTGCACAATTTTCTCGATACTATAATAAAAAAGTTCTTGAGGTTGGCGTCGGCGCAGGAACCGACTTTATGCAAYGGATACGATCTGGAGCACGTGCATACGGCATTGATTTGACTGAAGAAGCTATCAGTAATGTCCGCCACCGTTTACAAACATATGAACTTACAGCAGAAGAAATCATACAAGCAGATGCAGAAAAATTRCCGTATGAAAATGAATCTTTTGACCTGGTCTACTCATGGGGWGTCATTCATCACTCACCCGATACTGAACAATGTTTTAAAGAGATTGTTCGTGTGACTAAACCTGGTGGAACAATGAAAATAATGATTTATAATCGACATTCATTATTTGCATTCTATCGATACCTTTTAGAAGGACTTTKTAAAGGGAAACCATTTTCTTCATTTAAAAAAATTCTTCACAACAATCAAGAAAGTCCTGGAACAAAGGCGTATACTTTTAAAGAAGTAAGAAAAATCTGTTCAACCCTTCCTATYTCCATTAAATCAATGACAGCACCTCCTTCCAACCATGACCTTCTTTATTATAAATCAARGCCTCTTCAATGGCTTGCACAATCTGCTGCATTCTTAAGAGGATGGTCAAAATCTGGCTGGTTTTTAATGATTGAATTACAAAAAAATTATAGCTAACAACGGAACAATCATATAAAATCCAAGAGACCACAGGTACCCTCTTTCTCCTAACCACCAAACAGCATGTAGTGCAATATATGATATTAAAGCAGCCAAAATAATAGTGCTACAAAAAACAGTATCAAAAAGATGATAGGCTGTTGATGGCATAAAAATTAAACCCTTAAGACTTGCCACCAATAATAATGGAAAAAAAGTTAAAAAAGAAAAGTGTACTGATCGACGAAAAGAAAAACCAAGTGCATGTGCTGCTGCAAGTGTAATGCCAAAACGTGAACATTTAAAAATTACTGCTAATACTTGAGATAAACCTATCATACAAGCATCATACGCTGAACACCAAGTTGCTCTTTTTTTTTTATGAATGACAGCCAAAGAAAAAAGAGCAGATGCTGTTAGTAAAAAACCTATTCCTTGTTGCCAGTTGTAAACACCAGATATAAATATTTTTTTACATATAAAGTATGGTCCTACCGTTAATATATCAACAATAAMAATAAAACCTATCAGACGAAAAATCATTGAAAGCCACTTTTTTTGCGCCCACCTCAGCTGCTTTCGTTTCCACAAATAATCGTATGTAATAATAAAAAATCGTCTTTTCAAGCTCCATATTTCTGACCAAAAGAAAATAATTAGAACAAAAATAGTTGGAATATTTAACAGATACTCAAACCACTCAGGCATAATCCAATCAAATGGTAAGTACCCATAAAGAATTCCATATTTTTCAAGAAGCAAAACATGGCCACTTGAACTTACTGGGATCATTTCAATAATAATTTGAGCTACTGCAATAATTAACAGCATTGCATACATTTACATATCCTTCTCTGATAATATTTTTTTTTCTTGCGTAGGTAGAAAAATGTTGCTCTCTTTAGAGTTATAAAATTCTTTTTGTACACTCTTCCACTTGCCAACTGAAGCACGTGAGTACCTAACCTCTCCTGCACGTTCAGGTTCAAATATTATATTAACAAATTTTTTACTAAACTCATTTTCTAAATTAAACAAAAGACGATGTAAACTTATTGATTCACCTGTTGCAATATTGCAAAGCAAAAAATCCTCTTGTGYAGAGACTGCTGTGATTAMATTTGCTTCAACAACATCATSTACTGAAATAAAATCTCTYACTTGATACCCATCACCAAAAATTGTAAYTGRGKCTCCATCAARTAAGGATTTTTTAAATCGAGGAACAACTGAAGCATAACTTCCATGAGGATTTTGTCGCTCACCAGATACATTAAAATATCTCAAAACTACCCCTACAGATAATCTATGATCGATAACTGCTTTCTGAACAAGTGACTCAGCTAGAAGCTTATCCTGAGCATATGGRGAAAGTGGRTCTGTYAGGCTGCTTTCATAACATTTATCTTCTCGATTTCCATAGACCGCAGATGTTGATGAAAGCACTAATCGTTGTTTTTTTTCTGGTATCAATGCATCAATAATATTTTTTGTTCCTTGATAGTTAACATCATGAGATAGATTTGGATTTTCTATAGATTGATAAACTGATACAAGCGCTGCGCAATGAAAAATATAATCAGCTTTTTGTACAGAAGACTGCACAAGCTCTCTGTTCCGAATATCCCCTTCAACAATAGTAATATTTTGTTCAACAGACTGAAGATTATCTAAGGATCCAGTTGAAAAATCATCTAAAACAGTAACATTAGCCCCAAATGCTACAAGTGCATCTACTATATGAGATCCTATAAATCCCGCGCCCCCTGTAACCAAAACAGATCGATCCTGATAATATTTTTTAAATATATCCATATTTCCTTGTTCCTTTTTTTCCAAACTATATCTAAATTATAATGATATCAGACTCTCTTTTTTTGTAATATACTTTGATTTATATGAAGCAAGATCTRCTTCTATTTCATCAACAATAGCCCGACCATCTAAAACAGCTTCTTGCATACTTGAATATTTCCATGCACCAAATCGACCTATTGAATGAATATTCCATTCTTTAAGCTGCCCCAACAAAGAAGGTAGATTTTTTTCACGCCATGCATCATACAAAACATATGCATGATGYAAYGTGAGRTTTTTYTGCATGATAATAGATGATGAAGAAATATCAAAAACTTTACAGGTCTGACTGATAGATTCTTCTAATAAACGCTGCTTTTCTACTTGAGTGATACGACCRGGTAAAAAAGAACACTCTCCATATAAAGATGTTGTTCCCTGAGGAGCCAAAGAATGAGAAACATTGCTCCAAAAACCAACTCTATAAGAACGATATTTTTTTTCAGGAAAATAAACCCAATGTTTTTTACAAGGAATTTTATAATCAACACCAATATTATAATTAAGAACAGTATTACAAAGTAATTTTCTATGAGCTGTCGCTATTTTTTCAACCCCTGTCCCACGTAACTTTTGTAACAAAATATTTAAAGGGATRGTKGAAATAAAATATTCATACGGCTTAACTGTTCCATTTGAAAAATATATTTTTTTTGAATCAACATTTACTTCTACTACTTCATGTTCATAGGAAACAGGTGTAAACATTTTTTTGAGCAACGCATTAATGAGCGATGCTATGCCACCTTTTTTTGGATAAAAAAAGGTACTATTATATCCAGCCGAAGTCTGCTTCTCTGTTAACGCCCCCTGTAACAAATCATCTAATGATACCTTAGGAACAAAGCGACCAGTCCATGATGGATGTATTTTTCGTATATCATAGGCCAAAAGCTTCGAATTAAAAGGAAAGAAAAAAGACTCTCCTAATCCTTTGCCAAAGTGCTTTAAAACCCACTGATAAAATGTTTGTGGATTTTTATACCGCTCTGATCGCTTCATAAATCCTTCAATACATGCTGTAATYACTGACAATGGTTGCCCATACAGATGCATTTGAAATGGATACTCAGATARAACCCCATTATTATAAATAGCTGCTTTCCTTTTTATTTCTTCTAACTYTGAAAAACCTAAAACWGTTTCTAAAAAATATCGGAAATACTCATCATTAATATGTAAATAATGACCTGTATGATCAAAAGTAAATCCATTTTCTGTTTCTGACCGCAAAAGGCCACCTGGAATAGATAATTTTTCTGCAATCGAAACATCAAATAAAGATTTCTTTTCTAAATGATACGCTGCTGACAGACCTGTCAGACCAGCTCCTGCTATAACGATTTTAACCATAATTCTCCCTTTTTTCTGGTTTTKTACAGCATTGCATYAMATAGCATACCGTACTTTTATTACAAAGTCGAAAAYATAACNAACTTTCAAARCCARAAAGCATTGAATCTTTTATGCAAAAAACAGTCYGRAAAAGTCAAACACGTAGAAAATARAGCTCATTTTTTCAATTAAAATCTTRAAAAAATGAGCTYTATTTAAKATAAACAGGGGAAACAATAGGTTTCTAATAGATTATTTATTCAGTATTATCATCAAAACATTGCATAAGGAAACCATTGTATGATAACATAACAATGTATAAAGACAGTAAAAACGGATAGAAAGATTCTATCTGAAAATAACAAGCGTAAAAGAAATAAGGAGAAATAGATGGATAATAACAATAAAATGGAAACGATGGTATCTTCAGCTCAACAATGGGCAAAAAATAACCAATCTTTAATTCGTGGATACGGTTTCCTGATCTTTGGTGCTTTTCTCTTATATCTCACATTCAAAATTATTATTAATATGCTTCTTTTCTTGGCTGGTCTGTTTTTTATATATGATGGATGCAAAAAACTTAATTTTACAATGGTTACAACGTATTTAGAAAAAATATGTAACTTTATTCAATGTAGTTGTATGAACTCAAAACAGTAGATTTAAAGCATATGAAAAAATTAATACAGTTTTGAATAAACTTTTTATCTAATTTTGATTAAAAAACAGAGCAAAATATTCAAAAAAATAGTTTTTCACCTTCTTATACAACTCACTTTGTTATTTTTAATCAAAATTTTGTTGTTGCAGTCATCAATAAATCCTCATTAAATGAAATAAGCTCTCCTGTTCATTTTGATAAAGAACAATTAAATCAATTAACATCTGCTTTATAAATCACCTGGCAATGTTGCTTTAATTGTTTTTTCAGCAAATTCAACACGTAATGGATACACACAACTGATATGAATATCTTTTTCTTTAAAAGTTTTAATAATAGCTATACGAATATCAGATGAAACATCCCACATTTCACGAACTCGTCGAGCACTAATAAATCCTCGCAAAGTATACTCCTGTCCCACATCAGTAATTTCATTCAATCGAATAATTGGAGATGGAACACGTAAGATAGTTGGATGACCAGCAACAATATCATACAATAATGGTTTTACCACTGCTACATCACTATCATGTCGTATGACAATCTTTAGTTCAAGCCCCATAGAAAGACGACTATAATTAGTAACAGAAGTAGTAATGATTGTTCGATTGGGAATAATTATCATCAAGTTACGTGCTGTACGAATCGTAGTTGATCTAACTGCTATTTTTTGTACAGTTCCAAGTATTGTCCCTACTTGAATGAAGTCACCCACTTCAATTTGACGCTCTAACAACACCAGAAATCCTGCAAAAAAGTCAGATATTTGATCTTTCAAACCTAGCCCGATACCAATAATTAATAAATAACTAAATGGTAAAATAAGCTGTCCTAAACCAATTGTTGCAAGACCAAATAAAACAAAAATAACAAGTGTACAGTAATGAAAAATACGTGATATAGTATTTTGTGCACCAGGTTCAGTTTTAAAAATATCAAATAAACGATTCAATAAAAAATGATTGCTTAGAGATGAAACTAAAAACCCAGCAACTATAAATAAAACAAAACTAAAAACCTGAATTATCCCAAGCTTGTTTCCGCCACCTAATTTAACTGTCCATTCTTCAAACACCAACTTCCACAATGTTTCTAAAGAGTATGAGAAACCCCATAAATAACTAATTGCTACAAATGAACCAAGCATCAATACAAACAATGAAAACAGAACAAAAGAACCATAGTACATTTTAGCATGCTCAAATTTATCAATAATATCTTCACCCTCTTCTTTGAAGAAAAAACGTGTTGAGTACTGACGAATATAATGATAAACAATAACTAATGTAATAAATATACAGGCTGTAGTAGGAACAGCGAATGCTAAAAACCATGCTAAATGTGAATAACCTATATATGGATTAGCAAGAATAAATAATCCCATAAAAAATAAGAAAACTGGGTAATAATAACTATCAATGTTTTTATGAATAAAAAGCCAAAAATCATTGTATGATGGAACCAATTTTAATACATCTTCTTTAGTAAAAAAGAGCAACAAAACTATCAATAAAATTAAAGAGTACGCTGCAAGAATGACCTCTGGCAACTCTGAAGTTTTAACGCCGTATATAAGAATTGCAGAACGAAGAGGTAAAAGGATTGCACTTGAATACAGCACACAGGCTGTCAAAGTAATAAATTTATGTTGCGATTGCTCATTAAAAAAGAAAAAACTCAACTTTTGATTTAAAGCCTTTAATCCACTTAATAATTTTGTTGATAAATAGAAAAAAACTACCATACTTGTTAGAAAAAAGAACGTCATCCAAAAATTATACTGCACTGATCCTACAAATGGCTCCAAAGAGATTGGCATGCGAAGCGAAAGCAAAGCAAAAGTCCAGATGAATAATAAAAGTGCATGCTCAGTGATAAATTCAATACAACAAAGCAGAATATTAAGATATAAAAAACCGAGTCTTCCATGTGTCTTTTCTGTCTTTGCTATTAACCTTCTATGTAAAAGCTGCAATAATAAGCGATACCCTAAATAGAGTAAAAGAAAAACAAGAAACCATAAAAATATAACTGCATACCCATTCCAATTAATTGAAGCTAGTTTCTCTGGCAAAGCAAATGGATTACAATTATATGGTATTGCCCAGAAAAATTTTTTAAAGAAAAACTCACCTTCTTGTAGTGATTTTTTAAAACCATCAAAAGAAATGGCTCTACTCGATCGATACCAAATATTAAATTCAAGACGATGCTGTTCTAACTCGCGAATAAATGAATCATACTGCAAAATAAGACTTTCTTCACGGGGAATYAATGGAGCGAGGGCCGTRAGGTATGCCTGTACTAATAATAATCGATCACGTAAAACATTCTGTGCTTCAGACAAATAAGAAAGTATATCATTACACATTTTTTGCTGATTTTTAAAGTGCCCATCACGTAATTCAATGACTTCTTCAATTTTTTTTGATCCTTCATCAATCAGGGAAGTGATATGTGCTATAGAATTTAATGCTTCCTCTCGACCATTTCGTGTCACTCGTATTTCGTGTTCAAGGGCTGAGCGACGACCTTTTAAATCATTAATCCATTCATGAATAGTTTCAACATGTGCAACGTAATCAAGTTTAAACTTAATTTGAACATGCTTAAACGAAAAATATTTTCTATCAATTTGTATTGTATAAGAATCATTATGCGCATCTAAAACTAAGAGTTGCATATCTATTTTTTTAATTAATGAATTGACTCTATGCATCTGTGCATCAATATGAAGAGCTTGAATACTTTTTACATCTCCAGCATCTTTATATTTTTTATAAGAATCATTCAAATTATTTAAGTCACGTATTCTACGATCTCGATCAGCACGTAATGCTTCTTTATTCGCATTATTTTTTGCTTTTAATGTATTAACTTTTGCTGTTTCTGCCTTCCAATCATCACGTGATTGTGAAACATCTTTAGCCCCAATTAATAAATGTTTATTTATATGAATAACTTCATTTGTTGCTGTTGATATAAGACTTTTGAGCCGTATGTACTCATCTTCTATCCATGTGAATTCAAGCAGGATTTTCTTTAATTTCCACTCTGTATAATCAATACGCTCTTTATAAAGGAGAATTTCATGATCAAAAACTTCAAATCTAATCTTCCTTTCTATGCCCTTTTCATCTTTCTCTTCTTCATTTTGTGCAAATAATATGTATGCTTTATCTTTTTCTTTTATCTTTACATCATGCTCACTTTTCAAAGAAGCTATTTTTTCTAGTAAAGCTGTTTTTTGACGTAATAGACTCTCTTTTCTATTTACAACATCCGTATTTTTAATAGTTAATCGTTGTAAGCTTTCTTCACGATTTTGCAAATCTTGAAGAACAAAAAAACGTTTCTGCTTAATACTTTCCCGTTTTTCATTAGAAAGTTCATCTATAATTACTTTTAAATGCTTGATCTGCTTATCAAAACTCATTTCAGATTCTCGTATAAGCTCTTGATGATTGCTCAATTGTTGAATACGATCATTTAGAAGTTCACTTTTTTTGCCTACAATTTCAAGATCACCTCCTTCAAGAACTACTCCACCATACTTTTTATTCAGATGAGAAAGCTCAATGTGTAAGTCATTACTTGTCTCTGTAAGATATTTTTTTGTTTCTTCGATCTCTTTCATTAATTCATTTTGAGATCTACTAATATTTTCAAGTTGGCGTTTACGAAATTCAAGATTATCAACTAAAAATCCGATATCTTTATTTGTTTCCATAATTTTACTTACTGGAGAAATAGAGAAAATATCAAATAAAGAATCAG
Organism: Candidatus Babelota bacterium; assembly: GCA_002401785.1. Taxonomy (GTDB): domain Bacteria; phylum Babelota; class Babeliae; order Babelales; family CAZZPM01; genus CAZZPM01. Next base: position 32,350 of record NVUD01000003.1, read on the forward strand.
CCTGCACTGAGAAAAACAGACCTAAAAAAACAAAGTTCAAAATTATACTTTTTCTTATATTATATAACATGACCGCCCCATCAACTGATCATCACTATCAGCATTTAATAATGATTATTTTTCATAATATACTTGTTCATTCAAGCATGTTTCTATCCACATTTCAAGAACTTCTGCATAATTTCTATTAATAACAGAAAGCCACTCTTGAAATAATTCTACTTCGTGTTGAATAAAAGAGTCAATCAACACTGATAGTTTCATAAGAAATTTATTAATAACAAGAAAAAGATCCTTATTCCAGTAACCTGCATCTTGTAAAATTAAAGCTGAAATCCATAATTCTATATCCCCAAACAATACTATGTCTTCTACAAAACTATGCAATCCTATCAACAATAATGAATAATTCTTTTTATGTGGTATGTTTTTTTGAAGGCATACGTTGCATACTTTTATCAATCTCTGCAACTTCTGTAACATCTGATAGGATGATGATATCGGCACTAAGAGAATATCTATTAAAGAAATGTATTTATTTCCTTTTTTTTCTAAATAACTGTAGGCAACATGCATGCCCGGCCAAAGGCGATGTAGTAATGTAACATCAGACAGATGTAACGAAATCAGACCTTGCTCTTCATCAAAAATATGTAGCTTAGAGCTATGGGGGAAAAAGCGTTTTACTACAATCCCTCGACATTGAAATCCATAAGTAATATTATTCATTTTTCAAAAAGAAGTCTAAAAGCAGCATATCCAACCCCATACCTTCTCCATATTCTTTAGAACGAATATCAATAACATATAGACCATGCAGAAAGTCTAATAATGATTTTTTTGTTATATATTGAGCATTTTTTTCACATTGCACATAAAAAAACTGATCTCTAAATACCTTCTGAATATTCCATTTTCCCTGTTCTATTAAGGATTTATAATGAAGTATCTTGACAACAGTCTCAAACCAAAAAAAGATCCAAAATGAAATAGAATGCTCTTCATATAAACTATCCCATATCTGAAAAAATTTATTTTTATCTGACTCAATAAAAGCATCAAAAAGATTTTTTTTTGATGCCTGCAAAAACCAATTCTTTTCAAAAAAATTCTTAACCTTAGGTAAATATCGAGCGTGCACTGATGAAAACATTAACAAGCTTACATAGACATAGTCAAAGCTATTAATTTCATACTGATTACAACAATCAATAAGATATGATAATTTTTCTTCAGATAACTTTTTATTCATTTGAGAAAAAAGAAAACGAATATCATCTTCTAGAAGAGTATTCGGAAGTTTTATATGACAAACAAGTGGAGAAACGTCATCCCAATTAAAAAGTGAATATTCTTCTAAGTTCAACAGACAAAAAATACGTTTTTCTTTAGATGCTCTATTAAATGTTTTTTGCAGAGCAACAGCTTCTTTTTTTTGTATGCCATCATATTTTCTTGTAAGCCAAAAAAGCTCCGATTCTGTAGCAAATAGACTTACATTGCTTAATGCATCTACAAGCTTCTTACTATCATCAAATAGAGTAGTATCTTGTATCAAACAGAGAGAAACTATTTTTTTTCGTATTAAAGATGCAATAAAAACAGAAGGATCTTCTGCAACTAAAACAAAAATTGAATATTGAGCAATTGTATCTGCTTTTGTGAAAGATAATATATCTTTATACGATAATGATTTCATTTTTCCCTACAACAACGAATATAATAAAGACTCTATTCGTACTGCTAGCATATCATAAATGCTATCTAACCCTGTAATCTCATATCTTTCTTTCCATAAAAAATCATCTGATTCATGGATTAATCCTTCAAAGACAAGTGATGTATCAAGCAATATATCACTACTTTTTTTTATAATAAGATGTACAGATATCTGCTTAAAATTTCCAGATGCCATAACATCATAATTAACTATTGTTTCAATGGAATCTATATGTTCAATGATAATTTCAAGCTGATATAAAGCATTCTTTTTCGTAGACAGAACATACCCACGCTCTATAAAGTTTCTTTCTAACAGATCAAAAAAGGCATATTCTACATATGAGAGACCTGAATATGCCTTCACATCAAAAAAAATTGCAGGCCTTAAATAATACTGCTGTTTTATAACTTGCTCTGTCACACATCCGCCCAACACTGCTAAAACAACATATAAAAAAGATATATATAGAACCTTATACGGCCTTCTCAATACGTTGCTCTAAACTAAATAATCCTGTTTTTGATGCTGGTCTCACAAAATTATTTTTTGCATGCTGCTTACTCTCTTGAACTTCAATATATTCTGCCAATGATGCATTAAGTGGATCAACCGCGTCAAGTGCAGCAGATTTAAGCTGATCAAATTGATCTGAAGAAAGAGGTCTTTTTTCTGCAGTCCCTTGTATTTCAATAATATTTTTTTGCATTGTCATAACAAAATTGAAATCAGCAATAACCTGATTATCTTCAACCTGATTGAGATCAACTAGAATTTCGTTATCCCGCGTAACGCCTACAGAAACTGCTAATAAAGTATCCTTAATAATTGGCTCTTTAATTCTATTTCGTTCTAACCATTTATTTTGTGCACGATGTAACGCAATACTTGCCGCCATAATAGAGGCAACACGCGTACTTCCATCTGCTTGCAAAACATCACAATCTATATAAATTGTTTTCTCACCTAACAAATCAGATGACACAACAGTTCGCAATGAGCGCCCAATAAGACGTGATATTTCAACGCTACGACCATTTTTTTGCATATTTGCTGATTCACGAATGCTTCGCTGCCGTGTTGCTGTAGGCAACATCGCATACTCAGCAGTCAGCCACCCCTTGCCCTTTCCTTTCAAAAAGAAAGGAACACCTGTCTGTAAAGTAACTGATGCCAAAACCTTTGTTGACCCAAGAGATAAAAGAACAGATCCATCTGAATAGCCAAATGGATCATATGAAACTTGTAATTTACGAATCGCGTGAGAGGTTCGTCCATCCAATCTTTTTTTCATGAAATGCTACGCTTTCTTTTTTTCAAGATCAGGAGATACTAATCGAATACGTCCATTATCAGCATCATAAGCTATTACTCTGACCTTAAGCTGTGCATTTACTGGATGTGTTTTATCAATATCATTTTGTAATTCTTTTGCTATCGTCGAAATATGTATAAGCCCATCACGACCAGGAACTATTTCTACAAAAATACCAAAATCTGTATAACGTCGAATGATACCATTATATTCTGTACCAACTTCAACATCTCCGACCATTGCTTTAATAATACCAGCTGCAGCCTCTGCCGATTCTTCATTTTTTGCATAAATCTTCACTGTGCCATCATCTTCAATATCAATTTGTGCACCAGTTTTAGCAATAATATCTTTAATGTTTTTTCCAGCAGGTCCAATAACTAAACCTATTTTTTCAATTGGAATTTTAATAAAAACAACTTGTGGTGCAGTTGCAGATGTTTTCTCGCGTGGCTTATCTAAGGTTTCTTGCATACATTCTAAAATATGCATACGTCCATCTTTTGCTTGTTCAAATGCTCGAGACAAAACCTCAACTGAAAGACCATTTTTTTCTTTAATATCCATTTGAATCGCACAAACACCCTGTTTAGTGCCTGTAATTTTCAAATCCATTAAACCATAAGCATCTTCAACACCCGTAAGATCTGTCAAAACATGAAAACTACCTTCTGAATCTTTTAAAAGACCCATAGCAATACCACTTACCATACCCTTTAAAGGAACTCCACCATCCATTAATGCAAGCGTAGTAGCACAAACAGTTGCCATTGAAGATGAACCATTTGATTCTAAAATATCAACAACACTTCTAATGGTATATGGAAAATCTTCTTGCTTTGGAAGAACATACTGAAAAGAATTTCGAGCCAAATGTCCGTGACCAATTTCACGACGGCCAACACCTCGAACAGGACGAACTTCACCAGTTGCAAAAGGAGGAAAGTTATAATGTAACATAAAAGACTGCTCTTCTAAACCGCCCATTAAACTTTCAATTTTTTGAGCATCTTGTCCAGTACCTAAAGTCAAACTCGCCAATGCTTGCGTCTCTCCACGTTGAAAAACAGCGGATCCATGAGTACACGGTAAAATTTGAACTTCTGATTCAATAGCTCTAACTTGAGACAGAGATCGACCATCAAATCGCTTTTGACGTTGAGCAATAACTTGAGGCATTGTATCTTTTAAAATAAGATCAAAAATAAAATTCAACTTTACTTTTGTTATTTCACCAGACTCTATTTCAGTTGTAAAATTTTTTATTAACTCTGATTTTAATGAAGCAGTAGCAACTGATCGATCTACTTTGTTGTCACTGTAAAAACAATCAACAAAATTTTCTGGTAAAGCAGTTAAAACCTTTTCTTGCCATCCAGCCCAATCAAATCCATCATTGTTAGATTTCTTTTCTTTTCCTACTTCACGCTGAATTAATAATTGCCACTCAACTTGTTCAATAATTAATGCATGTGATTTATTGATCAAGTCAATAATCACATCATCTTGAACCATGTCACAATTACCTTCAACCATACAAATACCATTTTTTGTTCCTGCAACAACAAAGTATGCATCTGATTTTTTAATCTCTTCAAACGAAAGATTAAATTTCCATTCTCCGTCAACTCTGCCGATTTGAACAGCACCAATAGGACCTAAAAAGGGAATTCCTGAAATTGTCAATGCTATAGATGATCCAAGCATTGCAAGGATGCTAACTGGAAAGCCCCCATCTGATGAATAAACATTAGAAATAAGCTGAACATCATTAAAATAATGAGTAGGAAATAGTGGACGAACAGATCGGTCGATTAATCGAGAAACCAACACCTCTGTATCACTTAATTTTCCTTCACGCTTAAAAAACCCACCTGGAATACGTCCAGCTGCAGAAGGTCGTTCRCGATATTCAACAGTAAGAGGGAAGAATCCCATAAAGTCRCGTGCCTCTTTTGACGCAACAGCTGTTGATAAAATAMTGTTATTGCCATGACGAATTAATGCAGAACCATCTGCTTGACGTGCAAGCTTACCAATTTCAACTTCTATCCCCATTGAGGGAAACTTAAAAATCTTAGACATACTATTCCTCATCCTTACAGGGATATTTACAATAACTTTTTCTATCTTTAACCATTGCTCTGAGATCAAACAACGTACTATAAATGAGTAACAACTCTTTTTTGACGCTTCATATATTTTTCAAGACGTTTTCTTTGACTTACAAGCTTCAAAAGCCCTTTTCGTGAATGATTGTCTTTTTTAAATTTTTTCAAATGTTCAGAAATTTCTGCAATACGCTTAGTCAACAAAGCTATTTGAATTGCTGTTGAACCTGTATCGTTATCTGACTGTGCATTTTTTTTTATAATTTCTTGCTTTACTTCTTTAGTAATCACAATACCCTCATCATAATTTTTAATCATTTACCACTAAAAATATGGTAGGCACGAGCGGATTCGAACCGCTGACCCTTGCCACGTCAAGGCAATGCTCTACCAACTGAGCTACGCGCCTCTGTTATTTTTTTTACTTACTTTTACGAAAGTGATATTTTATCCAATCCCACTTCCAATTGTTCTTCAACTCTTGCCTGACGCTCATACTCAGAGATATCATCACCCAAGTGTTTAATTCTAAACGATGCAATTCCAGTACCTGCTGGAATAAGCCGTCCAATTGTAATATTTGATTTTAAGCATCTCAAATAATCAACTTGACCAGCAAGTGCAGCTTCTGTAAGTACTTTTGTTGTTTCTTGAAACGATGCAGCAGAAATAAAACTATCAGTTCCCATAGAAGCTTTAGTAAGACCCATTAATAGTGAACATGATAGTGCTATTTTCTTGCTTTCAGCAGCCATAACTTTATTTACCAACTGCAAATGCACCTTATCAATACGATCTCCAACGATAAATGTTGTATCACCAGGATCTGTAATTCGAACTTTTTTCAACATTTGTCGAACAATTACTTCTATATGTTTATCATTAATTGAAACACCTTGCAAGGTATAAATTGATTGAATCTCTTTCACAAGGTATTTTTGCAACTCATCTGGACCCAAAATACGTAAAATATCATGTACATTTGGATTTCCAGAAGTTAATGGATCCCCAGCACTTACCTGTTCGCCATCTTCAACATTCAAATATTTACTACGAGCTACGGTATATTCAAATGTTTCACCTTCTTCAGTTGTTACCATAATACGACGTTGACCACGATGCAATCCACCAAATGTGATTTTTCCATCAACTTCACTTAAAACTGCAACATCGCTTGGCACACGTGCTTCAAACAATTCTGAAGCGCGCGGAAGTCCACCAGTAATATCTTTTGACTTGCCTTCTTTACGCATCAATTTTGCAAGCACATCACCAGCATGAACCATAGAACCATTTTCGACAATCAAATGAGCACCTGTTGGAAGATAATATCGAGCTTCTTCACCCTTATCATCAATAACCAAAATATATGGTTGACGTTTTTCATCTCGTCTTTCCAAAATAGTTTTTGTTGAATTTGTAGAAGACTCATCGAAATACTCTTGGAATGTAACATTTTCAATCAAATCAACATAAGTTACCTTACCAGTTTTATCAGTCATGATAACCTTATATGGATCCCACTGAATAAGTTTATCACCTATTTTCACTTGTTGATCATCTTTAACAAGTAGACGACCACCGTACTCTAAATTACAAACCTCGCGCTCACGTCCATCGTCTGCAATAATAGCAATTTTTGCTTTACGATTCATAACGATTAACTGATCTTCACTATTTTTAATATACTGAACACCACGATATTGGACTTTTCCATTAAATTTTGTTTTAAAATAAGTATTTTCAAGAACACCACTCGCAATACCACCAACGTGGAAAGTTCTCATGGTTAACTGAGTTCCAGGTTCCCCAATTGATTGTGCTGCAATAATACCAACTGCAGATCCTATATCAACCAACTCTGAAGTTGATAAATCAAGACCATAACACTTCACACAAACACCACGAACAGCTTGACATGTTAATACAGATCGAATAGAAACTTCAGTTACAGCAGATTCTTTAAGAAGAGCCATTACAGACTCACCAATAATGTCACCGACTGCAGCAATTTCTTTTCCACTTACTGGATCAATAATTGTATCTGCCACTATACGACCATGAACACGCTCTAGAAGCGTTTCTATAATAAGTCCAGACTCCTGCAATGCAGAAACATTAATATACCCAAGTGTTCCACAATCTAGTTTAGTAATAACAACATCCTGTGCGATATCTACTAGACGACGAGTTAAATATCCTGAATCAGCTGTTCTTAATGCAGTATCAGCCAAACCCTTACGAGCTCCGTGAGTAGAAATAAAATATTCAAAAACATTCAAGCCATCTTTAAAGTTTGCAAGAACGGGAGTTTCCATCGTTTCACCTGACGGCTTAGACATCAATCCTCTCATTCCACCAAGCTGACGAATTTGTTGTCGAGTACCACGAGCACCTGAATCTAACATAATATAAACTGGATTAAATGGTATATTTAATCCATCAACATTTTCATGAGCACGTATATCTTGATCTTTAAGTGCATCAATCATGGCATTTGTTACATCTTCAGTTGCACGTGACCAGATTTGAATTACTTTATCTCGACGCTCACCGTTAGTAATAACACCATTGCGAAATAATTTTTCTGCTTGAGCAACTTCTTTTTTACCTTGATCAACAATTGCTTTTTTAGATTTTGGAATAATTAAATCATCAATACATAAAGAAATACCACCTAATGTTGCATATGTAAAACCAAGCTTTTTAATATTATCTAAAGCAATAACAGTTTTATCCTGTCCACTTATTCGATAAATTTTTGAAATTAATTTAACAAGATCACTCTTAGCCAATACCTTGTTAATCCATTCAAATTCAGTCTCTTTTGGCAACTGTTCATATACTAAAACACGCCCAACTGTTGTTTCAATAATACGCTTATCATTCAAACACAGTTTAATACTTGCTTGCAAGTGAACTTTTTTATGTTGATATGCATATATAACTTCTTCAACATTAGCAAAAATCAGTCCTTCACCAAGTGCATTATTACGACTTTTTGTCATATAATACAGTCCAAGAACCATATCCTGTGAAGGAATCGTAATTGGACGACCACTTGCTGCTGTTAAAATATTTTTAGTTGATAACATTAAATTAATTGCTTCAGCCCGAGCTTTCATGCTCAATGGAACATGAACTGCCATTTGATCACCGTCAAAGTCAGCATTAAATGCGGTACAAACAAGCGGATGAATTTTGATTGCCTTTCCTTCAACAAGTATTGGAAAGAATGCCTGAATACTAAGTCTATGCAAAGTTGGAGCACGATTAAGAAGAACAGGTCGACCTTTTACAACAGTTTCAAGCGCTTCCCATACTTCATTTGTTTGCTCTTCAACCATACGCTTTGCCATACGTAAATTCATTGCAAGTTCACGATTTTGTAATTCAACATAGACATATGGCTTAAACAATTCTAATGCCATTAATTTTGGTAATCCACATTGATCTAATTGCAATTCTGGATCGACAACAATAACCGACCGACCAGAATAATCAACCCGCTTACCAAGTAAATTCTGACGGAATCGACCCTGCTTTCCACGCAACATTTCACTCAATGATTTTAATGGTCGCTTATTAGAACCACGAACAGGATGTCCTCGTCGACCATTATCAATTAATGCATCAACCGACTCTTGCAACATCCGACGCTCATTTTTAATCATTACATCAGGCGCTTCTAATTCAATCAAACGCTGCAATCGTATATTACGGTTTAAAACACGACGATACAAATCATTTAAGTCCGAACTTGCAAAACGACCACCCTCAATTGGAACCAATGGACGCAAATCAGGTGGAATAACAGGCAATATACTTAATACCATCCACTCAGGTCTGATATTTGCATTATTCATATCCATCAATAATTTATAACGACGAGCGAATCGATGCTTTTGTGCGACAGAAGCTGTCTGTTCATACTCTTCCTGAGCTTTACGTGCATAAAACAGTAAATCTATGGCTGCAAGCAGTAAATGCACCGCTTCCGCACCCATTTCTGCTTTAAACTGAATATCTTCAATATTTTCATGAACATACTCATCAAACTCTTGGCTTGTTAGCAAAGTTTTCTGTAAAAACGGAGAGTTTCCTTGATTAATGACAACATAACTATCAAAATAAATAATCTTTTCAATATCACGAACAGTCATATCAAGAATCAAACTCAAATAGCTTGGAATTCCTTTTAAGTACCAAATGTGACAAACTTTAGAAACAAGATTAACATGTCCCATACGCTCTCGTCGAACACGAGATTGAATAACTTCAACCCCACACTTTTCACAAGTCACCCCTCGATGCTTCATCCGTTTATATTTACCACAGTTGCATTCCCAGTCTTTCATTGGACCAAAAATACGAGCACAAAACAGACCATCTCGTTCAGGTTTTAGCGTACGATAATTAATCGTTTCAATTTTTTTTATTTCACCATATGATAATGCGATAATTTTAGCAGGCGATGCAATACTTACACGCATTGCATTAAACTGAGTCGCATTAATATACTCTTTAAATCTTTCAAGAATTTTATTAGTCACTTGTATGCTCCTTAGTCGCTCTAAATAAATCTACCTGCAATCCTAAGCTTTGAAGTTCTTTAATTAAAACATTAAATGACTCTGGAATACCTGACTCAGGAACTTCATCACCTCGTACAATTGCTTCATACGCCTTAACGCGCCCACTTACATCATCTGATTTAATTGTTAACATTTCCTGCAATAAATATGCAGCTCCATGAGCAAATAAAGACCAAACTTCCATTTCCCCTAAACGTTGACCACCAAACTGCGCTTTTCCACCAAGTGGTTGCTGCGTAATCAATGAATATGGTCCAACAGAACGAGCATGTAATTTATCATCAGCCAAGTGATTCAACTTCATCATATAAATATTTCCAACCATTACAGGTTGATCAAATTTATCACCCGTACGGCCATCATATAAATCATACATCCCATTTTCTGAAAGTCCTAAATCTTTCAACATTGGGCATATTTCTGTTTCATAATCAGCTCCATCAAAAATTGGAGTTGCCGTAAATAGTCCATGTTTAGCTGTCTTTTCAACTAATATTTGAATTGCATCTTTACCAGATTGCTTTTCAATGCCATCAATAACCGCTTGACCATAATATTGAGCAAGCATTCGTTTTGATTCAGCATAACTCCACTCATTCATCTTTTCAGCAAAGTTTTCACCAACTTTTTTACATGCCATACCTAAAATAGTTTCTAATAATTGCCCRACGTTCATACGTCCGGGAATTCCTAATGGATTAAGAATAATATCAACTGGKCGACCGTCAGCTAAATGTGGCATATCTTCTCTATTAACAACACGAGATATRACACCTTTATTTCCGTGACGACCTGCTACTTTATCTCCAACAGAAATRATACGCTTCATTGCAACATAAACACGMACCATYTTAATTACACCTGAAGGYAACTCATCACCTTTKCGAAGTCGTGAAACTTGTTCACTCTTCAARGCGAGAAGWACTTGAGCCTGACTTTGATATCGATCAATATACATGCTAAATTTAGCTTGAGCTRCTTTATCATCAACCTTTAAGGTTATAACATCATCAATTGATAAATTTAAAATTTTATTTTTTACAAAAACACCCTTKAYGACAGATRATGATRTTTTTAATTTACTCGCAACACCATCAAGTAAAGATGCAACACGTTGTTTAATTTCTTCAGACAAAACCTGCAAATGATACGCATAACTTTCATCAATCTTTTCTGTCTCTTTCACAACCATATCTTTATAACGTCGATCTTTACGAATACCACTTCGAGAAAAAATCTTTACGTCAATAACAGTTGCCTCAACCCCTGGTGGCACTCGCAATGAAGTATCACGTACTTCTCGAGATTTTTCACCAAAAATTGCCCGTAATAACTTTTCTTCGGGAGAAACTTGCACATCACCCTTAAGAGTAATTTTTCCAACAAGTATATCCCCAGGTGTTACACGAGTACCAATTCGAACGATACCATCTTCATCTAAAGCTGATAGCTCTTTTTCACTCAAATTTGGAATATCACGYGTTATTTCTTCAGCACCCAACTTYGTATCACGCGCTTCTATAACAAATTCTTTAACGTGAATAGATGTATACACATCATCTACTATTAAGCGCTCACTAACAACAATAGCATCTTCAAAGTTGTATCCATTCCATGGCATAAATGCTACTAAAACATCTCTACCCAATGCAAGTTCACCATGACTTGTTGCAGCACCATCRGCTAAAACAACTCCTTTTTCAACACGATCACCAACACGAACAATTGGAATAAAATGAACCCATGTATAATGACTTGATCGTCCAAATTTTTTCAAGGCATACACATCAAGAGGCTTTGCAAACCAATCTTCTTCAGTAACCGTATCTTTATCAATACGAACGATAATTTTATCAGCTGAAACATACTCAATAAYACCTGGATTACGTGCTACAATAACGGAACCCTCTGTTGATCCAATTTCTTTTTCAATGCCAGTTCCTACAACTGGAGACATTGGACGAACAAGTGGAACTGCTTGTCGTTGCATATTTGACCCCATCAACGCTCTATTTGCATCATCATGCTCCAAAAAAGGGATCAATGCTGTTGCAACAGAGACTAACTGACGTGGTGAAGCATCTACGTGTGTYAACTGATCAGGCTTAATARCRATAATATCGCCTTCATCATTTCTTGCCATAACTGTTTTTTCAAGAATTTTTCTTGAAGAATCTATAGAAATTTTTGCTTGTGCAATAAAAGTATTTCGTTCTTGAAACGCATCTAAGTAAACAACTTCTTCTTGAATAATACCATTCTTAACCGGTCGATATGCAGTTTCAATAAAACCAAATTTATTTACTTGTGAATAGGTTGATAAAGAAGATATTAAACCAATGTTTTGACCTTCAGGTGTTTCAATTGGACAAATACGACCATAATAAGAGGAATGCACGTCACGAATTTCAAACGTTGCACGATCCCGTGTGATACCACCTGGTCCCAATGCTGAAAGACGTCGTTTATGTGCCATTTGCGATAATGGATTCGTTTGATCCATAAATTGTGATAACTGACCTGTACCAAAAAACTCTCGTAACACGGCAACTAATGGCTTAATATTAACAAAGTCATATGGCATCATTGATAAATAATTTTCTTGTAAACGAAATCGTTCTTTAATAATTTTTTCAATACGAGCAAAACCAACATATAACTGACCTTGTAGTAATTCACCTACTAATCGAACACATCGATTACCTAAGTGATCAATATCATCAATTTCACCTTCACCGCGTTCTTTTAATACAACCAAGTATTGAATAACATTTATGATATCATCACGAGTCAAACAAGTSGTTGATTCATCAACTTGTTTATCAAACTTACGATTAATACGAATACGTCCAACAATTGTTAAATCGTAAAAACGATTATTGAAAAATAAATTTTCAAAATATTCTTCCATTGTYTTRAAAGATGGAGCATCGCCTGGACGTAACTTTGAATARATTTCTTTAATAGATTCATCACGAGAACTATTATCATCTTGAGCCAAAGTTAATGCAATAGAAGGYTGAAAAGARTATCCTGGTGAATGAACAAGAACAAAAGATCCTTTTTTCTGCTCACTTAAATAATCAACAAAGTCAACAGTCAAAACATCACTATGTTGTAACARAATTTCACCTGTCGCSGYATCAAYCAAGTCATCGCCAAGAATTCGATTGACRAGACTATTTTTACGAACAGYAAACATTGTCACTTTTCGTTTTGCTARTTCTTTAAGTATTTCTTCTGTTATACGGAKACCTGGTCGRAACTCTTCTTCAAAAGCTTCTGGYAATGCACCAGCTTCTAARCGTTGACCAATTAATGAAGAATCAATTTTTTTAAAAAAATTTCCGTCAACAATACGAATAGTTTCGGAACTATAAAACATAGAAATAATTTTATTTTTTTCTATACCTATTGCCTGCAACAATGTTGTTGCTAAAAACTTTTTCTTTTTATCTATACGAACATACAAGATATCATTATGATCAAACTCAAAATCAAGCCATGCTCCACGAGCAGGAATTATCCGAGCAGTATTAGATGGTTGCCCTCTAAAATCTCGAGATTTTCTACTATGCGCAAATAAAATACCTGGAGCACGATGGATTTGACTTACAACAACTCGATCAACACCATTAATTAAAAAGGTTCCTTGATTGCCTAGCTTAAACGAACCATCTTGATCTTCATATAAGTCAACCATAACTGGCAAATCACAGAAAAAAACTTCTTGCTCTTTAATTTCACGAACAACTCGCTCACCTGTTTCTTCTGAATAATCCCACATTAATAACTGTAATCGAACTTTAAGTGGCATCGAATATGATTTACCACTATATCGACACTCATCAACACTATCTGGCATTTTAAGAATTACACGAGAGCAACATCGTTTACAACGAGAATAAACAGCAGTATTTTTTTTACAATGACGACATGCATTAGCATTTAAACGCCCTTGTCCACTTTTTTTACAACTTGTACATTGCCATTTGTATCGATTAATTAAACCAGTTAAATAACCACATACACATGACCAATTTCCAAGCTCATAATGGATGTATTCGAGCGAAATGCGATCATTATGTGCAACAGGAAAGATATCTTGAAAAACTTTCTCAAGACCAACTTTTTTTCTCTCAGATGGCAGATAGTCCAGCTGCACAAAGTTATTAAATGATTTCGACTGCACTTCAATTAAATTTGGTAACGAAACCACTTCCTCAATTTTCCCAAATGACTTTCTCAAGGCACTTTTCTTTTTGTGAAACTCAGACATTCAACCGCTCCTAGCCATAAACACGTACACCAATCGCTATTTCACTCGAATATATAAAATAGTGTATCAATAGCTCATACTATTAAAGAAAAACTATAAACAACGTTATTATAAATAATTAACTCAATTCTACTTTTGCACCAGCAGTTTCAAGTAATTCCTTGATTTTTTTAGCATTATCTTTTGCTACTGCAGTAAATGCAACTCCTGGAGTATTTTCTGCAAGATCTTTTGCTTCTCTCAAGCCTAAGGTAGTACCTAAACTTGTTGCAGCTTCACGTAATGCTTTAATAACATTAATTTTTTTATCGCCAGTTGCAACTATTTTAACATCAAAAGAATCTTTTTCTGGCTCAGCAGCAGCAGGACCARCARCAGCAGGACCAGCAATCATAGCAGCTGAAACATCAAATTCTTTTTCAATTGCTTTTACTAATTCAGCAGCTTCAACCAATGATAATTCTTTAACTTTTGCTACAATATCAACAATTTTAGTAGACATTTTTATTACTCCTAAAAAATATAACTTTTACTATATTTTAAAATTTATTTTTTTTTTAATATTATTACTCAGCAACTACTTCAACACTTGCACTCTCACCTGATTGCTTTTCATTTGCCAWCTGARTAGCACGAGGAATACGAGCGATAATTTCATTAATAGTACCTGCAATTTGAGCCATGAGAACTTCATGAGAAGGAAGTGCAGATAGAAAAGCAACTCTATCAGCATCGATTCGCTTATCTTCAAAAAAMCCTGCTATCAGTTTTAATTTTYTTTGATTTTTTGCGAATTCAGCCAGTACTTTTGCTACTGCAGGAACTTCGTCCTGAGCAAAAACTAAAGCTACTTGTGTTTTTAAATCATCTAAAAACAGATCTATCTCTGGTACATCTTTAAGCGCCTGTTTCATTAATCGCGCTTTTGTAACCTTCAACAAAGCATTTTTTTYACGCAATTCACAACGTAAACGTTGCATTGAKATAACATCAATACCCTGATATTGCACAATAAAAGTTGCTTGAGATTTAGAGAACTTATCCTTAAAATCAGCAACTACTTCTTGTTTACGAGTACGATTCATCATTATATATCCCCCTCGATCTATCGACCTAAAATATCTTCTAACTGAACCGGCATACCAACACCCATTGTCGAAGAAAGGACAATTTTTTTAATAAACTTACCCTTTGAAGTTGGAGGCTTATGTGCTTGCACTGACTTTACTAAATCTTTTAAATTATCTAATAATTTTCCAGACCCAAAAGAAATTTTTCCAAAAGGAGCATGYAATACACCCGCTTTATCATTTCTAAAAGAAACACGGCCTTGCTTCAAATCTTTAACAATCCCAGCAACATCAAATGTTACAGTTCCTATTTTTTTATTAGGCAAGAGACCCCGAGGTCCTAAAATTTTTGCTACACGTCCAACAAGACCCATTACATCTGGCGTTGCAACTGCAGCATCAAATTCCATCCAACCGGATTCTATTTTTTCTACTAAATCTTCTGCTCCCACAAAATCAGCACCTGCCGAGGCAGCTGCTTCAAAATGTTCGCCTTTAGCAAAAACAATGACACGCACTTTTTTGCCAACACCATGAGGYAAYAAAACTGAACCACGTACAGTCTGTTCACCTTTTGTWGCATCAATGCCAAGAACAATATCAACACCAACAGTTTCATCAAACTTTGCAGTCGCCGTTTTGATAACTGTATCTAGCGTTTCAACAACTGATCCAATATTCATGGATGCAATTGTGCTCTTTGCATCTGCATATTTTTTTCCACGCTTACTCATAACTTTTACCTAAAATACCATATTTAACTTATTGATTTTCACAGACTATTCAACTACTTTGAGTCCCATGCTTCGMGCACTACCCATAATGATTTTCTTAGCTGCTTCAAGATCAATCGCATTTAAATCAACCATTTTGATTTTTGCAATCTTTTCAATTGAAGCCATTGTAACAGAACCAACTGTTTCTGTACCTGTAGTTTTTGCACCCTTTTTAATACCTGCTTCTTTTCTTAACAATTCAGAAGCAAGTGGGGTTTTAGTAATAAAGGTTAATGATTTATCAACATACACAGTAATAACAACTGGTACAGTTTCACCTTTACGACTTGCTGTTTCTGCATTAAACCTTTTGCAAAAATCCATAATGTTAGCACCCTGTGATCCCAATGCAGAACCAACTGGTGGAGCARRYKWKKMRMMMMMTRYRGRKRWTTRWAKYYYAMKSKKMKYKWTKWYKYYWWKWGWCATRAAMWMACTCAAAATATTAAARATGACCTACTATTTCTCTTTATGATCGATCAACTTGATCAAAACCAATTTCAATTGGTGTCAGCCGACCAAAAATACTTACCATAACTGTAAGTCGCTCATGTTCTTCATCGATTTGTTCGATAATACCAAGGAATCCAGCAAATGGACCTTGATTAACATGCACTTCGTTCCCTATAACAAACGAAGACTGTTCACGCGCCAAAGAGATTTCTCCCTTCATCTGAGATGATATTCTTGCGAATTCATCATCTTTCAATGGCATCGGGCTGGCTCCACCTAAGAAACGAGAAACGCGCGGTACAGAAAGAACAACGCGGCGACCTTCGCTGCTGTCCTCCATATTGACAAGCACATACCCTGGAAAGATTTTTTCTTTTTGCGTTGCTGCATCTGCAGAAAAACCATTCACAATAGACCCTGTAGGAACTATTACTTCACCAAAAAGCTCCTGCATGTCCTCTTCGACAATTCGTTTTTCTAAATCAATACGCACAAGATCTTCATATCCTGTAAACACTTGTACAATATACCACCGCTTCATAGGCACTCCATCAACATCTTTTTCTTAAARAATACTTCAAGAAAATTTGTAGACCTTGTTTGTTTTTAAATATATCTAAAATAATTTTTTCAATACTGCCCCAAAAAATGCATCCATCCCACCCAAAATGACCGCAAAGAACAGAATAAGGATACAAACCACTATCGTAGAACCAAGAAATTCATTTCTTTTTGGCCAAATAATTTTACCAAATTCAATCTGAACTTCTGAAAAGAAAGAAAGTATTGTATTCATTTTCTATTTCCCATGCACTTTAAACGTTATTAACATCTTCTGGCAGGTCAGGAGGGATTCGAACCCACAACACGCGGATTTGGAGTCCGCTGCTCTACCAATTGGAGCTACTGACCCACTTTCTCTTTTTTTTAAGTATAACTACTTTGTTTCTTTATGCACATGATGCTTGCGACACTTTGAACAAAATTTATTTAAGTGTAACTTACCATACACTCTGCCCTTAGCAACACGCTTACTATAATTGCGCATACCACATTCACTACATTCAAAGTGAACAATAATTCTATTTTTTGCCATAATCTCTTTGCTTTCTTTAATAAAAATAGACTACAACCAGACTTTTATTTTAATCACTTTTAAAATAAATACAATATTTAATAATAAAAAAATAGGATACCACGTCATGGAGCCCACGAACGGATTCGAACCGGCGACCTCTCCCTTACCAAGGAAGTGCTCTACCAACTGAGCTACGTGGGCCAAAATAGATATCGCCAGTGACAGTATATTATGGAGCTGGCAACAGGATTCGAACCCGCGACCTGCTGATTACAAATCAGCTGCTCTACCAACTGAGCTATGCCAGCCCATAAAAACTGGAGCGGGAAACGGGGCTCGAACCCGCGACCTACAGCTTGGAAGGCTGTCGCTCTACCAATTGAGCTATTCCCGCATATATTTTCTTTATAATATGCAACATAAGTCAAGTATTATTATATCAGAGCAAATTAAAAANCCATTTGGTAGATGAATCTACTTAAAATATATCTTTAAAAACACTAATATCTTACAGCTTTTATAGAGTAGTTTTTAACCACTACAAGAAGCTCAAGAAACTTACATATCCAAAACCTTACAAAACAATCACTTTTTGTCAAAGTAATTTTACAAACTTAATAAAAGCTTTTTGTAAAATAATAGATGGTGGGGAGAACAGGATTCGAACCTGTGAAGGCTGTGCCAACGGATTTACAGTCCGTCCCCTTTGACCGCTCAGGAACCTCCCCAAATATATTAACATATTATCTTTAAAAAAATTTCNAAAAAAAATTGCACGTCTTGTCATATCAATTGCTAATAACCGCTTAAAACAGCATAGCTTTTTATAGAAAGATATCAACCTTTTTATAAAAAAACATTTTTTTATTTTTAACAGCGCTTAAGAGATAATAAACGAACATCATGATTACTTAGATCATACGATAAATACAATTCTAAAACTCCATAAAGATCACTCTCCTTCTGAAAAAAATCATGCGCTATTCCTGGCCACTCAATTAATGAAATGCTATTTTCAGAACCCATTTGTTCGTGTAGGCCTAACGATTCAACATCTTCCCATGAGTTAAGTCTATACAGATCAAARTGCTGTATCTGAATATCTTTACCTTGATACAAGTTGATATAATTAAAGGTTGGACTTGTTACGATCTGCTCTGAACCCAAAGCAGCAATAAGACGTTTAATCAATGTTGTCTTACCTGCGCCTAATGTTCCAAAAAACAGTATTGCTCGCACATTGCCCAAAGAAGGAATAATAATTGTCTTAATTATATGATCGATTTGATCAACACCGTATTTTACTTCTGCTATTGTTTTCATTTTTCACTTTTATATTTTTTTTATGACAGATGCCAAGGTACCTCTTTTTTTACGTTTATGCATATCATTTTCATTTTTCAATTCATCATGATCTTTATCAGGCAAATGCATGCTAGCCATTGCCATCAACGCATCAAACTCACTATTTGATGATCTGTTATTATCATCATGATTAATTTTTTTCATTCCGCCACCTGCACCCTTATTGCTTTGAGGGATGCCTTTATCCATAATAATTGTTTTACAAACCAACTCCCAAAAAGCATCGCTATCCATACAAACAACATATTTATTATTTTGATGAGACAACTTAATTAACTCTCTATCATTAGTTACTAAAAGAATTTCTTGACTGYTTTTTTTCTCAATATATTCAAGAATAAYATCATCAGCRCTCATTCTTTGTCCACTCTGCATAACCACAACGCCATTTTTTATTTCACGTGTCATCTGCATAGAAGAGCCACCATCAAAAAATAARAGTATCTGGCGTATAGTTTTTGACTTKATCTTAAARTACTTTCCAATACTGCATATAAAGTTTTTTTTCTCCATACGAAACTGTTGCCCTCTACAYGAAAACACCATCTTCATAACATTATATCCATCAACCAAAACAATCACGTACNTACTCCAGATTCACGTATATTTTTTNCACCCATACATTKCGARCAAACATGTATCCATATAAAAAAATAAGACTCATGCTCCAACCTGCAAGCCATATTTGCTGCCCTGCAGAAATGTCATCCCCCACTTGCAAAACAGCATGCCCTGCATAATATATACAATATAAACTCATTCCAGCATACAAAAAAAATATGCCTTGCTCCAGAAGAATCCAAAAAACTACCAATGCTGATAATGGAGGGATAACAATAAAAAGCAGATTCCAAAAACAATCAACTTTTTTTATCTGAATTACATCTGTTTTTACTCCAGAAAGATCTTCTACTTTATCAGCATTTTGATAATCACCATAATTATTTTTATCATTTGTCACATGAGTAAACAGAACAGCAGGATGTTCTTTTTCTGTATTAAATAAAACCACTCTGTCTGCAGCTCCTTCTAAAAAACGAACAAGCTTTTCTCTACCAATACGCTTCCATATCACTGATCTCTGTTTTTTTTTATAAACAAGCTCATCTCGAAACTGCTTCCTCATCGAAAAAACATATTTACCATATTTCGCTTGAAAATAAGAACCAATAAAAGCAATACTCAATGTAATGAAAAAAACAGATCGAATTCGAGCCCAAAAAGGTATTTTCAACAACAACAGAAGCTCAGCTTCTTGCGAATAAATAAGAGAACTAAGCCATAATAACATAGATAAATACAGGGTAAATGAGAGCCGATCAAGTAATAAAAAAAAAGCATGATACAGAGCATACTTTTCAAGTCCAGAAGAAACGCGCAATTTTTTTTCACAACAATCAATCACCAAATACAAAAGAACAAATGTTCCATATATCAAAAAAAAGTATCGTAAAAATCGTGCTAAAAAAAATAATTCAAGCCTTTTTATCATCCATCGGTCCAACATTATTTGGATGAATAACACCACATGAAATCATCATTTTCACTGCATCTTCAAAAGAAATATTTGTTGCGGTAATATATGACTCAGGAACAAACAACATAAATCCAGTTGTAATATGAGATGTCGGCATAAATATTTTCATTATTTTTTCATCATTRSATTTATGAAGTAATCGACCAACATCCTCTGCTTCTCCCAATAAAAACGCTATTTTATAAACATTTTCTGTAGGRTACTGAACTAAAACAACCTTTCTTTTTAATTCTGGATGTCCTGATGCATCAAARAAATCACCCATCGTCTTAACRCTTGCATAAACAATTCGYGCRAGTGGTATTTTAGTAATAACTTTYTCAAYATACTGCATAATTGGTGTAATAATTAAGAATTGCCCCAACATTCCAATAAACAGTAAAAACAGTGCGATAATAACTATTTCAGAACCTGGAATATCTTGCAACCATGATGGCTCTATTGCTCKCAAAGGAGAYAAAATACGAATCGATGTATTATACAAAAATCTTAYMACCCARAATGTTACYGTCAATGGCAGAAGAGTAAAAAAACCTTTYAAAAAAAGACGTTTGATCGTATCAAATAGAGATTTATATGACATATCGAGCTCCTTTTAATATGCGTTTTTCAGCAAAGTAACAGCTTGTTTATTAATTGTTTCAGCAATAAATTCATTTTCATGCTCTGTTGTAATACGAACAAGATTTTCTGTTCCTGAGTATCTCACAATCATACGACCAGGTGTAATCTTTTGATATAAATTTTGTAGCTCTTGATAACAGTATAAATYCTCAAAAGGAACTCTTTCGGTGATTGGTAARGAGCTATGAATTTGAACAGATCGCGCAAATGAATTACTAAAACAAGCATGTTTGTGAAAAATAGTTTCAAATACTTTCATAGCGACAAARAGACCATCTCCTGTTGTAGTGTGCGGCTTAAGTATAATATGTCCTGATGCCTCTCCACCAATCATAGATGCATGTTCTCGCATCGCACTTGTGACATGCTTATCACCCACGGCAGTCCGTATTAATTTAATTTCTTTCAACTTAAGTGCCTGCTCAAATCCGCTATTACTCATAATTGTTCCAACAACAGTTTTTTGATTACAATAATCAGGATGCTGCAAAAGTAAATGGAGCATGTCATCACCATCTCTAACTTGACCATAGCTGTCAACTGATATCACCCGATCACCATCTCCATCAAACGCAAATCCCAATATTGCCTTTTCTTCAACAACTGTTCTTGCAAGCCTCTCTGGATATAAAGCCCCAGACTCAACATTAATGTTTTTTCCATCAGGTTTTGCATTAAGAACAACCAGTTCTGACACAAAARGTTTAAARATATCTACAGCWATRTCRGACATTGCACCATTTGCTGYATCAATAACAAYCYWYRCWWHAMWAARWRGAWTNNWKWMRSARWWRMWTCNWWRSMTSYAKYTWWWATRMCAANNWKKCMAGNNGTKRTTCAAAGATAAAACAGGAATATTCGATTGTTTAAAAGTAATAAAATCAACCGAAGAGTACGTTCTATTGTATAATTCAGTTATACAGTCCTCATCCTGTTGATTTATTTTTCCCGTTGCAACATCAAAAACTTTTATTCCATTATCAAAGTACGGGTTATGTGAAGCTGAAATCATAATTGCAACAGTAGCATTTTTCTTCTGAGCCCACCACAAAAGCACAGGTGTTGGAATAATACCTACATCATGGATTATTACATTATCTACATGTAATAATCCATGCATTAAAGCTTTTTTAATACGTTCAGCAGACTCTCGTGTATCATATCCAATCATAATAGACAGATCATCGTCGTATCCATATTTTCTAACAATCCACTCAAACAAAGAAAATCCTAATACATATAAAGAATCATCAGTAAAGGGCCATCGATCTGCATGACCTCTAATGCCATCAGTTCCAAAAGTTATTTTCTTATCCATACCAATCTTTCACATTGTAATGCCTCAAGTTTTTTCAGTTTTTATCTTATCATGCCGCCCCAAAGAACACAATTAAGAGCACAGGCTTGAAACTCGGATATCTACCCCTTTATTAGAAACTAGAAAAAAAAGATTGATAATAATTCTATTTTTGCTAAATTAAAGATCTGAAATGTAGTTGATGTAGCACTAAATAAAGGGTGGTTACCCTCTTCTATTTTAATAATAAAAGAGCTGGACCCGTGTGTTACTATTAAAAATAACCCTCATATCTTTTAAAGGATTACTCTATGGCTCTTGATTTAAAACAAATGTTACAAGCTGGTATCCATTTTGGACACAAGACTTCCCGATGGGACCCTCGCATGAAACCATTTTTGTGGGGATCAAATAACAAAACACACCTTATCGATGTCTCTAAAACAGCTTTTCTTCTTGAACGAGCAGGTAATTTCATCAAAGATAAAGTTGCAACAGGTGGTTCACTTTTATTTGTAGRAACAAAAAAAGCTGGACAAAAAGCTGTTGAAAAAGCAGGCAAAGAACTAACTATGCCATACATCATTCACCGATGGGTGGGAGGCACACTTTCTAACTTTGACCAAGTCCGTAAAGCAATTACTCGTTACTTACATTTACAAGATGTAGTACAAAAGCCATTAACTAATTATAAAAAAAAAGAGATTGGCACAATCAATAAAGAAATTGAACGCCTTAATAAAAATATTGGCGGTATTGTTAACCTTGATTTTCCTCCTGCTGCAGTAATCATTGTCGATGCAAAAAGAGAATCAACTGCTGTAAAAGAAGCATCTCGCTTAGGAATTCCTATTATAGCACTTGTTGATACCAACACAGATCCATCAGGAATTAATTATATCATTCCTGCGAATGATGACTCTCCACGATCAATTGGATTTATTCTTGATTATATCATAGAAATGGCTCAAGAGGGCAAAGTACTCTATGAAGAACATAAAAAAAACAACCCTGCGCCAACTGCAAAAGAAAAAACAGCAAAGACTGAAAACAGATCAGCTTCAGCAAAACCAGGGCGTCATCAAAAAAAAGAAACTGCTAAAGGACCAGAGCCTAAAGTTGAAATGAAAGCAGAAGCAAAAGCTCCCAAGCCTAAAGCAGAATCTAAAGATGAAACAAAAATAAAAGAAGTAAAAAAAGTAGCTTCAAAACAAGTAGAAAAACTACCTGAATCGAAGACAAAGCCAGAAAAGGCTAAAGTAGCTGAAAAAACTGAAAAAAAAGTTTCTACAACTAAACCTTCTGAAAAATAATTCTAAATCTGTGTATCTTAATCGATACACAGATTTCTTTTGGAGAGATGGCTGAGCGGTTGAAAGCGCACGATTGGAAATCGTGTATGTCCTGAAAGGGGCATCGAGGGTTCGAATCCCTCTCCCTCCACCAATATTCACATCTTTCATCTTTATACATTTCTTTCTTATTTATTTTAATAATTTAAAAAGGAGAGTAGCTATGATTAAACTTGGATTATATCAACATTATAAAGGAAAGATGTATCACGTTCTTGGTGTCGCTCGACATTCAGAATCTCCTCATGAATTACTAGTTATTTATCAATCATTATATGATGGTTATAATGTATGGGTTCGTCCTTTTGATATGTTCACTGGAATAGTTACTATTGATGGAAAAAAAAAGCCACGCTTTAATTTCTTAAAGAAAACAGTTACTGAAGCTGCTACCATAAAGAACAATTAGACGAATTAATCAAAAAATAACTCTAGAGGCATTTATGAAAAAAAATTTCATTTTTTTTTTTAATTTACTTATTATTTATACCAATTCAAACATTAAAAGCTGCCAAAACAATTGATAAACAATTAAAAAAAATGACTCTTAATGAACTTAATATCCAAAACAAAGAGAGTGGTGACACTTTTCTACATGATTCTATAAAAAATAATAATATAGAAATAGCAAGTGCTCTTATCAAAAGAGGTGTAAATATCCATCTTGAAAATCATACTGGTCAGACTGCTTTATACTATGCTATTATATATTGTAAGTTTACAATAACAGATCAACTGCTCAAAAAAGGTGCTCAACTTGCTGATAAAGCATACCTTTTAATGTTGCAGTCCTTAAAGAATCATCCTTTTAAAGATGAAATATTAAATTACTTAGAATTATCCAAGTATCCTGCTATGTCAGAAAAATGTTATGATTTAACTAAAACATCAAATTTTTTATGGAGTCCAACTATGCTAGAAAAAACAATTGCAGAAAAATATTATGCTGCCCTTGTAGAAAAAGATATTGCTACAGCAAAGCAATATATCGATGATCAAATTCAATTTATCRGCCCTCTTGCTACAATAACAGGAAAAGAAACTTTTCTTGGTGCTATACAAAGATTCATTGATTCATTTGATACACTTGTTATTCGCCACTCATGCGCAAAGGATGATAAAACTATGTTTGCATACAACGTTCACTTCAAACAACCACTCACGCTTTTGCATGCAGCTGGCCTTGTAACAGAAAAAGATGGTTTGATAACAAAAATTGAACTGTTCTATGATACTAAACCATTTGAAGCTCTTAACTTTTTAAAAAAAGACTAAAAACAAAAATTGAGAGAATAATAAAAAAAGGCTCTTCAAATTAATTARTTTGAAGAGCCTTTTCACTATAAAATATCTGATTCTGATYCTGTTARADRKGCTATTTTTTGAGMAAAAGCATCACTWATCTGTTTTAYYTGATCYTTGTTYAARCAGTATCTAAARCTTCCATCTTTATTTTTAATTGTAGGAATTTCTTCYGGCAAGTAYTTACCATAATAYTTTGTTTTTACCAACTCMTCTATCCGTCCATGATGATGTCGTTTCAGAATATCAAAAACTTCATCAAGARCTGTGTTTTTTGATTCGAYATAMTCAATTATATCCTTATGAATATTTTTAATAAGAATATGAAGAAAATTTTCTTTTATRTCATCGAAATCAAGCAGCCCCCCACGATCTTCTATTTTTTTACGTTCTTTATCTTTCAACTTGTGTGAATAAGTAAAAGTAACATTATATTTTTCATTTTTTGGAACATGAGGTAACAATGTTCTCAACATTGGAATATTATGCAACTTTGCTGCTAAATCAAGCGGAGTATACCCCTTGCCTCGGTATTCAGCTGGTATTTTTTTTGAAAAATTAGGTGTAATAATTAACATATTATTATTACGGTCCTGTAGTATTTTTTGTACTGTAGCCATGTCATTATTTAAAACCGCCTTAAATAAGAGCGAGTCTCCATTGGGTAATAAATTGATAGCTTTTTCTTTTTTAAACTGATCTAAGATATAATCTCGAAGAAAAGTATTTTTTTCTCTATCAGCTTTCATCAATAAATTATCTTTATTAACATCAATATTACCAATCAAATATGTTTCACGAGATAGAAGATCTTGCACTATCTSYTTAAACTCATTTAATGATCCCTGATATCTTTCATTACGCTCAAATAAATGATTAATATTTGGAAGCTCCTGTAAGTATAATCGTCCTTTCCTATTCCTAACTGATTCAAGAGCCAATCTGTCTTCTTTAGTTATAAAGAATTGCATCAACGTCCAATTAATATTTTGAGCCGAAATATGTAAAACAGTGTTACCATCTTTATCACGGAATTTTTTCAACTTTGATACAAATATTATTTGAAAACGCCTACCCTCTTTTTCATATGTATCTATATAATTTTTTGATGCAGAGTTTTTATGAATAATATCATTGATACTTACACTCTTTGTTTTCTTAGTCATTTTTTTTAAAAGTTTTTCTGCTGATTTTTCAATAGAGGARTAATTCCAATGATCTACCAAATTTCTAAAAAAAGCTGCTTTAACTGATGGGCATGCACTTATAACTATCAAGAATAAAAATATTATTTTTCTTTTATTTTGTATCACCGTTCATCCTTTTTCTTAAATATTATTTTTTTTAAACTACTCGCCACAATATTAAACTTAAAAAAAACTATCTACAAAATGCGATGTTTTATAACTCTACAGATAAAAATGATCAATTTATGCACTTTTTTCCCTTTCCATTTGTCAAATAAATGAATCTGTCATATAATATATAGTAAAGTTTTATTAATCAGTGACAATAAAGAAGCCGCATAATGAAAAAAAATATCTTATTATTTTTAACTTTTTTATGCATAGGGCAACTAGAAGCATACTACCTTAATCAACTCACACTCGCAGGAAGCTGCTCCACGCTCACTTATGACATCTACTCCTCATACAAACACTTTACAGGAAAATCCCAAACAACTAAAACAAACAAAAATAAACAAAAGAACAAAGATTCATTTTCTGCCCATTATTACAAAAAGCTAAAATCAGGGAAACAGAAACTTTCTCTTGCTAGCATGAGTGGAATTATTGGATCACTAGTTTGGCTAAATTATAAGAGTACCAATTCTAGTAACCAAAACAAACCTGAAACAGTCTCAAAATCACCAAATAAGCCTAATGTAACGTCAAAAAATCTTAATAATCAAAAAAAATCTACTAAAAAACTGAGTGCTATTGAAATTCCTTCATCAGAAAAATGGACTCGTTTACCACTTGAAGAAAAATATATGCCAAGTAAAATACCAACAGAAAAAGAACTTATAGAAAGTAAAGAAAAACTAGGCGATCTATATTGGCATGAAATCGATAATGTTGATCTTGATCTTAGCATTGATGCATACAAAATAGAATTATACCGAATATATGAAATTTTAAATAAAATACAAATTCCAAAAAATGTTACCTCTATTAAACTAAACGTTCTTAAACAAAGTGAAACTCAGTGTGGATTACATGCAGTTTTCAATGCACTTTTATTTGCAACAAATGCTTCTCATGATCAATTTTTAGATAAAAAACTCTTTACATCATTTAAAGAGAAATCTCTTCTTATTATTAAACAAGCGATTGACTTAAACAAAGTATATGTAGAACAAGAAGATCGAGAAACAATGTATAAAGGTAACTGGCTTATTAATGATTTTTTTGAACTAATCTATTTTAACGAAGAAATATGCAATCTTTTTAATACAACTCCTCAAAGAATTGACAACCTACATATACTTGATATAAATCATAAAAATTATCTTTTTACTAAAAATAATGTTGATCTATCTACTCGCGAGTACAATGAGAAAATATTTCAAAACAAAAAAACTATTATCATTTTTCAAAGTAAAAATCACTTTTCCACATTTTGTTGTAAAAGAAATGCAGAAGCATCTCTATCTATTCATGAAGCTGATTCTTTATATGAAACATCATTTAAAAACTTTTGGCGTATGCTAAAAGATGTAACTTATTCTGAATTTTATGAAGAAAAAAAGATGATCATAGAATTACTCAAAATACTTATTGATGAATCCTCATCTCTTTAGGATCTGTTGACTTCTCATTTCNNCNAWANTAMANCWYYTAMAANNAKCNAWTAAANNCYMTAAANKYACKWTCTGATTTATCAAAACGTAAAAAAACACGTCGAAAATATTTGATTTTACAAAAAAAATATTGAATGAACTGAAGGCTTACTCTGTCTATGCTTTTTTTTTAACTATTTATGCACTTTACCCTTGAATACCACGCTATAAATAAAAACGACCAACTTCATACACTTTTTCCCTTTCCATTTGTTAAATAGTATACATTTGACAAAATAGTAAAATAATATAATATATACATTATTACCATTTAACTTTCTTTTCAAATAAAGGACAACTATGTGGACAAGAACATATAGCAAAACATTTAAAAACATTAACAAAGAAACAATCTGGAATCTCTGGACAGACATCAACAATTGGCCTCAATGGCATGATGATCTTGAGTACTGCAAACTCAAAGGAAAGTTTAAAGCTGGTAACTACTTTTGGCTAAAACCAAAAACTATGGGTGCAGTAAAAATTATGATTACCGATGTTCAGCCATATAAATCCTTCACTGACTGTACAGTATTCTGGGGAGCGAAGATGTACGACACTCACTCAATTGAAGAAACAACTGACGGTATAAAACTTACCAATACCATCAAAGTATCTGGTATTTTATCTTGGATCTGGATTAAACTTGTTGCTCAATATGTTGCCGATTCAACTCCTGATGAAATAGAAGCATTAACAACCCTTGCACGGAAACAGAATGAAAACTAAACATCTACCCTTTAGTATCGACAAACCAGAAAAAAGTCCTGGGTTATCATTATGGCAAGCAACAACTACGTGGCAAAGACTCATTAAAAAAACTCTTGAAGAATATGAAGTATCTCATGCCCAATTTGTAATTTTAGCTGTAACTTTTTGGCTTGAAAAACAGAATCTAGAAATTCAACAATCAATAATTATTAAATGGACAAAACTTGACAAAATGACGGTCTCTCAAGCACTAAAGAAACTATCACAGAAAAAAATTGTAATACAAAAAGAAAACAGCAATGATACTCGAGCAAAACTGATTTCTTTAACAAAAACAGGAGCTACTTTAACTTCAAAACTAATTTCTTTAGTCGAAATAATAGATGAAAAATTTTTCAAAAAACTTAATAAGGATGAAAAAAATCAACTTTTATTTTTATTGCAAAAACTGATCTAAAATATATTCCATTTAATTTGTTAGGCTCTATTGACTGTTAATCTCAACCATATTAAAGCTCCTATAAAGCAAATAAATGCCATAAAATTACATGCTGATTTATCAAAACGTGAAAAAATACCTCGAAAATATTTGATTTTAGAAAAAAAAGATGTGAAAGAAATAATGCCCCTCAATATTCTGCTTGGACAACGCTCTTGTTCTTTACCAACTATGAACTTACCTCGGAATAATTTGATGATTACTAAAAAGTACGACTAGACGTAAAATCAATTCTTCAACTCACTAATATTTTTTGATTCAATTTGCTAACAAAACTCAATCAAAAAATATTAGTCATAAAAACATATGATTTTTGACTATGAATAAGATATAAAAATTTGTTTTATTTTATAAGAAATATAGTTACAAAAAAAGAGGTCATCTTATGAAAAGATGACCTCTTTTTTAAATTTAAATATCTATGATGATCGTTTACGCTCATTTGGTTTCAAATAACGTTTACGTAATCGAATCGACAATGGTGTAACCTCAATCAATTCATCACTGTTGATCCAATCAAATGATGTTTCTAAAGTTACAACACGRGGTGGCGACAATTTCACTGAATCATCRGTKCCTGAYGCACGCATGTTYGTAAGTTTTTTTGATTTTGCTGGATTAACATCAAGATCATTATCACGCGTATGTTCGCCAATAACTTGACCTTGATACACTTCATCACCCGGTTTGATCATCAAAATACCACGTGGAGCCAGACCATCTAATGCATAAGCAGTCACTTTACCTTGCTCCATTGAAATCAATGCACCTTTGGTTCGACCAGCAATATCACCAGCATACGGCTCATACCCACCAAAACGGTGATTCATTAAACCTGTTCCGCGCGTATCGGTTAAAAATTGACTTCTAAAGCCAATCAAACCACGAGCAGGAATGCTAAATTCAAGTCTAACTTTACCTGAACCATGTGGTAACATACTTGTCATCTGAGCTTTTCGTTTACCAAGTTTTTCAATAACAACTCCTTGGTGTGCTTCTTCAACATCAATTGTTAAAAGTTCAAATGGCTCATGCTTTTTTCCATCAATTGTTTTATAAATAACTTCAGGAGCAGATAGTTGAACTTCAAAACCTTCTCGACGCATTGTTTCAACTAAAATACCCAAATGAAGTTGACCTCGACCTGAGATTTTAAAAGTTTCAGGAGAGTCAGTATCTTCAACACGAAGAGCGACATTTATTTTTAATTCTTTATGCAAACGATCTCTAATTTGACGAGATGTAAGCAACTTTCCTTCACGACCTGCAAATGGAGAATTATTAACTGATAAGTACATAGATAATGTTGGTTCATCAATRGCAACATATGAAACAGGATCAATATTKTCAGGAGAACAGATAGTTGTTCCAATAGTAATTTCTTCTTCAAATCCTGCCACTGCAACGATATCACCAAACTTTACCGTTTCAACTTCTACTCGTGAAAGAGCTTCAAATTGATATAATTTAGTGATCTTCATTGGCTTACTTACATATTCACCTTTACAGCAAACAATCTGATCATTAACACTCACTGTACCACTTACTACACGTCCGATACCAATACGTCCCATGTAATCAGAATAATCCAAGCTGGTTATCAATAATCGAAGGTGTTCAACTTCTTGCTTTGGAACAGGAACATGCTTCAAAATTGCATCAAATAATGGCTGCATTGTTCCAGATCTTGCTTCAGGATCAAAAGAAGCATACCCAAAACGTGAGGAACCATATAAAATAGGAAAATCAAGCTGATCATCTGTAATAGCTAAATCCAAAAACAGATCTTGAATAATTTGCTCGGTTCTCTCAATATCAGCATCTTTTCTATCAACTTTATTAATAAGAACAAGCGGTTTCAAATTAAGTTGCAATGCTTTTTGTAGCACAAACCGTGTTCCTGGTAAAGGACCTTCTGCTGCATCAACAAGAACAAGAAAACCTTCTACCATCTGTAATGTTCGTTCAACTTCTCCGCCAAAGTCCATGTGACCTGGAGTATCTACAATATTTATTTTTGCAGTCGGTAATTGAATGGATGTGTTTTTTGCTAAAATAGTAATACCGCGTTCTTTTTCGATATCACCGGAATCCATAACTCGTTCACCACCACCTGATGCTCCTGCAAAACCAGACTGTTTCAACATTTCATCAACAAGRGTCGTTTTTCCATGATCCACGTGTGCAACAATTGCAATGTTACGTAAATCTGTACGTTGGGTAAAGCTCATAATATTCAATCCATATTTATTTWWGMMRWVGRBMNDHDSMABRKAWNWRYTYHKNTGCNRMNNMKDDWRDYNNYVSMBWWYKKWKDHBWKRYHAYYTMKYWAYANYYWRCTTNMAWMAYCNYMATSMKTMGCTNMWTCARGWCWYTTAGCGATGCATAGAACAGTACGGTAACAATGCCATGCTGCGTGCAAGTTTAATYTGCTGCGCTAATTTTCTTTGATAATATGAGCTTGTTCCTGAAACTCGTGATGGAAGTATTTTACCACGTTCTGTCAAAAAGTTACTGAGTAAATCAACATTTTTATAATCAAGAGAAACTGCTAATTCTTCATTATTCTTAAATCGGCATTGCTTTTTAACTGTAAAGCCTTGCTTACGAANTTTTTTTTTTCACCAAACGTGAACTTAACTTTAGTTTTWACTTAGACATGCGAAACTCCTATGCTTCAACTGAATTAATGTCAGATTTTTCAACATCTTTATGATCATCAAGATCTATCATACTATCTATTTTATGCTCTTTTAAAAATGCATCAACAGATCCTGTTCCCGCTGTATCAACAGGGTCAGGTTTTGCATACTGATCTGGAGCAGAATCATCAAGACGCACATTAACATGCCGCATAACAATTTCATTACATGTAATACGAAAGAACTGTGCTAATTCTTTAACCATATCTGCAATCTTTTCAGAAGGGACTGTATATCGTGCTAAAATATAAATACCATAATCATGTTTTTCTACAGGATATGCAAGACGGTATTTACCCCACTTGTCAAATCGATCCATAGTACCATCAGCTACAGTAACAATTTTTTCAATGCTTTTTTCTAACATTGAAATTTCTTCATTCGTAATTTCTGTACGTGTCAACATAAGTGTTTCATAACGTACTATTTTTTTTGAATGACTCATATAAAGGTTCTCCTCAGAGTTGAGTAAAATATTAATAACCTATTTGATTATCAGGAGATGAGCATTATGTAAACCATAAAGCTCAACGGTACCTTCAAAAACAAGTTTACCACAAACATGTGATCAACATACTATAAAATTTCACGTTTGTAACTATTTATTTTCCTAGTGAAGCCTATGCCATTTTTTGATATCGATAAATAACTTTACCAATAATTCTAAAGYGAYMCTWSCYRCKWRYTRMWRMKMTAGGARKYYYKYYAWGAWWKAYKSRKWSWWMSASARWAAWRYCMWCMWTRYARCWHRCYWGCATAATTCCTTTTGTGACTGTTCCATTACCATACTCAACAGCAACAACATCACCAGAACGCGTCCAAACAGCTGGAGATACTATCAAGTAATCCCCTTTAACAAAATTTGGAGCCATCACATTGTCTTCAACACAAAGACAGAACATAGCTTCATCTTCACTTCCAAGAGCAGGAACAAAAACATCCTTATATCCGGTTGTTACTTGGCTAAGCTGATTATTATATACTGAAGGATTACTTGGAATTTCACCCATTACTGATACAAGCCGTGTCTTCATTTCAGGAACTTGTTTATCTTTATCTCCAAGTTGCTCTACAACTACTGTTGGCTCTACACAACTTTTACGATATTCAAACAAATCAACTGGTCCTAATTCAAATGCATCAGCTAATTTTTTTAAAGCATCCTCATTCCAGCGACGAGTTCCATTTTTAATATGCGTCAAGTAACTTTCTGACATTCCTGTTTTTTCAGCCAGAACCTTAGTAGTCCAGCGACGTTGTCGCAATAACTCTTTTACTCGAAGCTTTGTTGAAGTCATATTTCTCTCCATCTGTTATGTTATAACATCACCACAAAAACTATCTTTAAATATCAACTTTTTACTTGAACTCTAGAAATTCTGTACAAAAATAGAAGATTTAAGACTCTTTTAATAATACACAAGACTTTCAGATAGTCAACGATATTGCAATATTTTATGAAAAATAATATTTTTTATCTCTTATAAAAGAGCCTGTTTTTCTATTTATATTACARTATGAATACTTTAGCTCATCGCTTTAACAATAAAACATTTAAATAAACCAAACTTTTTCAAATAAAACAAAATAAAACTATTCTTATAGAAAATAAAAAAGAGGCCTCCTTAGGAAGCACAAAAGAAATTTTGTATTTCACTAGTAGAAACTTCACTCATTGAAATAATAAAAAGACTAAAGCTGAAAGTTTTACCTTTACAACAWTTTTTTTTTTAATTAAAATTATTCGTATCGTTTTATTCTTATTCAACCTCATAATAAATAACTAATGTATTATAATCTTAAAATCATTCTATTATTTACATATCAATTTATTATCTAAAGGAGTTCGACACTATGGATGTCAACAGTTACTTATTGTTCTTTATTGGAGTATCAATTATTGGAATGCTCATYACTCTTTTTGCCTAYCTCTATGCAACAAAGAAGCGACATTCTGATGCTAAAGCTGAACTYATAGCCTCACTCATYAGACGTGGAGCTATGACCTTTTTAAAAAAAGAATATTCTATTTTACTCGGTGTYATAATATTTGCCTTTATTGTACTCAATGCTGGTATTGGTTTATATGCAGCTCTTGCATACACCGCTGGAGCACTCTCATCAATGCTTGCAGGTTTAATAGGAATAAAAGCAGCAACTCAAGCAAACCTCGCTACAACACTTGCAGCACGTGAACAATCAGAGAAAAGTGCTTTCACTATTGCTCTTTTTGGTGGTGCAGTCATGGGCTTTGCTGTAGCAACATTAGGTCTTATCGGCTTAGGAACTCTTTTTTATTTATTTGTACAAGATCAAAATGCAAACTTTAATCAAATTTTAAGYTGCTATGGTTTTGGTGCAAGCTCAATTGCTCTATTCGCACGTGTTGGTGGAGGAATATTCACAAAGGCTGCTGATATTGGTGCTGATTTAGTTGGAAAAATTGAAATTGGCATTCCAGAAGATGATCCTCGTAACCCTGCTGTTATTGCAGATAATGTTGGAGACTGTGTTGGAGATACAGCTGGTATGGGTGCAGATATTTTTGAATCCTATGTTGGCGCAATGCTCGCAGCAATGATTCTTGCTTTTGATACATACGGAAACAACCTTTCTTATATTTCTTTCCCTCTTATGCTGAGTTCAATTGGTCTTTTATCTTCTGGYATTGGACTTTTTTCAATCTTTATACTTCCTTCAAAYCTTAAAGGACTGTTACATCATGCWACATATGTTGCWATTGTATTTTTYCTCGCTGGTTCATAYGGATACATGCAAGTATCAAATATTGATATAACATTTTTTGGTTCTATTTGCTTAGGCGCTTTAGCAGGTGTAATTATTGGTAARATWACCGATTACTACACATCAGGAARACCAGTAATTCAACTTGCAGAAGCATCTCAATCAGGACCYGCAACMAATTTAATTTATGGCCTTGCACTTGGATAYGAATCMATTGTTCTTKCYATCTGGGCACTTGCAGCTATCATCTACCTMTCCTTTGATTTCTTTGGTGGCTTATTTGGTGTTGCTCTTGCAGCAGTTGCGATGCTTTCAACTATTGGTATTACCATGGCGGTTGATGCATACGGACCTATCGCCGACAATGCTGGTGGAATTTCAGAAATGGCTGGGTTTGGACCGTCTGTTAGAAAAATTACCGACAAACTTGATTCTCTTGGAAATATGACTGCAGCTCTTGGAAAAGGATTTGCAATCGGATCTGCAGCTCTTGCCTCAYTAGCAATTTTTGTTGCGTACTGYAAAGAAGCAAATGTTGCATCYATCGATGCTCTKGATCCATTAGTTATTGCTGGTATGTTTGTRGGTGGAACTATGCCATTCTTACTTTCAGCATTRACCATGAAAGCTGTTGGMAGAGCTGCATGGAAAATGGTTMTTGAAGTMCGTCGTCAATTTAAAGARATTCCAGGRCTTATGGACGGAACAGCTGCTCCTGATTATGAACGTTGCATTGAAATTTCAACAAATGCTGCTCTGTACGAAATGATGCTTCCTGGCATAATTGCAATTAGTGCTCCTATAATTATYCGCTTTGCWTTTGGATCAGCTGGACCRATGGTTCTTGGTGGTTTTTTAGTCGGTGTTACWGTTGTTGGTGTMYTRCTTGCRCTTTCTATGGCWAACAGTGGTGGCGCATGGGATAATGCAAAAAAATATATTGAAGCTGGYAATCTCGGTGGAAAAGGATCAGATGCTCATAAAGCGGCTGTTATTGGTGATACAGTTGGTGATCCCTTTAAAGAYACTTCAGGNNNNTCCATCAATMWWYWWMNTNNTNAAATTAATGGCAGTWATWTCTCTYTTRCTTGCAACTGTTTAATAAAAAACAATTAAAAAAAACGGACCATCTTTTACAGNNTTGGTCCGTTTTTTTATAAGCATATGTGCAATACCATTTTCGGATAATGACTTAATTCTCTTCTGAAACAGATCATCACTTTCACATAAACCAACAAACAGATCTAATTGAAACTGATTGTYCTTAAATGCTGCCCCTGTATCAACYAAAAATCCTAAAACTCTCTGATTTTTTTTATTCAAAGGGTTCTTTGTTAAAACAGTKARTAAAGATCCCATRCCRAAAYAATGYAAATCACCAGCRAAACTRGCATGATCTGTTTTCAAAATATGTGCTATGTGATGACTTGGTAACAGACTATAATCCTTCACTTGTCTAAAAAACCAATATCTACTTTTTGAATCATSTGGATACCGATTGTGTACATGTATATTAAATACATGCTCAACTTTATTTGGGAACAGAACTACAACAGTCCCTTGCATTAATGCTTTTTTTAAATCCTTACGCGTAACCCAAACTAAGGGTCTATACAATGAAGGATATGCATCAAGCGCTCCATCTATTATTTCTTGCTTTGTTTTTTGCACGCTATGTTTATAATCAAAACTTCTATATAAAGCRCAAGAGTAATGATCTGTTTTTTTATRCGAYCCATTCACCTTGAAAGAAGCRTACTTAGTCAGTAATATYTTAGTATCAAGACTATTTTTAACTCCAGGAGGAAACAGCCCACGTCTATTTAATGCCTGTTTCTTATGCGGCTTTAATGGAATCCATTCAAACTCTTTTTGCAAAAAAARGGGRTCTTGYAATCGTGAYCTTGCCTGATTTGTTTTTTTATCTTCATCTAAAATTGTTCTCATAAAAGAGATAGTTTCTTCAATGTTTTTAGATAAAATATTATGTTTTTTCAAAAAACAGTCCTTGTTTCCTTTCCACTTTTTTCTTCGAGCAGCAGCAAAATGTGTAATTTTTTCTAATGAATCATGTGAGGTTATAACAATTTCATTGCACCAGCTTTGAGTCGTGCAAAGAACAGAGGCCGTAATAAAAAAACTTTTAAACAATAATAATATTTTCATACATCTCCTTCATTAAAAAAAGGGCTCCTTTTCACGAAGCCCTTTTCTTATAAAAAGTATAAAACTACCTTTTCTTCAATCGTCCCAGATTTGCCGAAGCCATATCTGCTACATCTGAAAACATACYATTTGRCTCATTATTMAMYGGTTCAGTCGATGATCTACTTGCTATMGGTTTAGATGCTGATGMAGCTTKCTTYACTGCYTTTTTTTGACCTTGCACCATCAATTTTGACATAGAYGCTTTAGATGAAAGCGGMAGTGCTGTTTGAACTTTCAAAGRATTGCCYTCTTCAAKAGCATTACTCTTTACAGCTACATCCTGATTTGGCRAAACATCTTCAYTAGCTTCCTCGATTTCACTATTATTTGCATTCTCTGCAAACAATGAAGGATAAATCTTAACATTTCTAAATGTTACTGGTGTTGCCCAACAGCTTAAACCAAATGAAGATATTCCAAGCAATGGATACGGATCTTGCCATTCAAACATTGGAACTTGATCTTCATACGGCTGATTATGCCAAATTGCAATCAGMCCATCATGAATATTAATAGCATACTTGGTAAATYCTTGTGGCGTTGCCATCATRTTTGGCACTTTTCTACCTTTAAAYYCAGGACGTGTCTTCAAGTATGTTTTTTTCAAMTCWGCAGCTGTTTTAACAACAATCGGWGTYTTKGCTAAGCTYTTATTACGAATTACAAATTTCATATTTCCAGCAACACCAAAGCCTAGTTCATACAATTCTGTATTTGAAGTACGCATGTTAATAAATGCTTCAGGACTAAAGGCAACCATAATGTCACTTAATCCTTTTGCTTCAAATTCAATATATCCACGACCATCTGCTGGAAGCAGTTTATCAAACCAGAGATACAAACCAAACAGACCTTTAAATGTAACACCCTCTTCATTTGCATTTCTAAACAGCTCAGATGCTAAGTTAGAAATAGTCAATGCCCATTGTTGTCGACGAGCCATATCGATAGAACTATTCTTATCAATGAGATACATATTATTATATCCCGATACAAACAGATTAAGGAGGTCATTGTAAATAACCAGTGGCTTGTCACCACTGTAAACCATTAATTGGTCAAGCCCTTGAAAAAGCTTTTCTTTAATAACCATATCATCAGCAACATATGCATTATTCGCATACAAAATAATATTTTGATACGCCTTCATTAATGCTTGATATCCCTCAAGAGAAGATGGATCAAGTAGATCTGTTTTCTCTATTTCCATATATGCGCGCATTTTGTACTGTTCCATCATTGGTGTTATTTCAGAACCAGTTGGAGATCGCTTTACAAAATCTTCTTGGAAAACATATTCTGTATCACGCATATTGGCATAATCAACAGCTGCTTGCATCGCAAATCCTTTTTTGCCAATCGCAAGACCTCCAGCCCCAAGTGCTAAACCTGCAGCGATACCAATAGGACCACCAAGTGAGAAACCTGGTGCCATCATTGCAATCAAATTAGCAACACCGGTAGCAACCATTGCACCTTTTTGCATTGCTAGACGCTGCTTTGTTTCTTTACCTGCATTAAGTTGCTCATACGATGCGCTACCATCTGTATTCAAAGTAAAACGATATGGAATTGTTTTACCTGCACCAGGAGCTATTCCAACATTGTATGACATGTTATCTAAGCGATCAATAACTTTTAATCCTGATCCCATTTGCTGCATTTGCAAACGGATCGGCTCAACAACAATAATCGATGTTGGCATCTTAAATTCATCATACTTTTTCTGATAAGATTGCTTTGGATCAATAAAATCAATATCTACTGGTGGAGCAAGTTGCACACTTGCAATTTCATTCGTTCCTTCAAGTGAAGCTATGCCAATATTTTTTACCGGCATTTCTTCTTCATAATCATCCCAGACCATAAATGGGTTACTTCCTGGACTGCCATGACCAACAGCGATTGTTCCTTGATTACAACTAACCCAAAATGGAAGTGGTCGTGCAGCATTAAAAGTTATTCCATACTTTTTATTCTCGCTCACTAATGTATTTTTTCCATCTTTAATGCGACGAATTTGAGAAATAATAGGACCTTGAGAACTTAAAACAACTTCATATCCATTAAACTGATTAATATCATCAATTGGTTTAACAGCAAATCGTATACGAATAGTCCCATTCCCCTTAATCGTAAAATACAGACTTCCCTCGCCCGGGGTGCGCAGTTTATGCTCTAACCATTCTGACTCGCCTGATTGMTTAAGAACATAMAYTTTTGGATCATTAACAAATGTACGCATTGGTGGAATRAATGATATTGGCGGCATCGTAACAACTTCAGTTATTTCAACAGCAACAGGATCAATAGATTTRAATGAACTAAATCCAARATTACGAACCAATGAYCTWCCRTTMSTCTCTTYTGGTGGGTKTGCATCRCGTCGAGCCATAAAAATRTTTTCTCCWGGAAGYCCYTTACCTGCCATWATAAAGCCATTRTCTATCGAAACCCAGAACARTTCAAAYGCACCTGGYAATGTTGCAGCACGYGGATCATRTTTTGTTGAWAYAGGRTTYTCAAGWACCGMYTCACCYTCTTTAAGAACAACCGATGTYGTATTYCCATCACCACCRAAAATAACMCGATATAAACACTCRTTMCCAACWCGYTCACCCATSACAACTTGYAARTCRCCTTCRGCTTTAGTTCGAGCACGAAAAACAAGTGTTGCACGACCAGCTGTTGTTAATGATTTTTCAAGCCAAGCATATCCACGACCATGCAATGAACCTAATGAAAGTAATGTGCCACGCATAAAGTCATTATCTGGCTTCATGTATGAATACCCACGAATTTCTGGAGTCCGTTTAAATGAGAGACCAGGAGATGTTCCAGAGCCTGTTTTGACACTAAATCCAAGCTGTCCTAAACTCATAGAACTACTGCCATTTATCATAAATCCATCTTCACGAATTGGCCAACGATATGGCTTCATGTCAAAAGAATTAGCTGACTCAATTTCAGAATCTTGATACAAGTTTCCTTTTACAACTTTCAAACCAGAATCTACTACTTCACCACCAAGTCCGACAATTTCTGATTTTGTTGTCATGGCAATTGCAACAAACTTACTATTGACTGGTGTCCACTGCTCATACCCTTTCCCAGGCAAAGCACGCATCGGTGTATAATCAGGTGATAATGCAACAATATTATTTTTATCTGCAACTGAAATAGCAATTGCTTTGATACTATAATTAGGAACTATCCATGAATCTTTTTCTAAAGAATATAAAACCTGATCTTCACCAACAACCCAGACCGAACCATCAACACCAACAGAAACCTGCTTTGGCTTTGTATTCGGAAGATCAGAAAATTGCTCCCATCTTCCGCTCATACGACGATACAATTTTTTATTTTTTCCAATAGCCCATACAAGATCTTCTTTAGAACAAGAAATCATTCGGAATTCTTCTTGCGAATCTTGAATCCATCGAGAACTATTCCAATCATATTTATAGATTAATCCTTCAAAATTAACCGCAAAAGTTGTTTTATCTTCTCCAATAGCTATTGATGTAAACGGCGCAACAGCGATGTTTGCATTATTCTGCATTGACATCCGTTGCCATCCTTTGCTTTCATCTGTCACATAATATGGCTCTCCTTTGCCACCCAAAACAACAATATGTTCTGCATGAGCAGCAAYAGMRAAACCWAGTCCGTCAAAAACTGATTGAAARTTTTTAGGRAAAGAAGGATCAGCAACARTTTCTATTTCAAACTCTGCAGCAYTKGTTGCTCGTGCTCTATGCAAYGGACTACCTATRCGWARTGTTCCATCAGGAGTTGAAGACATAGWRACCCATGGATCAGACCAYTCTTTACCTGYTTGCKSTYCCTTGAGTYTAGTTTTTTTTAARAGATCWGCTTCAAAKTTTTCTCGAATGAAACGAGAGCCAACTTCYAACCATCCRAATGTYTGACTRTTTTGCAACCAGACAYGAGYAGTATTATTAGGATCAGCRTACARCTTCCAATGTGCCCATTTTTGATCAGCAYGATCAATAACYGCATTGGTGCAATARACTTCACCGGTTCCTTGCCATCCAACAACRACAGAGTCTGCTATTGAAGAAAGAGCACATGAACGAAGTCCAACACTTGCATTCCCTTCATCATCTCGATACTGCTGYAACATAAAATGCGTTSYKGTRTCATTGGGATTATCTCCATCAGCAACAAGACGTAATGCTCCATCTATYTCACTTGCACGAACATATGGTCGACCCGCCARAAGCTTAGARCGTAAACGTACAATYCGACCAGGMACCACTGATGCATTTAAATCTAATCCCTGGCTCATTGAAGAYTCTGCAAAAAGYTCTAYCGGAAATGGTGTTTCATTTCTAATTTCCTGCACGATCGCAACAGCATCTCCAAAGTCTGWCATACCAGATAARAATGATGATCCGAAAARYAGGAAAAAAATAGAYAATATTTTTTTATTTATAATATTTTTTTTCACATGTACCCCAATAATGTTATTGTTTAAAAGTTGAAACAGCACGTTTTGCTTTYTTCTTATTCTTCTTTTTTTTACCAGGTTCTTCATCCACAGCGATATTAGTTTCTACATCTACCATAACCTGCAAAGCCTCTGGCAACTTTTTAACTTCTTCCAACTCTTTRTTAAAATACTCTTTATCAACTCCCCACCAARYASMTGAAAYWGCTCGAYYTGATRCTCTTCCAYYCCAKTTTTCTGGYTTCCATTGAGGATAATYAYGAATAGGATCWATACGMTTTARACCAGGAGCAGACAGACTCGTTTCAACAYYCCAACCTCTAGATAARTCTTTRAGTGTCTGATTTTTCAATATTCCTATTCCACTTAATTTCAATGTMACTTGYCC
Organism: Candidatus Babelota bacterium; assembly: GCA_002401785.1. Lineage (GTDB taxonomy): Bacteria > Babelota > Babeliae > Babelales > CAZZPM01 > CAZZPM01. Next base: position 73,797 of record NVUD01000003.1, read on the forward strand.
WYGMGAAAGRYTTTTCCATAATTCAGAYAATCGACCACGYAAAGTAGGATTRTTTATCTTTTTAATTATATYCTTCTTGATGCGYGCACCYCCTGCTTGCTGAAARTACCAGGTAACATCGAATCCTATATTTTCAATAGATTTCTTCTTTRTTCCTYTGCCATAYTGAGCATGAAGAACTTGTAATGGTTGCTGATACGAGCTAACAAATTTAATTTTTTTCTCTTTCCAAAAGTGTCTTTTTATCGTGCCGTCTGAAAAAATAAAGATGACATTACAATTTTTCTTTTTTCCTGGACGCGGATCCCCTTGAAATATATTAGMTGCTTTWAACTTGCCACCAACACTCCACTTTKYTTTATCAAAATATGTATAATATTGTACTAATTTTTTYAGATCTTCTGTAATATCTTTGCCATTRAATGTTGCKTGCTCTATTTCACCTTTAGTAACACGAATAAGTGAAGGTTGAAGCATCTTGTTTTGCTTTTGAGCTCTTAATTCTTCACGTCTGTTTTTTTCAATATCTGCCTGAGTCATATGAGGAATTTTTTGAGTAGGCTGAACAACGCCTTTTTTATTTTTCTTTTTCTCTTTCTTCTGCTTCTTCTGTTCTTTCTTCTCTTTTTTGTCTCTCTTTTTTTTTTCTTTCTTTAGYTTYTTCTCTYTTTTCTTTCTTTCTTTGGMACTCATAGTAGAAGAAATTTTCTGTACATTCTGTTTTTGTACAGCTTGTTCTGAATTAACAGAAGCTTGAATATCTCCCCAAAAGCAACAGAAAATAAACACTGTTTTTGCTAAAATATATCGCATTATGCACCTCTTGATCTCTACAAAAAAATACAAATCTTAATTGTTATCGTAGATAAGAAGTGATTTTTATTACAAGTCTTTTAACAAAGTAAAAGCAAGTATTATTAATAAAAATTAGAAAAAAAGTTCTTCTTTTTTTCTTGACAAGTTAACTSTCCATTGATACGATCCAACTAGTGTAAAATACCGAATAGGGAACTATTGAAAACAAAAAATTTATTTTAAAAAAGTTCAAAATCCCTAAATGAACAGTACGTAAGTATTGTTCGCCCCCCAACCCTCCAGCTTTTCAAAGTTGGAGGGTATTTTTTTACAAAACACCCTCYAATATAATTACTTTACTGAAGTAAGATACTTATGTATTAAATGACGCCATCTTGTGGTTTTACCAAAAATAGAACTTTGATATGATGAGTGCAAAGAGCTCCGTGGCCAATACATTGACAACCCAGAAGCTTTAACCGGATTATATCCATGTACACTGCTTATTACTATTTTTTTAATAAGATCTTGAGCCTCTTTAATAGAGCTCTGTAAAAATATAACTTCATCAGCAACTTCTTCTAATTTTTTAAATCGATTCATACGCTCTCTAATACTATTGAGTGTATGATATATATCAATGTAGTCACGATTATAGAATGCTGTTGACATCTTTCTGCTCACACGAACAGCGTATAAAAGATCAAGAAACTCTTCACCATATTCACTGTCAATCAGACGTAACAATGAAGTAGCAATATCATTCATACATGTCTTAAGATTATGCATTTTGTCTAAATCAAGCGCAGACAATGTAAAATCTGCAAATGTATCTTCRTATTCATGAGCGTATGCATSCGTAATATATTTTGCAAAATCATAAGCTGATAAATTATGCTTATGTAAAGCTCCTAAGATTTTTTTATATGGCAACCCATTTCCTGGAACTATCTCTTCAGATGCAACCATATATTCAACAGAAAAATTTATCTGACATGCAATTTCAATCATACCCATCGAACATGCGTCAAATGCCAAAATATCTATTTTTCTTCCATCCAACAGATCATCCTGTACCCGTTCAACTACTTCTGTTAAATCAGAATTTGTTAAATAAACTGACTCTTCCTCATTAAAAGCGATTCCACGATCATTTTTAACATCATCATTTTTAAGATAATCATGTACTGTTTTTACTACTGGTCGAAGCTCAAGAAGGCCTGTATCTATATTAAAATTAAAAACATCAGAGTTTTTATCAAAAAACCATGCACGATCCCACATATGTGGATCTACGGCACCTGATCCATGATTCCAAATTACAAGACATATTTTTTTAGCAGGAAAATGCTTTAATGCCCATTCAACAAATCGATATAAGCTCTCTACCGTTCCACTCATATATTCTTCTGTCGGCTCATGCTCTTCTAAAACTTTTATTTTTTTCTTTTTAATATGAACACGTGTTATTTCATCTTTTCCAAGTTCATCAATTTGAGCTACAACATGTACATTTTTACCTGATCCAGAGGCTGTCATACCTTTGATATTTGGCCCTACAAATTTACTTAAATTATTTTTACCTGCTATATAAACAGCAAACAACCATTCTTTCTCATTTGACTCTTTGAAGTCAGTAATTTCTGATGTATTTGATGGTGCATCATCTTCATTTTCTTGCACAGATTCATTGATTGTCAGATCTTCTTTTTCTGTTTTTTCAACCTCTACAGTAATATTATCTTTATCTTGTACAATTTCTTCAGTTCCCGTAACAACTGTATCAATACTTGCATCCGAAATATCAGAACTTCTTACTTCTTTGTCAATTGCCGATTGCAAAGTTCGAAGAGTATCTCCCATCGATGTCTGATACCCTAAAAGCTGTGTACTCGCTATAAAAAAATATCCTAATAAACTATAAGACTTCATAGTCTTCTCCCTTATTCAAAAAAATAGATATTATTTTTTGAATGTAGAAAGAGTACCAGACGAAGAACAAGAATTCGTATCTATTCTTTTATCTTTTTTTAAGTTTATTTTGAACATACGTTGTATAATACGCCTCTTGCAAGCAGAGCAAAGCATACGTTAAACCGAAACTCAATTGAAAATCTAAGAAAAACATACTGTATGGATTGCATGTTAAAAATATAGCTGCCAAACAGACCAAAAGATGTGGCATATGATACGGCCTTTGTAAAAACAGTGCTCCTATTAAAAAGAAGAAAGAGCATACACCTCGCATAAATGAAATAGAGCTTGGTGTACAAAGAACATAAATAAAAACAAAAGGAAATACAAAGTAAAACCAAGTCCTACGAACGCCAAAAAAACAGTAAAATATCATCTTCCAGATAAAAACAAAGATCATAATATGCAGTCCGGATCGAGCCAAATAATGAACTATTCCCCACTGATTAAAAGATCGTTTAAGAGGATTGCTTGGCAGAACCTTATCAATGCCTAAAAAAATTGACCCATACAATGTTCTTGCCGGCTCTGATAAGCCATGATATAAACTCTTTGTCCGCTGTTTTAAAACTAAAAAATATGACTCTGTCCATGAATTAACATGCGCTATTTTTTGCGTACGATCAATATCAGAAAAAAGCCATCCCCATAACCCCTCTTTTGCTAAAAAAAGGTCAAATGCTTCTCGCTTAGATTTTTTTTTATTTGGATCTTTTTCAAGAAGCAAAACATCATGCACCTTATATCCTCCTGATCGAGACATAGTACTCTTAATATTTCCTTTATAATACAAATTTTGATCATCAATAGAATCAACTACTATTGTATAAACAAGAAGCCATGGCTTCTGTTGAACAGGAGAAAGATCAATAATCCGTCCTTGAATTTTGCTTGCTTGAGAAATCAATAAAGTATACTTTTGACGCAGAAATTCATGCATCTGCATGACCAACATTCCTGCAACAAAGAAACAGACTAAAAAAGAGAGCCKGTACCATCGATAGATAACAGCGYATAATAAAGTTAAAGATGARATARCTACAGAACAGCATAAAATCGAAAAGTTATTTGAAAAAAAACAGATCATTCCTGAAATATAAAGCCAAAAACAGAGCCCTATAAAAAAAACTTTACGCTCACCCATTTAAACAACTCATATATAAAAAAMASTAAAATATTGCATYATTTCAGATCACCATTTTATACTACAAACAAATTATAAAAAGGCAAATATGAATTTTTTTTCAAAGAAAATTAAAAAAATTAGTGCACATAGCATTCTCGACTCTCGAGGATACCCAACTATTGAATGCAAACTTTTGCTCTCATCAGGAGAAATATTTGTTGCAAGTATTCCTACTGGCATGTCAGTAGGGCCGTACGAAAGCAGGCCTTTRTATGACAATGATCCAGATTTATTTAACGGRAAAGGAGTAAGCAAAGCGGTAGATATTATCAATAYAACTGTWAAYAAMGCATGCTAYAAYCARAARCCAGAKRTTCAAATYATYGAYKTRATATTRAAAAAYATGAATAAAACTYATCATRAAAAATTGGGTAATAATGTTACGCTTGCTGTTTCTTTAGCAACTTTAAAAGCTGCCGCCCARATTAACAAYCTWCCTCTYTATCAATTTRTTGCRCAAAYAACAGAAACAAAAATATCAAAAATGCCACGAATYATTGCAAATTTTATCAATGGKGGGATGCATTCAAATAATCAGATTACCATGCAAGAATTCTGTGTCATCAATCAAGACGCATCTTTTTCTCATGATGCTTTTATTTCGATTGTTGAAGCATATCATCATCTTAAAGATCAGTTATCTAAACAAGGAAACAACCTTGCTGTTGGTGACGAAGGAGGATTTGCATCTTTTTCAACAGAGCAAAACACAGACAGTATTCTTAACATGCTCACGAATATTATTAGCAGATCCAGAACTCCTTTGAGACTTGGTATTGATGCAGCAGCATCAACATGGTACGATTCTAATAAAAACAGCTACATGCTCGATCAAAAAYCATACAGATCAATAGAATTACTMTCTTACTATCAATCCATCATYAAAAAATATAACTTRCTGATGCTCGAGGATCCATTTRCCGAARARGATGAACCTGCTTGGAAGCTTCTCACACGACTGCAAAAAATGCTTGTTATCGGTGACGATCTCATCGCTTCTCAGATTGATAGACTTACACATGCTACTAAACATAAACTCACTCATGGAATAATCATAAAACCGAATCAGGTTGATACAATATCTGATATTTTTGAAACAGTTGCATTCGCCCATCAGAACAATATTCAATGTATCGCTTCTCATCGATCAGGAGAAACGCTCGACACATCAATTGTTGACATTGCTGTTGGCATAGGCGCATGGGGAATCAAAATGGGAGCACCTGCTCGTGGAGAACGAATCGCAAAATATAATCGATATTCTGAAATACTAAAAGAGTATCAAAATTAATCATTTTTTTGATGAGCTCTTTTTACTAAACATCTCTCTCTCCCTTGATCGCCATCATAAAAATTATTAACTAAATCACTTGCAGAAAGACCATTTTCAATAGTATCAATTTCATAAGCAAATACATTATCTGAATGTAAACCTGGACGTGTTGTTGCGTTAAATTCAATTAAAAAAAACCTGATTAAAAAAACATAGTTTAAGTCAAGATTTGATCTCAGAAAGTGCGCATATAAAAAATGAAGAAGACTGTTACCATTTTTATCATGCAATGTTATACACTTGGTATATTCATATCTTTCAAGTTGTAACAGACTCTGCTTAATATTGTTTAAGTCTCCTAGCTGACATGACTCAAAAACTTTTTTGATCTTATCATAGAATTTTTCAAATGGATCAGTCCACAAATAACATGAACCCGAAAGACGTTCTGCCTGCTGAGCAGCATTATCTGCTATCTCTAAGTTTTTATTAATGTCTAAAACATGCTTTAATACTTTTTCTTTAGCAGGCTGATCGTTTTTATAAAATTCATTAAGAAAATCATCAATAAATCCTTCTTGAGGATTGTTTTTATAATCATAATAATCATCGTATGATTCTTTAAACGTGTACTTAGACATACAGCATAACAAGGGCAACCAACTCTCTGCCGCATGCAGCATTGGAGTAGAAAGAAACATTGTTAATAAAAATAGACGCAGACTACTTGAAATCATAATAAACTCCTTTTTTTTTAAAATATAATTAAAACAGAAAAATGGCCTGATAYACAAACATATATCAGGCCANTAAAAAATATAACGTTAWACTAAACGTAAATCTTTTTCTTTTTTAKTYTGCATTTCATCTACTYTTGCAATAAATGAATCTGTTACTTTTTGYAAAACATCTGAYAAACGATGTGCAAAGTCTTCAGAAAYATTTCTTTTGCGCTCAGMATCTCGYAATTGATTATGAAARTCTTTTCGAACRYTACGMACACTKACACGRYTYTCTTCAGTTTTTTTATTCAAARYYTTAACCAACTCATCACGTCGATCAGARCTCATYTGTGGCARYTGCAAYCTAATWACWRYYCCATCATTAGATGGTGTAATRCCAATRTCAGAYGCYAARAKAGCTTTYTCTATSYCKAYMATTTGACTYTTRTCCCATGGYTGAATAGYAACYARACGAGCATCMGGWGTYGAAACAGTTGCWARCTCTTTCAAGCCCATCATCTGTCCATAACAYTCMACTYTWATATGATCAACAAKWGCYGTWGWYGCACGYCCTGTTCGAATYGCAACYAAATCTCTTTCAAAATGCTTRATWRCWTCTGTCATTTCTWYTTTAATWGCATCTTCAAATGGYTTMACTTCGTTTTCTACRAATGCAAATTGTTCCATCTGCTACCCTTTCAATTAAAATTATTTTGACTATTCTTTTACTGAATCCAACTACCCCACGTATTATCTTTCAAAGCTTTCAAAAGTGTATTTTCATGATACATATTCATAACACGAATTGGCAATGCATGCTGTTCAGCTAATGTAATCGCTGTTAAATCCATAATGTGCAATTTTTTATCTAAAACTTGTTGATAGCTTAAAACATCATGTCGCTTCGCTGATTTATTTTGAAATGGATCTGCATCATAAACTCCATCAACTTTTGTACATTTCCAGAGGACTTCAGCCTTCATACGTAATGCATACAGAACAGCTGCTGTATCAGTACTTAAAAATGGCTGGCCTGTTCCACCAGCAAAAATAACTACTGATCCTTTATCAAAAGCATTTTCAATGCGATCATATCGAACGACATCAACAGCATGAGGAATTTCAATAGCAGAACATATAACCGCTTTTCCACCATGTTGTTCTATAAGGTCTTCAAGACACAAAGCATTTATAACTGTCGCAAGCATCCCCATTTGATGTCCAACATGATCACGAACGCCCAGAGTTTTTTCCACCTCTTTACCACGTACAATATTACCACCACCAATAACAATGCCAATATGATACGTTTTTTGCAATTCTTTTAATTGACGTACAAAACTTTTCATACGCTTTTGCAATTGATCAGACAAAGTATCTTGACCGTTACAATCTTTTCCTGTAAAAAACTCACCGCTTATCTTAATTAACAAGCGCTTCATAGCTTCCCTTTCAGAATTGCTCCTTACTATTGACCAATAGAGAATCGAGCAAAACGTTTAATCGTAACTGTTGTACCAATTTCTTTACCAATTTGATCACAAACATCAGAAATTTTCAACTTATCATCTTTGATATATTTTTGATTCAACAAGCAGACTTCTTCATAATATTTTGCCAACTTACCAACAGTAATTTTTTCAATCATTGCAGCCGGTTTACCACTTGTTGCTAATTGCTCTTGAATAAAACTTTTCTCTTTTGCCAAAATATCTGAATCTATTTCTTCAGGACGAACACAGAGTGGACTGGTAACACTTGCTTGCATACAAAAGCTTCTTGCAATAGCTACAAGTTTATCCTTATGTGCACTCAGATCATCAGAAGCTGCTAATTCAATAAGAACACCGAGTGTTGAACCTGGATGAATATATGATGTAATAATACCTTTTTCATCAGTTGAAAAAGAAGCTGTACGACCAATTTTAGTATTTTCAGAAATTTTAGAAATAACATCTTCCAAAGTTTCATTTACAGTAAAAGTTGAGTCTTGCATTTTTTCATTCATTAAATCAGAAATTGATGTAGCTGATTCTTGTTTCATTACATGCTTTGCCAAAGAAGCTGCAAATCCTTTTAAAGCATCAGTATTTTCAGCAAAGTCAGTTTCGCATGATATTTCGATTAATGATCCCATTTGAGAATCGTCAGAAATAGATGTTGCAACAATACCATGATTAGTAGCATTATCAGCACGCTTTGCAGCAACTGCAGCACCCTTCTTACGAAGAATTTTAACCGCTTCTTCAATATCGCCGTTAGCTTCAATTAATGCTTTTTTACAAGCCATCGTACCAACACTCGTTTTGAGACGAAGTTGTTTAATTAAATCCATTGTCACTTCTGCTGCCATAGCAAGCTCCTCAGAAAAACTAAATAATAAGATATTTTACTCACAGTCAAAATAAATCTCTTGACTACTATTTTATACTGTTAAGTCTGCCAAAATTTACTATTTTTACAAGGAAAGCATCTTTCTTTGACAAAAACTCTTTAAAATCATACTCTATTTAATGAGATTTTTATCTATACATATAATTCAATTCGTAATATATAGTTTGTAAAAATCCAAATATTAAAAATGATATTTATAATATTTATTTATGTAAAAACATGATCTAACAAACAAGGAGCTGACACCAATGCCAGTACCAAAACGTAAAGTATCGCGAAGTCGTCGCGATAAAAGATCCGCCAATAAAGGGATCAAACCTCACATTGTTATCTTTTGTCAAACATGCCAAGCACCAAAAACAGCTCATAGTCTTTGTGAAGAATGTGGCTACTATAAAGGTGTAAAAGTCATGCGTACAAAAAAAGAACGTGCTCATGAACGTGCAACAAATCGGGCAGCTATGCAAGGTTCTATGCCAAATCCAGCAGCTATGGCACCTACAAAGCCAGCTGAAGGATCTGACAAATCATCACCTCAGGAATAATTCAACTTAAGAGAACAACATGATAGCAGTTGATGCTCTTGGTGGAGACTTTGCTCCACATGCCATTATTGAAGGCGCTCTTCGTGCTTCAAGAACGCGTATACCTGTTGCTCTTTTTGGACCGACTGACCAATTGATTGCTATTTTAAATCAATTGGACTCTGAATGGAAATGTTTACCGATTTCAATATTTCATTCCTCAGAAGAAATCCTTATGGATGAAGAGCCAGCAATGGCAGTGCGTCGCAAGGGGGACTCCTCTTTAGTTCGTGCTGTCGCTTCTGTTGCAGATGGAACATGTACAGGAGTTGTCTCTGCTGGAAACTCAGGTGCTTTAATGGTTGCTGCAATGTTTATTCTTGGAAAATCAGATGGAATTGATAGACCTGCTATCGCTGGCCTCATTCCACTACCAAATAATAAACATACACTTGTACTTGATCTGGGTGGTAATGTTAACTGTAAAGCATCACACTTGCTTCACTTTGCTCATCTTGGCATGAATTATATGCTCACACGATCAATTGTACAACACCCACCCCGTATCGCCCTTTTATGCAATGGAACGGAAGAAAACAAGGGATCAGCACTCGTTAAAGAAGCTCATGCTTTATTTGTTCAAAGCACCCACCACTTTGTAGGCAATATAGAACCAGCAGATGTTCTTGATGGGAAAGCAGACATTGTTGTATGTGATGGATTTACCGGAAATATTTTTTTAAAAACTATTGAGGCTTGTAGTCGAATGTTTGAAAAAGGGAATTCTCCTTACACGATTCCTGGTGGTGCACAGCTACTTGGCGTAAAAGGTGCCGTCATTGTTGCTCATGGCAATTCATCTAGCTCATCAATTCAAAAGGCAATTCATCTAGCTCATCAAATCAAACCTTTGAAACAATAAGACAGTTACTGTTTTTTATCTTTCAAAGAAATCTTTTGTAACTTCTTACTTTAAAAGTAAATTGAACAAACTCTAAAAAATCAAAGTTAGGTATTTATTTATTTGACTTTGTTCAATATTTTCTTGAGACTAAACTCTTATTTTAATCATACTATTTTAACATGGTAAATAAATGTATAACAAAAAAATTATAGCACTTGATTTAGGCGACAAATGGATTGGAGTTGCGATAGCTGACAGTACTGGTATTATATGTCGCCCTCTAACAACTTTTTTACTTCCTCAAATTTTGCCTGAATTAAAATCTATTATTGATGAACATAAAGTCTTCTTAATCATTGTTGGGCTACCAAAAACAATGTCTGGAACATCCAGCTTGCAAACAGAAAAAACCATTTCTATGGTTAAAAAAATTAAGCAAGAACTTGAAGATCAAAAGCTTATTTTTGTACAATGGAAACTATGGGATGAACGATTAAGCAGCAAACGAGCACAAAAAATTGGAAAGAAAAGGCCATCTCCTGAAGAGAAAAAAAAAGAACACGCCCGTGCAGCTGCATTCATCTTACAAAGCTACCTTGACAATCTTGCCTTTAAAAAAGAAATCAGCAGTAACCTCGATCAGGAACTATAAAATGTAAAAGTGTTATAGAAAACTGTACTATAAAAAGGAAAGGGAGTACTATGAAATGTCCAAAATGCGACGGCTTGATGTTAAAACAAGCATTTTTTAATCACTTTATCAATTTTGAAGGATGGAAGTGCTTAAATTGCGGAAAAATTGTCGAAAAAAAGGAAAATACCATTAAAGAAACAGCCTTTAGTATTTTTTATCAACGCCAAAAAAATAAAGATCAAAACGATTCATGAATATATCTTCTTCTTTTATTGCACTTCACGGAAGCTATCAATCAATTGAAATAAGGCTGCATCAGAATGCAGACCATCTTGATACAATTAAAGAGAGCAAATTACGTACAAGCTCTGTATTAATTCCAATGATTGATAGCTTACTCAAAAAAAATAACGTATCACTAAAAAACCTTGATTTCATCGCTCTTGATGCTGGTCCTGGATCTTTCACATCCTTGCGTGTCATTATCAGCACAATAAATGGCATTGCGCATGCCTCTGGCATTCCACTTATTAGCATTGATNGCCTTGAAGCATTAGCCCATACAACAGTACAAAACCATTCCTTAGTTGATGGAAAACTTATCTGCTTACTCAATGCATACAATCAAGAAGTTTATCATGCTCAGTATCAAATATGTGAATCTAACTACCAACCTATAGCTACAGCTTCTTACATCAAAGCAAAGCTGTTTCTGAAACAACTTTCCGAAGAAAATCATGAAGACCAACTTATATTTACTGGTAACGGAAGCCATCTGCATCAGAACTTGATTAAAGAATTATTTGATCCAAAACAGTACCAAATTATTGATATCCCTCATGCATCCGCAGAAAGCGTTGCAACTTTAGGAATAAAAAAATTTGAATGTCATGAAACTTCGCAAGAAGTTCAACCACTCTATTTGAAAAAATCAACATTTGTTAAACTTTGCTAAATTCTATAGGAATCCACATGTACATAGTTTTTTTCTTACTTGCAACTGCTTCCATGCAACTTTCTGCTTCTATGCATCTTTCTGCTATTATTCTTACTTTTGGACCTTCTCGCTTTCTTGCTTCATCAAAGCTTACCATTAAAGAAAGAGCATTGCTTGACGCAACTAAAAAAGACAAGAATCAAGAGGTAAAATTTTTGTTAGAAAGTAGCGTAAATCCTAACATACAAGATGAGCACAAATACACACCTCTTCATCTTGCTATAAAATGGAGCAACTCAGAAGTTGTTAAAATTCTTCTTGCACATGGAGCAGATCCTACAATGAAAAACTCAAAAGGCCAAACAGCACTTGACTTAGTAAAAGATAAAAACAGTAAATTAGCCTCCTTGCTTCGTCCATGCATAAATATCAAACCGGCGAAAAGGTAATAAAAAGCAACTCTTGCATTCTTCTTATTTTTATCCTTAGAGTCAAACTAAAATTCATTTCAAAAAATGATACCTAAGGATACCTGATGCATAACCCTCAAAATGCAACTTCATACGGAACCTCACCTGATGGATTTATTCCAACGCTAGCAATAGCAGAATTTCTTAAAGATGCTCATAAAATACTTATTGTTGGAGACTTTACCAAACGAGACCATGATTTATTAAAAACTCTTAATAAAAATGTTACCGTTATAGATATTACTCCTCTCAGTGGCATTGACCAATTCTATCTACAATCGATAACCACAAAAACCCCATTTGAAGACAATCACTTCGATGGAGTTATCATGGCAGAAGTAATCGAACATTTATTTGAGGATCATGCAGCTTTAGATGAAATTCACAGAATTTTAAGTCCTCATGGAAAATTGATTATCACTGTACCTTATTTTAGCAACAAGCAAGACGAACCTGAATATCATGTCAGAATTCATAGCAAAAAAACTATTACACGATTACTTGGAAACTCAGGTTTTAACATAAAAAGTCATTTTTATCGTGGCATCATGAGTCGACTTCCACAAAAAAACAGAGTAACAAAAACCATAACCTTTGGAATCAGCAAGTTATTACGATTAACTTTTGGAAGAAATAAAGGGCTCTACTATTTTCAGAAATTATGGTTTTCTCTTGAAAAATTCCTTGGATCAAACCGATTTTTCCTGCCACTACAAAGAACCTGTATTAGTTTTGGTGGAATTATGGTAGCAACAAAATCAACAAAAGTTGATTTCATGCAGATACAAAAAGACTCATTCATCCCACCAGAAGTAGAAAAAAGGGAACCTAATACTCTTTAAAAGATGTATTAAAAATTAAAGTTATCAAGAAACTGCCTATTAAAGTTATACACATCTGCATGAACGCTGTCCCACGAGTCAGATTTAACTGTGAAACCAATAACTGCAATAGCTCTATTTAGACGCAACAGAGGCATTATTTTTGTATAATTTGGTACCGGCCTAACTTGAGCATATCCATTTATAAAGTAACTTTTATGTCCATTAAAGTTACCCCATTCACCATGCTCAATAGAACAAAAATCGTCTTCTGCAAAACTAGATCTCGCAGAAGACCAATCTATAATACCTTGTAATTTGTTGTTTTGAATAATTATATTTCCTGGTCGGAAATCACGATGAATTATACAAGGGCCATCAACTTTATCTAATAAAAACAGATGATCTTTGTAATACTGAGAAACTTTATCTGTTAAACTTGCTGGGATATGGAGCTTGCATTCTTCAATACCTTCTTCAAATTTTTCTATAAAAGAAGTATCTACCTGTTCGTTTAATTTGAAATTTTTCGTTAGATAACCAAAAACACTTGTACTATTTTCATGAATAAGAGCTAATGATTGTCCTATTTCAAAAGCTAATTCTTTAGTAATCGAACTTATTTTTAATAAACCACCTGCTAGATATTCCATTAAAATAGCACCATCAATATTTTYATCTGGCTCAACAGTATTGATAATATTTGGTACAGATATTTTACCAGAAAAGTAACTTAAAAAATATAACTCTGCTGAGTAATCTTTAACTCGGTCACATATTTTTAAAATCAAAGGAAGCTTATTTGGCTGCGTAACCTTATAAACAGTCGCTACCATTGCATCTTCATGATCAATTTTTATAAATTCTGTACCATCATTGAGACCGAGCAACTCTATATATTTTTGTATATTTTCAGCAAACATAATTAAACTTTCTACAAGTCTTATCCCTTGCATCCTTGCGTAGGACAACTGAGCTTCGTCGTTCCATCGCGTTGTTTATTAACAACATGATATAAAGCGTCACACTTTTTACATGGAGTCTCTTCAACTTCACCAAATATAGCAAACTTACAATCTGGATAACCAGCACAACCCCAGAATTTTCCTTTTTTCCAGCTTCGTTGCGTTACTTTTTTACTACATTTAGGACATGGCATCTTTAAAGTTTCTTGATAAATATACTTACATTCTGGATAACCAGGACAAGCAAGAAACTCTCCATATCTTCCACGTTTATAAACAAGATTTTTACCACACTGAGGACACTCAATATCACTTACAACTACTTCTGCTGCTGCAACTAGCTCCACTAATCCATCTTCAGACCGTTTGAAATTAGAAGTGAATTTACATTCTGGATAGCCAGAACAGCCTACAAACTCACCTGTTTTACCGAATTTTATTGATAAAGGTGTTTCGCACTCAGGACAATCAAGATTTGCAGGAATAGATGCTCGTCCACGCTTAACTTCTCCCAAAGCTTCCATGTCAGCACTGAATTTTTTATAAAAACTGAAAAGCAATTCTTCCTTGGTCTTGTCTCCCTCTGCAATTTTATCAAGATCCTCTTCCATGCTTGCAGTAAATGTTACATTAAAAATATCTGGAAAACATTCTACTAAAAGTGCACTTACTGCGCGACCAAGCTCTGATGGAATAAATCTTTTCTTTTCTCTGGTAACATATTTACGTTTTTGAATGGTCAACATAATAGCTACATACGTACTTGGACGACCAATTCCTTTTTTTTCTAGCTCTTTAATTAATGTTGCTTCGGTATATCGTGCAGGTGGCTGTGTAAAATGTTGTTTACCTGCAACGTTTTTCAAGTCTAATGCCAGACCTTTTACAATTGATCGTGGAATTATTTTCGACTTATCTGCATCATCTTCTTCGACTAAATACACCTTTAAAAAACCATCAAACATTAATGTTGAACCAGTTAGTTTTAAAAGATATGAGTCCGCTTTAATATGAACAGTTCTTTGAAAGAATAAAGCTTGTGCCATTTGACAGGCTACAAATCGCTTCCAAATAAGATCATACAATTTTGCTTGTTCAGGAGTTGCATACTTTGCGACAAATGATGGGTGTAAGCTTACATCAATAGGACGAATCGCCTCGTGAGCATCCTGCCCAGATTTTTTTTCATACACTTGAGCTTTTTTAGGTAAGTATTTTTCACCAAATTCTTTTGAAATAAAAGAACGAACATCATCGATAGCAGAATCGGCAATACGTGTTGAATCAGTACGCATGTATGTTATCAATGCTTCAGGAGTAGATTTATCAGAAAGCGGAATTCCTTCGTATAACTTTTGTGCCGTTTGCATTGTTCTTTCAACGGGAAAGCCTAGTTTATTATACGCATCTTGTTGCAATGTACTCGTCATAAACGGTGCTGCTGGATTCTTTAAACGCTCTTTTTCAATAATATCATCAACAACGTAGCTTGCTTTTTTCAAATCAGCCAAGATTTTATCAGCCTGCTCTTTATTTTTAATAGAAAGCGCCTTGCCATTCTGTTTAAATGCTTCAGCTTCAACCTCATCAGATCCTGCTCCCAATAAAGCCTGAATGCTCCACGACTCTACAGGTTTAAAACTTTGAATCTCTTCTTCTCGATTGCAAACAAGCAATAAAGCAACCGATTGCACACGACCAGCAGATAAACCTTTTCCTATTTTTTTCCATAAAATAGGCGAAACCTCATATCCAACCCATCGATCAAGTGCACGACGAGATTGCTGAGCTGCAACTTTATCAATATCGACAATAGATTTATTTTCAATAGCTTTTTCTACAGCTTTTTTAGTGATTTCATTGAAAACAATACGATGAATAGTCGCTTTGTCTTTCATTACACGCTCTATTTCTTGACCAATATGCCAAGAAATGATCTCTCCTTCACGATCCGGATCAGATGCTAAGTAAATTTCAGAACATTTTTGTGCTTTTTTACAAATCTCATTAATGACTTTTTCTTTATCTTTAATGACAACATATTCAAATGAGATTGATTTCTTCTTCTCATCTAAGTCGATACCTAGTTTATTTTCTGGCAAGTCTTTGACATGACCAAATGTAGCGGCAATTACAAAGTCTTTTCCTAAAAATTTACTAATTGTTTTAATTTTTGCTGGCGACTCTACCACCAAAAGTTTCAGCTCTGGAGCTGTATCACTTTTTCGAGCCATTCTTTAATTCCCTTACGTTAACCTCTTTCTATCCCCAGAAAGTAATATTTTATTTACAAACCTTATGGTTTTAACGATAGCATTCTATTTTGTCAAATTTCATCAATAAAACAGATAATATCATAACCTCTCTTTTTTGTATAATAACTACAATAATGACAAAGAGTCAATTACTCACAAAAAGAACTGCTGATAAAGAAATATATATGAAAGAAATATAAATACAAAATTGTTATTTACTTTTTTCTAAAAAAGAACGATAGAGCTTCACATGTTCTTCTACCATTGTTTCACGATAAAATGGATTCAACACATCGGTATAATCAGTGCATTTCTGATATAATGACTGCTCATGAATCAAATCAAAAAGTCGATTTGAAAGTTCACGCCAGTCACCAGGCTTCACTAAATAACCATTATCTCCATTTTTTATAATCTCACCAATGCCTCCGACATCATATGCTACAACAGGCAATCGTGCAAGACGAGCTTCAACAACGGCACAAGGAAGCCCTTCCCATAAAGAACTTAAAGAAAAAATATCCCATGTATGTAAAAATTGATCAACATTGTTCTGCCAGCCATGTAAAATAATTTGATCTTCTAATTTATGTTCCTGAATCCATGTTTCAATCATCTGTCGTTGTTCACCATCACCAATAATTTCAAGAAACAAAAGTGACTGTATTGATACAGGAAGTCTGTTTTTCAACTTATAAAATGCACGTAAAAGATCAATCATATTTTTTTGTGGCTTGAAACAAGCAATTGTTCCAATAACAATTTTTGCACCCTCGTGCCATTTTTTTGAAGATTTTTTAGCCATACGATACTTCTCATCATCAACTGCAGCACGAATAAGACTACTTTTTCGTGCAAAAAAAGGAAAACATTTACTTCCTCTCTCTTTATCTTTTTTTGAGACACAGACGAAATGTGAAGTTATAAATGAAGTGACCCACTCAAAAAGAAAAATAGTATACCAAATGTACCACGATTGATAATCATGAAACCCAAATCCATGAACTGTATGAATGCGATATTTAATACGTGCAAAAAAAGCAGCCCAACGACCGACAATGCCAGCTTTAGTACTATGTGTATGAACAATAACATCAGGATATTTTTTTGCTATAGAACGTAAAACTTTCCATAAATTCCAAAAAGCACGAATCTCATAGAAAAACAGTTTTAATCCAACTTCTCGTTTAAAATCTTCTAGTAAAATCACATGATTTAAATTCTCGACTTCTTCAACAAGAATACCTTCTTTCCCAGAGATAAGTGTCGAAATCATTTGACTCTTTATAAGATCCTGATGAAGCGCCAAGCAGACTTTTTGTGCCCCACCTAATTCTAGTTTGGTAATAATATAGACTACCCGACCGCGAACAGACATTCTTCATCTCCTTTTTTAACTTTTATACTTTTTATGCACGTAGAATCATTAAAAGTCCTACTACAAGAGCATAAATGCCACAAGATTCTATAAATGCCTGTGCAATAAAAGATGTTCTAAAAATACGTGTATACAAAGATGCATCAAGCGCAATAAGACGGCAACTCTTACTTGCAACAGCACTTACTCCAATTGCAGCACTTGAAGTCCCAACACTAACAACAAGTAATGCTGGAAGCAGAGAATATACTGTTGTAAATGTTCCTACAGGAGGCAACACTTTAAAAATTACAAATAAAGTACTTATTAAAACAAAAATAACTGGTGTCTCAATAATCGCTTGTGTCAATAAAGAAAATGAAAAAATACGTCCATACGCATTTCTGTCAAGACCGATTGCTCGACCACTTGCAGCACTAAAATATGATTGTGCTATAGCAGGTCCTATAGCCCCAACAGCAATTCCTGATGCAGCTATAGAAAGCTTAATCGCCTCTGCCAATGAGATGGATTCTTCAATATTTGTATTAATTATAAGCAAAAGAACAAAAGCTAAAATAACTGGAGCTTCAATGAAAGTCTGAGAAATCATCATAAAAGAAAGAATTTTTTGTGAAAAAGCAGGTTGTCGTGCTATTGACTCTGCAGCTGCTACCACAGCACATCCGGATGCAAGTGCCATTACTGCAGTCACAAAACCCATACAGATTCCCATGCTGCAATGCACTAAACCTATAGGAAAGGTTATGACAGAAAATTCATGTGTTAATAAAAAAAAAGAAAGAACTAGTGCTAGAATGGCACCACTTTCTATAAAAACAAGCCCTATCATTAATGCACGACGAATAGCATCCCCACCCATTTCTTGTCTTGACATAGCCCGCATAATACCACTACTTGCATACCCTTGTGCAAGACCTGTACCAATAGCAGCAATYGCAATAGATAGTGCAATTCCGATATAATGCAAATATTCTGGTTTCATCAAGCGCCCTCTGTTTTTATTAGATCTTCTTCATCACCGATTGCCATTGAAGAATACGTAATTGTTAATGTAGTTAATACAAAAGCTTGTACCAAGCTCTCTATTACACCAAAGAAAAGCTGTATTGTCGGTACAAGAATGACAGCATAAAAAATAAAACTATGGAACGATATAAAAAAACGTAATTTAAAATATCGTAGTAGAGGAGTTGAGTAGAGAATAACTGAAACAAAAACCAAAAACACTGCTGTTGATATATAAAATTCTTTACACGCTCCCAAAGCCTTTAAAATGAGATCAACCATGATCGACCCACCAAGAATATTTCCAAATAAACGGAACGACATCGAAGCTGCTTTAGCACACTCCCCAACAATATTCAGAGGTAACAATGGAAAAAATGGCTTAAGATATTCATTAAAATGATATAATCCGTGTGCCTTAATTCCCTGATATTGTGAAAAACAGAAACTACTAATACCAAGAGCAAACGTGGTGTTCAGATCCTGCGTCGCCTCACCAGCATACGGAATCAGGCCAGTAAAACCAGCAGCCCCTACAAATAAAAAAATAGTTGTTGAAAAATAAAAAATATCTCGATGAAAAACTCCACATGTTTCTTCAATAAGATCAACAAAGAAACCTGTTGTTAATAAGATTGCCTGACGAGAAAGAACTGCTCGAGGAGACCTTAAAGCATATAAAACATAAAGAGAAGCCAGCAAAAGAACTGACATCATGATCCATGTTTCTATAAGTGTATCAAGATGAACATCCCATATCGAACTTGTAAGTCCAAAATATGAAAGAGGTCTTATAATACTATAATTTAAAAAGGATGCTTGCATGCTTGTTCCTTACTTTTTGAATACAATATAAACTGCCACAGATAAAGCCTCCTACCCACCAAATAAGCAAGTTTGATACTATAGAAAACATTACTAAAGATAATACTATTAAGCTATAACGTAAAAGTAGGAGAGATATGTACCCCATACTCGAAATATATGAATAAGCGGACATGCTGTATAACATAATTTTATGGTATACATATGATATAATAAAACCTAAAATTACCGTTCCCACTACCTGTAATACCATCAAAACACCATAATTTTTATTAAAATAGAATTTCTACTACATCGAATGTATTAAAAAAAGATGCTTTATGCAATATTTGAAGACTTTTTCATTCTCTCTTTTTATATTTAAATTATTTTCAATTTTGAAATTATTGACTCTGTCGACCTATAAAAACTAAACTGAAATTATAGGTAATAAAAATTCTATTACAAATATAAAAAAATAGCCTTATAACCTCCCAGATAAAAAAGGAGAAGAATGCGACATTATATAGAAAAAGCCTTACTACTTTACTTCATATGCATAATGAATGGCCTGCTACAAGCCTCTCCAAACATTTTTTATAGTAGCATAATGCAACAAATAAAAACTGAATTACCATGCAGCTGCATATGCCATAAAAAAACATATGGATTTAAAAAATGCATCATCTGTCATCATCATGGCGGTAAATTCATGCCTTCTCCTTGTAATGAAAAACCAATAGAACAGCAAAACAATGATACAAATAAAGAGGAAAAATAATGAAAAAAAACAGTATACATATAATAAAAATTTTATACTTTACGGTAAGTGTATTTTCTTTTTCATCTTTTCTACATGCGCGGCCATTACGAAATAATATAAGAAAACAAATTGTTCAAGCAACTCAAAATGTACGAAATAGAGTAAGCAGAGCTACTATTGCAAACACTATTGCCTCTCAAACCAAACAAATAAATCCACAAAATACAGTTCAAACTAATCAACAAGGGCGTTATTCATCTCCAAATTCTGGCTCTCGATGGGCACGTGGAAGAAAATTCAACAAAAAAATTCATAAACAGACTATGGCTATTGTAAATAAAAAAAGAACAGTCGTTCAACGAACTACAAAAAACCTCAGTCAATTATTAAAAGGCATTGCCAATCAGACTAAAGCGCTGTTTTATCTTGTTGATTCAACCGGAAATCCAGTTTCACTTACAACAATTACAACAGCAATTGGATCGAAAAGCATCCAAATTCCAAATCTTTCAAATCTTTCTCAAGAGCAACAAACAATTCTCAATAGCACTAACGTAAAAATTGAAGAAAATGTTAATCGATGGGTATCAACGTATTTGAACAATGTAAAAAGTAGCCGATCTCGATCTTTAACGGGAGCTTCTTTAATACTGTTTAGTCAATACTGGGAACAAGTGAGTCCTCGATATACCAATGCTCTCAAACAGATATTCCGCACTGTTTCAATATCAGAGTCCGTAGCTCAAAATCTTGGATTTATAAATATTGATGGCACCGCAATCAAGCTTCTGTTTTTTGATGATCCATTTCCTGCACATACCGTTCCAGGATCTGCACGATCACCATTTAGAGATCTTTTAAGTACTTTTATCGCTCGATACGGATTATAATTCGTACCCCTGACTTTCAATTTGATCAACAAGCGTCTGGTCACCGGAACGAACAATCTTTCCCTGTTGCATAATGTGTACATGATCAGGCGTCACATGCTCAAGAATACGTTTATAGTGAGTGATGAGAACAACGGCTGCTTCAGGATTTTGCTGAAGAATAACCTTTAACGCATCACAAACAATACGTAATGCATCAATATCAAGCCCTGAATCTATTTCATCAAGAATAATAAGTTTGGGCTGTAAAATAGCCATTTGAAGCATTTCAATTCGTTTTTTTTCACCACCAGAACATCCAACATTAATTGGTCGTTCAACAAAATCTGAAGAAACMCCCAAAAGYAACATTTTTTCTTCTAGRAGTTTTTTAAAAGCTTTGAGKCCRATCTGTTTTTCTGTACCTGCATACCATGTATTATATGCCTGTCTTAAGAAATCTTTAAGCGGAACTCCTTCAACTTCATACGGATGCTGAAAAGCCAAAAACATACCCATACGAGCTCGTGYATCAACAGACAGATCAGTAATTGAAGTGCCGTCAAAAAGCATCTCTCCCTCTGTTAATGTATAACGAGGATGTCCCATAAGTGTATAAGTCAAAGTACTTTTTCCAGAACCATTTGGTCCCATAATTGCATGGATTTCTCCTGGAAGAACCTCTAAGGAAACTCCTTTTAAAATCTCATTCTCTTCAACATTAACATGTATATTTTTAACCTGTAACAAGGGTTTTCTCATACAATAATACCTTTTTTATGTTTCAATACAGCTTTGCATAAACCAAAGCATGTTTTATGATATAATATTTTCTGATTCTTTACTTTCAAACACAAGCACTTTAATAACACGTTTTGCGCTTGCTTGCTGTACTTGAAAGCAATATCCTTGATAGTATAAACGATTTCCCTTTTGAGGCAAATGTTCCAATTTTTCTGAAATAAAGCCACCYAGTGTCATAGAATTTTCKACCACAAACTCTATACCTAAAACTTTTTCAAGCTCTTCAAGCTGAGTCCGGGCATCAATAATCCAGCCACCATCCTCAAGAGAGACTATCTCAGATCGTTCAACTTCATGCTCGTCACGAATTTCTCCAACGATTTCCTCAAGAACATCTTCTAGCGTTACCAGACCAATAGTTGAACCATGTTCATTTACTACAATAGCCAGATGCATACGCTCCCGAAGAAAATAACTAAGTAACTGATTTGTTTTCTTTGATTCTGGAACAAAAAAAACAGGTCTAACTAGGTCACGCAACTCTTTTTTCTGCTTTTTAGCTATAACTTGAAAAACATCTTTATGATAGATAAATCCGTTAATATTCTCTTCTTTTTCTTCGTACACAGGAATTCGAGAATACCCACATGAAGAAAAAACTTCGAGTGCACTGTCCAAAGAAGCGTCAATATTAAGAATAACCATATCAACACAGGATACCATGACTTTACTAACAGGCGTCTGCCCTAAACCAAAAACATTTTGAAGCATTTCTGTTTTTTCTGTTTCCATAATTCCCTTTTGATCAACATAGTCTATTAAAAATTCTATTTCTTTTTCAGATACATGCTCATTACTAGCTGATGAATCACCACCAAAAAATAAAAATGCTCTATTCGAAATACGCTGTAAAACAAAAACTATTGGCTTTAACAGAAAAACTAATATGTTCATAATCCACAAGGTAGAAGTAAACAGGCGTTCATGATGGGTTTTTGCTAATGTCTTAGGAATTATATCCCCCATAATTAGAATCAAAATAGTAGCAATTGTAACACCAACAGCTAATCCAAAATCTCCAAAAATTTGTTGCATAACTTCGGTTATTAAAACTGAACAGAGAACATGAGCAAAGTTATTTGCTACTAAAATAGTAATTAAAATACGTTCAGGCTGTCTTCCCCATAAGTCAAAAAGGGATTGGTAATTACTTACTACAGACTCCAGTTCCTTAAGTTTAAACAACCTTAATGCTGTAAATGCTGTTTCTAAAAATGCAAAAAGTCCTGCTAAAAAYAGACATACTATTAAACCTATAATTTCCATGTATAGYAACGTCATAAYTAACCTTTCACYTGAATCAGATCATATGAATMTTYACACATTTYATACTCCYTGCTGCAATTTTTTTTTATCTATTTTYCCCGTTGGAGAAAGAGGAAGGTCTTCTCTAAATATAAAAGATCTTGGTATTTTRTATGCAGCTAAATGAGCTGAACATAGATGCCTTAATTCTTTCTCTATATTTTTTCTTGCTGATTTGAGAGCTATGTAAGCTACAGGAATTTGCCCTGTTGCTTCATCTGATCGACCTATAACAGCAGCTCGTAGTACTGAAGATGATTTTAGAAGCACATTTTCTACTTCCTGAGGATAAATATTAAAACCCTTATGAATAATAAGATCCTTATTTCGACCATGTATAATAATTTCACCAACTTCATTCAAAGAAGCAATGTCTCCTGTACATAGCCACCCATTTTGTAGRACTTCAGAAGTTGCTTCTTCTTCTTGATARTATTCTTTCATGATGTTAGGTCCTTTAATCCAGAGCGTTCCAATGCGGTTTTTTTCCAATACTCGATCAATATCATCRCGAATCTGAATATCAATACCAATAACTGGTTTRCCAACATTATTTGTTTGCCGRTCATCATTCAAATGATTAATAGCAACCACTGGAGATGCTTCTGTCAAACCATACCCTGAAAGAATTTTTCGACCATACAACAATGCAAATGCTGCACGAATTTTATCAGGCATTGCATCTGCACCAGAAATAAAAAGCTTTAYTGAATCAATTGGTGCTCGCTTCATAAGACATAAAAGTCCGTACAGTGCTGGAAAACCTARAAARATTGTTGGTTTTAATTTTAATGCTTCAGTAATTGCACTACGATCAATTTTTGATACAACAATAACAGGCGARCCGGTTATWGCAGGTAACCAGATACATGTATTTTGAGCAAACGCATGAAATAACGGAAGAACAGCAAAAAATGTTTCCTGTTCACTCGTCAACAGTTGAAAACGAGCTGCTGCCTGCATAGCATTTGAAACAATATTTTTTGCTGACAAAACAACGCCTTTCGGCTGTCCTGTCGTTCCTGAAGTATACAAAATAACAGCAGTATCATTCTCAATAACATCATGAGAGATTACTGAAGATTCATCGAAATTTTCCAAAGAAACCTTGAGRATAGAATCTGAAAATACTTTTATAGACWTGTTTTCTTCATACAAAGACTGAGCCTCTTCAATGACTGAACGAGAACGATCAGAAACTATGATAACKTGAGGAGATGCATCACGTATAATATATGCAACTTCTTTTACATGCAAAAATGTATYARSWKKRRKRRCWWMCMGAMCTSWAWKWRMRKSWGCMYMAYRMMYCRRWTRAWRMWMWRMWRMATKYYCAATAAATAACAGAATATGGTCGCGAGGACGAAGGCCTATATCAGAAAATTCTTTACTTACTTTCAAAGCGCTTCTATACAGCTCTTTATACGTAATAGAATAACCGGATGCAGTTTTAAGAGCCTCATTATCTCCAAACATTTCAGACGCTCGTAATAAAATACCACTCGCATTTAAACAACCGAACCGTTCATAAAAAGACTTATATATTTTATTATAAATTAACTGYTCTTCAGTATCTTTTTTAAATAAATTCTGCATCACCTTTTCGCACTTTCTTTATCTATTTTTGTTCATGCTCAACTTTAATCACACTTACAGGACACATATCTGCTGCTTCTTCTACATCATCTTGGTGTTCATTGGGATCTACATGGTCATTCACGTATGCAATATCTTTCACAGTAAAAACTTTACTACAAATTACTTCACATGTACCACATGATATACATCCTGGAATCATCGAAACGTTTTTAATTTTCATCATACATACAATTCTTTAGAAGAATATTACCTTTGTATCGCAACAATCTATGCATTACTAGAACACTGATTTTTACAACGACATTGACCAGAACAGCCTTGATCACTTCTGCAACATTTTTTAGTTTTYAATGCYTCAGCACGAGATAGGTCTTTTTCAAGATCATTAGTTAATCCCTCTTGARAATCATCATCACAAGAATCATCATCACAAGAGTTTTCTTCACATTCTTCTAATTCATCTTCTTNNNCNTGAGAMAGTKYTKTGAGAAATAGGCGCATCATATTCATCGTCACTGCACTCGTCATCACACTCTTCGTTATCACAACATGACTCTGCACTTATTTCATCATCCGCATGTTCCATGAGCATTAGAAGTTCTTCTTCTTTTCCTTCATTAATCGAAGACTCCATATCATCAATCATAGAAATRAACTCTTTTTGTGCTTCTTCTGATTGCTCTTCGATCTGTTTTTTGAATGTATCCATCGACAACAATTCGCCCACTTCACTCAAGATCATTTTTGTCAATTCTTCACGACGAACAGAATCTTCAACTGTACTAATTTCCTGCATGGTTGCTAATTGCTTTTCCAAAAATAGTATATCTTCTTTCATGCCGCCAGCCATTTCTGCTTGCTGTTCTTTAATGTTTTTTTCAATTGCCAATAAAGTTTTTTTACTCTCTTCATCTTGATACTTTGACGCTTTATCCTGCAATAACAGTAAAAAATCATTCATTTTTTTATTAATTTCGGCAAAAGCACTCTTCTCTTGTTCTACCAAAAATATAGTTTGTTCTGTCAATAACGCAATTTTACTCATGACCATACCCCATTACATTTAAAATTTCATAAAAACTAAAGACTACATAGTAGCATATTATTTACAATTGATCTAATCATATGCATTTTTTTACAACAATACTACTCAAACTTATTTTTTGGCCTTTTTTAAAGAATACCAATCAATTTACGGTTTTGCTCCATTGATAGCTACGTATTTATCCTAGATATAAAAAAATAAAGTCGCTTTTCCCCTGAAAGCTATTTATCAAAAGTATTTTTCTGTTTTATTCATATTTTTTTTATGATACAATTTTGTAAAATGTTATTAAAGTATATGATAACAAGTGCCCTAATGTTACTTTTTTGTTCATCAAAACACCCTCTACCAAAGGATTTAAAATGAATTATATAATCAAAAAAGGAAATCTTCTTTTAAACTTCATTACAGCTCATTATAAAATAGTAGCTTTTACAATTGCAGGAATCATCTTTACCGCATTTGGTATAGCTGGTTTTTTTCAATATCAGACGTATCGTCTAGAAAAAGGGTATGAACGAGTAGCAACCATTCAAAAATATATAGACTCAGAAGTTGGCACAAAAAAACAAGTATCCGATCTTGAAGCGATTCAATTCAATACAACCGAAGAAAAATGGAAAACTATTGAGCAAGAGAGCATAGCAGCACAAAAAAACTATGGCGATACRAAATTGCAAGGTCTTTTTTCAGCWTATCAAGCTCAATCTGCTCTTGAATTAGGAAAAAAAGCAGAAGCAGTAAGTCTTTTTAAAGCTGCATCAAAACAGATTGTTGATAAGTCCCTTGCTGCACAGTACAGCGTATCAATGGCGCTTTTACAGTTGGATTCARAAGCGAGTAAAAACGAAGGATTAGAAACTTTGCAGACAATWGCTGASCAAAAAGAAATTCCTGCRCATACTCTTGCTTTGTACTATTTAGGCGAATACGCATGGACAGAAAGTAGATTCACCGATGCTCAAAATTACTGGTCACAATTAGTTATTGCTTCACAATCAGATAAATCTTTAGTCAATCTTGAATTGATAAAAAAAGCAAAAGTAAAATTAAAACTCATGAAAGTTTCCTAAAAGTATGCAAAATTCAAACATTCGCGTTCGTTTCGCCCCTTCYCCAACAGGACATTTACATATTGGCAGCCTACGAACTGCTCTGTTTAATTACTTTTTTGCAAAGCATCATGGTGGAAAATATCTTGTTCGCATTGAAGACACTGATGTTGCTCGATCAAAAAAAGAGTATGTCGACTCAATCATGGACTCRCTTGAATGGAGYAACYTGAAGCCTGATGARCCRCTTGTTTTTCAAATGTCACGACTTGCTGAACATAAAMAGATGGCGGARAAGCTACTTTTTGAAGAAAARGCRTATCGATGTTTCTGCTCAGTAACCAACACCGAGAAAGTTCAAAAACAGCTYGAGTCTGGCRTTGCATCTCAATATCCTGGAACATGTCGCRATTTCAAACCAACAGCAGAAGATCTTAAMAARCCTCATGCTATYCGATTCAARCTCGAAAAGAAAACAGAGAAATTCACTTTYCATGATCTTATTCGTGGAGAGCTCTCTTTTGACTATGATCAATTTGATGATTTTRTTATTGTTCGACAAGAYGGAACCCCTACCTATAATTTTGTAGTAGTTMTTGATGATCTATTTATGAAAATCACTCATGTCATTCGTGGTGAAGATCATATTTATAATACACCTAARCAGATATTTTTATACCARGCGCTTAATGAATCAATTCCTGCATTTGCACATCTYCCTCTCATTTTATCRCCAAATGGTGGGCGCTTAAGTAARCGGCATGGAGCTGTTTCTGTTGTTGAGTATAAAAAACAGGGATTTCTTGCACATGCTCTTAATAATTATCTTATTCGCCTTGGTTGGTCGCACAAAGATCAAGARATCTTCACTCATGATGAAATAATCAGACTCTTTTCTCTTGAACATGTTGGAAAAAGTGGCGCRACCTTTGATCAAAAAAAATTAGAATGGGTAAACAATAACTATATTAAAGCATCATCAGCTRMTGAYMTTTTAAATTTATTCAATGATATTTCTCCAGAAGAAACCGAGCAACTAAAAAAACTTTGGTCTCAAAATCTTACTACCTTGATAGACCTKTATAAAGAACGAGTTTCAACAATAAAAGATCTAATGRARACGCTCGTTAAATTAGCATCGGATCCAACTATTGACCCTGAAAGCCTAGGCCTTGAACTTTCATCTGAAAATAAAAAAATACTAGAAACAGTTTCAAATGAATTATCAAGTMTGACTGAGTGGAATAAAGAAAACATAACAGCTGCAGGAAAAAAAACATTAGCTTCCTGCAGTATAAAAATGCCCCTACTTGGAATTCCTCTTCGCATAGCAATTACTGSAGAAAAAAGTAGCCCTGGCATTTTCAATCTTCTTTCTTTACTTACAAAAGAGACTGTTCTTAACCGTATTAAACTGTTCATCTCTCACTGTTAAGCCTAATCTAAAACTACTTGTAAAACATCATAACAATTATGCAGACTATCTATAATAATCTTTKTTCAGGCTATCTTATCAATAAATACATAGGAACGAGTCATGATAAAAAATATTGGAATGCTTTTTCCTGGCCAAGGGTCTCAATTTATTAGCATGGGCAAGCATTTTTACAATCGAGAACGACTTGTTCAGGAACTTTTTGAAGAAGCAAGCGCATGTCTTGGTATYAACTTTGTAAAACTCTGTTTTGCTTCATCAGAAAAAATCCTTACAGAAACTCTGCATACACAGACCGCTATYTTTCTTGTTTCTACAGCAATAGCAAAACTRCTYGAAGATAAATAYGGAATTGCACCACATATGGTTGCAGGACACAGTCTTGGCGAATACACAGCGATTCATCGAGCAGGYGGCATGAACTTTGTTGATAGCTTGTATCTTCTTAAAAAACGTTCTGAAATCATGCATAAAACTATGAATAATCAGAATGGTGGCATGCTTGCAGTTCTTGGATTTCCTGAAGATCAACTTAGACAAATTTGCCAAAATTRTGATGAACCAGACAGTCTTGAAGCGGTTGTTGAATTAGCAAATTTTAATTCACCAACRCAAATTGTTCTTTCAGGCAGTAAGCTTCTTTTGCAACAAGTTAAAGAAGATGTTGAAACCATTGGAGGMAAAGCTGTTTTTTTACCTGTTTCAGGAGCATTTCATACAAGATTGATGAATGAAGCAGAAAAGCTTTTTTCATTGTACCTGGTCAAAGCAGACTTTTACAACCTCAAAGTCCCTCTTGTAASCAATGTAGAAGCACGAGTTGTCACAATGGCTGAAGACATCAAGCAAGCCTTAACAAAGCAGACTAGTGGTCATATTTTATGGTGGGACAGCATGCAGCATTTCAAACACCTGGATGTTATTATAGAAGTCGGTCCCAATGACAAGTTAAGCAAAATGCTTAAGCGCGAGTGGCCAGAAAAAATCATTCTTTCCGTCAACAATCATGAAGATATCTATAAAGTACTTACCTATCTTGAACGACCCGTTCCTGAAGAATCCTTTGAAATTGATGAAGTCTCAGAAGAATTTTAAAGAACCTTACCATTAAAACCTTCTAAATTTAGAATCAATTTCTTTTGATTTTATTGAAAAAAAGAAATAATTATTCAAAAAGCAAGCCTAAAACGGCTTTTTCTACATTTCGACTTGATTTTCAAAAGAGGGGATTATACTCTAATCATGAAGTTAAAYCTTACARAAACCTCTTTAATTTAAAAAAAATTATGAACAAACAAATAATACTCGCTCTTTNACTGACAGTCAGTGGATCTATATTTGCTGCTGAAACAGAAGCTACTAACACAAATAAAAAAGAAATGTTACTTACATTAAAAAACAAACTCCAAAAAACTATTGATCTTATTAATAACGCTAACAATTCCATAAAAGTATGGAGACTAAAAACAACTCAAAAAGCTACAGACAAAATAAAACAAGCAATCACTCGGAAAGCTACAAAAATAGTGAAGCAAGAAATCACTCAAAGAATGAAAAATGGCCTAGACAAATACTTCATGCGTGAAAACATAACAAAAACTATTTTTAATATTACAGCAAAAACAAGTGCTTTGTCGGGTATACTCTTCTTGCTGTATAAAGATAAAAAAGCAGTGTTTTGTATCTGGATGAAGCAAGATGATGACCATGCTGAAAAGATCTACCTTGTCGCAAGCCAATTATTTAAAGTTGCTGGAATAAGCGAACTTACAAACTATTAAACAAAATATAATTAAAATTAAAAAAGAKRMTAAATTATTTTAAATATCGAAARAAAGCATGCACAAACARATAMTATTCKYTTYTTTAMTYGYRATYAGTGGMACWRYATTCGCTRCTRAAACARAAACTATGACAACTGARSAARYAAYAYTTGAACAACAAACTGTTAATTTTRATTTTGTTGAAAACAGCGCCTCTGAGATRMAAAYWACAATYYYYCAAAAAATTAAATCTGGRCTGAAYAMTTACTTCATTCGTGATGGCATCCTAGAAACAGCTCTAAATCTTACAAATAAAATAGTAGCACTTGGCGGACTTGCTTTTGTATTCTCTTTATATAAAAATCCAGAGAAAACAATAGACTACTTTTCTCTACAAAGTGCAACTGCTGAACAAAAACAAAGAATTTTTGACAGTCTGTATTCTTTCAATGTTTTAGGAATGCTTACTGTTCTTACAGGACAATCACTACTTATTCTCTGCAATCATCACYCCTCTGATAAACCAAAACAGATAAGTCCTAACAAAATCACCCCAATCCGTCAATATTGACGGARCAGACGAAAYAATAAAAGCTCTTTTAAAGTTATCATRCTATCATCWCTTTTTGCATYTTTTATTGAAAAAAAGAAATATTACTTYRAAAAACASCYYARARTCARYTTTTTCAWASTCTTCGCTTGATTTCTAAAAAGGGKGKGTTAYRCTYTTATCATGAAGTTAAAATCTTATTAGAAACCTCTTAATATTGGAAAAAAATATGAAYAAACAGATAACATTCGCTTTTTTACTTGCRATCAGTGGAACAGCATTCGCTGCTGAAACAGAARCYATGACAACTGAACAAACAACAGTTGAACAACAARMYRTTAATTCTRKCTCCRTTRAAAACRGTRCCRMWGAKRMAARMTCAACARCMMMWMAGAWMAWAAAWRRYSKMCWMMAWWAWYWYWTYMKNCNNAAAGATAAAAAAAGAACCGCTTTAAAYATTACAGCGAAAATGAGTGCTCTTGTCGGAGTAAGCTTTTTATGTTTCATGGATATTGCTAATTTAAATAACCTTAACTTTATACGAATAGATACTGACTTTATGAAGGAATTTAAAGGAAACAATAAAAACCATACAAAAACTTTTCTTGCATTAAGCCAATTATTTAAAATTGCTGGAATCAGAGAACTCACAAATTATTAAACGAAATATAATTAAATTAAAAAAAGGTCTTTGCAAAACAGAGACCTTTTTTTATGCTCTTTTTCTACGAAAAAAGAAAACTTTCAACCTCCTCATAATTTTCTATGGAAAAAAATCTTATTTTCTATAAACTATAAAGAATAAAGAAGAATAATTATATTTTAGAAAAAAGTTGAGGATATATGTCTTTTGATAGAATTGATACTGAAAAAAAAGTAATCGCAATAATCGGAACAAAGCTTTCAATGCCTCCAGAAAACATTAGCCCKGATGCAACATTYAAAGCTCTCGGTGCTGATTCTTTGGATATTGTTGAAATTATTATGAACTTTGAAGAGACATTTAATATTGAAATCAAAGATGAAGATGCTGARAAAATYATGGATGTAAARCATTCCATAGATTAYATTCATGCACTTCGTAATACATAGATAAAAAWATGATAGATCAAATTGAAGGCGTAGTTGCCGCTCATTATGAAAAAAGCATTCAAGTTACAGTGCATGGATTTGGTTTTTTATTGYATGTAGCAGAACCTTCAACATATGCTCTTGGTGCCCCTGCTCTGTTTTTAACACATTTTCACTGGAATCAGGATCGTGGCCCTTCTTTGTATGGTTTTTCTACAGACCTAGATAGATCACTTTTTTTGAATTTGATTGATGTTCCTAAAATTGGTCCCAACCTCGCAATGCAATTAATGTCCCAAGCCCCATCGACAATGCTTATTTCACTCATTCAAGATGAAAAAATTAAACAACTGAGTTCCTACAATGGTTTGGGTGAAAAAAAATCAGAACAGATTATTTACTCACTTAAAAAGAAAATAAAAAATCTTGCGTCACTTGTTCCAGCATCTCAAATRTCTGAAAAGTATCATGATTCAAGCAAAATTAATGATGTTTTGGTCTCTTTGGGATATTCAAAACAGGAAGTAACTTCAGCCCTTTCTTTTATCAATAGCACCGAAAAAGAGTCTTTTGATCAACTATTAAGAACGGCACTGAGCTATCTTTCTAAAAATAAAATGTTATAACATCATGAAAAAAAAAATAGCCGCCCTTATTTCAGGAGGAGTTGATAGCTCTCTTGCTCTCCAATTACTACATCAAGACGGATTTGAAATTAAAGCATATTATTTAAAAATATGGCTTGAAGATGAGCTCTCTTTTTTAGGAAACTGCCCATGGAAAGAAGATCTTTCATACATTGAACCGCTCTGTAAAAAACTAAACATCCCCCTTGAGGTTGTTCCTTTTCAAAAAGAATACTGGGAAACTATTGTCCAGTACGTTATTGCTGAAATCAAAAAAGGGCATACTCCAAATCCTGATATGCTCTGCAATCCATTTATTAAATTTGGTGCATTTCATGATTATCTTGATCCATCTTTTGACTTTATTGCAACAGGRCAYTATGCACAGAAAAAAGACTTTCCT
Organism: Candidatus Babelota bacterium; assembly: GCA_002401785.1. Taxonomy (GTDB): domain Bacteria; phylum Babelota; class Babeliae; order Babelales; family CAZZPM01; genus CAZZPM01. The sequence goes on from NVUD01000003.1 coordinate 106,126, forward strand.
GATCATGCCTTGCTACAATGCGCTCAAGACTCATTTAAAGATCAAACATATTTTTTAGCTCAACTTTCACAAAAGCAGCTACAAAAAGCTCTTTTTCCTATCGGACACCTCAGCAAACAAGAGGTTCGTCAAAAGGCTCTACAGTTTGAACTACCAGCAATGAACCGGAAAGATAGCCAAGGGATCTGTTTTTTAGGAAAAATATCGTTTAACGACTTCATTCGTCATCACGTAGGAGAACGACCTGGAAATATTGTTGAATACGAAACGGGYAATATTCTAGGCAGACACCTCGGTTTCTGGTTTCATACGATTGGCCAACGMAAAGGACTCGGCCTTTCTGGCGGCCCATGGTACGTGGTAGCAAAAGAGMCCGAAGAAGATACTGTCTAYGTATCAAAAMATTATTTYRAKYTKGAACAAMAACGRARAGCMTGTRTWGTTTCTCATTTYAGYTGGATTTATGARRMTCCTMATRNAAGNANAAAMCTWGAAGTGAAATTTCGYCAYGGAGAACARAGATACAARTGTACTCTTGAWATGATARMMAATGATGAAGGSAAGGTTSTYATYGAHGRWCAAGAYCAAGGAATYGCRCCAGGACAATTTGCTGTMTTTTATGATRRYGACAWCTGTTTRGGMWGTGCAASAATCAAARAAGCCTTATGATTYCAGTARTTTCTTTRATTCTAYTTTTTTCAACYTCTATTTTTGCTACTGAAYCTAAAGAAAAAAACAAAGAATCAGCKACATCMGAAATATCTATTTYYAGCGATGAAGCAGAAATWAAACAGAATMAAGATAAAACAACAAGTATYAYCTATGAAAAAAATGTGATTATTTCYTGGAAAGAGCTTCAACTSAAAACAGAAAAAGTAATCCTTTCTATACAGAACAGAGATGATTCGTATCTGACCTGCCCTCAAAAAATCCACCTCACCTACAAAGATCTTTCAATCCAATCAGCTGAAGCAGAATGTGACATAGCAAAACAGCAAATCAGACTCACCGATGTCTCCATCGAAAAAAAAGATTCTCTTCAAACTCATTTTCGTACAACAAGTCGCGCCCAGAGCATGATAATCAATCTCAAGTCAAAGAAAACAAGACTGTTTGGAATTAAATCTACTCCTATAAAAACAACTATTTTCATAAAAAAAAACAGCTTACCTATCACTACCTAAAATTTTCCATTTTTATACATTCTCTATACAGGCCCAGAATTTTACAAAAATACAAGGCCTTCTACTAAGAGAATAAAAATATAAATATAGCAAGCTCTTTATTTTCTAATAGAAAATGTTTTAAAATGGAAATATCAAATATAAATGATATTAAACTATACGAAAAAAGGGAGTTCCTTATGAAATTACGTTTTATAGGTTGCTTGCAGCTCTTTCTGGTCTGCTTTCTTACGATACAAAATGTACAAGCAAGAAGCGAGATATCGCCCTCTGAGGCACGAGAAAACATATCAGAAAGCTTGCTGAAAAAAAAAGATATGATGCTCAAACTCAAAGAAATGCCAAATTATTGGATGCGTATTATAAATATTCTCACAAAAGGACTTGATGTTTGCGATTTGGTCGGTGTTGATAAAATATCATTCGTAGAAGATATTAATGCTGTTATGAAAAGCCCTATCAATAATCAATCAGCTTTAGAAAGAATTCGATTCCTTCGTGTCATTAAACGAGCAAAAACCCATGATGCATTTCTTGATATCAAAAAATCTCAAGATGATTTTGATAAACTTCAAGATTATGTTGAAAGTCTTATAGACAGAAAAGATTATTTTGAAGCTATTTCTCAATTATTAGCAACAGAAAAAATAACTGAACGACGTGGAACAGAAATTGTCTCTTATCTGTCGTATTTAGCATATGAAGATAACTTGTCAGACAATGATAAGGATGCGCTTCGTAAACTTATTTATGTAGCAATAGATGCTATGCCAGCCTACCAAGAACAGCTTGAAAACCTTCTAAAACTCCTTAATCGCAAACCAGAAGTAATTACCCGAATCATAGAAAAAGAAGTTAAAACTGACGCTGACGAAATGTTCAAAACATATGAAATTCATGATCCGAGCAGACAAGGTCGACGAAGAAGCGGAAGAATAACAATACGTAAAAGTCGTGATCGCTTAGAAGTCTCTCCATCAAGAGGACGTAGAGATCGAAAAGAAATATATGATGTCAGCGATAATCGAGGTGAAATGCAACGAGTTCRWRAWGNTRGYYRNTAAKYNCAAGRTMWAGMSRMWGKMNGTRAWYRAWCWRRYMGMKSYAGYRRWAGWYRWSWMKRMTCKWRYANAKAWGAWAGWTNTARTSRAAKARSWWGWKSNTTYTSGNTGMYRAAAAYAWRNARYWAWRMWAWRTAWAMKTARYRCTAAAAAAAGAGTGAGKTAATAWCTCACTCTTTTTTACTTCAAAAAATATTTTCTTAAAATCCTAACCATCGATCTAAAATAATTGCGATAGCAGAACGGACTGATAAATGATTATAATCTGTTAATCCAAAAACCGGCTTCAAAATAAATGAGCTCTGCTCCATAATATGTTGAGCCAATCCTTGTCCAGTTCCAAAAACAAGCARGACTGGTCTCTTCAARCTCCAGACAACACTTTGAGATTGATAATCAATTGCTGGTGCATCATCACTYTTTTTAGCAGAAGTAGTCAATATAAGAGGAWYTTGACCCTCAYTCTCCGCTATCAATTTTTTCACTTCATCAAAAGAATGAACTAATGTTAATAAAGAAATCGCCTCAGATCGTTTCGCATTATARTTTTTGCCAGATGTTCCTTGCCAAAAATTTAAAAATGTCTTAATTATTCTATGCTGATCTTCAAGAGGAGTAACAATAAAAACTCGTTTCACGCCATATGTTCGTGCTGATCTACATATGTCATGTAAGTTTAATGATCCAACAGAGGTTGTTCCAACATCACCATTTTTTATAATAACATCACTGTGCATTACAACAATATAATGTGAAGGAATAATGGATAAAGCCTGATTTCTATGCTTTTTTTCTAATCCATACGTTTTAATAAGATCAAAACGTGAAAGAATTGTTTTTTGTAGAGCAGAAGTATCTCGCCACTCCTGTAAAGCTTTATGATTTCCAGATCGAATGACTTCAGGCATCTGATACCCCTTCCAAACGACTGGCAAAGCATACGAAGAATAATCAAGCAATCCTTGCTCAAACGATTCTTCYGCTACAGAATCAGCATTGCCTACAACTCCAGGAAGAAGACGTAAGAACCCTTCTAAAAAAACATTTGCCGCTGTTTCACCACCCATTAAAACATAGTCGCCTATCGAAAGCAGCAGATCAGCATAATGTTCTTCAACCCGAATATCCATGCCCTCATACCGACTGCAAATCAATAAAATATGCTTTGAAAGGTAGCCTTTGCGATCATCTACTTGTTTAGTCGTACAAACATCAACCTGATCAAAAGATTGAGAGGCTAATTTTTTTATAAGACTTTGAGTAAGCAAAACACCTTGTGGAGAGAAAAAAATACGATAAGATGGTCCATCTATCTTTTCAACATGTTCAATTGCAGCCGCTACCACTTCAGGCTTGATAACCATACCTGGCCCATGACCAGCGATAGCAACATCAATACGCTCTTTAGGYTTACAAAAATCAGAATATGCAAAACTTTGACATTTGATTTTTTGTTCTTCTATTGCCCGAGCAATTAAACTTGTTTCAATAAATGGCTTATGTAAGTCCGGRAAAACTGAAATGATTGAAATTTTTAACACTAYAAACCTTCTTCTACTGATGCGTCTAATAAGACAATGTACTTTCTGAAAAGATTATAGTTTTAATATGCATATYAACAAAAAAAYTTCATTCTAAAATTTCAAGGYTTGCTCGTTTWTTTAACTTAGTTGCTGCAGCATGCACCAACGTACGAATAGATCGAGCTGTTCGTCCTTCTTTGCCAATAACTTTACCCAAATCTTCAAGTGCCACACGAAGTTCAACAACCAAAGTCTGGCTGCCTTCAATTTCTGAAACGACCACTTCTTCTGGCTTATCAACAAGATATTTTACTATACACTCTACTAGCTCTTTCAGCTTCATACCATGATCCTTATCTTGTCTATCTAACAATTACTTTCTCAGTTTTTCCAATTATAAAACCAAAGAAAAACTGTTACTCATAAAATATTATTTACCGCTTTTACCCATCTTGATAATCTTATCAGCAGCATCAGTACATACAGCACCCATAGATTTCCAATATTGGATACGATCAGTATGCAATTGAATAACAGAATGCTTGATTGGATCATATGTTCCAAGATTATCTAAAATTGCGCCATCACGTTTCACTCGTTCATCAACAGCAACTAAACGCTGAAATGGACGATTTTTTGTTCCAAGACGGCTTAATCTAATTTTAACAGCCATAAAAAAATCCTTTAAAAAAAATAGTTAAACTTAACCTTCAAATACTTCTATCTACTATCGTCTATAACTTCTTTTATCGTTTAAAAAAACTTTTAAACTGAGAATTATTCTTCATCAGCTTAGCATATTGTTTAATTTGTTCAAATTTTTGCAACATTTGATTGATTTCAGTCGCAGTTGTTCCAGATCCTTTGGCTATTCGGCGTTTACGTTCACCATTCAAAAGTCCTACATTAACTCGCTCTACAGCTGTCATTGAAGAAATAATAGCCCGTGTTTTCTTGAGCTCTCTCTCTCCTTTCTCTACCATTTCAGGAGTCATCGAACCCATTCCTGGTAAGTAAGAAGCGATCTTTTGCAATGAACCAAGCTTCTGTAAATAACCCAATTGCTGTAAAAAATCATCTAAAGTAAAACTTCCCGACATAAAGCGACGTGAGCTATCTTCTTGCTTTACTTTTGTTTGAGAGTCGAACTGTTTTTCAGCTTTTTCTATAAGAGTCGCAAAGTCTCCCATGCCAATAATTCGTGATGCTATACGTTCTGGCAAAAATGGCTCGATATCATCAACCTTTTCTCCAACTCCAAGAAAAAAAACCGGCTTCTTCAGTGCATAGTAAAACGAAAAAGCAGCTCCTGCTCTCGTCTGACTATCCATTTTGGTTAAAACAGCACCTTCAAAACCAATGGATGTAGAAAAAGATTGAGCGACCGAAAGCGATTCCTGTCCTGTCATGGCATCGAGTATCAAAATTTTCTTTTCTGGACGAACTATTTTGTCGATATCCTTAAGTTCTTGCATCATCGTTTCGTCAACATGCAGTCGTCCAGCTGTATCAATGATTAAAAGATCATATCCCTGCTTTCGAGCATGTTCCATGATTTCAGTAGCAGCATCAAGAGGATTCCCTGCTTCTGCACGATAAAACCCAATCCCATTTTCTTGGGCTAAAATTTCCAATTGATCGATAGCAGCAGGCCTATAATAATCAACTGATGCGACCATAATTCGCTTACTTTTTCCTTTTTCGGATTTTCTTTCCTTAATAGCATAAGCTATTTTTACCGTCGTTGTTGTTTTTCCTGACCCTTGGAGACCTAGTACCATCATTGTTGATGGATATTGAATGCGCCAAAAGCTCTCTGTATCTTTTGCCCCTAAAAATGCTGTTAGTTTCTCTTGAACCACCTTGATCACATAATGACCAGGCTTTATGTTCTTCTGAACATCATGCCCTTTTAAAGACTTTGTAACAGAGGTTAAAAATGTTTTTGCTAAGTCTTGAGGAACATCAGCATCAATTAAAGCATCAAATAGCTGCTCAAATGCCTGATCAATATCTGACTCTGTTATACGAGATTTCCCATTCAACCAATCAAATATCCCTGAAAAACGATCCGAAAGAAAATTAAACATATGCTAGAACTCTCTTAAAAAAGCTTTTGAATATACATTACTAAGAAATAAATTAGAACTACCTATTGAATACATCTACTCTTTTTACAAGATTACTTAAAATAAATAAAGTTTTAAACTTTATTTCATCTCAAACTACGTAACTATCCAAACAGATAGCACTCGCTTCAATACGATATATGGTGCCGGGAGACGGAATCGAACCGACGACACAAAGATTTTCAGTCTTTTGCTCTACCAACTGAGCTATCCCGGCATACCAAAGACAATATTTTTATAAGAAAGATTTCAAAAAAAGAAATCAACTATTTAGAAATAGCAATTTCCTTAATAAAACATGTCGTACTTAGTACAAAAAGATATCCTGACAGAGAAACTTTGTCAACTAAAAAAGCTTCATTTATTTTTTTAATTATAACTTTTAATATAGACTTCCTTTTTTATATTTACAGTTCGACGAAAAAATTTTAGTCTACCAAAGGTGTAAAGGAAATTTTTTGAACTCAACCAGAGGAATATTTCTATGAAACAGAACAGAACAGTAAAGTTTGTACTATTTTTTTTGTTAATATTATGCACAGTTAGTCATGACCTCGTTGCAACATTTCAAATAAACCATATATTTCATGCTCCAATGAGGACACGAGATTTTTTTCACAATGACAAAACATATACTTCTGGAAGCTTTTTTTTCTCCCATGCTAAAAAAGGATTTAACTTTAATGAAAAAAAGGTTGGCATCCTGAATCTTGATGGCGACTATAATCTTAAAGTAATTACGCAAGCTCTTGATATCTATAATAATGATCTCAATAATACAGCATATATTAATCCGCTTGAAAAACTGGATACAAACTATCTCAGAAGAGATGCTATCTACGACACTGCAGCTACTGTTCAGACATACGGAATAAACCTTTCCCATGAACAACGACTTTTTAAAGATTTTCTTTTTTGTGGCGTAAGTCTCCCCATTTTGCACCTTCGGACTCATAATAAAACAACGTTTTCAGCAAAAAAGTCTGATCCTTTTATCGTCGATATTTTTAACAACGATAAAACAAAATGGCACAATATTGAGGTTGCTCGTCGAGATATTCACAAAGAGCTCGGACTACAAGGGAACTTATGGTCTCGAACAAGCGCTGGTGACTGCGAATTTCATATCGCCTTACACAAGTCATGGGATTACGCTCTTATGTGTAAAAAGATACAGCTGACCTGCCGATTCGGTGCTGTTGCACCTACAGGAATTCAACGTAATGATGACTATATGTCATCCGTTTCATTCGGAAATGATGGACATTGGAGCATATACAATTCACTAGGAATAGATATAGAATTAAAACAAAACTTAACTACAGGTATTTTCACCTCATTTGTTTTCCCTTTAGGACACAATCATAAAGAAAAACGTATTGCTGTCTATGAAGAACCTTGCTATCTCAGTCCATTAAAAAAAGATCTTAAAATAGAACCTGGGATTCTCTGGTCAGCTGCTCCATATATTACTTTTGAAAATCTATTGCAAGGAGCAAATCTGCATATAAAATATACATACATGCATCATCAAAAAAATAAAATTGCAGAACTTGACTCTGATGATTTAGTAAAAAGCTATTTACAACGAATCGATGGATTATTTGTTGATACAGAAGGGATTGCACAAGTTAAACGATCAAAAAAACAGAATAAATGGCATGAGCATTATATGACATTTGAAGCAAACTACAGCCCACATTTAGCGCTTAAAAAATGGTGGTACGAACCAAACTTTTACGCACTCTATAATTATCCTTTGGGTGGACGTGGTGCTGCACAAAATTATCACTTTGAATTCGGTATGGTATTACACTTTTGATAGCAACATTTTTTGTTGTTGAGAGGCTTTTTTATGAGATTTCTTCCTGCTCGTCTTTTGAGCTATTTTTCAAATGACCTAGGCATTGACCTAGGAACAGCGAACACGATTGTTTACGTAAAAAACAAAGGTATTGTTCTAGATCAACCATCAGTTGTTGCAATAAAAACACTGACTCATGAGGTACTTGCAGCAGGAGACAGAGCAAAAGATATGCTTGGTAAAACACCTGAAAGCATTATTGCCTGTCGCCCTATGCGTGATGGCGTTATCGCCAACTATCAATTAACAGAGAGCATGCTTAGATTTTTTATCAAAGAAGTGCATAACAATCGTACTACCTTGGTAAGACCTCGCATGATTATTGGTGTTCCTTCTGGTATCACACAAGTTGAAAAACGAGCAATCGAAGACTCTGCAAAACAGGCAGGGGCTCGAGAAGTTCATACAATTATGGAACCTATGGCAGCTGCTATTGGTGCTGGTCTCAATGTTGAAGACCCAACAGGGAACATGATTGTTGATATTGGAGGTGGAACAACAGAGGTTGCTATTATTTCACTCAAAGATGTTGTTTACTGCAAGTCTGTTCGTATGGGTGGCGATGAAATGGATCGTGCCATTGTTCAATATGTTAAACGTAAATATAATCTTCTGATTGGTGAACGAACCGCTGAAGTTATTAAGGTTAATATAGGCACAGCAATGCTTGGTTCTGAAGTTCAAGAAGCGACAATCAAAGGACGTGACTTGATGACTGGACTGCCTAAAACATTAACTTTAACTGATGCTGAAGTTTTTGAAGCACTAACTGAACCGATCGCTGTTATTATCGATGCAGTCCGTTCTGCTCTTGAAAACACTCCTCCAGAACTTTCTTCTGATCTTGCAGATCGAGGAATTACTCTTGCTGGTGGAACGTCTCAATTGAAGAATTTAACAACACTGCTGGAAGCAGAAACAAAACTACCGGTTCGTCTTGCTGATGATCCACTCCGTTGTGTTATAACCGGTATTGGAAAAGTACTTGATAATCTTGATTTTTTCAGAGATGCACTAATGAAATAAAAATATAATTTTTCATGAAAAAACCCAATCTCTGCATCATTATTGCACTGACTTTTGGTGCAGAGAGAGTATAAATACTTAAATTTGAAACAGAATTAATAAACAATACAGCAAACTTATGGCTTGTAAAAAACGGAAGCTGGTCATAAAAAAGTTGCCAGAAAAACTAACTACCCTACTTAACAGCTTTTCAAAATTATTAAAAAAAACTTATTTTGCTTCTTCCTCAGAAGTAAAATAAGGCGATAACTTTTCATAAATACTTTCTAGAGAACATGAAACTGGCTTTGTGTTACTGAGAATTGGCATAAAATTTGTATCACCATGCCATCGTGGTAAAACATGCATATGGAGATGGGATGGAATACCTCCACCACCAGCATCACCAAGATTCAACCCAACATTAAATCCATGAGGATTAATACTCTTTTTCAAAGCTTCGAGAGCAAAATTCACCTCTTCCATAATAACAGCACGAACTTCTTGAGTTAATTCAAACAATTCACCTTTATGTTCGTATGGTAGAACCATCAAGTGACCACCAATGTAAGGGTACAAATTAAGCATAGTAACAGTAGATTCTGTTCGCCTTAAAATAAAACTCTTAGCATCATTTTTTCCTTTAAATGCTACACAAAAAACACATTTTGTTGACTCTGAAAAACGACTTGTTTTTGTATCAATATCTTCAACATACGACTGTCGCCATGGGGCATAAATTTTATCCATACCGCTCACCAAATTCCTTTGCTTTTTCTATCCAAGTATGCAATCTTTCTATAAAGAATTATACGCATAAAACTAAAAAATATACAATGAATTTAGCCAATGAAAAACAGGAGATTGTATGGTATCAACACTCTTAAAYAGATCCTACCCTGAAGGAAAACAGATGTCTTCAACAATATCTTCTTTAATTGAAGAAGAAGCTCGWCGCCAACARAAYAGTATCAAYCTCATYGCWTCKGAAAAYTATGTTACTGTTGATGTYATGCGTGCAATGGGRTCYCACCTCACCAAYAAATATGCTGARGGRTATCCTGGYGCTCGATAYTATGGGGGATGYGAAACSGTTGATATCATAGARCAACGTGCTATTGACTCRGCNNAACAACTTCTTAAAGCAGAACATGTCAACGTGCAGCCACACTCGGGCTCTTCCGCAAACATGGCAGTTTATTTCAGTGTTTTAAAGCCTGGCGATACTGTTTTGGGCATGAATCTTGCTTCAGGTGGACACTTAACGCATGGCCATCCAATAAATTTCTCAGGAAAACTTTTCAACTTTATCAATTACAACGTAGACAAGAAAACGGAATGCATCGACTATGATGAAATAGAACAACTGACTAAAGAACACCGACCAAAAATGATTGTTGCTGGTGCATCGGCCTACTCTCGTATTATTGACTTTGAAAGAATTGGCACTGTTGCAAAAAAATATAATTCCTACTTTTTAGCTGACATTGCTCACATTGCAGGACTCGTTGCGGTAGGCTTGCACCCTCACCCTTTTCCTCATGCAGACTTTGTTACTTCAACAACACATAAAACACTGCGTGGCCCTCGTGGTGGAATTATTGCTTGCAAAGAAATATATAAAAAAAAGATCAACTCATCTGTTTTTCCAGGCATGCAAGGTGGCCCACTTATGCATATTATTGCCGCAAAAGCTGTCGCTTTTGAAGAGGCGCTCAGGCCAGAATTTGCTGAGTATCAAAAACAGATCCTTGCTAACGCTCAAGTAATGGCTCAAACATTTATAGAACAAGGATATCGGCTAACTACTGGTGGCACTGATAATCACTTAATGGTTATTGATGTAAAACAGAAAGCACCCGACCATTTGAATGGAAAACAAGCAGAAAAAATTCTTGAAGAGGTTGGCATTGTCGTTAATCGAAACATGATCCCTTTTGATACAGAAACTCCATTCACAACAAGTGGCCTCCGAATTGGAACTCCAGCTATAACGACTCGAGGTTTTACCATTGAAGCTACCAAAAGGCTCACTCTGCTAATCACGCAAGCTCTTGATGAACATCATGACAAAGAAGTTTTACAAGAGATTAAAAATGAAACACGGAAGCTGTGTGATCAATTTCCAGTTCAAAGCTTGCTAGGAAGTTAAACATAAACAGATTAAACATATGAATACAGACTTGAATTGGCCTTGAACTGACAGAATTATTCKGATTTCAAGTAAAGTTAATTAATCGTAAGGAACTTTACCATCATAAGCTCTTTTTATGCCTTCAGTTCAGACTCATAATTTTCACAAATTTTTTATTCGAAAAGATAAAAAAAGAACCGTTTTGAATATAACTGCAAAAACAATCTCTATAATTATTATGATCATTAGTGCTGGTGGCGTCTTAAAATATTCATTGTCTTCAAAAGAAGAAAATAAGACAACTATGGCTGAATCGATGAAGATAACGGAATCTGCATCGAAGTCGTCACTTGACTTATTTATTTGTTTGCCTACAGTTATTTTCAGCATACTTGCATCTAGGCTCTGTTGAGTTTTCAAAAACATAGTTATT
>NVUD01000016.1 GCA_002401785.1 Candidatus Babelota bacterium
AAAAGGTTGTAACGCCCATAAAGAAGCCGGTAAATGTCGCTGGGGATTTGGTGTATCCTTTAAAAACCCGTCGGCCATTTTTGGCCACTCAAGAACCGGAACATGGACAATTGGCGTTGTTAAATACTGGCCCTGTTCACCAACAACAGGTGTTGCTAAGGATTTTCCATCCACAGGATCTGCCATGCCGCTGATTAACCACAAATGACGAACATCCAACGCATAGGCCATTCTGGAGGTAATGGCGTGTCTTGGTTCGTGGTTTCCGCTCTCCCAATTCCCAATAGTTGGCTGACTAACACCAAGCAAGGCAGCTAACTCTGTTTGGCTTAGATTTTTATTTTTACGCGCATTCTTGATGCGTTGGCCAATTATAGTCATTTTTGTATTCCCCAGTCTGAGTATAAAAGCATATAAAAAAAGAGGATCGCATTATGATAATAAAAAAACTGTTATTATCTACCCTACTTCTGATTTCTATCTTTAATAAAACATTCACTTTAGAAGCAGCATCTACTCTTACTGAAGAAGAACTACAACTACAAAGATATCTTTCATCACTAGAAAAAACAAAAGCTTACTTACTTGAAAGCCTTCTTGAAATGAAAACAACTGATGAACTTAATCAAGAAAAAGCTCGGCTCAATAATCTTTCTACAAGCTATACAAACAGTATGAATAGAAGTAATAATGAAAATGAAAAAATATTTTTTCAGCTCTATCTTGAGTTCATTGATCAAGTTTTACTCTCAATTGATCGATTAATAGCAAGAATTGAAACTATTGCTACCTTCACCCTAAGGGCAGAACTTGAAAATGCTCTTGTTGACGACCAAGCAAAGGCAGGTGGTTTATCGCAATCTTTAGATAAAGTTGATCAAACAGAAGGCTCTTTTATMRYTCAGACCATTATTCCTCTYATTCAAAAAAAGTTATCTGCAATGGCTGAACAACTACAAAAATGGCTTGCATCACTAGAAARAACAAAARATTACTCGCTTGAAAGCCTTCTTGAAATGAAAACAATTGATGAACTCAATCAAGAAAAAACTCGGCTCAATGATCTTTCTGCAAGCTATACAAATAGTATGAACAGAGCTAGTAATGAAAATGAAAAAATATTCTTTCAACTCTATCTTGAGTTCATTGATCAGGTTTTACTCACTATTGATCGATTAATARMAAAAATTRAAACTATTGCKACYCTCACCCTGAGGRCARAACTTGAAWMTKCTCTTGTTRAYKMYCAAGCARAGGCAGRYRRTTTATCRAAGTCTTCAGATAAAGTTRATCAAACAGAAGGMTCTTTTATMAYTCARACYATTATTCCTCTCATTCAARAAARRTTAWCTGCWMTKRMWGMASAASWASAWRMWYKKYYTGMAYMACTARAAATAGAGCTTGCATCAGTAAACAGATCAACAAATGATTTACTTGATGGCCTTCTTGTAATGAAAACAGTTGATTCTTTGAATCTAGAAAAAACTCGCTTAAGCAAACTTTCTACAACTCATAAAAATTCTATATCACAAATGACTGATGAGAATGAAAGAGTAGTTACGGAGTACCTTGTTAGCTCCATTGATCAAGTTTTATCCTTAATAAATCAATTAATAGAGAGACTTGAAAATATCAATGCTCTCAAGCTCAGAGTAGAACTTGAAGATGCTCTTATTGCTGCTCAAACAGAAGCAAATAATTTATCACAAGCTTCAAATAAAATCTCTCAAACAGAGGGATCTTTTATCACTCAGACGATTATTCCTCTTATCCAAGAAAAGTTAATTGCTCTCAAAGCAGAAAATGATGCTCGTGCTGAACAACTACAAGTTGAGCTTGCACTCATAGATAAGTCGGCAAATGAATGGCTTGCAGGACTTCTTGGAATGAAAACAGTTGATTCACTTAATCCAGAAAAAACTCGCTTAAACATACTTTCTACAACTCATAAAAATTCTATCTCAACAATGACTGATGAGAATGAAAGAGTAGTTACGGAGTACCTTGTTAGCTCCATTGATCAAGTTTTATCCTTAATAAATCAATTAATAGAAAGACTTGAAAACATCAATGCTCTCAATCTCAGAGTAGAACTTGAARATGCTCTTRTTGCTGCTCAAACAGARGCAGATGGTTTATCGCAATTTTCAAATAAACTTGACCAAACAGAGGGATCTTTTATCACTCAGACGATTATTCCTTTTATCCAAGAAAAGTTAATTGCTCTCAAAGCAGAAGATGATGCTCATGCTGAACAACTACAAGTTGAGCTTGCACTCATAGATAAGTCGGCAAATGAATGGCTTGCAGGACTTCTTGGGATGAAAACAGTTGATTCTCTCAATCTAGAAAAAACTCAATTAAGTAAACTTTCTACAACCTATGAAAATTCTATACCAGAAATGACTGATGAAAACAGAGAAATAATCAGACAGTACCTTATCAACTCAATTGATCAAGTTTTATCCTTAATCGATCAATTAATAGAGAGATTTGAAAATATCAATGCTCTCAATCTCAGAGTAGAACTTGAAAATGCTCTTGTTGCTGCTCAAACAGAGGCAGATAATTTATCGCAATATTCAAATAAACTTGACCAAACCGAAGGATCTTTTATAGCTCAAACTATTATTCCTCTTATTCAAGAAAAATTAACCGCTATCGAAACAGAAGAAAATACATTATCAGAGCAGCTTGTCTTACAAAAGCAGAGTCAAGACTTATTCAAGCAAAATACAGTATCAACTGTCGATATGCTTATTCTTAATAACCAATTGACACAACTTAAAACACAACATGTTCAGCTTAAAGCTGTTATTGCATCTGATTCCACAGAGCAAACACTTATCATAAATCAAATTGCCTTTTTAGAATATATGATAGAACTTATTCCTGAAATCATTAAGAAAATTAAAACTGTAGAAGAGACAGAAAGTATATCCGATTTAATACAACAATTTGAAACTCAACTTGAGACGCTTAATAATGAATATGCAGCCATCTCTAACATAGCAGAAAAAGAAAAGACAATGGATCAAATCAACATTCTCAAAATGTTAATTCCCCTTGCATACCAGAATCAAGCAGTTCAAGATGAACTAAAAAAACAGATTCTTGAACAGCAAGAAGCACAAAAAAAACAACAGGATATCTTATACGAACAAATAATGTCTACTGAAGATCAAGAACAGCTTCAATCTATGCTGGAAGATCTCAAAAAGAAAAAAGTAACCCTAGAAACAAAAATCCTACAAGAGACCGATGAGGCAACGCTCTCTCTGGATAACGATCAGCTTCTATTTCTCAATAATATGATTGATTTAATCAATCAAAAACTGAATATTCTTGTAACAATGAAAGATAATAGGAATAAAGAAAAAGCAATAAGCGATCAACAGACTCTCTGGCAAGAGCAAGCTCAAAGTACAAATAAAGAACAGCTCAATACACTTTTAGAAACTTTACAAAACAAAAAAGAATCCTTAAACAACCTGCTTGCATCTGCTGATGAAACCGAACAAATCTCTATCAATGATCAAATAATTTTTATTGATGATCTTATTAAAATAATAACAGATAAAATAAAAGCTATCGAAAATCAAGAAGAAATAGATGCAGAAAAGATACGGCTCGATGAAGCTTCTAAAGAAGAAATATTACAAGTTCAAAATGAACAAGAAATGATAAGAAAACAGATTGAATCTCTTGCAACAAAAGAAGAGCTTACAAGCCAAAAACGAGGACTCGAACAGCAACTTTTCACGCTAGAACAAGAAAGTGTATCAGCTGACAGTGAACATCAAAAAGAAGTGCTATCACTCAAGATACATTTTGTTAAGGAGATGATAGATTTCATCAGTAAAAGACTTGAAGAAGTTCAACAGCGAGAATCAGAAAAATTATCTCTTGATACTATGAATGAATATGATTTAACCAAAAAACTTAATGACCTTAATCGTGAATACTTCATTCTTCAAGATGACTATGCAATAACAGAAAATGCTTACACTTCGGGCAAAATGAAACATGTAGATTTTTTACGCCAGATCATTAATGAAAAATTGATAATTTTAGCACAAATAAAGACCTTATCTCAAGAAGAACAAGCTGCTTTAATAGAGATAAAAAATGATAGATATATTAATCTTGCAGAAGAACAKAGTGAAATTGAAAATTTAAAAAATAGTACCGAAGTCAACGATAAAACAGAAGAAATCAATGGAAAACTCACCATTCTTAATAGCCTCAAGTTAAAAATACTTGATCCTCAATATCAACTACAGATTGACCAACAAACATCACTTGCTAAAGACTTATTTCCTATGATCAATAAAAAACTACAAGATATCATTAAAGCTGGAACGCTAGAGCCAGAAAYAATACTTGGCAGCTCTAATAAATATATTGCAACTGGAACGATCATTAATATGCAAAATAGTACACAAACTATTGAAGAACAGAATTTGCTTAATCAAATTATACAACTCGATAAAGAGATAGCAGATGTACAGAAAATGCTTGAAAATGTTCTTGCTGGAACTCCATATGAAAAAAAYYTATACGATCGATTTACYCTTTTAYTMMAAACTAGAGAGACCTATGTAAAACAGATTATCGATTTTCGATCTAAAAACAGTTCTAAGGCTAGTCCGTCAGTAAGTACCTCCTTAGATAGCAGTATTAGTATTTTAGATAATACAAGCATATTAGATGATGATGATAATGATGRTGATGACGATGATGACTTAATAATATCTCGAAGAACATCGTCTCGATCACTCTCTAATAACGAAAATAATWATAGTAACATCAGAGGCTATTCAGAAATAAGCAGAGAAYCACCTACTTTTAGTCAATCAAAYAATCAGAGTACATTCTCTTCAAATCAAATATCTCCGAGTCAAAATATATCTTCTTCAAATTATATAAAACCTGCTGMTGCAACAACARTAAATAATACATTTTCCAGCTCATCACTAACACCAGAAACATCTTCAACCAATGAAAACTCACCAGCAACTCAGGTAATAACTTCACCGGCTCCCCCAACAGGAATAACAACTGATACAACAATAAGCGGTATCAACTCAACTAACCAACCTGTAGTAGAACCGAAAATAAGTGAAGCAAAACAACAAATTGATATGGTCAAAAAATTCACCAATCAATTTTTGCAAAATATGATGGCACTACAAACATTTCATACAAACGAAGCTGTACGCTTACAAAGCAAACTAAGTGGCATATCCCCAACCAGTCCAGAATATATAGAAATAGCAAAAGAATATAATCAACATGTTGAAAAAGTGACCTACTATCAACAAGCTATACAAGCAAAAATGCAACAACAGGCCGCAACGCCAGAGCCTACTCTTTAAAGAAGATTAATATTATCGTATTACTAAAATTGGTGGATCTTTTCTTGAAAAGGAAATAGTATGACAGTAAAAAAAATATCTTTATATCTTACTCTATTTTTGCTCCCTTTAACATGCTTTGCAGCTGAAGAATCTAYATCAARTYTAACAGTTTCAGAACAAGAAGARAGTCTCTTGTCATCAGTTATTCAGATGAATACAGTTGAACAACTAGAAGCAGAATTAGTAAAAATTAATAYAAACCATGCTTCCTTACAAGCAGARCTTGATAGCACAACYGATARTAACAAAAAACTTTCTATAGAGAGTCAAATACAATTTCTAGAATATGCAACCRGACTGATTAAGGRAATCATCCTTCAGATACAAGAAATCAACGATATMAATGATTCAGATGATTTGAGTAAAAAAATTCAAGARATAAAAMTAGAATATCAGGCYAATGCWGAGAARTTTTATRCTTTATCAGACAATCCTGGCGAACAAAAAAAAGTTTTAAACCAGATYAATATTATTAAAAATATACATACYCTTGCTGGTACAAAACTRGAAAGTCTTCTTAAACAAGAAAATGTATTACAACAAAATYTGAGCTCTCARTTRARTCAACAAGATGMTATCAGAAAACAAATCACTGCAATGACTGATGCAGTAAAGCTTGATTTATACCTCACAGCATTTACGAAACAGTACGAACAGTTCARAGAAGAGYTAGAGARCGCCGATAGCATGAARAGATTGCTCCTYGAAGATCAAATGGCATTTTTGAATCATATTATTCAACTCATTTCTCCTATGATTGATCAGATTAAAAGCATAAAYAGTTTATCTACTAAAGARTCTTTMGATGWAAAAATMAAAGARCTTGAAGCAGAATAYYAYGAACATTACCAAGCATATCAAAACAAACAGAATAATATTGAACAACAGAAAAACATTCTCGACAACATCAATGTAGCAAGAACTCTCTATATCTTTACTGGAAGTAAAATGTCTGCTCTGCTCGAGCAAGAAAAAGTTATTTCTGAAAAAATAGCTCTACAAAAAATAGGRCAGRATKCTTAYAGAGAAARMATATTYTCTATTAATAATCCAATCRTACTTAATCAACAACTTCTTCTTTTACAACAAACAGAAGARCGYCTTCAACCAGTTGCAACCTCTTCTGATCCTATTCAAAAAGCTCTAGTACTTGATCAACTTCAATTTATTGAAGAAATAGTTGATATCATCAATCAAAAAATCATAACAATTGAAGAACAGAACCGCATTCTCAACATCAACAATGAACAAGAAAAAATTGCCGCAGAACAAGCGCTTCTGGAACAACAGTTGAACCAAGGCAACACGAAAGAACAGCTCCTCAATCTTCTCAAGTCACTTGAAGACAGAAAAAACGAGCTTCTACAACTACAAAGCTCAACAACAGATCCTGCAGCAAAAGAATTAATCGATAGCCAAATAAACTTCATTGATGATCTAACAGAACGTGTTAATCAGAAAATAACAGATATTGATGCTCAAGTAAAACTCTCTGCCGATCAAGCATATCAACAAGAGTTGCAATCTTTACAAGATGAACAGAGCATTATTGAAGAAGAAATCAAACAGCTCAATACGCTCTATGATCTCAACAAACAGAAAGATCTCTTTGAACAGAAACGAACTTTACTCCAACAAGAACTTGCAAACAGTGCAGATCCCTATGAGAAATTGCTTCTTCAAAACAGACTCGATTTTATTGAAAAAATGCTTGCTCTCATGGATAAAAAACAGAAAACTCTTCTTGAGCGTCAAGCGATACGTGAAGAAATTGAGAAACTTAAGACTCCTGAAGAGCTCCTTGCTAAATTAAATGAATTAAAAGATCAGTACGAAAAGCTAAGAGCTGAATATCTTGCCACAAGTGATCCTATACAAAAAAATGATATTTTTGATGAATTGAAATTCATAGAAGAGATATACAACCTCGTTAATTCCAAATATGCTCTTGCAATTCAAGCAAACCAGTTAACTCCTGAAGAACAAGAAGCTATTAATAAAATGAAAAATGGCACATACATAAATATTCAAGACGAATACGATCAAATTAATAGCTTTCAAACAGAAGAAGAACTTGATAATAAAGTCAGAGAACTAGAAGAAAAAATAGAGTTCCTCAACAGCCTAAAAGATAAAGTGAACAATCCTGAAATCATTGATTTATACATAGAGCAGATTCGTAACTTATTTGATTTCATTAATAATAAACTCAAACAGATYTTACAACARAAAGCAGAAGCGGCRCTRCCWAAACCTRTTCAACAACAGCCCCCAGTACAGCCTCTCACACAAACAATKTATACAAAGCCTCAAGCACCAAGTTYYCCARYAAGAATAGAAGAGATCTTGCCTGAAGTTACTGTATCAGAAGAAGTYATYAGAAGCTTTGTCCCAACKGATGAGACGATAGTCATGTATAACGTAACTCAAACAGCACAAGAACAGAAATTTTTAAACCAATTGTTATATGTTGAAAAATATATAGCTGATATGCAAGCAATGTTAACAAAAGTTAGACCAAACACATCCTATAGCAACAGCCTCGAAGAACGTATTTATGTCCTTAAGCAGTATCGAGCATATTTCATCCAAGAAATCACTCACTTAAGAGATACCTTACCTAACGTATACAATTCTTATCGAGGACCGATGTCTACTGCCAGATCCATTTTTGGTAGATAATAACTAAAACATCATGTAAGAGCATGCTCTGTAAGAGATTAACTTACAGAGCATGCTCTTACTATTTTTTGACATATTTCATAGGATTCTTTTKCACTAAACTCTCYATARACTTAAGCTATRTTTTCTAATATATTCCTATACGACTTATACATATAAAAGGAGAAATATGGACAAAAAAGAAGATTGTTGTGATTCCTCACGTAAAATACAAAAACTGAATAATCACCAGACAAAAATATACATATGCCCAATGCATCCTCAAGAAGAACAAGACAAACCTGGAATATGCACAATCTGTGGCATGGCATTAGAATCTCTTATGCCAGTAGAAAATGAAAAAGATAGTGAACTTGAAAACTTAAAAAAACGCTTTATTTTTGGACTTTTTTTCACCATTCCGTTGCTGTTTATAGAAATGGGAAGCCATCTTTTTAACATACAGATCGATATTTCTCATAAAACAATGATCTGGTTACAATTTTTTCTTGCAACTCCCGTAGTCATCTGGTCTGGATTACCCCTTTTTAGTCGTGGCATTCAATCCTTTATAACAAAAAAACTTAATATGTATTCTTTAATATCTATGGGAATTGGTGTTGCTTTTACCTATAGCTTGATAATGCTCTTTTTTGAAAACTTTTTTATTTCATTTTTCCAAGCACCTATACCTATTTACTTTGAGTCATCAGCAACGATCACTATGATCATCCTGCTAGGACAAATCATGGAATTAAAAACACGAAAGCAGACTAGAAATGCTATTAAGATGCTTATCAGTTTAACTCCTAAAACAGCTCATATAATTATCGATGGGAAAGAAAAAAAAGTTTCTATAGAAAGTATTAAGATTGATGATCTTATTCGGATTCGTCCTGGAGAAAAAGTACCTGTTGATGGAATAGTTATTGATGGAGAAAGTTATATAGACGAATCTATGATTACCGGTGAATCAAAACCTACAAAAAAAATAATTGATTCTTCTGTTATGGCCGGAACAATGAATAAACAGGGAGCACTGATTATTAAAACTAAAAAGATAGATGCTAATACTATACTTGCTCAGATAATCAGTATTGTTTCTCGAGCAGAAAAAAGTCGTCCCCCTATCTATAAACTAGTAGACCGCATTTCTAGCTGGTTTGTACCCATCGTAATACTTATTGCGATCATAACAACTATAGTCTGGACAATTTTTGCTCCATCAAATGGACTCATGCTTGGCATTATTGCAGCAATCAGTGTGCTCATTATTGCCTGCCCCTGTGCTCTTGGCTTAGCAACACCTATGTCGATTATGGTTGGTGTTGGACAAGCTGCAAAGCATGGCATTCTTATTCCTAATACCGAAAGCATCCAGAAACTTGAATCTATAGATACGCTTGTTATTGATAAAACCGGAACTCTTACTCAAGGRAATCCAAGCCTTATTAATATTCGTACATACAATAATAACAATGAACAAAATGTTCTTCAAATAGCAGCAAGCTTAGAGCAAAATAGTGAGCATCACATAGGACATGCTATTAAAAAAGAAGCCCTTAAAAAAGAATTATCTTTATTAAAAGTGAGTAATTTCCAATCTATTTCTGGCAAAGGAATTACTGGAATAATCAATAATCAGACTATTATTATTGGAAATAAAGCTTTTATGATTGAACATAATATTTCTATTCAATCCATTCCATTGGAAGAAATAAAGACAACCTATATTTTTGTAGCAATTGATGAAAATGTAGCTGGAATTTTAGAAATTGATGATCCAATAAAAGAATCWGCYSAAMAARCTATYMRTYTTTTACAARAAAATGGCATTGACATAATTATGCTTACTGGTGATAACGAAAAAACAGCAAATACTATTGCTCAAAAACTTAATATTAAAAAAGTATATTCAGAAGTACTACCTGAAGGTAAATATAATATTATTGAAAAACTACAACAGAATGGTAAAAAGGTTGCTATGGCAGGTGACGGTATTAATGATGCACCAGCACTTGTAGCTGCCGATGTAGGCATTGCTATGGGAACAGGTACTGATGTTGCTATTGAAAGYGCTGATATTATTCTTGTAAAAGGAGATCTATCMAAACTTGTRACRCTGTTTARACTTTCACATTTAATTATGAAYAAYATYAGACARAAYCTTTTYTTAGCATTTGGATAYAAYGCWGCMAGYATTCCTATYGCAGCKGGAGNTCTKWWWYCCTTTNTTTGGAATTCTKTTATCWCCARTTATTGCAKCAWTMRCRATGTCTYTYAGTTCASTCAGCATTRTTGCAAACKCATTRCGWTTATATCTTACNAAGGNTAAAMAAATGAARMWRCARKCMTYKTATCTATTTTTTTTATTTTTAARCATMMATTRTTCTCATGCRAAAWTARTYAMATACGAATTTGATATTRATACCAARGAAGTYWCATTTGCAGGNAAAAAAAGNAATKGSWYTKGCTATYAAYAATCAAATACCAGGACCMACTATTGARGCAACAGTTGGTGATACTCTTCAGGTAACTTTTAATAATAAATTATCTGAAGAGACATCAATTCACTGGCATGGAATTTTATTACCGAGTGATCAGGATGGGGTACCGTATCTAAATACTCCTCCTATTCAACCAAATAGTTCTTTTACTTTTAAATACCCAATCAAACATGCTGGAACCTACTGGTATCATTCACATAGTCGACTTCAAGAACAACTGGGTATGTATGGAGCACTTGTTTTTCATCCAACAAATGGCGAAGTTATTAAGACAGATTATGATTATGTTGTTGTACTTTCTGATTGGAATAATGACAGCCCATATGATACTTTTGCAAAACTCAAGAAAGATGGTGATTATTTTTCTTTGAAAAAAAATACAGTTCTCTCTTGGAACAAGGTCTTAATGTATGGTGCTAAAGCGATAAAGCAACGACTTATTGGTGCTGCAACACGAATGGGACCAATGGATCTTTCTGATGTCGGTTATGATGCCTTTCTAGCTAATGGACAAAAAGAAACGATTCTACCTGCTGTTAAAAACAGTACCGTACGAGTTAGAATTATTAATGCCAGTACAGCAAGTTATTTTAACCTTGAATCAGCGTCTGGACCAATGACAATAGCATCTGCTGATGGTGTAGACGTAGAACCAATTAAGGTCAAGCGTCTTTTAATAGCGATTGCTGAAACATATGATCTGATAATATCAATGCCAGATAATARTTTATATGAATTGCGAGCATCATCAGAAGATGGTACCGGGATGTCATCTGTATTTATAGGCAATGGAGAAAAAAAACTTGCTCCCACCATAGAAAAACCGAATCTATTTATAATAGATGAATCAAAACATACTATGAATCCCGATTCATCTATGTTTATGAAGATGAATATGTCGATGAATATGCCGATGCCTAATCACCAAGACTCACTAGAAACAACTCCTTCTGTTATCCAACACATGACAAATTATAATTATTTAGCTGCAACTCAAAAAACTTCTTTTGATAAAACAAAACCTCAACGAAAAATAAAACTTAATATTACAGGAAATATGGATGGATATTTTTGGGGCTTTGATGGTAAAACATTACGAGAGTCTCCAAAAATATGGATTGAAAAAGGAGAAGTCGTACAGATTGAATTTAATAACAAAACCATGATGCATCATCCAATTCATCTACATGGACACTTCTTCAGAGTTCTTAATCAACAAGGAGATAAAAGCCCTTTAAAACATACAGTTAACGTTCCCTCCATGAGCAATATGACAATAGAGTTTGAAGCTACTGAAGAAAATGATTGGTTTCTGCATTGTCATAATTTATATCACATGACTGCTGGATTGGCACGGGTTGTATCATATAAAAAAACAAGTATCGCCTCAAAAGAGACTATTTATCATATCTCTCATAAT
Organism: Candidatus Babelota bacterium; assembly: GCA_002401785.1. Lineage (GTDB taxonomy): Bacteria > Babelota > Babeliae > Babelales > CAZZPM01 > CAZZPM01. The sequence continues at coordinate 12,009 of NVUD01000016.1, forward strand.
GACTTATACTTGAGAACAAAATCTGCAGTTCTTTCAAATATGATAGCTGGAATTTCACGCTTATCAGATACACGAAATATTTTTGAAATTAAATATGATTTTGATTATAAAAGTTCATACGATATAGAAATGTCATATGGTCGACGTTTAACAAAATATTTAGAACTGTATGCTGGAGGAGAACTTGAATACGATAAAACAACTAACAAAAAGAGACATGTTGGAACCTTTGGGGTACGATATGTTATTCCACTTCTTATAACATCTAATCTTCGTATTGATACAACAGGAAGAGTTCAACTAGAAGTTGAGTCCAGTCTTCAACTAACCAAAAGACTTTTATTTGAATGGCTTTATAATACCAACCAAGAATACCGATTCAATTTTTTATGGGCACTCAATAAAAACATACTATTTATAGGAACGTATGATTCTGACTACCAATGGGGAGGTGGGGTTCGATTTGAATTTTAAAAAAATCACAAAATTATTACTGTTTCAGCATATAAATCAAACCTGAATCAGGAAATATACAGTATAAATATCATTACTGTTGTAGAATCTAATAAGATTGATGTAGGAAGTACTATTAAGGAAATTCAATGAAATTATCAATAAGATTAATTGTCTCTGTATTTTTATTCTTTTTACTTTCAACATCACATTTTTTCGCAGCTTTATATCCAGATGATATATTTAAATATGCAAAAGAAGGCAGACTTGAAGAAGTAAAGAACTATTTAAAAAATGGTTTAAATCCTGACATACAAAATGAAAAACTATGTACTGCTCTTCATTTTGCTTCAAAGTATGGACATCACAGTATTGTATGTACCTTGCTTGATAATGGTGCAAATCCTAACATAAAAAATTGCTTCGATGAAACTCCTCTTTTTTTAGCTTCAAAACGTGGATATCAAAATATTGTAACTTCATTACTATCCTCTCATGCCAATCCTAATATAGGTGATTCCTGCAATAAAACGCCTCTTATTTTAGCTTCAAAATATGGACATGAAAGTTGTGTGAGTACCCTTCTTGCTAATGGCGCCAATCCTGACCAGCATGATTCTTCTATTAAAACTCCTCTTCTTCATGCTTCTGAAAATGGACATGTAGATATTGTAACTATCCTTCTTCAGTATCATGCTGATCCTGAGATACAAAATACAGACGGCGAAACCCTTCTTGAGGTTGCTAAAAAAAAAGGCCATGTTAAAATTGTGAAAATATTAGAAGCAGAAAAAGAAGAAAGGGAAAGTCTTTACTTCAAAAAACCAAAATAACACCCTGATCAAGAATCTAAATATTTTTATCCATGACCACAGAAGATGAAAAACAACAGATTGAAGCTGTCAAAACAGAACTACGTAATGAATCTCGTGCACTTATGGACTCTGTTGTCAAAGACCAATCTAACCGAAAGATAATAATTTCCCCTCAACATTCCTCCTGAGTATCGATCTTTTTCATCACCAACTATGAACTTACCTCAGAATAACTTGATGATTATTAAAAGATAATCTTAATACAGATGAGTTTCAAAATAGARAAAKGYWTTCAYTGTTRATARAATTAAACGAATGCCTAAAAACCCTTGTATTAATCATTGTTTCTTGTAAACTARAAGACTCTTTAATCGATCAACTAYACAAGGGTTYTCAATGAAAAAAMATRYCACTTTATTATTAATTTTAACTATTTTTATGAACACAGAAATAGATGCAAACTTTGACGATTTTTATGATACTATTWCTGCKTCTAATGCATATGAAGAAGAAGAYTTTAACTSRYAYTCAATAGARTCATATAGMCCTGARGAARRTGAKTATCAACGATTTTCTGATGCTTGTTYTYAKAAYAAYAASWRTTTATTTAATCAAATATTCAAGAAACACGAAWTYTGGAATAATCTTCWGAGACTTATCAATCCCCAAGGACCAACACCTCTTTTATGGGCAACTTTAAATRATAATATTGAAATGGTACAAACAATTTTATTACATGTTGATTTTGAGAATAATTACTTTAACCAAATTACTTTATATTGGGCGATTCGACTAGAACATGTAGAGATTATTGATCTTCTTTTGACAAGAATTCGTCCACTAACAGCACAATCTGGTTATAATCCAATCTTTAATAATATCAATGATATAAATATGATTAAAACAGATTACAAAAATATGCACTCATCAGCATTTTCATGCCGATCCCCTAATATTCTCGAAACAGCAATTAAAATTAATAAGTATGATCTCATAAAAAAACTACTTGAATCTGGCGCAAAGGTTAGTGAAATAAATATACATACTATTCGCAATCATCAGATACGTATGCTTTGCTCAGAGTTTTTACGAATCCAAACAAACATAGAGCTGGATAGATGGTCTGAGATACCTGATAACTTGCCTGAATTTATAGAAAAATATAGAACTGATGTTTTATCAGTTACAATTCCATCGATCGCTTTTATAGCCTGCCAAATACTGTATCAAACCTATGCATAAACATAGAGTTCATCTTTTTTTACTATAAAATTTTTCTTAATCTTGTTCAAAACATTCAATAGAAAGTAGTATTATTTTCATAGATGTATAATTTTTTACTGTAAAGGTTATTCTAATGAAAATAAAATATTTTTTCTTCTACACAACTATCCTATTTCAAACTTTACAAGCTGATTTTTCTGAAAATAAGCTTGTAGAATCATCTAAACAAGTAGCTCAAGAAACAGAAGAAACAACCGACTTAATTCAACAACAACTTAAAGAAAAAAAATCTTTTAATAAGAAAACAGATGATTCAAATGCCCCGGACAACAATGGAAGTATTGAAGGTGAAATAAATAAAAGAAGCATAGATATATTTGATAAAAAAAACATTAATAAACAAGATAATCATGGCAATACGTACTTACATCATGCAGTACAAAATAAAGATATTGATCTCGTAAATAAACTCATTAAAAATAAAATTAATATTCATCTAAAAAACAGTAGCCAGCTGACAGCCTTATATTATGCTATGATGACTTGTCAGTTTAAAATAGCAGAAACACTACTCAATAAAGGAGCACTGTTATCAACAAAAGAATATTATATGATGCACGAAGCAGTAAAAAAACTTGAATATGGCAATGAAATTTTAATATTTTTTGACTATAATCATCCTACGATAAACGCAGAATTTTATTATGAAATGGAACAAAAAGCAAAAAAATATTAAGTTAAATAGCTTTGTTTTATTTATCTATTAACAGAATAAATCATATATAAAAACAACGGCAAAACAAGCATGGTTGTTACTAAACTTTTAGAAAGCAATGGCTTATTAATTGGCATCTTTTCAATAATAGAATCAGCTATTTTTTGACCAAATATTCCAATTAATTGCTCTGTACTCCAGTCCTGAAATGGATATTGATTATCCAAATTATAAAGAATATCAGCATCTGCATCTTGCAATAAAAAGATAACTATTTCTTTATAATTATTTTCCAACGCCCAATGTAAAAGAGTATCACCATGATCCATTTGACGATTCACATCCAGCCCTGCAGAGAGTAACTTTCGTAATAATTCTAATCGAACTTCTTCTGAAAAACTTGGAGTCAACTTCTCATCAATAATAAAATGTAAAGGCTCAATCTCTTTTTTATCCAATGTAAATGCAATTGCATCAACCTGCGCATTATGATCAAGTAATAGATTCACTAATTTCATGTTAGCCTTTTTTACAGCATAATGTAGCGGCGTATATCTCTTATTATCACTCGTATTTGGATTTGCTCCTGCTTCAAGAAGCACTTTTGTCAAATCAKATAAACCTTTTTTTGCTGCATATGCCAAAGGTGTTAATCCACGACAATTTTTCTGTTCTAATGCTACAATCAAATCTTTTTCTTCTGCTAATARMAGAATATCTAATACTTTTTTATYTTTCTTTTTTACTGCTGCATGTAGTGGATTAAAACTGAAAAACGATCTTAAACATTTTACATCCTTCAAGGTAGAAATCACTTGCCAAGAAGAATTATTAATGATGTTTTTAACTATTAATAAATCACTTTTATCAATAGCTGTAAATAATCTTAATTCTCGAGAAAAACTTGCATGTGACAGAAAAACCTGTGCTATGGAGAAAAGAAATAGTAAATAAATATAAAACATTTTTTTCATAACTTTGTACCCTGTAACACCACTTCATCTCGTTAAAATTAATCATTTAAAGAATACCATGCCTTTGAAATGGGTGCAATACGTCAAGCTAGAAAGCAGCTTTTTTGATATTTTACGTAATTTTTTTATAAAAACATATAAAAATAGATAGTATCCAAATTACGTTAAGTCATAAAACTATCTAAAATATTTGCACATTTTTGTTGRTATTCAATATCTGTTCCATCTTGTAAAGCCCAAATCCATGATAAAATTGTATACATAAAAGAGTACGCTGTTAAATTTTGCTCTGACCAACCTTGCAATTCGCTGATTTTTTTAATTCGTCGTGCAAATAACTTTGATAAGTACTCTTCTTCTTTGTTTTTTAGCAACCGAATTGGGTTTAGAATAAAAGATGTTGCATCATACAGAGGGTTTCCAATAATTCCCTTAGGATCAATAACCTTCCAATTATTACCATGTTTCAAAATATTATCATGATGTAAATCACCATGTAATAAAACTTGTTGCTGATTTTGATTATTAAAATAGTTCCGTATCAAACGAACCTTATGCAAATAATCATTTGGAAAATTCCACTCTTGATCAAAAACAGAAAATAGATCCTGTAAATTTCTAAAATCACTTCTTTTATAATCTCTCAATGTATGTAATTGATGTATCACATGAGATAAAAGAAGAATATCTTCATCATTGTCTATCATAGTTGCCAATGAACTACCAGGAATTGACTTCTCGAGTAATAAAAAACCATCGCCTCTATATAAAAGATTCACTGAACCAACATGCTTAAAAGCTGATAAGGATTTTGACTCATAATGTAAGTTTTTTTTATCATATATTATTTTTATAACAATCGGATGATTATTCATTAACCCTGAAACAACATAATTATAACTCAAATTTTCATATGGAAGTGTTTCTGTAATGCCAAAATGTTTAACAATGTGATCAACTTTTTCAGGAAGCTCATCACACCATTTTTTTCCTTCTTCTTCATACAAAGTAATCATATTTTTATATAAAGTATCGAAACTCATTGCCTTATAAACTCCTTACATAGTAAGATTTATTTGAATTATATCAAGTATTTAACATATATTATATACAAAAAACGAGAATCAAATATGAGTCAATTTGTATCAAATTTTAAAACTAAGTTTCACGCTCCCTTAAGTAAAAAAATAATTACTACACAGATAAAACCCATGAAACGTATTAACAGCATATCTCCTCAAAAATACGAATGTAAAAATATAAAATTCTCTCAACATATTATCAATATTAAAGATATTATTGCATATCAGATTGGCTGGGGAAAGCTTCTTATACAATGACATAAAAATGGACTCAATAACAAAAAACAGATTCTACCGGGACGTGTATACAAATTAATCAAAGAAATAGATAAAAACTAAGCTTGTATATCCAAATTTCTAATACCAAAATTACTAGCTAAAAAGTTATATGTTTCATCAGTAACTGTTGTTAAATAATGTGCGAATGATTCCCATCGCTCAGTAATATATGCAATTTTTTCTTTTGCTTCAATTGCTTTAAAGATATCACGTCCAGCAACGTCCAGTGATTCAACCCAAAATGCTCCTTCTTTATCTTGATCTAGATTTGTATCAATCCAACCTGGACGAATATCAGTCACAATAATTGGTAACTTAAACATCTCAAATGTTGATCGCCACCCCTGCATATATGTTGACTCAAACGATTTTGTAGCTGAATAAACAGGACCCCATGGATTACCACGAACTGAATCAACAGAAGTTATGCCCACAAACTGTCCATACTTTTGTTTCATAAAATATTCAATTGCTAGCTGACCCATTCGTGTAAAACCTACAACGTTTGTTTGAATGACATCAAGCTGTCGTACTAAGAGCTCCTGCCAATCTAAATTTAAAAATGATGTATATAAAAATTCTTCTCTAATAATGTCTGTAAATATTCCTGCATTCATAACAAAAATATCACATCCACCCATTCTTTGTATCAAGTTATTCACAATATCTACTGACTCACTTGTTTGAATATCTGCAATTTCATACATAAATGCATCTCCAAGTTCTTCTTTTAAAGACTGCAACTTTACTGTATTTCGAGAAATACCCCCAACCTTGTATCCATTTTGTACAAAAACAGAAGCAACTTCTCTACCAATTCCTTGTGAACAACCAACTATAACAACTTTTTTCTGTTCTGAAAAAGACTCAACAGCAGCAAATATTCCTTCTGTTGACAAGAAAATTACTATTAAAAAATAAAAAGAAAATAATTTAAACATCTGACTTCTCCTTTTCAGTAAGATATAGAATATTTTTTTTTACATAAAAGTAATAGCCTTAGTCAATACTTTATCTCATCTACTTTCTTCAACTAGCTTTTACAGAGGCTAAAACTTGATCACGTCGCTCTAAAATATCATCAATTTGAGCTTCTTTAAATAATCCGTTATTCAAAACTTTTTTATATAACGAATGTAAAGTTGACCTGTCTAATTTTTGCAAAGTTTGATATATTTTTTCAGAACAAATATCAACATATGACTTAATAAATTTATCATTAAAAGCATGAAATTGGCACCAAAAGCCATCTTGGTATAAAATATACTTTCTATGATTATATGGTGCAGTTCTAAACCAATCAGGTAATTTTTTAACAAAATCCTGATTCATATCATCCTTTGAAGACTTTTTTAATATCTTATATGAATCAAATGGAAACGGTATATCAAAATCATTGGTTTTAAAAGACTCATCATAACAAATACGAATGTATGGAAGTTCTCCATACCGAACTTTTTGCATATTTGCAAAACCTTCATTATCTATTGCTATCGCATACACTTTTTTTTCATATTCATATGCTAATAAATTATACGCTCCTGAATCCCACTGACCAAAAACAAAATAAAATAATTTAAGATTATTTATATCATTTTCATCAAATTTTTCAAACATCTGTTCATACATACCATCATCCAAAAGATCAATTTCTGTTTCAACAAATAATTGTAACGATCCTTCTTGATTATTAATAGTTCGCATTACTGTTGGAGGAACATATGGATACTCAAGATGGCATGAAACGTTATATGCAACTTCCTCAAAATAATTATCTTCTCCTGGTTTAAAAACAGCCCGTATTCCACCTTCTAACTCAATTAATGAAACTTCATTGGTAAAATCATCTTTTTTACCAGCACTTTCAAGAAATTCTCGCATTGGAATAATATTTTTAACAGATGCTGTTTTTAAATATTCAGCAATTGATTTATCATGCCATAGTTTTGGATTTTCAAACTCTTTAATTGAAAGAGCTGATATAATATTTATATAAAAAAACAGACTTAARTATATAATTTTTTTGATCATTACACTCCCATAAGAGATACATCTTCCCTTAAAAGGGGAAGATAATTAATTTTGTTAAAACTATTTCTCATTCATTAATAACTTTATTTTTTTTCTAACAACCTCTTTATCTTCATTAAAAGATATAAAGTAATTATTTTGCCATGCTTGAGTTTTTTTTGATTGCTTATTATTCATTACATCCCAAGGAGGATAAACCCTCAATCCTCGTTTTCCCTGCTCTTATTCTGTAGAAAAAATTCCATACTTATTACATATATTTTTTGTGAAAATAAACTGCCCAATATTTCTTTCTGCTTCCAAATGAATCACCAAAACATCAATATCATCATGATTATTATACGGTCGAGTTTGACCATCAAATGCCCGTTTCCAAACAACAACAAATTGTCCCTGTTTTTTTAAAGTAATATTTGCTTTACGAAAACAAATACGCTTCTTATCAAATAAAAAAGTGATTCCCCAATACTTTTTACTTTCTAAATCAACAGCAATATCCTGTATTGAATATTCAATTCGATTATATATTTCCTTTACTGAATCAACGTACATACTCATAAGAAAATCTTTCTAAAATATTTAGTAAAAATTATTTGCCTTTTCAATCATTCTATGACTAAGATAAAGATCTTGACTTCTTTTTCAACCAACTCAAATAAAATGTTAAAAATAGACTTAAACGATCAACTACATGAATATAATTAATCTTCAGACGAAAAAAAAGCTCCTAATGAAATTAATCACTATGGAGCTTTTTATATCTTGGCAGTATCTATTTTTCCGGGCCGTAACCAGCCGAGTATTTTCGA
>NVUD01000004.1 GCA_002401785.1 Candidatus Babelota bacterium
TGGTATTATTTAATTACCCGCCACTTTAATCCTACCGCTTCACAAGTAAATAATGTAACAACATTTTCTATAGCAGCTGACAAAGCACATCGTCTTTTTTCTTGCAAATGGAATGATGAACTAAAAGAATGGATAATCAAAGAAAAAACAGAAGCATCTTTAGCAAAAAGATCGTATAACTTAAAGCATCCTAAAGAGACTATCATTGTTAACATGCATCCTCGATACCTTGATTCAATACAGAGTCCACGCATAACAAGTGAGACTTCAAATAATAATGTTTTTTTTACCCTTCCCATTATTCAGCTTAGAAATGATGAAGAAAAACCTTTTAATAAACGGCAAAGTGCTAAATCCATYTTGTACAACAGAACARAAGCTGGAACGTTTCATACTCGCTTAAAAGAGACGTCGTCAAACCAGTCAGATGGAAAAACAGCGGTACGTACTTTACAAATAAACCGCTCATAACCAAGGAAAATAGTATGCATCACAATACAGCTATCACTGAATATAAARGYTTCTTCACCAAAGAAGATCTAGAAAAAGAARAAATTRTCGGTCATGTTTTACGCATCAATAGTACCATTGTTGATGTTACMTTTCCTCAAGGCTATGTTCCACAGATTCACCATCGCCTTGTTATTGTCACTTCATACCCTGAAAATATTGATAAAACAATCAATATCAATCTTGAAGTTGCCCAACACTTAGGTGACAACACTGTTCGATGTATYTCTCTTGATACAACAATMAATCTTGTACGTAAGCTYCCCGTTTTAGATACACGACTTCCAATCGCTGTACCRATCGGTCCAGAAGTCTTAGGACGTATGTTCAATGTCATGGGTGAAACTATCGACGGTGGCCCCTTACTTAAAGATAGCAAGCGCTGGGGGATTCATCGTCCCGCGCCACACCTTCTTGAACAAAAAATTACTGAAGAAGTTTTAGAAACTGGTATCAAAGCGATTGATTTGATGTGCCCATACATGAAGGGATCAAAAGTCGGTCTATTTGGTGGTGCCGGTGTTGGAAAAACAACYTTAGTACAAGAGCTCATYAGAAATATTGCTGTTGAAAARGATGGATGTTCTGTTTTCATTGGCATTGGCGAGCGAACACGTGAGGGAAACAATCTCTGGCTTGAAATGCAAGAGACTGGTGTTCTAAAAAATACTGCCCTTATTTTTGGACAGATGAGTGAAATGCCCGGAGCACGTCTTCGTGTTGGACTGAGCGGATTAACGATGGCAGAATATTTTCGTGATGTWGAAAAACGTGACAGCCTCTTRTTTATTGACAATATTTTTCGATAYGTACAAGCAGGTGCTGAAGTCTCAACCTTACTTGGSCAYYTACCTTCAGCTGTAGGATATCAACCGACACTTGCATCTGAAATGGGCGCCTTACAAGAACGAATTACTAGTTCAACCAGCGGATCCATCACCTCCATTCAAGCAATTTATGTTCCTGCTGATGATTACACAGATCCTTCAACTACCACAGCATTCCAACATCTTGATTCTGGTACCTACCTTTCAAGAAAAATTGCACAAGCAGGACTTTTCCCTGCAATCGATCCACTTGAGTCATTTTCAAACGGCTTGAGACCTGAAATTGTTGGTGAAGAACATTATGCAGTTGCAACAAGTATCCAAAAAATACTTCAGAAATATAAAGAGCTGATGGATATTATTGCTATTTTAGGAATGAATGAACTGTCTGAAGAAGAYAAGTTAATTGTATATCGTGCAAAAAAAATTCAAAACTTTCTTACACAGCCACTCTTTGTTACTGAACATTTTATTAATATCAAAGGTGTYTTTGTTCCTCGAGAAAAAACGGTTGCTGACTTTAAAAAAATTGTTAATGGTGAGTGCGATGAAATGCCAGAACAGTCTTTTTACATGGTAGGAACCCTTGAAGATGCACAAGCAAAAGCACGTATCACTATTGCGCTCAATAAATCTGCTGAAGAAGCTGAAGCTAAAGCAGCAAGAGAAAGTGAAGTAGAAGAAGAGAACGAGCTATAAATCTATAGAAACATTTAGGATAACCGATGAGTACTATTTTTTCACTTGAAATCATCTATCAAACCAGTTCAAAAAAAATGGATGTTTTACAAATCGATGTTACATCTGTAACTGGCGGTTTTCTCATTGGACCTCACAGCAGTTCTTTAATAAGTATTTTAGGAAAAAATAGCAAACTCCACCTAACGCTTCCCACAGAAGATCTCAGCACAATTACTATTCCTGCAGGTATTCTGACTATCAATAGAAAAGGCAATGTATCAATTCTGACAATCAATCCAGAAATTATGTACGCCTTTGAAAACTGTGAAGAATAAGCTATAACAAATNNATAAAAARRRRNAGGGTCGYTAWTWRATAACGACCCTTCTCTTTTTTATTAAAACTTTATTTTTTACTTTTTAGCTTTCAACGCTACTTTAATATGCAAATCTTTCAATTGRTTTTCATCAACAGATGACGGCGTATCCATCAATGGACAAATTCCTCGCTGATTCTTTGGAAATGCRATAACCTCACGTATYGAATCGGTGTTGGTAAATAGCATAATCAGACGATCAATACCAAATGCGACTCCACCATGTGGCGGAAAACCAAATTCTTGGGCTTGCAGCAAAAAGCCAAACTTATCTTCTATCATTGTTTTATCCATGCCGAGCACTTCAAAAACTTTTGACTGTGTTTCTGAATCAAAAATACGGATCGATCCACCACCAAGCTCTTCACCATTGCAAACCAGATCATACGCACGTGCATGAACTTTTCCTGGCTCCATCGCTTCCCAACCTTTTTCTGGTGAGGTGAATGGATGATGCATAGCTTGCCATCGTTTATTTTCTTGATCCCATTCAAACATAGGAAATTGTTCAACCCAAAAAATATTCCATKCTGACTTGTCGATCAAGTCAAAYTTYTTACCCATTTCAAGACGAATCTTACCAAGAATGCTCCATGCATTTTGATATTCACCAGCAACTAAAAAGAGAGTATCTYTAACCGTCAAATCTTTACAAATTTTCTGAGCTTCTGAAAAGAAGTCTGATGGCAAAAATTTTGAGACTGGTGAATCTGGCGTTCCATCTTCATGAAATCGAATATATAAAAGCCCTTGAGCTCCCAGACTTTTKGTTACAAAATTAACCCATCCATCAAGTTCAGACCGAGCGAATGAACGATCYTTCACTACGAGTGCACCAACCTGTCCACCTTTRTCGATTGTCTTTTTCAAAAAAGTTAATGTTGTGTCAGCAAATAATGATGTTACTTTATGAATCGGCATATCAAACCGCATATCCGGCTTATCAGAACCGTATTTTTCAAAAACATCATCGTATCGATACTTTTCGAAAGTCTCTGGCAAATCGACTGATAAGAATTTTTTCCAKAGACGACGCATTAACTGTTCGCTCAATTTTTGCACATGTTTTTCTTCTAYAAAAGAGATCTCAATATCAAGTTGTGTAAACTCCGGCTGACGATTCGCTCTCAAATCTTCATCACGAAAACAACGAGCGATTTGAAAATATTTTTCCATCCCTGATGCCATCAACAACTGTTTATAAACCTGTGGTGACTGTGGAAGTGCATAAAAGCTTCCTTCTGCCATACGACTTGGAACAAGAAAGTCTCGTGCCCCTTCTGGAGTGCTTTTTGAAAGAATAGGTGTTTCTATTTCATAAAAATCTTTTTCATTAAAAAACTGTCTCATATCAAAAAGAACATCATGACGCATCTTYATTTTTTGATGCATTTCAGGACGACGTAAATCAAGATACCGATGTCTTAATCGAATCTCTTCATCAACATTGTCTGCTTCATCGAGCTGAAATGGTAGTGGCCGAGATGTTGCTAAAATATCTAATTCATCAACATAAACTTCAATGGTCCCGGTTGCAAGCTTGGTATTAATTGCCTCATCAGAACGCTTAACAACAGAGCCTCGTATAAAAACAACATATTCAGAYCGAAGCGCATGTGCATGATCCATAGATGATGCAGCTGTAAAGTCTGGATTACAAATAAGTTGTACCAGGCCCGTTCTATCGCGTAAATCAATGAAGATAACMCCTCCATGATCACGACGACGGTGMACCCATCCTGCAAGCTGAATTTTTTCACCRACAAGTGCTGCTTTYACTTCTCCACAGCCCATRCTTCGCTCTTGATTTYCCATCATCGATTCCTTTGTCTACAACGATCTTTTTAATAACTTTTCAATCGATAATAGTATATCGATCTTTTTTGATTTATGCAAAGAAGATCAATCCAAAAACCTTTCCGAGAAAGTTGCTATTTCTTTGACAAAAACAGCTCCCCATACCTATACTTTATCTGTGATTTCATTCAAATATTTAAAATAACACTCAATAAAGTTCACGAGAAAATTATGTTACAGTACAAATTTATAGAAAAACTAAAACAATTACCTTNATGTGAAAAAAATTATACTCTTTGGATCAAGAGYCCGCAAAGACAATATTGAACGAGCAGACATTGATCTTGCAATTCTCTGTCCAAAAGCAAATGATAAGGATTGGCTTGATATTGTTGATATTATTGAAAACGCAGATACTCTTTTGCACATAGACTGCTTAAGATTTGATCAACTTTCTGAAAAATCAAAAATWAAAARAAACATACTGGATGAAGGAGTTAGTTTATATGAACAAAGCACTCACTAAATTTGAAAAGCTAGAGAATRCACTGTTAAGACTTGAAAATATTTACAAAAATGAACCAGGGGAAGACCAAGTTTATATTGATGCAACAATACAACGATTTGAATTCACTATAGAACTATTTTGGAAATTCTTACAAGAATATTTCCGTACAAAAGAAGTGTATATACAATACCCTAAAGATGTCTTCAAGCAAGCTTTCACATCACATATTATCGATGATGAAAATAGCTGGCTACAGATGCTTAAAGACAGAAATCTTACATCCCACACCTATGACGAGGAGCTTGCCAATCAAATGTTTAAGCGAATTCAAACATATGTTCCTTTGATGCGATCTCTTGTTAATAGAATAAAAAAAGAATTATTACCAACAATTGAAAAAGAATCTGATTAAAAATAATGATAACATTTTTTTGTTATTAAAATAATCAAAGGAAAAATAGATGAACAATCTATTAACCAAAGAAAGCATTCGATTATATACCGATAATCTCAAAAAAACATACATCATGGGTGAAAACAGAATTGAAGCGCTCAAAGGAATCTCTTTTGAAGTTAAAAATGGTGAATTCATAGCTATCACCGGAACATCTGGATCGGGTAAATCAACATTAATGCATCTACTTGGTTGCCTTGATGTTCCCACATCAGGTGACTACTTCATCGATGGCGAGAATGTAGCGACTATGAATCGTAACGAACTTGCAACTATTCGTAACCGAAAAATTGGATTTATTTTTCAAAAATTTCATCTTTTAGCCGATCTTAATGCAATCGATAATGTTGCCTTACCACAATTGTATGCAAAAAAAGCTGAGACTGAAGCCCGAGAAAAAGCGCTCCAAACTCTTAAGATTGTACAACTTGAAAATCGTGCAGATCACTTTCCTTTTCAATTGTCTGGCGGACAGCAACAACGAGTTGCTATCGCACGCGCATTGATCAATGATCCAACTATTTTACTTGCAGATGAACCAACAGGAAATCTTGATACGACAACTGGCGAAGCGATTATGAATATTTTCAGAAGATTAAACAGAGAACGAAAAACAACTATCATTCTCGTCACACATGAGCCTGAAATTGCAGCGCAAGCAGATCGTGTTATCGACCTTCGTGATGGTACAATTAAAAGTGATAACAGAATATAAGCATAACAAAAAAAACTTCTCGACTCTCAAAATCAACTACACAAACATTCAACAAGTACGAAATCTAGCTCCTTACGAATAACAGATTGAACATCGTCAAATTGAAAATCAAGATTTTTTTTCTTTTTCTTTGTATATGAAATATCAGATTGTGAGCCGCGAGGAGAGGTTGATACAGTATCATTAGCAACAGATTGCAAATAATCTAACAAAACATCTTTCATAAGATCAATATCCTCTTCCAATGAATCATATCGATCTTTATCCCTAGGATTGTCATATTCTATCAACTTACACATAAGACCCAAAAATATAGATTCTGTCGCTATGGAAAACCAATCAGTTTTACTTATAGCCTTATCTAANGTTGATTGATCTGATATTTTTGACCATTTGGAAGTTTTATTCTCTATGGTATTAAATAAAAAATGCATAGTCCCATCCATACCTTGCTGTCGATCAGCCTGACGAAGATCATAAAACAAATCTGCCTTTTCAAATTTATTGCTTATAATAGAAGCAAGTTTCACAACGATCTGTGGCAAGGTAACTTTCATTAATGAAGACTTAGAACCTGAGTTAGATAAAGCCGCAGACAATGAAGCTGCAACAACTAGATTAACAATAAACAGACTAAAAACCTTTTTCATCCCTCTCCCCCCTTTTTATCAATTTATTTATTCTTCAAAAAAACTAATTTTCTATTTTTATGTTTGACTTGATAGTCAAATGATTTTAAAAAATATTTTTTCACTTTTTCTGCACATTTCCATGTGCTGCTTACCCAATAAACAATTGTTGCATYRCGATACGCAGAWKTTGATCKAAAMGCTCGWGTCAATTCAASTTCRCCCARWGCWGCTCGTGTTACAAACAGATCAAYCGGMGCTTCWGTYGTTCTSAYAAATGTWCGCCAATCAAGATCRACAACRTCAACATTGTCAAGATTGAGCATATCAACTAACTCTTGTAAGAATAGCTGTTTTTTATATGTTACTTCAATAAGAATAATTTTTAGGTGCGGATACATGATTTTTAATGGAATGCTTGGGAACCCAGCGCCAGATCCAACATCAGCAATCATTGAAACTGCAGAAAGGTCCATCGACTGAGCCAGTGCTAAAGAATCAACAAAGTGCTGCTGAGCAACCCCTGAAAGATTATTGATCGCGGTTAAATTATATTTTTCGTTTTCTGCAAGCAGAACATCTGCATATCGCTGAAATTGAGACAGCTGCTCATCTGTCAAAGAGRCATCCTTTTTGAAATCAGCCCAAACACGTTCTGCCGGTTTTTCTTTTATCTTTGTCATGAAATTTCCTTATTTTATGGCCTCAAAACAGATTTGATTGCCTTGAGGGGCTCTTTTTTTTATACAATTAAGAATAATAATACGATTTGTTAGCAAGGAGCTTTGATTACTATGACATATTTTTTAATTTCTGTCATCTCGATTCTATTAGCCATCACCTCGTGCTCTGCTGAAACCAGCATGATTCTACAGCTCAACCATGCACCAACTCAGATGCTCAAGAAAATTGATGCCAGCTTTTCCAATAAAAAAGCTCAACAGAAAATAGAAAACATGGCCGCTCACAAACTTGCCCAGAAACTTTTTAAAAGAAATATCAAGCGTGGATATTACCCAACATTAAGCGGTTTCCCCGCTCTGTATGCCGGATACATCGACTACTCTGACAATCATGGCATGATCCAGTTTCCACTGAGACATACCTCTCACCGTGTTTTTATTGCAGTCAGCTCAAAAATTGATTTGCAAACATTGAATGATAAAACTATCACTGCTTTAGCATTTCCTAGTCAAAAAACAGCTGAAGAAAACCAAAAACCGATAAAAAAAGTAAAAGCTGAATATTTTGTCCTTGAAAGAAAGAAACTTAAAAATAGTACATTATTTTGGAATGTTCAACAGATCGATCTACCCAAAACAGATCAGATGAAAAAAATAAGTATCGTTCTTCTCACATCACCTAAAAACATTGTTATTCCAACAGGTGACTTCTTTATCGACCCTTCACAGCAACAACATTATGTCCTGCCACCGATCTATGTGATGGGGAATCTTAACCAAGCAAAAACAACAATTGCTGCCGCATCAATCCTTCCTTTCTTTGAAACAATTGATCGCACAACAATCAATACTCCAAACATTGTTAAGCAGAGCATCATTTCTAATCAGTAAAACTGGCCCTACCATAAAAATCTTGCTGAATCTAAATCTTTTAACTAGAATGATACTAGTTTTGATGATCGACATCCTTGTTGATGCCAGATAAAAGAAGATTTTTTCTCAATTATAAAGGGTTAAGCTGTGAAGTTACAAATTGCTTATAATTTTAGTCAGCTCTCAACCGCTCTTGATGTTGCTAAAAAAACAGGTGAATATGCTGACATCATTGAAATTGGATATTCATTGATCTGTATTGAAGGGATTCGTGTTATTCGTGCATTTAAAGAGCTGTTCCCCGACAAACCGATCGCTGTAAACACAAAAATAATTGAATCTTCGCATGATCTTATCAAAATTGCTTCGCTTCAAGGAGCTCAATATATTACTGTTTTAGCCGGCGCTGCTAACCACGTCATTCAATCAAGTACGACCACTGCTCACTCGAATCGGAGCAAAGTGATGCTTGACCTCATCGATGCCCCTTCAACTGGTCAATCAGCAATGGACGCCTCAACTCTTGAAGTTGACTACCTTCTTTTTCATCGATCAAAATCATCAGTCAATGCAACCGAATTACAAGAAGAATGGATCAACGTCAAAGGAAACACAACCGTTCCTATTTTTATCACTGGCAAAGTTGATAAATCATCAGTCGTTCATTATTGCAACCTCAAGCCAGCAGGCATCATCATTGGAAATGCAATCACACAGGCTGACAATCCAGAAGAAGAAGCTCAGTACTTTAAAAGTATTGTCTCTCCATAAAAAAAGGCCACCTTGTGGCAGCCTTTTTTCTACTTATCTTTAGATAATAATTTTATTACTACAAAAGTAAGATGTTCTCTTTGTACTATTCTTTAAGCTTATTCTTTCTTTTTATCAGTTCGTCTTTTAACAAGAGACTTAAGTCTCGTACTCTTGTAAATAACAAATCACCCTTGAATTCTAAATCTGTACCTTCATCAAACCATTCAGGATGGTTTTCACACAATAATTGTGCCTGTTTATTCGCATCATCGTTTACACCTAAACTGTTCAAAAATAACTGCAAAGATGATCCTTCATATTCTTTATCAAGGGATCCATCACGCTTAAGCACTTCATCTACAAACAATGAATACCAAATTTCAGGTTTGAAAGCGATAAATGCTTTAATCATAGGACCTGAATCTTTATCTAAGACTTTTGTATAACCTTGCTGCTTATCTGCCTTTAACACTGCAATCAATGTTTTTACTAGTGCTGTTTTATCTTTAAACTCTTTTTTTTCTTTTATTTTTTTCTCTAAATCTTTAATAAGTTTCACAACTTGATCATATACTTCATTAAGATTTTCTGTTGTATCTGTTTTAACATCAATTTTTTTAGCTTTATAAAAATCTACAATTGTTTGTACATATCTTTTCACTTCGTTTAAATCATCTTCAACATTATCTATGCTCCCTTTAAAAGAAAGTATCGCTGTAAGATCAGTAACAGCTGATTGCAACTCGCCCTTCGCTACCTTAAACATTCTGTTTTTATCTAAAGCATTGTCATCATCAAATATCTTCATTAATCTATCAACTTCTGCAGCAGCTGATTTCAAACTAGCATTCTCAATAGGATTGTCCGAATCCCAAACTTTCACATATTCTACAGCCAATTGATCTACATCAGCTTTTATATCATTAATAGGTTTATTTTTTTTAAATAAAGCATTAAGTTCACTTGCAATTCTTCTAAGTTCAACTTCAATATTCTTTTCATCAAGCTTTTTGCTTGCTCCTTTAAGACGATTACTAAGAGCATTAATTTTATCAGTAATTAATTCACTTTTTATTGCTAGTTCCTGATCACCAAAGAAACCAAGAAAACCCTGTGTAAGGGCTAAAAGTTTTGCAACTTCTGGATATGCAGCACTGTTAATATCACCATTTTTTTGAATGTAACCTTTATCAACTAAAAGATCGACTATATCATTAGTATCTGCATCAATCCATACTTGACGCAATGTACTATCTTTTAAAAGATCCTCATAACTACTGCCAACAGCCATTAAGTCACCAATGAAATCATTCATTAGCTTCTTAGATTTACTAGTAGAAAGCTTTTGAGCCTTGCCACCCTTGCGACTTTGACTGTCAAAATGATCATCCAAGTTAAACAGTACACTCTTTACATTTCTATTCCTTATCGATTTATTTTTCTTATCATCTTTTTTATTTTTTTTAATGTATATTTTTGGAAGATATCTCAAGCCACGCGCTATTGAATCGTTATCAGCCTGTAGAAAACTGAATCCGAGTACGAGCGTCATCAGCACTTGTATCATTTTTTTCATGGTTTATGCTCCCCTTCAATCTCTATTTATTTTCAATTATTTTTGACAAAGCAACTTTTAAAAGTTTTTTTCTTTACATTAAAAGGGCTCAACTATGCAAGCCCCTTTAATCTACTCAATTATTTATTTCTTTTCGAGAGATTTGCCATCCCAAATGTACGCACGATTTTCTTCCCATTTGCCTTCTCCAACAAGATCAGCAAATACGTCACAAAACTTTCTCCAATCTTCTTGATTTCTGATTTTAGAATCTTTACCGTCAAACTCAATATTGTCAGCTAAATCTTCAAGTGCCTCAAGTGCATCTTCAATATCTTCTTTTGAAGTATTTACAGACGCTTGATTACCCGAAGCTGAAGCATGTCCACGAGCTGGAGCTGCTGGTTTAACACCCATATCTTTATCAGCTCTTATAACTTTAACAAAGTCGCTTTTATCTTTGTCTGATGATTTTTCTAAATCTTCTAAAAGAAAGTTATAGTAAGTTATATATTCTATCTTGGAATTATCGTTAATCACAGATGCCAAATATTCAAGTGTCTTTTTCAATTTGTCACCAATGTTGGTAATTTTAAATTTTTTTGTATTATTTAATTCACTTTTAGCCCCAATTAAATATCTTTGCTTTCCTCTATCTGATCTATCTTCAAATTCTTTCTGCTCACTTACCTTCGTTAAATAATTTTTATTACCACCCATTTTGCCTCTCATCGATGCCTGAAGTCCACCCAAATAAACAAAACTACAGACCAGACCTATCATCATATATTTTCTTTGTATCATGATATCTCCTTTTAGAAAATTTAACTTTTTACCTATCTTTACAGTAATCTTTCATTACCTTCAGAATATCATAAATAGTTTTCTAATTGCAATAATACTTTTTTTTCTTTCTTAAAAACATGAGAGCAAMRAAAGAGGYCAGYWKWTRCTGRCCTCTTTYKRTAANNAAATNGAATRWTTTAYTTAAAAYTGTACGCGGAATCCTCCATGAACATCAGTCTCTTGAGGAACGTTTTTACCCGCAAAAGTATAACTACCACCTAAAAAGAGCTCCAAGTACTTGTTAGCACGGTACGATGACTCACCACGTACTTTATGYGCTATAGCATCGGTATCTTTTTCAGCAACACARTTATCTARTTTTTGAAGATTTTCTTCATAAGAAACTGTATYACCACYAGCATCAACAACAATTTTACGACCTAACCATGAAGCCATACGCGATTTTTTGAATCGAATATGATCTTTCTGTTTTACATARACTTCGTAACCGATTGTGCTTGAAATACTCTTGGTTTCTGGATGGAAGAAATTAAAGTCTAAACGACCAACAAAATAACCCCAATCRACCTTAGCATCTGCTTTTGGTCCGATATGACGAATTTGTGATCCAGTAAATGCAGCTGCACGATGTTCAATCGACTCAACAGCAAAAGAATAATACATATCGACCTTCATATTCATCCAGTCAAGTGGTTGATATGCAAGCATAGCACCAATTTTAACTTCAGCATGTGATCCATTACCTAGACGTGGACGATACGGATTACCTGTTGAAYCAGATGAGCCACCAGTTGGAATCTTCACACCAATCATCGCTTCAATCAACAGATCATCATCAAATCGATGTTCATAGAAAAGATCAAGGTCAACATCACCAAGACCAGTTTTTCTTTCCGACTTGAATTCAACACCAYTCAAATAAAGCCATTGATACTCATTATGTTCGGTATCACTTTGAACTGAATATAATGTCTGTGCGGTATCAAGCTCTGTATCAGTTGTTACTTTCGCACCCGTTCCGACTTTAACAATCCATAAATGTTCTTTTAATGCTTGATCCTGCAATCGTTGGCATACAGATTTAGTCCCTGTTTCGAAAAATGTTTTATATTTTTCTACCAATGAAGCATCAGGAGRAAAATGGTANTAAACACCTTCTGTATGATTTTGCAATGAAGTAGTAGGATCAAATGGTTTAAAACTAGAAACTGTATTCTCATTTGCAGCTATTCCACGTGGTGGATCAAATGAAGGTGGACCCTCTTTTTTATTATAGACAAATACAAGATCATCTTTCTTTGGCGTTGCAGCATTAAATACAGAACCTGCAGCATATACTTCAGTTTTGTTTGCAGGAATCCACAACATTGAATTACCTTGTGCTGTCTGTTTGGTTGCTTCAAAAGCATCCATACGCATTGTGAATGATGTTAATTCTTGAGGACTTACAGTTGAAAATGTATTATCTCCATCACTGTTACTTACGTTCAGAAAACCATGTTTAAGTGTTCTGTTAGTCTCGGTATCTCCAGGAGTTCCTGTCCAATCTTCACGTTCAATTTCTATGCAACGGAATGGAATAGTTGCTCGGAGCCCAATTCGTCCTCTGTCATCACAGACAGGATATTCGAAACGGCCACCGACTGTTATACCTTTTTCGTTGTATTGAGCACGTGGACGTAACGTTGCTGTACGGAGTGCTGAATTGTAGAACTCAGTCTGCATGTCAGCAWWGGAATTAGGWAGAGTCTCTGACAACTTGAACTCTGATTTACCAAACATTAATTCTGTCAATGGATACTTTTTTGTTCCATGTTCTTTAAATGATTTWTGCGCAGATCGTGTATAAGCGGCATGCCAAACATTTAATGAGTACTGATCATCTTTTTCAGTCTCAAAAATGTATGAAAGTGGWCCTYTTTCAGATAACCATGGYGAACGCAGCTCRTACGCTTGWGCAGARCCTCCAACCAATCCWAKRAAGGCTRCTGCAACAATGCGCTGTTTCATTGTTTTATTCATTTAATACTCCTTATTACAAACTCTTTTTTTTAAGGGAGCGGCCTGAATACCGCTCCTCTATTAACGTCCTTTATAAAGACTATTGATCACTTGGAACATTAAATGTTCCTGGATCTTCATTCAAGTCTACGGTTACCACACGAAGGTATCCTTGTCGTATAGCAAGTGAATAGTCTGTATTGTTAGGACCATACACACCTGCTACCGTACGATCTTCTCTTCGTATAATATTGTCATCTGTGTCAGGAGCACCGTTGACGTATGCAGCACGACGTTGACCATCGTTCAGACCAAATGATGCAAAACGACGTGGTGTCTGATTTCGAACAGTCTGATGACAGATGAATTGGAAGAATCCAGCTGGAGTTCCAAAACCAATATCTGCGTTGTGCAACGCTGARTCATCAATTGTATTTGGTATTGTTTCTACAGCAMATCCTAATGGAACACTTGTTCTTTGACGAATCAAGTCAGTTGAACCTAAGATGCTGTATCTTCCGTTGTCTTCAATRWTATCRTCTATCAATTCAACAGCTGAACTCAGAATTGGGTTATCAATAAGTRAAAGAGGATTATCTGGAGTTACTRAATCAAATTCATCARRTGKTGCAGTTGCATCACTTGTTACAAAAACCACATTTCCACCACCACGAACAATCGGTTGTTTCGCTTCATCTTTAACACCAATTATGAAATCATGCTCTTGAGAAGGACCAACAGCTAACAATGAGCCTTCTGATCCAAGTGGATCAATTCCAGCACCAGCTTCTCCACCACCATCATAAATCTGGTTATGGCATAATGTTCCATCCAGAACTTGAATTTCTGTAAATGCAACATTATGCAATGCTATTAATTCCCAACTATTTACTTGATTTCCTGCTTGTGAAAGAATACCAGCACCCAAGCCCATGAAGCCATGTTTTCCAATGTTAGCGACTGCATCAGCACCGTTGATACGAAGACTGAATACTACACCATAGTTAGCACCAGTTAAGTCTACAGGAGCTAAGTTTCCAACTTGGAATGCGCCACCATTGTTTTCAGCATCACCAATTGACATTTGTGCATCACGTTGARTGCTTACTTGAACAAARGTATTTGGTGATTGACTGCCATCGCCTTCACATTCGATACTTAACATCGACTCATTGAAGACTTCCATGGTAGCATTTCTGTTCAACCAGATCTTACCAACACCCTTGATTTTTGAGCGATACTTATCAAGATCTACTCTAAAAGAAGGAGCCGGTTTATTGTTGTCTCTATCAGATTTGAAGACCAATTTTGCTTCATCATTCATGTACAAAATTGGTGCTTCAGCAATATCAACATTTGGGAATCGTATTGTTGCACCAGGYTCAACAATCAATTGAGCATTTCCAGCAAAGGAAATTTGCTGTGTGTTARCAGCAGTTACATCAATAGGTGAACCAGCGATACCACGCTGACCAAAGGCACCAAGATTCAACTCGCCACCTTCTGGAATAATAACAGATTTACCTGTTTTTGAAGTAAAGGTAATACGATGACGCTTACCAGCTACTACATCACCAAAGTTCTCTGTTGGAACGATTGCATTGAGATCATGAATAATAAGATCTTCGTTCARTTCAATGAGACAGTCACCATTTGGGAAAATAGTAACGCCACTATCACCGAGCAGATTCCATGCTCTTGATGAATGTTCATTAAATTCTCGTGATCCTAAACCAAGATGTGCATCTTGATCCATYACAATWGCACCAAAAGATCCCTCTCCCAAAATACCTGCTGRGAAAGTAACYATTTCACGAATTGTTGAATATCCAAGCTCATCACCTGTCAAATGAAGGTGAAATGGATCAACGATTGTTGAACCAATCACTTGAAACTGCTCAACAACTGTATCTGGACCAACAGTTATGTATGAACCTGAAAAWACYACTGGTAGATTAATTGGAGTTGTTGCTCGAGTTAGTTCAGTTGTTCCATTTTTTTTGCTTCTATARTTRCGTGCAGTTATRTCTGATGATTTTGATGACTTCAATGATCGATAYTSAYCTRTWTCAATACCTTCWATKTCAGACTTCAATGRMACAAATCCTRYAGGTCGAATAACTCCACCAGGACCGCCACCCCAAAGAATTCTYACAATTCCTGAGCTATCTTGAAATAGATGAGCAATATCATATGGAAGACCWYYAAGGAARTSYAARTCTACTGCGTAWGGTTGWWTACCATATTCTGGACCAAAAAATGCTTGRTCRCTTGGTAAATCAAGCTCTGCAAAGAGATTACTTRCSTCTAATGAATCATTCAATGTAGCAATTGGAACATTGAARTATGCATGTGGAGTTACCGGTGGTTGGTTAAGMAKAACTAAKCKTCCACCATATCCAACATAAAATACACCTGGTTGAGCAAATGTTGATACAACTGAGGGCGCTGGATTACCAGGAACGGTAAAGTCAAGCGCTTCAAAGGTAAATCCTTCTCCAAGAATTAATAGCTCAGATGCTTGTGTATTYTGGAAATCATTGCTAAATGTATCTTCACCGCCGACAGGAATGCCTCCCCATGGAAAAATATTTTGAGGAATAAAAGTTCCACCACTCAACCTAAAGAAACCTTCAAAGTCTCTCCAACCTATTTCTATGTAYGCTCCATTTGCAAGATARAAAACCTGCAAAGCTCGTTGATTRTCAGGRATGTATGAGAATGAAGAATCCCAGAAARCTGCTGGTTCTGGTGCAACATCCAACACTAACTGAACAGGTAATCCAAGAGGATCATTCTGATCGTGACTACGGAAAACATTTAAAAATGCTGAGTCTAAGACAAAAGATGTTGTTCCATCACARAACAAGTTGAGATCTGTACCAAGTGCAAAAACACGACCCCATCCTCTGATAGAATCAGCTTCATCACCATGATTAAAGCAGGTGATCGCAGARTTGTTRTATTCTAGATCAGGTTCACCAAATCCAAATGCTCCGATAGGACCAAATGCATCATTGATTGCCAATCGTACTCCCGAAATACCAATTGATTCATGACATTCAATAAATGAATTACTCAAACGAAGGATTGGCATTGCAAATTCACYACCAAACCAATGTGCTGATTCACCACCAACCAARATTGGTTCAATAGCAGATCTATGTCGAGGAACATAGTGTAACACRTCGTTAAAATCAAGYGTCATATTAATGAAGTCAGCATCATGATTAAAGAAAAAATATGATTTTTGATACGCATCATATTCATCGCCAATTAWYAATGGACGCTCAACAATAGAATCATCAAAYAGTACTTCTTGRCCTGCAGMRTTTAACAAGAGTGACGGTATATTTAATTTACCAACYCCTGTTCCAAATGTTGCATCATCTGAGTGAAAGAAAATTGAACTTCCTTCAGCATCAAGTACCATGTGACCATCTGTTTCAGCTGTAAGTCCACCAGGATTCAAAACATCCCCATCATATGGACCAAAACCAGGACTCAATAARCCAGGATCATATGAACCTGTATCATCAGCAATACAACGGAAATGTAACGCTGACTGTCCAACTGACCAGACAATTGGTCGTTCACCATGATTWACATAATCAACATTGATAGTATCTRATGCARRAGYAAGYGGAGTAAAATCGATAGTATCAATCAAAAAAGCACCTGGTGACCGTTTTTTTGTCTTATCTTCAGGAYTGCCACCAAATARACCTGTTGCAATACCTGATAGATTTGYTAACCCCATAGCATCTGCATCGTATGGAATCGGAGATGTTGTCGAAACATAAWCGAAAAAAGTATTATGTCCAACRAACAGTGTACCATTTCCACCGAGTACACATCCAACTTGAGATCCACGATCATCAAATGTTCCTGCTGWTGCCTGTCTRAAATCAAAATCTGCAAACGAGTTTGCTGCAAATGGATTTGTAGAACGACAATCATTAAGAATACGTAAACTACGACGAGATAGATCATCTATTCCGCCAGCTGAATAAAATGGATATTCATCAAAATTATTAACTTCCAAATATTCTAAATAATCTGCCTCTAAACGTGCTGTAGCATCGGTAAGACTAACCAGAGCATTGACTCCAGCAAAACGTCTTAAGTCTACACCAGTTCTAAATGATGTAGGATCTTCATAGTCAGATGCATTGAGCCAACAACCGTACATTAAAAGTGCACCATCATGGAAACATTGTGCGTTCCCACCAGCAATTACAAGATCAAGTCGTCCAAACCCAAAGTTTGACACATCAAATGCAATATGACCAAATGAATCGTCGATATCACCGGTTGAATCTTTTGAGATAAATGTCATTGTTGAATCACAACCGATACATAACRAAGCATTAARATCASCATCCRCTGTATCAAATCCATCACGARCTATAGTTACCTTAGGAAATRCAGATTGTMCRCCTGTCTGATCCATCAGAATAAATGCACGAGTTCCTAATGTTCCATCAACAGTYCCATCATTTAATTCAAATCTCATGCTATCAGCATTGATTGAACCAGCWGTKACTGGAAAYAGACTATCAAATGMWAGCTTAGTTCCACCTCGAATAAATACAAGAATTTCTCCAGTACCAGAGAATGTTATCGTATTTTCCAAAGAACTTCCAGCAACATATGTTGTTTTAGCAGTAGCAAGACTAGTTGGATCAGTAACTCTTAATCCTGATGAAAAGAAGACRTCTGAATTAACATCAATAAATACYGCACTACCTTCTTGTGCATAAATAACAAAACTTGTTCCTAAACCTGTATTTGCACCCTCAGCGGCTACCGCTGACCGYACAACTGTTGCATCTGTTCCACCTGTTAAAGCACTACCAATATTAATRGYAAGYTCACTRCCATCATAAGCACCAACAACWAARTTRCCATCAATAGTAACTAAGTTATCTAAACTTAAAGAACCAACAAATCCRTTGTTAGGATCTCCTTGYTCACCCATAATGTAAGATGCTAATCCCCCAGCAGATCCTGAACCTACTGATGTATTTTGAAGGGCTAGCGCAGGGGCTGCCTGAAGGCCGAAACTGAACATACTTGCTATGATCAGACCCCCAAGAAACCTCATAGAACGTAAAACTTTACTTTCCATTTATGTCTCCTTTTTAGAGATATAGTATAAATAAATTCCTACTYTTCCTTTGTTAAAATCTATGTGCTCCTTTCNTTTTTAATTGAGACATTATCAATAAAGTAATGTCATAAAATTTARTTATCTTTTACACCTTTATATACTTTTATAAAACCAATAGAATCAAACCTTCTTTTTTAATTTYATGTCTACTTCNTAACAYATTGMTCTTTTTCCACGCAAGAAAAAAYAAATCTTCTTTTTCTTATTATTTTTTTATTTTCTATTCAATATCAACTTTTATACATAGACTTTTTTTATATATAAAAGCAATCGATATAATATGTACNAAAAACAATCGATATAATCARAAACATTAAAGGAGAATATGAAGATTCCTTTCTTTTCTTTACAACGGATGTATAAAAAAAATAAAAATGAATATCTTKCTGCTATCGAAACCATATTTGACAAACAAGTTTTTATTGGTGGCAATGCAGTAAAACAGTTTGAAGAAAATTTGAGTAACTATCTGAGCATAGACCATACCATCGGATGCAACTCAGGAACTGATGCTCTCTGGATGGGACTCAAAGTCTTAGATCTGAAACCAAATAATATTGTCATCACCACCCCTTTTTCATTCATTGCATCAAGCAGCGAAATCGTTGCTCACCATGCAATCCCTCTTTTTATTGATATCGATGAAAAAACATATAATATTTGCCCAAAAAAAATAGAACGATTTCTGACAACTGAGTGTCACCAAACAACTGGTAAAACTATTCATACAAAGAGTGGCCTCTCTGTTGTCGGCATTTTACCAGTTGATCTGTTTGGACAACTTGCCGACTATGATGCAATACAATTAATAGCAAAAAAGTGGAATCTTTGGATTTTAGAAGATGCATGCCAAGCAATCGGKGCARAWAAAAATGGMASMCATGCTGGAAGYTATGGYGAYCTTGCAACACTCTCTTTTTATCCAACAAAAAATCTTGGSGCCTCTGGTGATGCTGGTGCAATTGTTACCAATAACGAGAAATACAAAGAAAAAATTCTACAACTTAAAAATCATGGTCGAACATCGCACTACAACTATCAATCGCTTGGTATCAATAGTCGTCTTGACACTGTTCAAGCTGCACTTCTCGATGAAAAACTAAAACATCTAGATTCTCAAATCACTGCACGCCGCACCCATGCGAAACAGTATAATCATGGACTTGCCAAACAAAAAAACATAGCGATTCCTGCTGAGCAGTTTGGATCACATGCATATCATCAATACTCAATTCGATTGATAGGTGAAACGGCAGAAAGTAACCGCGATGTACTCATCCAGATGCTTGCGGAACGAGGAATAGGCACTCGTATATTTTATCCTGAAACGCTTGATAGCATTCCTTTTTTACAGACTCACCCAGTACAAAAACGCCTATGTCCAGAAGCTGATAGAGCAAGTAAAACCATTTTCTCACTTCCAATCTGGCCTGAGCTCACAAAAAACGAGATTGATTACATTATTTGTGCTATCATAGAATCGTTAAACGAATTATATAAYASTCATRAACAGAAGCCTTTAATAAAACAGATGCAYGTATGAACAGTAACRAAACCAATAAYATATTAGCTCCATTAATTACCTGTGAAGGGATTGATGGCTCTGGAAAAARCACCTTTGCAAAGAGACTATTTGATTATCTTATAGATRAAAAAAGATCTGTTTTTTTGACTAAAGAGCCTGGTGGAACAAAATTCGGTAAAAAYATTAGRCAAATATTACAACATCATGATGAACCGATCAATCCTATCAGTGAGTTTTTATTATTTGCAGCAGATCGCGCGCACCATGTAAAAACAGTTGTAGAGCCTTTTACAAAAAAAGGAACCTGGATYATTTCAGATCGTATGCATGATTCATCACTTGCATACCAAGGATATGGTCGTGGACTTTCTATCGAACAGATCAATTATGTTAATCAATGGGCRCTKCAAGRAATGAAACAGRACATAACCATATATTTACAAATTGACCCAAAGATAGCSAATGAACGGATCAATAGTAGAAATGAAATCAAAACACGTTTTGAACAAGAAGATGAAGAYTTTTGGTATCGTGTTATTGATGGTTTTGARTCTATTTTTGCYASAMGAAAAAATGTGATCACTGTCGATGCAACGGCAACCCCAGAAGAAATACTTGATCAAGTGATTAACAACTCTCTATTTTTGAACTTAATGGAATCATATGCTGCTCAACAGTAAGAATCAAGCAACTATTTTAGTAGCCCCTTCAGAGCAGGCTGCTGAAAACCATATCGAAAAGTTTTTGCAAACTCTTTGGTGTAAAACAAAAGAGCAACCATGTGGCTGCTCATCTTGTCGCATGATTAAAAATCGGACTTATTTTCATCAAAGGTGGATCTCCCCTGAAAAGGGTTATAAAATCGAAGATATCAAACCAGTCCTTCACATAAGCCAATTTACCCGTTCAGAAAGTGAAAGTTTTGTTTTTATTCTTGATAAAGCTGAAACATTTACCCCTGCTGTAGCAAATCGATTATTGATACTTCTTGAAGAGCCACCAACTGGATATTATTTTATTTTAATCACAAAAAACATCAGTGCTATTCTTCCAACTATCGTCTCTCGCTGCTTTCTGCATGTTCTATCAGAAGAACAAGATCGAGCAGATTTATCCAGACTATGCCAAGCATTTACAGGCATGAAGCTTCCTCCAATGCAACAATTTTATACAATTTTAAAAGAAGAAAGAACTGACCATCGAACCAGCAAGCAGTATCTCGATATCATCAGAACTATTCATACTAAAGAATTGTTCAAACATTATGATCATACAACTTCACGCAACAAAAAAAACAAAATTATCGACTTACTAAWCAGTTTTTCTCAACAACTTCCACGACAAGGTGGATCTGATCTGTTCTGGAAATTACTTTATTTTTCATGGCCATCATGATTAACAATTTTTCTCATTACTTAAAAGAATATCTTTCATCAATSCAATCATGGATGATAAATTACTGCATTGTCCAAGTTGTTTTAATGACTGTTTCATTACCATTTTTGGTTGCTTGGGGAATCCCATTTTCATTAGCAAGTATTTTTGGAAATCTTCTGTTTACACCCTTTATCTCTCTTTTTCTCTTTGTAAGTTCTCTTTTTTTCATCTGTAATGTTTTTGGCTACGCGCCATCATATTTGATCTATATTTTAGAAATAATTAGCAACATCTGGGTCAAAGCATTGAGCTATGGATCGCCTTCATGGATGAGTACCATTCCATACGGATCATCTTTATTAATCGGACTATACGGATCTATTTTAATCTATGCAAGTGTGACAACTGAGTGGCATAAATTGTATAAAAATCCAATGAATATTATCAGTATTTCTCTTATGCTTATGCTCTCTTTTTGCATTGGCAGCAATCTACTGAATCAAGATCATCCTCGTCTTATTGAAAACAGACTTCTTATACATCCAACAGAAGAAAAAACAGTGAAAATATATGATGCTGGCTATCTCAGCAGACCAGGATCAGTCACATCAAAAGTTCACTATGATTTACAACAAGCGCTCACAAGTTCCTACGGTTTACCACCTATTACAGAGTATATCTCAAATCGATTGAATAAAAAAACATGCCAAGGACTAGCTGAATTATGTAAGGTAACGATGATTAAAAAAATTGTACTTCCCCCACTCAGAAAAATGCCTAAAGATTTTTGGTGGGCTTACTACAATTTAAAAAGAATAAGTATTGAAACTGGAACTCAGATTTTGCATTCACGTTACGCTTGTAGAACTGTTACCAAAATGTTTGGATCTTCTTCCAACCAGAACACACGATACACCGCACTACAAAATGGCATGTTTGTTTGAAAAAAAAGATCATTTTCAAAATATAATTTAACAGTATTGCAGCCTTCAGGTAACGCAGTAAAAGTCTTTTTAACTAATTCTCGATGACCTTCACCAACCATAAATCCTGCCTTACAGTTTTTACTTGTCCGACTCAAACTTGTTAATAACATATCACCTAAGCCTGCAACACCAACCAGAGTCTCTTGCTTTGATCCTTTATACAAGCCATACAAATATAATTCTTGAAACCCCTTAACAAGAGCTAAGGCTCGAAGATTTTCTCCAGCCCCCTGCCCCATCAACATACCAACACCAAGAGCAATAATATTTTTAAGAACACCACCGATCTGAGCTCCAATAATATCATCTGAATATGTTACAGAAATATGTTTTCGATCTAAAAGATTGCCAATATATTGAGCATTGTCGACACTCTGACTTGCAATACAAAATCCAGAAACATCACCCTTCATAATCTCTTTTGCAAACGTTGGCCCAACAACTACAACCAGTTGATTTAATGAGAGACCAAATGTTTGTAATAGCTCTGTTGGTAACAATAAATTTTTTGAATGGACACCCTTACTTGTAACGACAAAAGGAATATCAAGAAAATGCTTTTTATCGATTTTTTTCATAACCGATGCAAGATGTACCATAGGAATTGCTTCAATAAGTATTTGAGTATTGTCACATGCTTCCTGCAGATCCGATGTAGCAATAATGTTTTTTTCTAATTGATATCCTGCAAGATATTTATGATTAGAATGTTGTTGATTAATTTCATCCAGAACGCTCTGTTCATAAGCCCACAAAAATACTTTTTCTGCGACAGAAGAGAACAGATGTGCCAATGCCGTTCCCCACGCACCTGCTCCAAGAATTGTTACTTTTTTTATCTGATTTTTTTTCATTGACCAAAGTTCCGCTGTATCATATCAAACTTTTTCACACAATCATTCAGATGTGATTCGTTAAAATCTGGCCATAAAACATCTAAAAAAAACAGCTCGCTGTAAGCCGTTTGAAATGTTAAAAAATTACTCATCCGTGAAAAACCACCTGAACGAATAACGATTTCAGGATCTGGGATATCTGCAGTCCATAAGGATTCTTTAACTGTATCAAGAGTAATATCATCAGATAATATCTTTCCTTCTTTTACTTTATCTGCAAGTGATTTTACAACATGCACAATTTCCTGTTGCCCACCATAAAAAAACATTGCCTGTACATGAAGTTTTTGACCCTCTGATGTTTTTTTTTCAACATGTTCAATTTTTTTACATAATAAATCAGGAAACAATGATTGATCCCCAAGAAATTTAATAGAAACACCTTCTCGAACAAGATCATCTGTTTCTTCTTTAATTGCATCAACCATTATTGACCAGATGCCACTTTTTTCTTCTTCTGTTCTTTTCATATTTTCTAAAGAAAATGTATACAAAGATAAATATTTAACTTTATTATCAAGACACCACTGAATACTTTTTTTAACTGATTCAGCACCTTTTTTATGTCCCATCATAACCGTTTGAAGCTTATTATTTAATGCCCATCGACGATTACCATCCATAATAATTGCTATATGCTGCATCCCAACTCCATAAAGTTAAAACTATACTTGTAGACTTCTTAAACAGAACATTATCAAAAAAAAATATTATGTACACATAAAAAGGATTATTTTGATCTAATCCACGAACCATCGATTCGTTGTGTAACATGACCATCCAGTTGCAATGTAAACAGACGATCTTCTACATAGTCTAATGTCTGATTTAACTTTAATGCTAACGGCTCAATATGTTGCGCTGTTTTTAATTCAACAAAAAGAGGATCTGTTTTTTCTTCAGGTACGCAATCTTTTTTTTGTTCTGAAATACTTATTTCTTGCATGCCCAATTCTTCACAAACATCTTGATACGATGTAACTAATGATGCTCCTTGCTTCAATAATTTATGACAACCAGCACTAAGTGGATCATCAATTGGACCTGGAATAGCCATAACAGATCGACCTTCTTGTAARGCATAYTCTGCCGTAATTAATGCGCCACTTCTTTCRGCTGCCTGCACAACCAGAACAGCATTGCTTAACCCTGCAATAATACGATTACGAATAGGAAAATTAAAGCGATCAGGAGATGCATGCAAATGAAAAGGAGAAACAAGCGATCCACCTGTTTCTAAAACACGATTAAATAAAGATATATTTTGTTGAGGATAAAGAGACAAAAGACCTGATCCTAAAACAACAACCGTTTTTTTTTGAGACTGAACCGCACGTYTGTGCGCCATACCATCAACACCAAGTGCCCCACCACTGACAACAATGCCACCAGCATAAATAAATGGCGTTACTAATATATCGATAACAGATTCTGCATAAGARCCTGCCATACGTGACCCAACTACACCAACAGAAAAACTATTATTTTGTAAGGAAGCACCTTGGACATAGAGACCGATTGGTGGCGCATGAATTTGACGCAGTAATTTTGGATATTCTTCATCACAAAAAGAGACCCACCGAATATCATGCTTGAGCATCTCAGCGAGCTCTTTTTCAGACTCATGTTGACTTGCAAGCCCTTCAACAAGCTTGCAAGAAATCTTTTGTGAAACTCCATGGCGAAGAAAATCATGGAGCTTGTATTGATATAAAACRGTAAAATCAACCTCTATTGATAAAATCGATTGAATAARATGCTCTTTTGATACATTTGCTACCGATGCAAATAATGAAAGAACAGTTCGTGGTCCAACACCATCTATACGAGCGAGCTGCAGCAACAAAAAAGCATTATTCATATTTTTCTCAAAATTACCTGTTATTATTCTTCGTTGTCAGTTTCAATATCATCAATTTCATCGATGCTAATTTCTTCATCTTCATTCACTTCATCAACAAGATCAATATCAACTACTGACTGATCTTCATCAGCTTCAACCATACTGGTCTCTACTGTTGGATCTATATCTGCTTCAAGAACTAACTCTTCTTCATCAGCYTCTTCAAATGAAACAACCGAAGATACWATCTGTTTTTTATCCAAACGAATAAGACGAACACCTTTTGCTTGGCGACCCATCGTACGAACTTCTTGCGGTGAAAGACGAATTATTTTTCCGTTATCATCAATTAAAAGAATATTTGAYTCATCACCAACWCGAACAACACCAATAAGTTTTCCATTTCGTTTGTCAACAGGAATTGTTCTAACGCCAAGTCCTCCACGATGTGCTACCCGGAAATTTGCAATAGCAACACGCTTACCAAAYCCACGCTCAGTTGCAAAYAACAGATCACGATCATCAGCAATAACTTGCATGCCAACAACRAAATCTTTTGCTCGTAATCTTATACCACGAACACCTGCCGCTTGCCGACCCATTGCGCGAACTTCRCTCTCTTTAAAGCGAATACCCTGACCAAGGACGGTAGCAATAACAATTGAATCTTCGCCACTACTCATTGCACAGAAAGCAAGTTCATCCCCTTCACGCAGACCAAGTGCTATGATTCCAGTGCTACGAACTTTGGCAAATGCTGTTGCTGGTGTCTTTTTAATTACACCACCTTTGGTAACCATAACTAAGAATTTATTTTGCATCCCACGAGTACAGAGCATTTTAACAACTTTTTCACCTTCTGTCAGTGGAATCAAATTGATAATTGCACGCCCTTTTGCTGTACGAGACGCTTCAGGAATCTGATACACTTCCATCGTGTAAATTCGACCTTTATTGGTAARGAAAAGAAGTTGATCATGGNTTTTTGCAACAAACAAATCTTCCATGACATCATCGAAATCATCGAGATCTGCCATTCCTTTTTTGCCTTTGCCACCACGATGCTGAACTGAGTAAACATCAAGCATCACTCGTTTGATATAACCTTTGCGAGTCAACGTTACAACTACTTCWTCATCAGGAATAAGATCTTTTTCAGTAAACCCTTCAATTGATCCTTCAATTCGTGTGCGACGAGGATCAGAATATGTTTTTTTAATCTGCTCTAATTCTTTAATAATTTCTTGCATTAATACTTCAGGATTGCCTAGTAACCCTTCCAATTCTGTAGCAACTTTTTGGATATCTCCTTGCTCAGATAAAAGTTTTTCTTGCTCTAAACCTGTTAAACGTGAGAGTCTCATTTCTAAAATTGACTTAGCTTGTGCTGCTGATAGTTCAAACTGTTTTTGTAACTTTTCAGATGCCTCATCAGTTGCGCGAGATGCACGAATAAGAGCTATTATTGCATCAATATGATCTAATGCTTTTAAAAGACCTTCTAAAAGATGTAAACGTGTTTTAATTTTTGCCAAATCAAATTCAGATCTTTTGGTAACAACTTCTTGACGATGAACCAAAAAATGATGCAACATTTCACGGAGAGTGAAAACAACTGGTTGATTATCAAGCAATGCAAGAAGCAYCATTGAAATTGATGTTTGTAAAGAAGTATGCTTGTAC
Source organism: Candidatus Babelota bacterium (assembly GCA_002401785.1). Taxonomy (GTDB): domain Bacteria; phylum Babelota; class Babeliae; order Babelales; family CAZZPM01; genus CAZZPM01. The sequence goes on from NVUD01000004.1 coordinate 26,653, forward strand.
AGCTGATTTAAAATAACCTGCGGAATTTCTCCACGGCGAATATCAATAACAATACGAAGACCTTTTTTCGTCGACTCATCACGAATATTAGAAATCCCATCAATCACTTTATTCTTAGTCAAGTCTGCAATTTTAGTAATTAAGTCAGATTTATTAACTTGATATGGAATTTCTGTAATAACTAAAATTGACTGCTTTGCATTTTCTTCAATTGCAACTAAACCACGAACTAAACAAGATCCATGACCAGTTCGATACGCTTTAACAATATTTGCACGACCACAAATGATACCACCTGTTGGAAAATCTGGACCCGGCATTAAAGCAAAGAGATCATCATCGTCTATATTTGGATTTTTAAGCAGAGCTAAACATGCATCAACAACTTCTCCAATATTATGTGGAGGAATTGATGTTGCCATTCCAACTGCGATTCCATTTGATCCATTAATTAATAATAAAGGAATTCGACTTGGCAACAGAATCGGCTCAAGTCTTGATTCATCAAAGTTGGAAACAAATTGAACAGTATTCTTTTCAATATCTACTAGGATCTCACGAGTAATTTTTTCCATACGTACTTCAGTGTACCGATGAGCCGCAGCATTGTCACCATCAATTGATCCCCAGTTACCCTGCCCATCAAGTAATGGATATCTTTTTGAAAAATCTTGTACAAGCCCAACCATTGTTTGATAAATAGCACTATCTCCGTGAGGATGATAATGCCCAATGACTTCCCCAACAACTGTTGCAGATTTTCGATAAGCACGTTCATTGACCAGACCAAGCGTATGCATAGCATATAAAATACGACGATGAACAGGTTTGAGACCATCACGAACATCAGGTAACGCACGACTCACAATCACAGACATAGCATAATCTAAAAACGATGTACGTAGCTCTTTTTCAATAGACAAGGGAGTTATTAACTCTATTGGTTTATTTTCAATTTTTTCTGATGTACTCATACAAAGCCCTTTTCATAACTTAAAATTTTTTTCTATTTAGCAAGTATCTTAGCTTACTACAAGTATTACTTTCTCTCAAGTGAAAAAGGGCAAAAAAATTGTTCTCTCATTCTTTTGCCCTTTTTTACTACTTACAGAGAGTAAAAATTTATTTTGTGCTCAGTACACAGTTTTAAATTACTATTTTTATTTAAACTGCTGCCGCTGGTATAATACCATTTCGTTCATATGCCAGCGCTCTTGTTTTTTGAGTAAAAATCTCTTCTAACAATACTGATTTTTTAGTACGAATACCAGAATCAACCTCGAAATCTATCCATGATGAATATCCATTAGCTATATGAAACTCAATGTTTTTATAAAACGAACTTGGAAACTGATGTCCCGTCAATCGAAGAAAATATTTAAATCGATAGGTTAATGACCATAAAAGATCATCTAGATCATCGCTATGACAGACTACTTGCTCATTACATAAATTATAAAATCCAAAAGCTATTTTATTAACTGAATTCCAAATACCTTGATATGCACTTGGTTCCCACATCAGACGTTGCATGGAAAATTCAAGCAATGCTTTAACTTGTGAACGAAGACGATGCACCCAGTATCCATCAAAACTTTCACTAAATGGATCTGGAAAATATGACTCTACAATTGTACCAATCTGCCCTGCCAACTTTTGTGCAACACCTAAACGTCCTGCAACTTGTATCTGTGTCACAATGCCATCAAAGTGATTCATCATGCGACTTTCAAGATCTGTTTTCATCTCTTCTACATGATTATTCCATGATTTAAGAGACATTGTATGACGTGAAATAGATTGCGGTATTTGTAAAACAAACATCTCTAAAACAGGCGCCATAATAACTTCAGCATCCAAAGCTTTTAAACGATTTGTTAAAAGACGAAAGAATTCATAATCAGTTTTCGATGTTGTACCCAACTCTTTTCCAAGAGAAATATATTCAAACAAAGAAGCAGCGTTTGTACTTGCATGAAAACCGAAATGATTCTGATTACAGAGCCCAATGAACTCTTGTAAGTATTCCTGATCAGAAAGTTGCTGCATTGGCTCAACTACTTGAACTGCTTTCGCATCAACATTCATAATAAACAGACAGCTCATCATTAAAAAAAAAGATGCCCAATATTTTTTTTCTATTTCCATCCCACCCTCTTCTATTATATTTTTACATCATTTTACTGTACTCTATTGACGTTACAACCTATTACCATGTATACCAAAATATTGAAAATACTGTAACATCGAAAAATTACTTTTTGCAAGGAAATCCAATCTAAGGAAATATTATGCCACTTTTTTCTCACCAATCATTTAATAAAAAAGGTGAACAAGTTTCTGGAAAAATTGATGCGACATCAATTGCGGCAGCAAAAGATTTGCTTCGCGGCCAAGGCTTGATGCCAACAAAAATCACTCCTCTAACAGAAAATAATGAACGACAATGGTATAGTTTCCTTTTTGACAAACCAATAGCATTCAAAAGCCTTCTTCTTTTTACAAGGCAATTAAGCGTTCTTTTACGATCTGGTGTCCCCTTGTTGCAAGCGATTGAGTTACTCACTGAACAGTTCGATGGACAGATGCAGCGCATTTTAACCTCAATTAAAGATGGACTCAAATCTGGTGAATCCTTCGCATCAGAACTTGCCAAGCATCCTCGTGTTTTTTCTAATATTTATATACAGCTTGCACGCGCTGGTGAAGCGAGTGGCAAACTTGAACTTATTCTTGATCGCCTAACAGTATATCTTGAACGATCTGAGGAACAGAAAAAACGGATTAAAAGTGCTATGACTCAGCCAATCATACTTCTTAGTGTTACAGCACTAGTTGTTATAGGATTTATTATGTTTATCCTTCCATCAATGACTGATATGTTTACCAAATCAGGACAAGCGCTTCCGGGACCGACACAGCTGATGATGGATGCTTCATATCTTTTAACCAATCATTATATAAAAATTGTTTGCGGGTTAGCGTTACTTATTACCACATTCTCATACTGGAAACAAACAGCAAGTGGACGATTAAAAATTGACACTTTTTTACTCAACGCCCCACTCATCAGCTACTTTGTAAAAACAAAAGCTGTTGTTCAATTTAGCAAAACACTCGGTATGCTTTTAGAGAGTGGCGTTCATCTTCCAGAAGCTCTGGATATTGTTTCAAACATTATTGATAATAAAGTATTAGTACATAAATTATCAGCAGCAAGAGATAAAATTATTAAAGAAGGTAAAATTGCAAAGCATCTTAAAGAGACGGGAATTTTCCCTTCAATTGCGAGCTACATGATTAGTACAGGAGAACAGTCAGGAAGACTTGCTCAAATGCTTACAACCGTTGGAAACGACTATGATGATGAATTAAACGAAATCATTGATGGGTTAACCGCCGCGATTAATCCAATTATGACAATACTCCTTGCAGGAATTGTTGTTTTTATTGTATTATCAATTTTTCTTCCAATCATGCAGATGGGAGATATTGCAGGGATTTAAAAATAATATTAACTTTTTAACTTTGAAGGATATAAATTATGGCTATAAGCAGACCAGGATTTTCTTTAATTGAAATATTAATTGTAATGGTTCTTATTGGCGCAATGGTTGCAATGGTTGGACCAAATCTTATGAAACGGCTCGGTAGAGGTAAAATTGGCACAACTAAAATTGCATTAAACGGTATAAAGTCAGCTCTTGATGAATACAAAATGGATATGGGACATTATCCAACCAAACAAGAAGCTGGACTTGAAGCATTAATGTCACGTCCAAATAGCAAAGGAGCTGACAGATGGAAAGGTGAATATCTTACTGGTAAAGAGGTTCCTCTTGATGCATGGAATAACGAATTTGTTTACAGCAACCCACCACAACGTTTTTCAAAAGAATATAAATTTTATGAACTATATTCGCTCGGTGAGAACGAAGAGAGTGAAAACAATCCAGATCTTCGTGTTGGATCATAAAAGATAGCTATAAAAAATGAAAAAAAAGACTGGTTTTTCACTGATTGAAATACTTGCTGCAGTTTTTATTATAGGCACCATGGTCTCCATGGTGCTTCCTCGTTTAAGAAATCGATCTACCGAAATGAGTGTTTCAAACTATACTCAACTGCTGAACCGAATGATTCAATGGACGCGTCAGCAAGCAATTGTTGATAGAACAACCTACCGCATTACTTTTTTCAAAAGAAAATCATCTGAGCCCGACTCAGTCCAAATAGAATATTCAAAACCAGATCCAGAAAAAAAAGAAGGAAGTCGTTCTCAAAGCAGACTTATTTGGGAACAGATAAAACATTCTTCCTTCAATACAAAGCTCGATATGCCATTAGATCTTCGATTTCTTGCTGCCTTTCAAGGGAAGCAAGAAATCTTCGAATCAAACAAAAACATTGCCCACTGTTACATCATGCATGAAGGACTTGTACAAGATATTGTACTTCATATCACTCAACAGAATATTGAATATGAAACAACTGAAAAAGCGACCTTAATCATGGAACCTTTTTTAGGAAAGTTTACTCAAAAAAATGGGCACATTTCATTAAAAAACCTGGAGCAACAATCATGATTTCTAAAAAAGGTTTTTTAATGATTGAAGTTCTTATTGCTATTTTCATCCTCATGTTTACTACCGTTAATATTATTAACATACAGTTTCGGGCACTATATCGTGCAGCAGATGATCGTGATGAAATCATGCAYMWYTTWAAAYTWWMMAAAGAMCWRWAWRAMWWASWWYYYWTKYYKRMMAMAAWRMATWWTWWAAATAAAATCATTGAAGAAGAATCAGGATTAATAATTTTTAAAGAACAGCGTGATCTCGAACAAAAATCTTCTCTGTCTCCACTCAAGAAACAACTTGCTTCGATTCTGGTTGATGGGAAATGGAAGTTTAATGAAAATACCAGATCAAGTCGTTTAGCAGGTATTATCTACCAGTACAATCAGGAAGAAAAACGTGCGTAAACAAGGATTCATTCTGCTTGAGACCTTGCTAGCACTTGCTCTTTCAGCAGGCATCATTGTTTCAATGCTCAACACATACAAAAATGCTGATAAAATAATGCAAAAAATGAATGCTATTTTACGCCTTAATAAAAATGCTTGCTTACTTTTTAACCAGATAGAACGAGATATTTCAACCGCCATTATTGGTCCCTTTTCAATAGATGCTCCTCAAAGCACTGATCAACAGAAAGATAAAAATCCAACTACAGAAAAAGATAAACCTATACAATTTTTTTATGCCTCTTCCTACGGTGATATCACCCGTAAAAAAGAAAACTATGTTATGAAAATGCTTCGTTCTTTAAGTATCATCAACAGCAAYCCYTTTCTGGTATACAAYGAATCAAAAATAAGGTTAACTCGTGTTTTTTATGAACTGACCGGACTAAAAAAGAATGTKAAAGACCCCAAAGAACAACGGTATGATTTTTATAGAAGCGAAACCTATGATCTTGCAAATACCGAAGCAAAAATTAATAATAAATTTAAAAAAAAAGATAATGAAAACATTCCCATCCTCAAGCATTGTTTATGTAAAAATATTATTTCTTTCTTTGTTTTTTATCATTTCCCTCCTGATCAGCAAAAAAAAGAGAGTGCCGCCGAACAGAATAAGCGTGCCCAAACAGCACAGCTTCCTGCAATCATCGATGTCGAATGTACCATTGAAGATGCTCTTTCAGGCATACAAGGAACCTACGTTGCATCATTTCCAACAATTGCATCGACAGRGCTTGAAAAAAAAGAAGCAAAGTTAGAATCAACACATAAAAAACCAGATCAAAAAGAAAATCAACAGACTCAACAAAATAATCAAACAGCACAAGGCAGGCTTGGTGCCGTAGCGCTCAGGAGATAATCATGAAAAAAAATGGAAGTGTTTTACTATTTAGTCTCATGATATTGAGTGCTCTTGTTATGCTTTCACAACAAATGATTCAAAATATTTTKRTKKRATYWCGATTTGATACAACAATGATTAATAGAGAAAAAGCTGAAATCATTGCTCTCAGCGGAATCAACGTTGCTATGGCACTTTTACAAGAACCATTTATTAAAGATCCAAAAAAACAGACCGGAACAGAAAAAAATTCTTCTTTGAAAGAACAGCTCGCTTCATTGTTGCCATTATTAAATCAATGGAGAACATTTCCATTGTCATATGATCTTGATGGCGTTGACGGAAACCTATCAATTTGTATCACCAGCGAAGAGGGGAAGATACCGCTCAATCAAGTTTACGACATGAAAAGTCATACTATCAAAGCTCCCTTTGATGCTCTCATAAAAAAGATACCCGTTAAAAAAATAGAAACAAAAAAATCTGACAAGTTAAAACTTTTAGAAAAAAAAGATGATAACATTGCTGATGCTTTAATTACYTTTTTTAAAAAAAGAGATCGACCACTTGATGARATATCAGAACTCTTTTCAATAGATCTCCTGACACAACTACCCCTCTGGTACGACCCTCCCTTCCCTGTCGATGAAAAACCAAATAAAAACAGATCTCTTAATCAAAATATTGGACTTCAAGATATTTTTTCTCTGTACAACAAACAGACTCAACTGCACCCCCTTTTATTAACTGAYGCTCTTAAATCACTTCTTGAAGTTGGACGAGTTSAAGCTATTTCATTTGAAAAACGAAAAGAAARCCTCAAGCCMATTTATGAAAAATATCAAGAAAAYTGGGGKCAAGATTGGATAGRAAATTGGAAAAACTTACAAGCTTTACATCCACAAAACTCAAAAAGYCTTTCTTTCTTTAAAGATATTTTTACATCAAAGTTTGAGCCTACCACCTTTTCTGTGCTATCTTCTGGAATAGTACAAGGAATTGAACAGAGAGTCTGTGCCATAATAACTAAAGATGAAACATACAAAGCAGAGCATGGATCGTCCGAGAAAATAGAAAAGTCGGACAATAAAAATCAAAAAAATAAAGCAGTACAAAAACGACCCTTTAAAGTGCTTAAATTATATTGGGTATAACNAAAAAATAGGTGAACAGTGAAAATAGAAACRCGTGTGGGACTTTTTATTATTGTAGCAGTCGGTATCTTCTTCTACTTAAGTCTTAATATTGGTGAGTTCCGCATTGATCGCATTCTYTACTACCAATACAAATGTTACTTCGATGATACAGGCGGCCTCGAAACAAAAGCACCAGTCAAAATTGCTGGYGTTGCGGTTGGATGGGTTGATGAAATAAAAYTKYTAGAAGCTGGYAAAGCTTTAGTTATTATTCGTGTKAACAAACAGAACAAACTTGCAAGAAACGCTTACGCCATGATTGCTCAGGAAGGATTRATTGGTAATAARAGTATTGATATCGATCCTGGTGACCCTTCAACYGGKCAATTGATTCCTGGMAGYGTTTTGGCAATGCCTGGTAAAGCACCAACAAATCTTGGTGATATTTTGGAACAATTCAGGGATATTGCATCAAACATTCAAGATATTGTTTTTTCAATGAAAAATGTTGTTGCATCAAGAACCGGAGAGCAACAGATCAGAAAAACTATTTATAATCTTTCTGAGGCTTCAGGTAAAATGTCTGATTTTGCTGAGATTCTTGATCGTACCATGCGTAAGAACGAAGAACAGATTAACTTACTTATGAAACATTTTGAAAAATCGGGTGAATCATTAGAAAAAGGAATTCCTGAAGTAACAGAAGAAATTAAGATGACAAGTGCATCCATCAGATCTGGCATAGATCAAGTTAGTAGTACATTTAAAAATATAGATGGCTCATCTGCATCATTTAAAGAAACATTCGATGAAGCTAAACATGTCATGCGCAAAGTCAATAATGGAACAGGTTCTATTGGGAAATTAATTAATGAGTCAGAACCATACGATGATCTTAAAAAAACTATGAAGGGTATCAAGTCCTACATAGCACGAACGAGTGCATTGACCATTCAACTTGATATGCATAGCGAAACACTTTTCAGAACTGATAACTCAAAAGGGTATTTTGAAGCACGAATACGGCCACTTCATGATTATTTCTATCTTCTACAAATTGCAGCTGATGACAGAGGTAAGATTGATAAAAGATGTACTTACTATCAACGACTTGATAAAAACGAACAAGAAATTCCTCTTTCTGAAATGAGTAGTATCGGAAAACGTGATTATCCTGATATTCTTAAAAAAACAAAGCAGAAAAAAAATAGCGCTCTATTTGGTTTTCAATTTGGAAAACGATTCAATCGAATGGCATTTCGTATCGGTCTATTTGAAAGCACTTTTGGTGCCGGCATTGATTTTTATGTTCCCCTTAATTTTCAATACATACATTGGGTAACCTCATTTGAGATATTTGACTTCAAAGGATACAACAGAATTGATGACTCAAGACCACATTTAAAATGGATAAATCGTACATATTTCATGAAAAACATTTATACAACTTTTGGCTTTGATGACATCATCAGTAAAAAAAATGCAAGTCCATTTATTGGTGGTGGATTAAGATTCTCTGATGATGATCTTAAGTACTTTATATCCATGCTTCCGATTGGAAAAGTATCATAAATAAAAAGAGGGGCGTTTGCCCCTCTTAACTTTTTAAAATAGTGAATAATGATTTATTTTATTTCTCATCACTTATTATTTTTCATTAACCTATAATAATATTATTATCCCTTTCGAGATTTTTCTCTTCCTGAGTATATATTTTTATAAATCATTTTTTGAAGATCTATTTCGAAAGACTCCTCTTCGTGGAGCGCTATTTCGCGTAGAAGTACTTCGTGCAACACGATTCGATGATCTACTTGGTTTATCTTCACGTTCAGAAGCAATGCTTCTTACTTGAGATCTTTCACCACGAGTAGATCTTCCACCATGAGCAGATCTTCCACCACGAGACGATGATTCACGACGTTCACCACGAGCAGATAAACCACGACGACGAGACATCGGCTTAGAATCCAGAAGATTCATTATTTTTGCATCGCCTTCTTCTACAGCGTCTGCAGCTGCTATTTCTTCATCAGTGAATTCACGCTTTTCCTCTTCTTGCAATCTTTCTCGTTCTTCATAATTTGTCATCCATTTATCAATAATAGCTTCTTCTTTTTTTGATAAATTTGAATCTTCTAAATCTTCAAGAAAATTATCGTATATCATTTCACGAACAGCTTTTTGTTCATATTTATTGAAATCATTATTCTTTTTATCTTGAAATCTTTCCCAATCTCTTCCTAATTTATCTTTATCGACTTTTTGATCTTGAGACATGCCCCTTTTATGCAATTTCTCTCCCGAACGACGACTTCTACGATGTTCGCTACCTCTTCTTCCACCTCTTACAGCTCGTCCCATCATGAGATCAGCATTAAAAATAGATAAACAACAGAACATTGCTATAAGTTTATTTCTTGTAATTGACATACCTTATCCCCCTTAAAAATGATTTGACTATTTCTTTTTTGTAAACTTTTCTCTCCCCTTTAAAAATTATTTAAAACATTTTTTTTCTTTTTTAATTTTTTTGCTGAATCAAATAACGCTCTCTTGCAGACAAAGCTGGAGATTTTATTCGACGCTTCTCTCTTATTTTTTGATCTTTTATAGCTCCTTGCTCTTCAATCATTTCTTGACGTCTACCAGATGAGGGTGATTGATACCGTGATGAAACTTCTCCTTTGGCTGACCTTCTTTCACGATTAGCCATGCTTTGTGATCGTCGAACCAAATTTTCTCTTCGTGCTAACCCTGTACGACCACCATATACTCGCCTCCGTGTATGACTCGAAGGAGCCTTTTTTTCTATCGCAGATCGACTAGACGAATTTCTAAAACCTCTTGTCCGTGCTTCTTCTGGTAATCCAACACGAGTACGAACTCTTCTTTTACCTGCATGACCTCTTAAACTTTCCCGACGAGATGCTCTTCTACTTGTTACAACACGAGTCTGACTTACACCGTCAAAAACAGTATCTTCATCTAAAGATTTTGCTCCTGCATTAAATTCCAAATCTTCTTTTTTAGCTGGTTTTTTTTTTGCCGTATCAAAATCATCTATTGATTGCATCTTTCTATAATCTTCTTTTATCATCTCAAAATCATCTATTGATCCTGCTTCTCTCTCATTTTCTACTTCGTCATCACTCAGATTTCTCCGGCTACTTCTTTCTTGTTTTTCACTTTTCTTCTTTTCAAGTTTTTTTAAAACTGATTGAACCATTTCATCAGAAATTTTTTCATCTGAATAATCTAAGTCTTCTTTAGTATCAACTTCTAGCAACTCATCTATATCCTCATCGAATTCTCCTGGTGCAAAGAATTCTTCGTCCATTTCTTCTAACTCGCTCCCATAGCCTTCTTCTTCTGCCCACTCATTAAATTCATCAAATAGCTCTTTAGCTATTTCTTCTTGATCTTTTTCTGACAAATCAAGAAACTCCTGACTATCAAGAATATCCAGATTCAAACGAGCAGGGAATGCCAATGGATCTTCATCTTTTTCTGCATCTTGACCGACCAAATCCTCTGTTTTTCCTTTTCTTGTCATAGGTCTGCGGCTACTATCACCACGTATTCTCTCTTTTCTAATTTTATGATATTCATCATATTCTTTAGCTCCCATTGCCTGCTCTATAGACAGAAGAAACATTAAGCAAGTAATGCCATATAATACCTTTTTCACGCTTGTCCCCTTTTTAAATTCATCATAAGAAACAATAATCATTTTATTTAATAATAGAAAATAATTAAACATGAAGACAATGGTTTACTAAAGAAATGAGCGAAAGAAGCGGCATTAGTGAGAAATTGTTACTTTTTTATAAGTCGAAAGCAAAATCTTTTAAAGTTTCAAACTGAAAAGCAACAATTTAAAAAAAATAAGTGATTATACAAGAAACACTCTTGCATAATCACTTATTTTTTTATCTATTTTTTAAAAATATGTACTATTTTTGTATCCATTTTACGATTTCATCAAGCGTCTCATCAGAAATATCCTCTGTTAAAGACATATATTCTGCAATCGACCCTTTCTCAGCAGGTAAGAATGCATGACTATGTTTAGCAAGATTAACATGTGACAACTGATCAGCGCTTTGCAATCCTTTCTTTGCAACATCAACAAGATACTCTGTGGGTGCTATAAAATCTAACTCACCGGTAAGCAAAAGAACTGGGCATGTTATCTTCTGTAGAAGTTCCTGTGGATTAATCGATAAATATGCTCGATTCCATGCCCCAGCATAAAAATCAACTAAATAAGTCATTTTTTCTTCTGTGATCGCAAAAAACAATTTCTGAGCAGCTACTTTATCTTCTGCTGTTTGTTGATTTAAATAATTCTTAAACAGTGCTGTTAACATTTTTTTTGCTTGAACTTCGTCATTTTTTGAAATAATAATTTCATACATTTTGAGACGCATTTGCTTATCCACTTGAATAAAATCATCAGATGCTCCATCAGCACGTAATTGCATACTTGTTGAATCAATAGAATATTGATTATCAACACCTAGAAATGCCGGGCCTAGTAGAACTAGATTATCGATATCTGATCGACGTGCAGCAAGACCAGTCGCTATGAGTCCACCTTCGCTCAATCCTAAAATGCCTATTTTTGCAGACCGATACTCACTCTTCTGTAAATATTCTACTGCAGATTCTACATCATCCATAAAGTCATAGGTTGTTGCATCTTTGAACTGCCCTTCTGACTTGCCAACACCACGTTTATCATACCGCAATGTTGCAATACCATGCTCAGCCAAACATGTTGCTATCTTCAAAAAGGGCTTTCGCACTCCCATTGAAACATCTCGATCCATTGGACCATATCCAGCAACCAAAATAAAGAATGGTGTTTTTTCTGAAACATTGTCTGGTAGCATTATCGAACCATGTAACTCAATGCTCRCTTTTTCATTTTTAAAAGAAATTAATTCTTGTTTCACTYTRTAGYTCTCYGCTTGAAYATTCGTACTATTWATAYAAAAAAATGNNNCTMMWAGAAGGNNANAYAMRCYTARTTTTRAYCKAWMAATCATARRAAAACTCCCTTGRTTAAATTGTTATNAAAAACAGCTRCATAGTTGCCTRCACAAAATAGCAYGGAACATGAGTTTTATCAAGATGAATCGACTCTTGCAATGCAATAGCTTTTACTTCTAAAGTGATGTAATATATTTTCAATATATCCTGGCATCAACCATTTTAAAGAAGCTATTTAATAAGCATTTTTTAAACACGTATCCATGCATTAATAAGGAGCAGTTGTTATGGTTTTACAAAAAAAAAGTGACTCAACTTCCCAAATCATTAGATACTGGATACCAGAAATGATATCTTGTGGTCTGATGGTGTCACTTCCTATCCTTTTTGACTCATGGCTTATAGCTGAACTGCGCTCTACCAGCACATATGGAGCACTTGGCATTGCAACAAGTTTCTTACACCTGCTTACCAAATTTGCTGAAGCAATTCCAGTTGCATCGGTTGCAATTATTGGACGTCACAATGGTGCAAAAGATTATCATGCTTGTGGAAGGCACTTAGGTGACACCTTCTGGACAACATGTATCATTGGATTGGTACAGTGCATTATTATTTATACAGCGGCAGTACCTATTTTTCAATGGCTTGGTGGTAGTGAAAAAATGCTCACAATCGGCGCACCTTTTTTAAAACTACGAAGTATCAGCGTCTTATTGTCATTTATTTTTATGGCATTTCTTGGATTTATGCGTGGAGTAAAAAATACCACTGTTCCTATGTATTTAAACCTTTGTGGCATTATTATTTTTATGATCAGTGATTATGTTTTAATTTTAGGAAAATTTGGATTTCCCCGACTTGGCCTCATGGGATCCGCAATTGCCTCTATTGTTCAATACTCAACAATGATTATAGGTGCTCTCTGGTTCATTACTAAAGAAGGGACGTTTTCTCGATACTTCCCTCGTCCTTTTTTTTATTTTTTCWWTATTAAAGACTCATGGCGGCTTCTTACCTTAAGTRTCCCTATCATCATTGATAAAGTTTCACTTGCTGTTTCATATGTTTGGCTTGCAAARCAGCTTGCTCCAATGGGAAAGTATATCATCTCATCATATGATGTAATCGTAAAACTAGARCGTTTTGCATTTTTACCAGCGATCGCCTTTGCACAAGTTATTACCTTYYTRGTRAGTAATAAACTTGGYGARAAAAATCCTGATGGCGCAAAAGAAGATATAAAAAAAGTGATGATYYTATCAACGTTTATGATCAGCTTYACCCTTATTATTTTATGTTCAAATAGCCGATGGTTTATTGGATGGCTAGATCCWAAARRMCGWTTTACYGAYTTTACAGCTGATGCGCTTCCATTYATTAGTATTTTAGTTATTTTTGACTTTATTCAACTTATATTGGCAGGTGCTTTACGTGGTGCTGGAGATGTTAAAACTGTCATGATCACCCGCTTTTYCTGTTGCTTTTTTTTCTTTTTTCCTTTAGCATATTTTTTTAGCAATGTCCTTGTTATTCAGGATCAATTTATTAAATTTATCYTAATCTACAGCAGYTTTTACCTTAACACTGCTTTAATGGGACTTATATTTTTGTATCGCATAAAAAGTAAAAAGTGGATATCTATTCCTCTATAACCTATTTTTCAGACTGCAAAGGATCATAAATCATGATTACTCAAAGTTGGCTGTCAGTGATTACTGATACTCTCTTACTCATCCCTTTTCTGTTTATTCTCTTAGGTAGCATTGCCATCACCATACAGACAAGATGGATACAAATTAGGCAGCTTCCGCTTCTAGGAAGAACTTTTTTAAATAGTTTGAAAAAAAAAGAYCCTCTTCATTCTGACAGTACCATTCCCTCATACAAAGCATTATTCACTGCCATGTCAACAACAATTGGAACAGCTAATATAGTTGGTCCAATTGTTGCTATTGGCCACGGAGGACCTGGCGCACTTGCTGGTTTCTTGCTTGCAACACTGTTTGGTTGTGCCACAACCTATGTTGAAACCTGCTTTGCTCTCTCTTTTCGTAGTAAAAACAGAGATGGGAGCATTAATGGTGGTCCTATGCCATATGTTAAAGAAGCACTTGGACCATTCTGGGCATATTTATACGCTGCAGCTGGAGCACTCCTCTTAATTGCATGGTGTAGCAATCAATCAAATACAACAGCTATGCTTCTAGAACCTTTAGGCATTTCACCAACAGTAACAGGCCTTTTTTTAGGCATAGGTACAACTATCATACTTTCTGGTGGAATACAGCGACTGGGAAGTATCAACGCTATTCTCGTTCCATACATGTTTTTATTATATTGCGGATCATGTTTAACTATTTTAGCTTATCATGCAGATCAAATCATTCCTTCGTTAAAACTTATTTTTACAAGCCTTGGGTCGTCGACGACTCCGGCTGGATTTGTTGGTGGACTTGGATGGTTTTATGCACTTAGATGGGGACTAGCTCGTGCTTTGCAGTCAAATGAAGCTGGTGTAGGAACATCAACGTTTCCTCATTCAGCATCAACGTCAGCAGACCCATTTCAACAAGGAACACTCGCTATGATATCCGTTTATACAAATGGACTTTTATGCTTACTYACTGGCCTTGTTATTCTTTCTACCGGAGCTTGGGCGATACCTGGAGCTCACTTTGATGTAATGATGATGCAACATATATTTGTAGAACACTTTTCATCCTTTGGTAGCATTTTATTTGGTTTTTCATCCTTTTTATTTGCTATCGGCACAATTTTAGGAAATGGTTACAATGGTGGTGAATGTTTCAAGTATCTGATGCCCTCTCGATTACTCAAGCTCTACTACATTGCAATCGGCAGTGTTGTCTTCATTGGATCGATAGCTGATGTTCAAACTGTCTGGACTATTGTTGATTTTTTTATAATTCCTGTTATTATTCCTCATATGATTGCACTATTGATTCTAACACGAGAAAGAACTGATCTCTGGCTTAATGTAGAAGAATATAAGGCTTAATGTAAAAATCTAAACCATAATAATTTTCAAATGAAACGGGTATGTATATGGCTACTTTTACCAAAGAAGAGTTATTGAAAATTGCAGAACTTTCTTTATTAAAACTTGATGAAAAAGAGATTGCACTTTTTGCAGGACAATTAAAAACAATTATCGAGTATACAGAAGAACTAGCTAATGCAGATGTAAGCAATGCTCAAGAGCCAAAYCTACCATTCAATGTTTTTCGCGAAGACAARGTCGTTAAATTTGAAGCTGATCAACTTCTAGATAATGCTCCTGATCGAGAAGATCAATATTTTGTTATGCCTCAAATTATTACCAAAAAATAAGATTTCGAAAAACAATCAAAGGATTTCATGATGAAACCATTTATTACGATAAAAGAAATTGCCCATTTRCTTGAAACRCATGAAGTATCAGTTRCTGATGTTGCKGATTTTTTTTATAAACGATGCGRAAARTAYAATCCCGAACTYAACGCTTTACTTGAATTTTGGAAGCCTGAAGTAACAATAGATGAATTAAACAAAAATGGATTTTTATACGGCATYCCATCATTAATAAWAGATAACATTCTCCAAAAAGGAAAATTGGCTACAGCTGGATCAAACATGCTCAAAGAATATRTTGCTCCTTACAAYGCAACTATTGTTAATCGTGTTATGAGTGAAGGKGGCTTCTCTATGGGACGAGCAAATATGGATGAATTTGCAATGGGTTCATCAGGAGAATTTTCAGCCTTCGGACTTACTCCCAATCCATGGAATCATAAACATAGCCCTGGTGGCTCAAGCTCTGGATCAGCAGCTGCTGTTGCAGCTGGACTTGTCCCATGGGCAACAGGAACAGAAACAGGTGGATCAATCAGACAACCTGCAGCTTTTTGTAACCTTGTAGGGCTTTTACCAACATACGGTCTTTTCTCTCGATATGGACTTATGGCGTTCGGTTCTTCACTTGATAGACCAGGACCTTTAACGCGAACTGTATACGACAATGCACTTGTTGCATCAGCTTTATCCGGTCATGATCCTAAAGATTCAACATCTTTGCCTGAACCAAAACGAGATTTTACAAAAAAACTTAATGGAAAAATGCCTGAAGATATTACTATCGGTGTTCTGAGAGAATCTCTAGAAAGTGATGCTATACATCCTGAAATTCAAATACGTTTTAAAGAAGCGATTCACGATCTTGAAAAACTTGGAGCGAAAATACAGTATATTTCAATGCCTGCATTCAAGTATGGGATTTCGATTTATTTCATTTTATCTCGTGCTGAAGCAGCATCAAATCTTGCTCGATTTGATGGGTCATTATATGGATCACGGTATACCAATGCAGAATCTTTACAAGAAATGTATACTGAAACACGTGAAAGAAATATGGGCGCTGAAATAAAACGAAGAATTTTAATGGGAAATTATGTTCTTGGAAGTAGCCAAAAAGATGCTTACTATGACAAAGCACAACAAGTACGTAATGTTTTACTTGCTGAATTTCTAGATATATTTCAAGAGGTTGATACAATTATTACCCCATCAACATCAACATTACCTTTTGAAATTGGTAAAGAATGTAATGATACCCTTGCTATGTACATGAATGATTACTTTACTTTGCCAAACTGTGTTACCGGCATGCCTGGCCTTTCAGTCCCTTGTGGATTATCAAAATCAGGCCTACCAATCGGCTTTCAATTTATTGGTCCTCGATTGTCAGAAGAATTATTGTATCAAATAGCATATGCATATGAATCAAATACCCCTCACCATTTAAACAAACCTGCAAAGTATAAAGAGTAAATAATGAGTAGTAATTTTTGGCATGAAAAAATAACTGTTGGAAAGCYCTCTTTCCCACGATTTATGGCAGCACCACTTGATGGTGTTACCGATTCACCTTTACGGCAACTAATTAGAGGTTTTTCCCCTGACATACTTATGTTTGGTGAAATGCGTCATGTTGCATGTGTAGCAAATGCCAAAAAAAACTCATCTCTTATGTATGAAGAGATGGAACATCCTCTTGCATATCAAGTCTCTGCCAATCGCCCTGATTTTATAGAGAATGCCATTGAAAAAATAATCGATAAGAAATTCGATATGTTTAATTTAAATGCAGGATGTCCTTCAAAAACTGTTACCAAATCTGGCTCAGGCTCTGCTTTAATGGCTGATCCGCAAAGACTTAAACGACTTTTATTACAAATGAAAGAACAACTTTCAGGCCGTATTCCTTTAACACTAAAAATACGCTCCGGCTTCAAAGAAGTTAATGGACTTGAAATTGCAGCGATTGCTGAAGAGGTTGGTATTGAAATGCTCATTGTTCACCCACGAACAGCTCCTGGAGGATTTACCTCTCCCTTGAATTTTGAACTTGTAAAGCAGATCAAAGAGATGGTATCGATGCCAGTTGTTTTCTCGGGGAATGTTAATAATTTTAAACGTGCTGAAAAAACATATGAATTGACCGGAGTTGATGGATTTATGGTCGGCCGTGCTTTATGGGGATGTCCATGGAAAATAGCTGAGATCATGGCCCATCGAGATAATAAAGAATTTTTTATCTCACCAGCAACTTCTATAGAATATGCGCTTAAGCATCTTGATCTTAATCTGAAAACGTATGGTGCCCATGGATTTGTTCATTTTAAAAAACAGATCAGTCAATATCTTAAAGGGATTACCAATGCAGCCGAATGCCGATCAACCCTACTTAGAAGTCAAACATATGAAGCTATGCACGAAATATTAAACAATATTTTAATCGCCACAAAGGAGCGTTCTTGTGAAAAAGATATCATTCCTTCTGTTTCTTCTCCTCTCAAGTATTACGTACCTCTCAATCAAGACCAATCATCTCAACAGGTTTTATAGCAGAATAGCAACCCCTTTTTTATATCTCAGCTATCAATCAACCCGTCCTTTTTATGCAATAAAAGAATGTTTTTATTCTTTCAAATCACTACATCAAGAAAACAAAAAACTTAAACAACAGATTGATACTTTACAACAGAAAAATATCGCGCTCCTAGCATCAGATACATATATGAACCGAAGAAGTGATATTGATGAGTTTCTTAAACGATACAATGTTGACGATGCACACGTTTGTAAAATATTACTTAAAAACCTCACCGCTCAAGAACAGTATTATTATATTAATAGAGGAAGTAGTGACTCAATCAAAGAAAATATGATTGTTACSTRTAAATTYCARMTTYTWGGAAAAGTAGTWRCMGTTTTCCCCTGGTACAGCAAAGTWMARCTTATWACSGACCCACGRTCAAAAATTGCWGCTTAYACMAAACATMAWAARTTYCAGGGAATWGTWTCWKCWTATGAYARYAARCTMTGCATCATGGAATATGTCRACATACATGCACAAATMAGACCAGATGATCTTGTTATCTCAAGCGGACAAGGGATGATTTTTCCTGAAGGATTTACCATCGGATCAGTTGTACAAGTAGAACAGAAAGAAGCATACCAAAATATCTTAATCAAACCTCTCGTTGACCTTGCTACACTTGAGTTTTGTACAGTAATCCCCCAAGAAAAAATATCGGCTTTTTAAAAAAAAGTAGCTTTTATTTGATATTCTGCTATAAATAAAGGTGGCAATGCGCCTGTAGCTCAATTGGATAGAGTACCGGACTTCGAATCCGTAGGTTACAGGTTCGAGTCCTGTCAGGCGCACCAACTTTCAAGCAGACATCTTTAGTAAAAAGATTATTAAAGATAATTTTACTAAAGGATTTTTATGAATATGTTAATGACTCTCTTTCCAACTTCTCCATACTATGAATGCGCATGGTATAGCATAGTTTTTCTTTCAGGTGTAATAATGGGCATAATCTTTCCAGTTCCAATAAAACTATCTCAACCTAAATACTATGAAAACAAATATCCCTATCTAGTTTTTATTGGATCACAATGTATCATCCTGGCTATAGCAGCTTTTTCTGCACATAATAATATGATTGGGTATACCTCGGAATATGTTAAAGAAATTAATCTCTATATTGGTTTTGCTTTAGGTATAATAGGAAATATGCTTGTTCATCTTTATTATTACTGTAGAAGCAGAACGCTATCTAAATAAAAACTGACTAGTCTATATTTATTACTTTTGAAATAATTAAGGATCATTTATGTTCATCTTCGAAATATTCTCTCAAACACCCATGTATGTCTGGTATTTTTTTGGTATTATTATGTTTCCTATCATAAGATTTTCAAAACCTAAAAACAGATACCTTCCCTTTCTTTCTGCTATTCCTCYGATGATTAGTGTTTTTATCAATGCAAAATATGATCCTTTATTTTTTATAGATCTTTTTCAMYASWKCNTGNCNGTTRNTTTTTNGGTSCATWRMTWGGACTATCCCTACAATATATCATACAAAGATATCCTACTCGATTTTATGATAGTAAATATGTCCAACTATTTTTACTTGGATCTTTTTGGCTTGTAGCGCTACTTGGATATCTTAAAGTAGACAATTTCAATATTCTTTTTTGTTTTTTTCTGGGGCATCTATTTACTCATTCATACTTTTATGACAATAATATTAAACTGTATAAGTAGCAATTGATTTAAAAAAACAGTTAAAATATCTTCTGGTAGTCTTTATTTATTATTTTTAAGGCAGAGGATTATTATGAAAATGCTCATGAGTTATTTATCCCATCTCAAAAGAATATTTACTCAAATGCCACCATACTTATGGTTTATATTTGGAATTTTTATATTTTTTGGAATAAAAACTTTAATACCTAAAAAGACATGCTTTTTTTCTTTTTTTTTTCTTTTCGTTGTTTTTTCATTTCCACTTCTTACAATCGTTTACCCTTTCTCCAGATATTATGACATTATAGATCTTCTCTACTACAGTATTGCTGGTATTTTAGGTGCAACAATTGGTATAGTTTTACAGATTTCAATGCAACTGATTCCAAATAAACTCTATACAATCAACAATTCTTTCCTAGTTTTTCTTGGATCCTTTTGGATGATATGCTTTTTTAATACTATTCCAATATATCACCCTTCTCTTCATCTCAGCTTCTTCATAGGACAAGTTTTCATTCATTTATACTTTTATGCTAGAAATATAAAGTTACATAATTAAAACATTAACTAAAATAATTAAAAGTAATATTTGCTTACAATCTGCATCTATTACTTTTATGCAAAGGATTATTATGAATATGTTAAGAATATTTGATCAAAACATAGGGTTGATTTTATGGTTAATCTTTGGAATTTTTATGCTCATGCTTCTTATCATAAAAATTTTAAAACCTAAAAAACTATATCTTAACTTTCTCGCTATCACACTCCCCATCACTATCATCTGCATTACCTTGATTAATTTAATTAGTCCCACAATAAATGAAATTGTAATAAGTAAWAGATCTTTATTTTTAATTGACTACATAACAGTTATTCTCACCATATTATTTATTTTATTAATACTAATAATACAAATGTACTACGGTGCGATAGCTGGCATTCTCTTACAACTTATGATACAACGTATTTTAACCACTTTTTATGAAAACAAACATTTTCACTTGTATCTCATTGGATTATTTCTCCTTGAATTTTGCACTTTAATTATTAATATAGGCAATTTTTATTTTTTCTCAGGCTTATTAATAGGACAAATGTTTACTTACTTATACTTTAAAACTGAAAATACACAATTTAATACGTAGCAATTGACTRAAACCAGTAATCATAGTATCTTTTCTTATTAAAGTATAGTTTTTACTTTTATACAATTATAGGAATTATTTATGTTTATATTTGATATGATTATCAATACTTCACCACATGTCTGATTCTTTTTAGGATACCTTATTTTTATTGGTATAAAAGCAAAAAAACACATAACGTTCCCCTTGGTGTACTTTTTATTTTACCGATAATTTCAAACATAATACATTACCCGTTTTTAAAAAATGCTCCATTTGAGCAGATTGCTTATTATTTTATTGTAGCTTTTATAGGAATAATTATTGGAGGAATTATAGGATCAAAAACCTCAATATCAATTCCTTTTAAACAGAGCAATGATGTTATTCTACATCCAGAACAAGAATGTATACGAATACTTTGAAACAACTACTCACTCATTTTATTTATACTTTTTTTTATTATCCARTACTTCTYTGGAGTTATCAAAACAGTWAAYCCTYCATYRTTYSAACAATTTGCTCTTTTTGAAAYTACAACTCGAGCTCTATTTACYGGYTTTCTACTTGRAAAATCGATCTTTTATACCTATTTTTACTTCAAAAACAGACGTTCATAAACTCTGATCTTTTTTGCACAGCAACAACCTCCTGATTTGTTAGAATATAAATAAGAGTAATAAAGATGATTGCTCGTAAATATTTTATTACAAGTTCAGGAGTTTATAATGAATCAAATAACTGATAATCAAAAATTTATCAATGCTATAAAGTACGTCTACTATAACATTGACAAGCCACTTACCCTTGACCAAGTCGCTAAACAGGTTGCTCTATCAACAGCATCACTCAAAAGACTTTTTTTACAAATAACCGGACAATCAGCTGGAAGATTTATTAGAAAATTACGTATGGAGTTAGCATTCAAACGATTGCATAGCACGGATGAATCTATYTTAGAAACAGCTCTTGAAGTTGGTTTTGAAAATCATGCATCTTTTAGTCGATGTTTTAAACAACTATTTGGATKCCCACCACATACAGCCCGAAAAAAAATCCATATTATTAACGAACTTGAATCGGTTGAACTAACAGAACCAACATATGTCACGCTTGAAAACATTCAAATACAAGGGACAACTGCTCAAGGAACTTATTGGGAAGCATCTCCAACAGCTTGGATACAACTTGCAAAAACAGTTCATAAAAAAGAAAATGTTGAGCTTGATGACGAAATCAGAACATATATTGGTATCAGCCATGATAATCCACATGATGATAATGTTGATCACGACAAGGTTCGTTTTACTGCAGGAATTTTTAATGCATCAGAAGAATATGAAGAGCTACAAACAACAACGATTCCTGGTGGAAAATATGCACAATTTCACTACAGAGGAAARCTTGCTAATCTAGGAATGCCTTTTCATTACATCTATGGAGCATGGAATAAACAGAAAAATAATTTGATTGATTTAGCAAAGCCAACATTTATAATTTTTGATCGATTTCCTCATAAATTTGATGATCACCAATTAATTATTACAGTTCCTTTAAAAAAGTGATTATAAAGTATTTATTGCTAAATCTACATYTAGCAGAAGACAGTTGCACTAAACAGACCTTTTGTATACGATATAAGAGATCTGTTTAGTTGTTACCAAAGAAAATCATGAAAAGAAAACCATTTGTTATCTTTATTAATGGTCCGAGTAGTGCTGGAAAAACATCCCTAACTCATGCCATTCAAGAATTATCAGAGATTCCTTTCTTGCAGATTGGTATTGATAAGATAATTGGCCTGATGCCAAAAAAACATAATGATTTCATCAAGAGCTATCATCCAAATAATTCACCAAGTAAAGAAGGTTTTTGGTTCGAATCTGAAGATAGTATCAATCAAAAACTTATATCCGGCCCCTACGCTCAAAAAGTATCAACCCTTCTGCTTAATATTGCAGAGACCATCATTGAACAAGAACATAACCTTATTGTTGATGAAATTGTCCTTACTGACAGCATTTGGAAACAATGGCAAAATATTTTAGCCCCATACCAAACAATTTTTATTGGAATAACCTGTCATGACAATATTCTTACTCAACGAGAACAGATTCGAAAAAATAGAATGCTTGGTTCTGCTATAACACAGAGCAAGTTAATTCATATTAAAAAACAATATAATCTTCTTCTTGATAGCACCAGTCAATCATCAGAGACTCTTGCTCAAATAGTTCTAAAACATCTATTTGAAAAATATTCATTATAAAAAGTGAACCAATCAGCTCAAAGTCAAAGCTTTTAGATTTTACTTTTTCTTTCCAATTGTATATTCATGAGAAAACCTGATACGGCAATATCATTGCCTATCAAGAACGTTATTTGCTATTATAAAATATATAAATCAAAAAAATGCAATTCTGAAACAAAAGGNANAAAGWAWKRAAAACNAYCTTKAATAAAAAATTACYGYAYYTRTTRYTTGCTTTTTCTRTTTTAARCASWGYWKCWMASTCTGCRATTATGGTGRCACCCCAAGATATCACCCCTACTATGGGATTAAATTCAAACGCTTTTAAAGACGTTTTAACAAATAATGATATTAAAAAAATCAGATTCACAARAGCATATATTTTGGGAGTTTTAAAAAATAATMAAAAATTCACATTTAATGTACTGCCACAAATGGTGCAAACTCAAAAAAAATATACTAAATTTGCTATTTCAAATAAATATTCTTTAAATAAAATCGACTTTATTMTRCRTAAAAAGTGCAAACTTACCAATTTAAAATCTGATGCCAACCTCAATCATCGCCATAAACTATATATTATGAAGCCTGAAATTACGGTAGAATTCAACATTGGTAAGAAATCTTACAGATTGCAGTACAACTACAAACCATAGTAAAAATATCATACCTTTCAATACTCTTTAAAAGAGTAATAATAACATGATGATATATATGAAAAAAARCAGRCAAARCAATCATTYTCCCMGACATCTTGGTGATCAATCAATGNTTTCATCATAAATTTGTCTTTGTTSAGAATCTATGAGTACTTGATATGCTTTATTGATCATCTTAAACAGCTGTTCAGCTTTAATTTTATCACTGTTTTTATCAGRGTGCCATTTCATTGTTATTTNMTATCATAAGAGATGACATCATTGAAAATATTATAAAAAAAATATTAACCAAAAATACCATCTTTTCATTTAAAGTCCTTCTGTGATAAAACAGCCAGTATCATAACCTAATATCAAGACGAAAAAAAAGCTCCTAATGAAATTAATCACTATGGAGCTTTTTATATCTTGGCAGTATCTATTTTTCCGGGCCGTAACCAGCCGAGTATTTTCGACGTAACGAGCTTTACTTCTGTATTCGGAATGGGAACAGGTGTTTCCTCGTCACTATTGCCACCAAAAATTTTTCTTTTCACATTATCTGCTCTATACGAGCTGTCATCTGTATATCAAAGTAGTAAAATTAGTATGATGATTTTATATATAATGTCAAATAATTTTTTGTGTTATGACATGTTTGTAAAAAATGAATTATAAATCTTGAACGCATTATCGACTGTCGATCTATAAAGAACTTCAGTGCGAATAAAACTCTCGATCTATTAGTACTGGTTAGCTGAACACATTGCTGCGCTTACACACCCAGCCTATCAACCTTGTAGTCTTCAAGGGATCTTAAGTATGCGATTTCTCCCATACGGGGTATCTCATCTTGAGGTAAGTTTCCCACTTAGATGCTTTCAGCGGTTATCTCGTCCGAACTTAGCTACCCAGCTTTGCCTTTGGTAGACAACTGGCAGACCAGAGGTTCGTCCATCCCGGTCCTCTCGTACTAGGGACAGGTCCTCTCAAATACCCTACGCCCACGATGGATAAGAACCGAACTGTCTTACGACGTTCTGAACCCAGCTCGCGTACCGCTTTAATTGGCGAACAGCCAAACCCTTGGGACCTTCTCCAGCCCCAGGATGCGATGAGCCGACATCGAGGTGCCAAACCTCCTCGTCGATATGGACTCTTGGAGGAGATAAGCCTGTTATCCCCGGCGTACCTTTTATCCGTTTAGCAATAGCCTTTCCATTCAGAGCTACTGGATCACTAAATCCTGCTTTCGCACCTGCTCGGCCTGTATGCCTTGCAGTCAAGCTCCCTTATACTTTTGCGCTCGTTATGGCGATTTCTATACGCCATGAAGGAACCTTTGAACGCCTCCGTTACATTTTAGGAGGCGACCACCCCAGTCAAACTACCCACCAGACACTGTCTCTCAACCGGATCACGGTTTAAGGTTAGATATCCAAACTCATAAGGGCGGTATTTCAAGGATGACTCCATGATAGCTAGCGCCACCACTTCACAGTCTCCCGCCTATCCTACACATATGGATCCAAATATCCATGTCAAGTTATAGTAAAGGTGCACGGGGTCTTTCCGTCCTATCGCGGGTAGACGGCATTTTCACCGTCACTACAAATTCACTGAGTCTTTCATCAAGACAGCGCCCAAGTCGTTACGCCATTCATGCGGGTCGGAATTTACCCGACAAGGGACTTCGCTACCTTAGGACCGTTATAGTTACGGCCGCCGTTTACTGGGGCTTCGATTCAAAGCTTCACCTTACGGTTGACCTCTCCTGTTAACCTTCCAGCACTGGGCAGGCGTCAGACCATATACTTCCTCTTACGAGTTCGCATGGCCCTGTGTTTTTGTTAAACAGTCGCTTGGGCCTCTTTGTTGCAGCCACAATCCGCTTCTTACATCGAAACGTAATAACGGGTAGTGGCATCTCTTTTCCCGAAGTTACGAGATTATTTTGCCGAGTTCCTTAATGAAAGTTATCTCAACGCCTGAGTATACTCTACTCACCCACCTGTGTCGGTTTACGGTACGATCACTGATTTGCTCGCTAGAAGGTTTTCTAGTCAGTGTAGACTCTGCTAAACGTATCTTTCTTGTGGATTGATACGCCCATCACGCCTGAGGATATACCTACCCGGATTTTCCATGGTAGATTCCCTGAACGCTTAGTCTGGCAATCCATTTTCCAAATTAGCATATCTTACTGCGTCACTCCATCRCTCAAACGCATACAGTGGTACAGGAATATTTAACCTGTTTCCCATCGCCTACTCCACTTGGCCTCGGCTTAGGCATCGACTAACCCTGAGTGGATAAACCTCTCTCACGGAACCCTTAGGTTTACGGCGAACAGGAATCTCACCTGTTTTTTCGTTACTTATACCAACATATTCACTTCTTAAGGCCATAACGTCTCTTTACAGTGACGCTCGCTCCTTAAGAACGCTCTTCTACCACTCCCTATTTCTAGAGAATCCGCGTCTTCGGTGGTCTGCTTAGCCCCGTTTATATTTCAGCGCAAAAACACTTGACCAGTGAGCTATTACGCTTTCTTTAAAGGATGGCTGCTTCTAAGCCAACCTCCTGGCTGTCTGTGTATTTTCACTTCTTTTCCCACTTAGCAAACACTTAGGGACCTTATACGGCGATCTGGGCTCTTTCCCTCTCGACCACGAAGCTTATCCCCCGCAGTCCGACTCCTGTCGTTTACACATGTAACATTCCGAGTTAGCAAAGGTTTGGTAATCTCGCGACCCCTAGCCCAAGCTGTGCTTTACCGCCACATGTTACCCAACAAGGCTATACGTAAATATATTTCGAAGAGAACCAGCTATCTCCTAGTTTGATTAGCCTTTCACTCCTATCCACAAGTCATCCGAGCAGTTTTCAACCCACACCGGTTCGGGCCTCCATGCAATTTTACTTGCACTTCACCCTGCTCATGGATAGATCACTAGGTTTCGGGTCTGCCCCACATTACTAGACGCCCTTATCAGACTCGCTTTCGCTCCGGCTCCGTTCTTTCAAAACTTAACCTTGCAATGTAGGAGCAACTCGTTGGCTCATTATGCAAAAGGTACGTAGTCGCGTGTTCGTATACACCGCTTCTACCGATTATAAACATTTGGTTTCAGATTCTATTTCACTCCCCTCCCGGGGTTCTTTTCACCTTTCCCTCACGGTACTCGTACACTATCGGTCATCAACACATATTTAGCTTTACCCCATGGTCGGGGCAGATTCCCACAGAATTTCACGTGCTCCATGGTACTTGGGTGTACTGCAACCACTGTGTTCCAGCTTTCGTTTACAGGGCTCTCACCTTCTATGGCCGTGCGTTCCAACACCGTTCATCTCTCTGTACACTCATGACCGTTATGAGCCACCATAACGCAGCAGTATCCCGCTTCCCGTATGCCACAACGAGTGGCCTCTTACATGACATACGTTTTTAGCTTCTCCCGTTTCGCTCACCACTACTCAGGGAATCACATTCGTTTTCTTTTCCTAGCCCTACTTAGATGTTTCAGTTCAGGCCGTTACCCTCCTTGCCCTATATATTCAGACAAGGATATACAGAGTTTCTCTGTATGAGTTCCCTCATTCGGACATCCCCGGATCAATGCATGATTGACTACTCCCCGAGGCATAACGCAGTCTTCCACGTCCTTCATCGATTGTTGATGCCAAGGCATCCACCAAATGCTCTTTTCAATTACTCGCAAATTCTTTATTTTGCAACAGTCTTGTATGAAATTCAAGACGTAAATTTGTATTTCTAGTTAAAAATATTCACTTTACAAACATGTCAAAGAACACAACTTTTTTTTCTTTTATACACAATGACTTCCCAGCAATAATAACGCTTTCAAGTGTTATCTGCCTCAATATTTTATTTCGTAGAAACTAATAAAATATTTATTACCCAAATAGATCAATAATTGGTGGAGGTGAGCGGATTCGAACCGCTGACCCTCCGCTTGCAAAGCGGATGCTCTACCAACYRAGMTMMAYYYYMTYWRYCKAWYMCMWAYWKTMRRMTGGTGGGCCTAAGTCGACTCGAACGACTGACCTCTCCGTTATCAGCGGAGTGCTCTAACCAACTGAGCTATAGGCCCAGTAAAATTGTCTGAATGAGAGTCTTGTAGATCGTAACACACCATGATGCATAGATCATGAGTTATTTATACTCCCTCGAAAGGAGGTGATCCAGCCGCAGGTTCTCCTACAGCTACCTTGTTACGACTTCACCCCAATCATCCCTCTCACCTTCGGCACCCGCCTCCCTATAAGGGTTAGCTAAGGCGACTTCGGGCGTAAGCAACTTTCGTGGTGTGACGGGCGGTGTGTACAAGGTCCGAGAACGTATTCACCGCGTCGTTCTGATACGCGATTACTAGCGATTTCAACTTCATGGAGTCGAGTTGCAGACTCCAATCCGAACTGAGAGAAGTTTTCTGCGATTTGCTYRCCYTCGCRGGTTTGCTCCGCTCTGTACTTCCCATTGTAACACGTGTGTAGCCCTAGGCATAAGGGCCATGCGGACTTGAAGTCATCCCCACCTTCCTCCTTGTTCCCAAGGCAGTCCCGCTAGAGTGCATACTTTCGTAGAGCAACTAACGGCAAGGGTTGCGCTCGTTAAAGGACTTAACCTAACATCTCACGACACGAGCTGACGACAGCCATGCAGCACCTGTGTAWCTGTCTAAGTAAACTTAGAAAATGGTATTTCTACCACGRTCAGATACATGTCAAGCCTAGGTAAGGTTCCTCGCGTAGTGTCGAATTAAACCACATGTTCCACCGCTTGTGCGGACCCCCGTCAATTCCTTTGAGTTTTAATCTTGCGACCGTAGTCCCCAGGCGGATCACTTAACGCGTAAGCTTCGACACAGAACATGCTATGCACGTCCCATATCCAGTGATCATCGTTTACGGCGTGGACTACCAGGGTATCTAATCCKGTTTGCTACCCACGCTTTCGTGCCTCAGCGTCAGATATAGCCCAAGGAGCTGCCTTCGCCATCGGTGTTCCTCTCGAGATCTACGCATTTTACCGCTACTCCGAGAATTCCACTCCTCTCTGCTATCCTCTAGTACTCCAGTATCGCCGGCATTTCCATGGTTGAGCCATGGTATTTAACCGTCAACTTAAAGTACCGCCTACGCACCCTTTACGCCCAGTTATTCCGAATAACGCTCGCACCCTTCGTATTACCGCGGCTGCTGGCACGAAGTTAGCCGGTGCTTTCTTTAATGGTAACGTCATCCCTCTTAGTTATTAGCCAAGAGTCTTTCTTCCCATTTAACAGGAGTTTACAATCCGAAAACCTTCATCCTCCACGCGACGTCGCTGCATCAGGCTTTCGCCCATTGTGCAATATTCCCCACTGCTGCCTCCCGTAGGAGTCTGGACCGTATCTCAGTTCCAGTGTGACCGTACACCCTCTCAGGCCGGTTACCCATCATCGCCTTGGTGCGCTCTTACCACACCAACTAGCTAATAGGCCGCAAGCTCATCTTTCGGCGACCGCATTACGCGGCCTTTCTCCCCGWAGGGACTTATATGGTATTAACYCCAATTTCTCRRAGGTATCCCCCACCAAAAGGTAGATTCTTACGTGTTACTCACCCGTTTGCCACTCTACTTACCCCGAAGGGCTTTCTCGTTCGACTTGCATGTGTTARGCACGTCGCCAGCGTTCATTCTGAGCCAGGATCAAACTCTCCGTATCAAAAATTCAATTTGATCACAAGACTATTTCTCATTCAGACAAACTTTTTAATTTTCAAAATATTAAAAATATATATTTGGGTCATTGTGTATGTCAAAGATCTTAAAACTTTTTCCGTTTTCTTAGCTCCACATCAACAGATGCTTCAAAAACTTCTCTTTAACTTTTACCTCACTTTTACAAAGGCGTCAAGTTTTATTTTCAAATAATTTCATATTTTTTTGAGCTTTTATGAAGTCTCAATGTGATCTCAAGYACTTCRTTTRAATARCTCTTTTTGATTCACTTYCTGAACTCGNTTTTGCAACTCGCTCGTTCATGAATATCATCTTATAGATTCTTTAAACTCTTGCAAGCTTTTTCTGCACTTTTTTTAACTTTTTTTTAGATTTTCTAAATGAAAACAACTCGCATTCGCAAATAAGCTTTTGTGTCGAAATTAGACCAATATCATTGACTGCCTGAAACAATTAATGATATTCTTAATATAGAATGTATTTTACTGACGACCTACTAAATAAAAGGAGTCTGGCTAATGTCAAAAAAAAACATGGTGCGAAAAAGCCATCACAAAAAAAATAAACCGTGGCAACATGAATCAGTCTTACGATCAGTTGATCAAGGAAAACACTCAGAAGTTTATCAAGATATCAATGCTGTAAGCCAATCTCTTAATAAACAGAAACGATCTMATSCTTTTTCACATACRCAAGAAAAACATAAAGGACCTAAAAYATAAATTGACTATATATTCARATGCCAGACAAATACGGCATWAAYAAAAYTMAAAAAAGCTCTGTTNRWWYTAACRGAGCTTTTTTTAATTACAAAAATATCTATATTTTCCTGTCGCTTATTTTATACTGATTACTNAKMAGGTGCCTATAGCTCAGGTGGATAGAGCGAGCGATTCCTAATCGCTAGGCCACAGGTTCGAATCCTGTTAGGCACACCAACCTYAGACAAAGCARTTTAGCAGAACAACTTGCCYTCYAACTGATTCTTAANWWRATAGAAAGAGCARATTTAAAAATCTGCTCTTTCTATCAATTAAATCTTTAAAAAAGATTCTATTTTTATTAAGAAATTACTGGTTGCTTTACTTTGAATGTATCTTCAAATTTCTTATACATAAATCCCMAGTGAGTATTTTTATCAATGTGACCTTGATTTACAGCGAATCCATATATTGCAGCTATYACTAATGATGGAATTGCAACATTTGAAGCTAACTCTATCCAACTMGTCCGTTTTTCTTCACGATTAATYACMGTYTCATGAAACATTCTTAATAATTCATATTTTCTCTTTATATCAATACTTGCATAAACTTTAAGACTATTCTCTTTAACTATACAATCTTGCGAACACTTTGAAGCATCTAAACTAATAGGCTCTTCAATAGAGTTCTTTACCGTAAGCATAAAAATAGCTTTATTAAATAATAATTTAGCAAAATATTCATTCAATTCACTTTTGCTTTCTTTACTACATAAATAAGAGAGCAACTTGCTGTACTCAAGAATATTTAACGTTATAATATCTATAAACTTATTTGATACATTTTTATCATCAACATTAAGACCTATCATTCCTAAAAGATCTATATTTTCATTTAATGCAGAATCAAGACTCTTAACATCTAATTCTTTCCATGATTGCTTAACATCCTTTACAAGATCTATAAGCGCTAGCCACTCAATTGAACAGAATGAAATTTGATGCAAAACTTTTTGTGCTTCTTCTACTATTTTTTCTTTTGCATTTTTACGTTCTRTTGARTCAGTCTCYCTACTATTCACATATTCAGAAGCTTTTTGTTCAAYCTTTGATCCAATATCACGCAAGATTCTATACATRTTTTTYTTCTGATCAAGACTAAATTTACCTTCAATAAGTTTATTCAGCTTCARTTCATCTTTTTTATCAACATCTATATTAAAAATATCTTGACTAAACATACCACTTGCAACTGATGTAACCTTTGTTACATATTTTTCATACTCTTCGCGGGCTCTCTTAAGATCTTTATGCTCTTCTTCATATATTGCACCAAACATTGTATCTTGGCTCGCATACATCTGTACTCTACCTGCAAACATTATAGTTACCAACAGTACCATTTTTTTCATTGTAATTTGTTTCATCATTATTTCTCCTTTTTTATTTTTCAATAATTTAAAACTTATTTGTCTGAATTTAATATATGACTCAAATCATCAAATGCATTAACAAGATCTTTATCAGCAACTTGACCCTCAAGAACATCAATCTGTACATCTTCTGGATTGAAACCAAAAAGCATTGTTAAAAAGTCAGCCTGCTTATCCTTCAAGTTATTACGAACGCTATACTCTTGCTCTGCAAGCTCTCTCAATGTTTTTTTAAATTTAGCAGGATTGTCTTTACAATCCTTTAACGCACCATCTTTATGTTTCTGAATTAATGCCTGCTCTTCACTCGCTGTTAATTTCACACCACCATTCATCTCTTCTTCTGCCCATGCAAATGAATAAGAAGCCATATGCCCTAAGTCTTTACCTTTATTATCTGATGCAAATCGTATAAACTGTTTTCTCAATTTTGAAATCTGTGGAATAAACAGAGCAGCAATCCCAACAGCAGCGTATCCTAGTTTTTTAACATCCCAGACACGACTGTCAGACTCAGCAGCAAACACTTGCGCCGTTGACATGGATAACAAAATCATAAGTATTATTTTTTTCATAGGATTTCTCCTCCCTTTTTATAATATGTCTTTACGACAGACTCTCTTTAATTCCTCTTTTGCAAATCTAACTGCATACTCTAATATTACAGCTATTCTTGAGAGCCATCAACGCCACTCCATGCGAAACAGTCAAAAACAATAAAANCAKCWGYYTNTSAWKYANKWAAAATARAAAARTRWKYKATTWWMRCTKTNYMAAAYAAAAAACAGATATAAATAGATGAAAAACAATCAAAAARAACTACTTTYNTATAGATAAAAGCAGATCATAAGAAAAAAAATGATAGAAACAGTTAAAGCYGTAAAATACCCAGCTACCAGATCATCCATCATTACACCATATCCACCAGCAAGAGACTCAAACCAACAAATAGGCCATGGCTTAAAAATATCAAAAAACCTAAATAAACAAAAAATAACTAGGACTAAAACTAAAGGAGAACAGTCACCTCNTACTAAATACCCCATAAAAGGYAGACAGAGTGAATATGCAAAAAGCATGCCAGCAACTTCATCAATAACAATATAAGACGGATCTTTAATTCCTACTTCCTTATAAATATGATCTGATGCCCAAACACCCAACGCTGCTAATCCAAAAACTAACCAAAAAAGAGATTCTACTGGAATAACAGAACAGAGCAGAAGAGCTACCATGGATCCCCATGTACCAGGCATGTATGGCAAATATCCAACCCCTGCACAGGTTCCAATGAAAAAAGTTGTTTTTCGCAAAAAACTAGGATGCTTTTGAAACAGTGCATCAAAGTACCGTAATCCTGATAAAATCGTAATAAAAAATAAGACTCCACTTATCCATACAGTATAMAARTCTCCRGAMAAATTCAAATCCATCCCACTTGTCAAAATAAACAATTTAAAAAAACCAAGATAACAGAGAAAAAACTGAACAACAGTCTTTAGCTTACCYTCCCATGAAGTTTTAACTASRTTACCGYTACTCACCCCATACAGACGYAAAAAAGTAACCARYAGATCGCGAATRATAACGACATAAAACAGTATTGGTGATAAAATTGCATAAAATGTCAGAATTCCCATCGTTGACCAGAGCAATATTTTGTCAGCTAACGGATCCAAAAATGCACCCAGCTCTGTGGCGATACCCCAACGACGTGCTAAAAAACCATCCAACCAATCAGTTATAAGAGATATTGTAAAAAKARMTMCYCCWAYMAMAACMSCTTGTTTRGTATYAAGCARTAAWGCCCAAACAAYTAAYGGAGTCAAAACTATACGTAAAATAGTAAGGCTCAAGGGTAAATATCTCATGAGGGTCTGTTTCACTATCGAGCAACCCCAATTAACTCATGAACCTTCTGCAAAGTTTTTTGAGCCTCTTTTTTTGCCTTTTGTGCGCCCAAGTCAAGATACTCATGCAAACGCTCTGGTTTTTCCATTAATTCTTTATATCGCTCTCTAATTGGATCAAGCAATTGCATAATGTTTTCAAACAGACGCCCTTTGCAATCTAAACATCCAATAGCARCTGTTTCMCATMNTNNNNCRSRCMRTKCTWSAWSKKTWTTTNAWRAGWTWMNGMTTATNCANYGMWRAWRYAKNACMAATAYYRGGWTYANCCTGGATCTTCCCGTCTTACTCGAGCAGGATCAGTCGCTGCGGTTCGTARCTTTTTCTTGATAACTTCAGGCTCTTCAACTAACCCAATRTAATTATCACGTGATTTGCTCATYTTTCCTGTTCCATCAAGTCCAACAACTTTAATAGTTTCTGCATGAAGAGTTTTTGGTTCCTTGAAATACTCTGTATCAAAGCGTTTATTRAATTTACGAACTAACCCCCGAGTTAACTCCAAATGCTGTGCCTGATCAATGCCAACAGGAACCAGGTCCGGTCGATACAGCAAAATATCAGCACTTTGTAAAACAGGATATAATAAAAGAGCTGCACTCACTGATTCAGAGGATTGAGCAGACTTTTCTTTAAATTGAATCATTCGCTCCATTTCGCCTAATGGGGCTAAACAGCTTAGTATCCATGCAAGTTCTGCATGCTCTGAGACATCTGATTGAATAAAAAGCGTACTTTTTTCAGGATCAATTCCAACAGCAATCAATRTTGCAGCCAACTCTATAGTTCTTTTTTTAAGMAGATCTGGATCGTAYGGCAGAGTCATTGAATGYAAGTTAGCTATAAAATAGAARCAATCATGYCCTTCATTCTGYAACTTAACCCAATTRAGCARAGCACCAAAATAATTTCCTAGATGAACTGTTCCACTTGACTGAATACCCGAAAGAACACGCATAGCCATTCCTTACTTTCTTGCTAYAATAGATAAKATACTTTCCRTTTCATGATACATAAYATTWAAAAAAAACATAGTAAAAGGAGTCTCAATTGATACCTTTTTTCATTGCACTTATCTCTGACCTTATTTKCTGGAYYTTATTCCARGCCCCTTGTACACGATTTCTACTCATGCTTTCTATTTTACACAGAAAAAAACTTTTRCTYTCTTCACCCTCTATRATTTATATAGGAATRATGATTGGCATTTATTATTTTYTACTGYATGRATCAACAKTTTTAGCTRTTTTYTTTCTTRTYTTTTTATATGGARTAATATAYTTACTYCATGATATTTTAYTAGAAAARTCATTMATTTCAACCTGTMTTATCGGTTCTTTKATATTRATTTCAGACTTYTTTTTCTTACATCAGATAGTTTATTATATTTTCCCCTTTAACCTATTCACATTTGYTTGTATTRGTGGTAACCTRTTAATACTCTGCTGTATGYATGGTAGACAAGGCAATCGCATTGCATGAGTGYAATGAGGAAAGTCCGGACTCCAAACAGGATTGATTCCTTGTAAGATAAGTACGTATTCGTATTTATACAAGCAAGGGGGGCGTAAGCCCATGGAAAGTGCAACAGAAATTAAACCGCCAGATACGTCTGGTAAGGGTGAAACTGTGCGGTAAGAGCGCACGCATATTATAAGTAATTATAATRTGAGGCAAACCCAATCAGGAGCAAGACAAAATAGGCGCATGGCGTTTCCTGTTCGCAAACATGTGCGGGTATGTCGCATAGATACATGATTGCCACTTGTATCGAAAGATACATGACAGAATCCGGCTTATTGTTTGGCTGCATACAACAGAGTACTAGTACTAAAGAGATTTATGAACATCGATTCAAAAACAGTTCTACTCTACTTTTTTACCTTTTTCATAGGATATTTTTTTTGATATTGGATGCCTGTCCATCAGTTATACGTCCTCATTTATGTAGCAAATAACTTATTGAAGCATTTATTCTTGCTTTTGAAAAAATCAATTACTMTTTTTTTACTCRAGGAAAAAAAGAACTTTTTATCAAAATCTTAATTGGAAACAATTCCGAAAAAAATCAATAAAATTATAAAAAATAGATCATTTTCAATCWTTTATAATCATTTTTCATGATACCCAGTACCAAAATCAGGCTTGGCAGGTTATTTTGTTATAAGTTGTTATTATGAAACTCTTAAATAAATTATATTATGATAAAAAAATACTTAATTATGATCTGTTTACTACTCAATCTTTGCCAGCAAACCAGCTGGGCAAACACTGCTTACATAACAAAATCAGAGACAAAAAAAGAGCACGCTCCACTCTTAATTCTATCTGACCCTCATGACTCTGAATATAAATCTGACTCATTACAATACGTGCTTCATGATATKTCAATAGCAGAATGGAGTCCAACTATCATTGTCAATGCAACCATCCTTAAACGATTACTCACAAAATATAATTCWAGTACAAAAGATCAGTATCTTAAACATATTCTCAGAATATATACCGTTTCATACATAAAGACTGGCTCTCTACTCCTTTTAATTCCTCACTGGYTTACAACTTCACTTAATGCAAAAAATTGCTTCAATCCTGAAGCTTTCACTCTTTTATGTAAAACAGCTGAAGAAATTGTTAGCCAACTTAATAAAGCAGATCAATTCCCTAAAAACAGAGCTCTTGATTACCAAGTAAATAAAAAATTTGATGATCAATTTTTAATTGGAATAAAGAAAATACTAAAAACAACCAACAAAAGTGCTCCTGTATGGGACATTTGGATTCATGGTCATGGCTATCAAAATTCATCCATTACCGGTTTATTAAAAGAATCCTTTGATAAACTTATATCATTTTTTTCAAAAGAAATTTCAATCAGCAGCCTTATGCTTGAATCTTGTTACATCGGTGGAAACAACAGCAATTTTATTAATAGACAGCTCAAAAATCATAATGCGTCCTTTAACGTTTTTCTTGCATCCATTGGAGAGACGCCTTCATACGTAAGTTCTATAAACAAAGATCTAAGCTATACTTCAAACAGATGGCAAGATCCCCTTTTAAACAGAGAGTTCACAARCCTCATACRAGACTATTTCAGTGATGTCACACAGATTGACAGAGTCGAACAGCACTATAACTCACCTGAAAAACTTCCTAAAGAAAAATTAGTTGAGAATAAAACCTTTGAATCCCTCTGTAAAACATTATTTAAGCGAACAAAGTTTGGTCATGGAAGTGTTCAGAAGAGTGAATATGCTCCTTTTTTTAAACTTGCAGAATCAGACCGATTTAAAACTGTAAAAAATATGCCTGGATTTTTCACTCTCAAAAAAGAGCTCGAACAAGCGATAATAAAGGTTCCAAGCGAAACTCATACTTTACTCTTAGAGACAAATAATATTAACAGATTACAAATAGTACCAGTGAAACAGAAAACAGAAGAGGTTAACAGAGAGATCACTCAAAATTTACGATCATTTTTTAACAGAACTATTCCCTCATACTTTTATCCTTCATGGATATCTTTAATGAATAACAATCAAATAATAAATATAGGTGATATAAATCTTGATACAGAAACAGAAACTGGCATCCATAACTTTTTTGGTAGTTTTYTAACCACGAATATCTCTGATTTTAAAATTTTAATAGAGAGGCTCACTGGTAGAAATGATATAAGAGAAGCAAATATGACTAGATCCGTTAAAAATCTCTTTTCAGGRAATTCAAATCTAGTACTCACAAATGTTACCATCAGCAGAGAAATTGACTCAGAAGAAATCAACTGTTCATTCAATCTTGATGAGAGACAAGTATACCTCAACTTAAATGGCTCAAACTATCAATATAGAACCTACTAAAGCCACTTTTCTACACTTTTATTGATCATTTTTAAAGCATATAATTAAAAAAATAGACTGGTCTTTTTATTATTTTAACAGTAGAATAATAGTTGATTAGACAAAATATATTACTTTGAATGAAAGGATACTAGTGAGACAGCAACAAGAAAACAAAAATGGATCTCTTGAAGTTATTTGCGGATCAATGTTTTCTGGAAAAACAGAAGACCTTATGCGTCGACTTCGTCGTGCTGAATTTGCAAAAAAACAGGTTGTAACAATTAAGCCACGCATCGATRACCGCAAAAGTGCAACTTGTATCGTCTCACATGATGGAAATGAACGAAAAGCTGAACTTTTCAAYCATGATGATCAACTTTTTGARTCAGTACTTGAAATATGTRACAAACCTGATATTGATATCRTTGGCATTGATGAAGTRCARTTTTTTTCTCAACAACTRATTCCTGTCATYCAACTTTTAGTAAAAAATGGTAAACGTGTTATCACAGCTGGCCTTGATCTCGACTTTCGAGGAGAACCATTTGCAACAACATCCCACTTACTTTCACTTGCTGACTATGTAACAAAACATAAAGCTATCTGTGTTGTCTGTGGGTCGAATGCCCACCATACTCAACGTCTCATTAATGGTCTCCCTGCTCGATACGAGGATCCTATTATTATGATTGGAGCTGAAGAAAAGTACCAAGCACGATGTCGCATCTGCTTCACCATCAATAAAGTTGRWAATGATATATATGYTTCATTGCCACCTAAACCAGAGTTGCAGGCATGTCMAAATTAAAAAGCATTTTTTACTGCACTGAATGCRGTCATGAATCMATTAAATGGATTGGATGCTGTCCAAGCTGCTCAACATGGAACTCTTTTACAGAAAAAAAAATTGTTAAAGCAACAACAAAAGAATCCTTTACTAAGTACGTCAATCTTGAAAAAACATGTAAACCTCTTTTGCTACGTGATATTTCAAGTGCCGAGAAACCCCGCATGTTCAGCAATATTGATGAATGGGATCGTGTTGTTGGTGGCGGACTTGTTCCAGGATCTTTCATAGTCGTTACCGGAGACCCTGGTGTTGGAAAATCAACACTTTTGCTACAAGTCGCCCAAGGTCTTTCAAAAAATCATGTCATTCAATATTTTTCCTCTGAAGAATCTTTAACTCAAGTAAAGCAACGAGCAACACGATTACATATAGAATCTGACAATATATTTTTTTCTGACGAAGCAGGCCTTGAAACTATCGTTGAACATATTAAAGAACAGAAACCAGATGTTGTTATTTTAGATTCAATTCAAAACTGTTTTTTACTTTCTCAACCGCAAGCATTTCCTGGAACTATTGCTCAATTACGTGAAGCAGCATTCTTTTTAATGCGTGTAGCTAAAGAACAGAATATCAGCATTATTATTACTGGTCATATAACCAAAGATGGACAGATGGCTGGACCAAAACTTCTTGAACATATGGTTGATGCAGTTTTTTACCTCCAAGGTGAAGATCGTTGGCAAACACGTATTTT
The DNA here is from genome assembly GCA_002401785.1 of Candidatus Babelota bacterium. Taxonomy (GTDB): domain Bacteria; phylum Babelota; class Babeliae; order Babelales; family CAZZPM01; genus CAZZPM01. Next base: position 65,466 of record NVUD01000004.1, read on the forward strand.
ACGCTCTCAAAAAAATCGGTTTGGAACTATTAATGAGATTGGTTTTTTCGAAATGGAAGAAAAAGGACTTGTTCCTGTTTCTAATATCAATCAACAACTTCTTGAACAAGCATCTGAAAGTCCCGGATCTGCTCTTGTCTGTACYATTGAAGGAACACGACCTCTRCTGCTTGARCTACAAGCTCTCACTGTCGAGTCAAAATTTGGCATGCCACARCGAGTAGTTACTGGTGTTGACTCRAAAACAGTTGTTCTCATTGCAGCAATTTTAGAAAAATATTTAGGAATACCTTTCAGTCGACAAGATATTTTCTTTAAAGTAAGTGGTGGTGTCAAAATGAAAGATACAGGAAGTGACATGGGAATCGCCTTAGCGCTTCTTTCAAGCTACTTTCAAAAACCTCTTCCGTTACACTCCCTCTCCTTAGGAGAAATGACACTTACCGGACAGTTAAAAGCATCAACACAGATGAGTACACGTATTAAAGAAGCAGAAAAGTTTGGTATTAAACAGTTATTTACCGCTGAAATTGTTTCAACAAATAATAATGTAAAAAAATATGGATTCAAAAATGTTTACCAGCTTCTTTCACTCTTTCCTGAACCAGAAAGCAAACAAAAACAACCCTCTAAAAGTATACAATCATGAAGATAATCAGTAAAAACAGACGAGCCTTCTTTGACTACGAAATTTTAGACAAATACGAAGCTGGGCTTATTCTCACTGGTGATGAAGTGAAATCAATTCGAAAAGGTCAAATTTCTTTAAATGACGCTTTTGGCAATGTCAGAGATGGGAAAATTATCTTAATGAATTGCTATATTGCACCATACAGATATGCATATGAAAAAGGTGATGAAAACACACGACGCAATCGAGATCTCCTCCTTAATAAAAGAGAAATAAATAAAATTATTGGTAGCATTTCTCGTAAAGGCTTAACACTCATTCCCCTTTCTCTCTACTTTAATAAGCGTGGCTATATCAAACTTGAAATTGGTGTAGGAAAACATAAAAAATTAATAAATAAAAAACAACAAATTAAAGATCGAGATATTGCCCGAGAAACTGCACGCGAAGTACGACACTCAACTCGATCATAACAACTATAAGGACTGTTATGACAACCTCATTTAAACAAGAAARACTTGATCATACAAGAGATATAATCGAATTTCTCAGATCAACATATCAAAAGGCTGAAAGCCTTCATATCTATATTCCACARGAATGYGGCTTAGTTCCTGAACGATATCAAAAAACACACCGACCTACACCSGGAGAGCAAATCATCGGAATTGTAATTAAAAATGACCAGATGGGACATAAAAATTTTGCTGGRAAAACACCACCCTTATCTGCTCTACACATGATGTTTGAACTTGCAATGATTCAACCTTATGCCGCACTTGATGCAGGACTCAACTGGCCTGATGACGTGGTGGTACAACATAAAGCGATCTCGACTCTTTTTACCGAATTAATCATTGAACAAGGAAAAGTAGTTGGAATACTTGCGGTTGTAACCATGCACCTCAACAATGTATACGCTTACTCCAATGAATATTATCAYACTAATGTAAGTGCATCAGTTATTGAGGACAAGGAAATTGATGAAAAAACATATATCGATTCATTTYTAAAACAACTTGAARAATTATATTCTGTATGGGAATCGAAACAGTATCCTCAGCTGTATGACCAATGGAAARAWAAGCAGGTATATCTCAATGATACYATCACTTTTTATCAYAACATTGGCATGGTTATGCGTGGACAGATTCTWGATTTCYTGCCAAATGGYGACATGATTCTRCATGATGAAAATGGAAAAAATCATACATTACATTACTTACAGACTCAAGACTCATCACAAAAAAAATAAACCTGAAAAGGGACCGCTATGGCAACAGAAAAAACAACTTTTTTTTCTTTACTCAAAAACCTTTTTTTTATCATGATTTTCTTACAATATGCTCCCTCTTTTTTTARTGATATAAAAAAGAAATTTGATGATACCATGTCAAAAAAAACAAATATTGGGTGCATCCCCTTACAGGGTGAAATAAGAAATGCTGCCTGGTTTTTACGACATGTAAAGAAATTTAGTGACGATAAAAAGATAGAAGCTCTCTGGATAAAGATTAATTCTCCAGGAGGATTTCCAGCTGCATCACAGGCGATGTTCTTAGGATTACTTGAAGCGAGAAAGAAAAAACCTGTTTTTGTTGAAATACAAGATTGGGCCTGTTCTGGTGGTTACTATGTTGCAGCAGCTGCTGACAAAATCATAGCTCTTCCTTCATCATTGGTAGGAAACATTGGTGTCCTCATGCAACTTGTTCATYTAAAAAAAAGCATGGAATATCTCAACATGAATGTTGAATATATYAAATCAGGAAAGTACAAGGCGACAGGTAACAAATTTACTGATTTAACCCCGGAACAACGATTRTATCTACAGGGCACATCTGATGACATGTACAARCAATTCACAGAASATGTYGCNGMGNCAAMGAAAYCTTTCYTTAAAWRATCTTRCTTCATGGGCAGATGGCAAAGCATTAACCGGAAAYCAAGCTCTCAAGCAAGGACTTATAGACAGAATCGGATCAACAGAAGAGGTTGATCAAGAGATTAAAAAAGCTCTCAATTCTGATTTTGAAATAAAAATGATCTACCCAGAGCCACCATCTTTCTTAAGTCGGATGATGGGAGAAGATGACAGAGAGTCTCAAGAAACATCTATGAAGTGCACCATCACTGARATACTCTCTCTKTTTRCWTCCTSTTTAAATAMAARACAGATRCATAGCGMAAATATATTAATRCCTTCTTAARRYTKNAGAGGAAATARTTTATGAARYTTCTGYATMKAWWATKRWKTWTSWWCATRWWNGMATYMSWGWNACWGARTWMTKKKTTGCATGGATCCATGTCTATGCATGACTCAAAACATGCTGATAGCTTATCAGCATGCAATATTGAAGATATGAAAGATAGTAAAAGCTGCCCTCTTAAAGAAAATTGTTCGTTGCACCAAGAATGGTGGCTTTTAGAATATTGCTACCAAGCAGTTAGAAATTTTGATCTCGAAGCCTTAAGAACATATGCTCCAAAAGTTTCATTTGATAGAAGTTACATCTATAAACAGACAGGTCACTTTCCGACTCCGATACTTACATTTGCAACAGACTGTTTCATTAAAAAAGTCAACTTACATGATAAAGACTCAGTTGAACAAGGTCTAGAAATAATCCAATTCTTTTTAGACCTTGGATATAAATCATTTAATTGTGAGAAAAACCCTTCCTCTTTTTCTAATTCTCCGATCTACGAAGTATTGAACGTTGATTCTCAGAAAATGTCTGACTTTTTGCTTAAATTTTTTATTAAAAATGGTTTAAATATTGATGAAGTTTTAAAGTACCAGCTTTCCCTTAAACCTGATCTACCTGAATATGAAAGAAACCCAAAAAAATTTATGCTTAATTAATACGGCATCTGTCTTTTTTTAATACTTTTTTCAGAATATTGTATTGCAAGATTTTGATCTGAAGCTTGTCGAGCACAGACTTGATAAAAATATTCTTTGTCAGCCTGTTTTACCACTGCTTGCTCATGGGCCTCTGCTAAAACAACTGGATACCCGTACCCTTTTTCAATTTGATCAACAACAACTTGATAGACCAAGTCTGACTTTATTGGATCTTGAATAACCCATGCAGGCATTTCAATTCTACCCACTTCTTGAGCACCATGATAATATGAAAAATAAGGTTGCAAGCTTTCAGGATATTGTAAACTATGTAAAGATGCTGGTCTGAAAAATATTGATCTATGCAAACAAGGAAGAACAGCACTCATCAACTGCCGATCAGACAGATTATCAACAATTTCACATGGAACCGTATCATACGCTTCACGACATGGTCGACAATTTGCACGCTTAAATTGACAAAGCCCAAGCTTTACCAAGTTGATAAGATCTTTGCTCTGTGGAGCGCTCAAATAACTTGCGAACGGAATAGCATGATCGGTCAAAATTTGTAACGCTTTACAGTATCGATCAAAAAAATGCTGTCGATCTTTTTCATTGACCGATATCAAATGATAGAATAAAAGAGTCCCATCAAACAGAATAACCAGTTGCTTACATCCTTTTTTTTTCATAGCAAGCGCTTTTTCGACTGCCACTTCAAACTCGCGGGCCTCACGCTCGAGATTAATCCACTCCGTTGTTACAACAACCTGTTCTTTATATTCATTCAATCGATACAAAGAAAAAAGTTCTGGTTCAGAAAAAACAGAGACTGGATCCTCGCTTCCATATTCAATAGAAATTCCACCAATATTTATTAATGCTTGTTGAACATACAACTGATGACGATCTGGATAAACTTGAGAACCGTCAATACCAAGAACCGAATATTGATCTTTATACTTTTTTACTAAGCTATAATTGGATAAATCACCTTGCCATGATGGAACTGAAAACAATGCTTCTGCTTCTTGAGTATGCAGATAAAAGTCAGTATCTTCAGCTATTTTCTTCCATGTATCACGCAAGACGGTATCATAACAGAAATCTTGCTGCTTAACTACAGCGTCAGAAGTATTCATTTTTTGATGTAATTTAGTTCGATTCAGCATTTCTTTCTCCCCAATTAAAAAAGGGGCTTTCGCCCCTTAAAACACTTATCGAGATTTTGATAAAATATAATCAACCAGTAGACGGACACTTGCTCCTGTTGATCCTTTACCAACATAGTTTATTGCCGGAACATCATGTGCAGTCCCTGCAATATCTAAATGCGCCCATGAGGATGATGTTACAAAATTTTGTAAATAAACAGCCGCTTCAATAGTTCCACCACTGTAAGATGACAATGCAATGTTTGCGATATCAGCAACTTCTGACTTAATGCCAGCCCGATAATCATCATCAAGTGGCAATGGCCAGACTCTATCACCCGTTTTTTGTCCTGACTTTCTCAAGGATGCAATCAATTCATCATTGTTACTAATTAATCCAGTATAAAAGTGACCTAATGCTACCACACATGCACCAGTCAAAGTTGCAATATCAATCACTGTATCTGGTTTATAAAATTCCTCTGCATACGCCAATGCATCAGATAAAATAAGACGACCTTCAGCATCAGTATTTTTTATTTCAGTTGTTTTACCATTCAAGTGCGTAATAATATCATCTTGTCTCGATGCTTTTCCACTTGGCATATTCTCAACAAATGGCATCAATCCAATCAAGTTAACCGCTGGCTTCAGTTGGCCGATAATTGACATAATTCCCAAAACAGCTGCCGCTCCTGACATATCATACTTCATGCCGGTCATATAATTTGATGGCTTTAAGCTGATCCCACCCGTATCAAATGTTACACCCTTGCCACAGAGAGCAATAGTTGGTGCATCACTTTTTCCAGACTTATATTCCAAAATAACAAATTTACCATCCTGATCTGAACCAATATCAACAGAACAAAAACCACCCATGCCAAGAGACTCTGCTTTTTCTCTGCCAAATGATTTAAAAGATAAATCATACTTTTTCGCCAACTCTTCAGCTTTTTTGCTTAAGTATGTTGGTGTTGCAATATTTGGTGGAAGATCAGCAAAATAACGTGTGGTGCTATTCATCGCATGACCTACTATTGATGCACGTTCAACACTGCTTTGACATTCGCTCTCTTCACAACTCTCACTCAAAAAAGTTAGCGTTGCGCTCCATGGCTTTGCATCTTTTTTACTTGATTTAAATGTTTCAAACTCATAGGTCATCATGATTGCAGCAACACCAAGCTGTTCAATCATTGATGCGTATTGACCACCTTCCGCAACCGCTGGAATGACTGTTGAAATTTCTGATAATTTTAATTTTTTAGCAATTTGAATTCCACGTGCAATGGAACGACGTCGACTTTCAACAATGCTATCATAAGAAGCATTCGATTCATCACCCAAACCAAGAAAAATATAATGAACAAAGCTGCCATTTTTTTCTGTTGAAAGTGTGTATGAATCAGCTTTCTTTCCTGTGAAACCATGCTGTTTTAAGAGTCCCTGTGCATGAGGAAACTCTTTGGTGACAAACTCGTACTCACCTGTAAAGCTAAATCCCTCAGGTAAAAAAATGAAATATCCATCTGATTGATAACTATTGTACGTACCTTGTACTAACTTGAGAGAAAGCATATAAACCCTTTCACTGTGAACATACTTAAAAATTTTATACAAAACTTATAAGCAAGTGTAGCACACTTTACGGATAATAAAATTAAAAACAAGCAGCCTGTTTTATCGCCTTCTTCTTGGAATCGATTGCTTCTGTTCTTTTTTCAACCGTTTAACTTCTTGTTTAAAGTCCTCTGCTGAATTAATTGGTAAACGAATTGGCAACGATAGCCAGGTTTCTTTAAACTTAATMGCTTTCAAACGACGCTTAAGATCTTTCTTATCATCAATGTTYTGATRCAATGGAACTGTTTTTATATACTTCAAGCCTCTCAAAACAGCATCTGTATCAAAAGAAGAGCGTTTTCGAGCACCAATAAATTCACTTCTTTCTTTAGGTTGAAYAGATTTTGTTTTTCTCCATGATTGAAATCGTGAAATAACACCNGNCCCNNCNNCTTCTTCTTCTTCTTTTCTTTGTTCAGTTTTTTCTTCTACTTTTCGTTCTAACTCTCCAAATTCTTCATCACGTTTTTCAAGTTCTATTTCGTGCTCTCTTTCTTGTTCTTCAATCTTTTCTTYGAACTCTTTTATTTCTTTTTTATGCTTAGCACCTAGTCCTTCAAGAACTCGTCTTTGTGCACGCACTGTYTCTTGTAAGTGTTTTTGTTCTTTTTCCAATTCATCTGTATAATCACTTTTTTCTTTTCTTTTTTCTTTTAACAAATCTTCCAAACGCTCTTTCTCTGCCAGAGCATTTGTTACTGTTTTCCCACGCATTTCAAGCTGATTGGATAACTCTTCTTTTTCTTCTGCCAATTTTTCTATTTTTTTTGTTTGTTCTTGAACCACTTTTTCAAAATCTTCTTGCTTTTCTAACTGAGCCTTATCACTTCTTTGATCTTTTTTTATCTGTACAACTTCTGATTTTTCTTTCTTTAATTGCTCTTTTAGCTCACTATTTTCACTATCCAAACGTTCAACTTTAGCATTTTCACTTTCAAGCACTTTAATTCTACGTTGTAAACCTTCTTTTTCTTTCTCCAAAGAAGCACTTTTTTCAGCAAGTTTTTTATTAACTTCTTCATCTTTTTGTTTAAGCTTTGAATTCAACTCTTTTATTTCTTTTTTTTGTTTTATTGATTGCTCTTGAAATGATTCCTGTTGTGATTTCAATGCTTTATTTTCTTCTTGCACTCTCTTTTTTTCTGCTTCAATTTCTTTTAATACCCGTTTTTTATCAGATATTTCTTCATTTAATTTTTGATTTTCAGCTTGTACTTTATCAAAGTCACTCTGTTTTGAAACTTCTAAATCTTTAGCTTCTTTAGCTCTTCTCTTTTCTTCCTCAAGCTCAGAGTTCAAGCGATCTCGATCAGCTTCAAGTAATGTACGTGCCTCTTCAACACGARCWRCCTCTTCWMCCTTGCTAGMMTCTTTATCTTTAACTTCTTCTTCTAATCGAAAATTTTCAGCTGTAAGCTTTTGTACTTTTTCAACTTGTTCTGTTTTTTGTTTTTTCAATAAAGTATTTTCTGCTTTAGTTTTCTCTTTTTCTGCTTCAATTTCTTTTCGTGCCCGTTCTTTTTCAGACGCTTTTTTATCTGATTTTTTAGCTATTTCTTCTACTTCTTTAACTTGGACTTTTAAAATAGGAATCTTCTTACTTTGATCATCAARTKGTTTTTGTAATGCAACATGTTTTTTTGTTAATTCTTCCAACTTTTTTTCTGCTACTTTTTTATCAAACTCCAAAGAAACTTTACCACCATCAATCGCTATTTTTTCTGCATCAAAACTTGCCTTATTTTTTGCCAATTTTTCTTTCAAAGAAGAGTTTTCATTTTTCAAACGTTCAGCTTGCTCTAAAGATTCTTTTTTCTCTTTTTTAACAGCATCGTTACCACTTTCAAGCACTGTAAGTTTCTGTTTCAAATCTTCTTTTTCTTTCTCAAGTTTTGCACTTTTTTCAGCAAGTTTCTTATTAACTTCTACATTTTTTTGTTCAAGCTCACCATTCAACTTTTTAATTTTTTCTTCTTGTTTTTTTGACTGCTCTTGAAATAAGTTCTGTTGACCTACAAAAGCCTTATTTTCTTTCTGTAGCTGTTCATTTTCTTCAAACATTTTTTTAGTGTTATCAAAGAAATCTTGGGGACCCTTRTCACCAAATATTGCCATCTKATCAAACAGCTYCTGATTTTCTTTATCTAGCTCTTCTATCTTAGATTCTTTTTGATCAATTTCTAACTTCAACACTTCAATGCCACCCTGATCCTCTTCAAGAGCTTCTTTTTCTTCTTCAAATTGTTTCTGAGATGCTTCAAATTGATTTCGCTCAGCTAAAAAAAGAGCTTCTGCTTCTTCTTTTTCTCGTAATAAAGCTTGATTTTCTAACGTACGATTCTCTTGAATTCTTTCAAACTCTTCTTCTATTTTTTTTTGCTCACTTTTTAATTGTTCAACTTCTTTTTTATGTTGTATTGATGCATCTCTTTTTTCACTCGTTGATTTTTGCAATACTTCTTGAATTTTTTCATTATCTTTTTTTAACTTCTCATTTTGTAAATCTAAATGATCTACCTTRCCTTGCAGCTTGTTTAAGTCYTCATCGCGAACTTTACTCTGACTATCAACTTGCTTCTCTAGACGAGCAACTTCYTKSTYTTTTTSTTYAATTTGCTCTGCAAAATCATCTTTGTCTGCACTCAACCGATTCTGTTCTTTTATATAATCATTTTTAAGTTTTTTTATTGCTTCTTGATGCTTTTTATTTAATTTTTTGTTCTGATCACCAGCAAGCAAAATAGTTTCATCTTTTTCACTAAATTGTCTTTTTAATTCTTCATTTTTTTCCTGAGTTCTTTTTACAAACTCCATAGCTTTTTGAAGACTCTCTGTACTTTTTTTTTGCTCTTTTCTGAAGTTTTCATTTTCTTTTAAAAGAACCTCATTTTTTGATTCAAGTTCTTGTATTTTTTCATTAGAAGCCCCATACCCCAATGATGGAATCATACAGAACAGAAATAGACGAAAAATAGATGAGGACATAGCCTTTTCCTTTTTTAATGTATATTCAGAAGTTTTTATACACTCTGTTTATAAAAAAAAAGTCTCTATTTTAACAATATATTAGAAAGAGAAATTGTTATGAAGMTTTGTATTCTGCAAYGATYGATTGMAGAATTTGAGGYGCCAAYARGGCRCATTTTAATCGATTCGGTCCCAAGTCAATYTCCATCATTTTCAAAAGCTTGTCACCATTTAAAGAGAGGATTTCGTCAATGTTTTTTTTAACCAGATGATCTGAAATAATATCGGCACTTGCTTGACTAATGATGCAACCAGATCCCTCGAAAGAAATATCGGAAATCGTATCATTTTCTATAACCAGATAAAAAGTAACTTGATCCCCACATGATCTATTCAGATCATGCTTTACAACAGTTGGATTTTCGAGCTTTTTTTTATACTGTGGATACTTGTAATGTTCCATTAACAATTCATGATACATAGACTTCCTACTTCAAAAACTTAATTGCCTTCTGCAAAACTTTTAAAAATTTATCAACATCTTCTTTGGTGTTGTAATAAAAAAGACTGATTCGTACAGAAGATGTAATCGACAATGACTCAAGCAATGGCTGAGCACAATGATGTCCAGCTCGAACAGCAATCCACTCATGAGCTAAAAATGCTGCTATGTCATGCGCATGTATTCCAGGAATATGAAAAGATAAAAGCGATCCTGTCTTCTGTATCCACTTAAGATTACCCAATATTTGTAACTCTGAAATCTCTGTTAATCCTTCAACAGTGTAACGAACAAGTGATTGAAAACTTTTTTTATCTTGCTTAGTTATATACCCATTCAAAAGATTAAGCGCTGCTCCCCATGAAATTGCTTGCACAATTGCTGGAGTGCCTGCCTCAAATTTAACTGGTGCTGGTAACCAGGTGCTCTCACTCAAAGAAGCTCTATTAACCATTCCACCACCTACAAAGAACGGTGGCAGTTTTTCATGCCATTTTTTTCTCAAAAAAAGACCACCAACAGCTGTTGGTCCGCAAACTTTATGTGCTGAAAATGCTGCTGCATCAACAGGCAACTCTTGAACATCAAGCTTTTGATGTGGCATGCTTTGAGCTGCATCAAGAAAAGTGAATGCTCCAACGGATTGAGCTTTTTTTAAAAAAGTAACTAATTCATTAGATTTTTTATTCCAAATTGGGCCTAAAACATTTGAGTAATGCGAAACAGCAACCAATTTTGTTTTTTCTGTTATCGAAACTGATGAAAAATCAAGTCTTCGATTTTCTTGATCGTATGGAATCACTGTTAAAACCGCACCAACCTGCTCTGCGTATCGCTGCCATGGCAAGAAATTTGAATGATGTTCAGCAATGGTAATAATAATTTCATCACCTTTTTTGACAAACAAGGGTGCCCAATACGTTGCTATRCAATTTATTGCTGCTGTTGTRCCTGAAGTAAARATAAGTTCTTCTTTTAGAGCATTAATCCATTGAGCAACAACGGCACGTGCATCTTCATATTTTTCTGTAATTAATTCACTGGATGCATATAGACCACGGTGAATATTAGCATTCTCTTCTTGATATACCTTTTGTTCGGTATCAAATAAGATTGACGGTTTTTGAGTCGTGGAAGCACTGTCAAGCCAGACTTGATCAGATTTTTTAAAAAAAGGAAATTGTTCTCTTAAATCATTCATAATATTATTTACTACATAAAGGGTGTTTAAATATCTCAAAAAAAATGCTACAACTACTATTGAAGCGGACTTTAACTGTACTATTAAAATTAAAAAAAGACTAATTTTTGTCACTTTTTATCATTTTGAACAGAAATATAGAGATCATTTGACCCAAAGGACAATAATCATGCAGCAAATAACAGAGAAAATTTTACAAAATCTTAATAAAAATCAGAAAGAAGCTGTTCTTCATGAAAAAGGTGGACTGCTCGTTGTTGCAGGTGCAGGATCTGGTAAAACCAGAGTAATTACCGCACGTATTGCATACCTCTTAACTCATCATCAAGTAAATCCAGATAATATTATCGCTTTAACCTTTACCAATAAAGCTGCTCGTGAAATGAAGAATCGAATTACAAGCTTTGTTGGTGACACTATAAAGATTCCTTTCGTTGGAACCTTTCATGGCTACTGCTTACTACTCCTTCGTCGCTTCAAACAGCTCACAGAAATGGAAACTTTTTCGATTTTAGATCAAGATGACCAGACTCAATTATTAAGGCGAATTATCAAAAAATTTGGATGTGACAAACAGGTTACGGCAAACTCAATACAGACTTTTATTTCTCAACAAAAAAATGGCTCTGGTGCATCCCAATACTTACCTCCTATTTTTAAAGAGCTTCAAAATGCCTATGAAGAAGAGAAAGTACGATCCCATGCTTTTGACTTTGATGATTTAATGATTAAAGTTTTACAAGGATTTAAAAAAAATCCTGAATTTAAAACTAATTTTCAAGAACGAATTAAACATATTTTAGTGGATGAATATCAAGATACTAACAAAGTACAACATGAGCTCTTACAACAGATGGCCTGCAAAGAAGATAAAACCTTGAATGTTGACTCGATTTGTGCTGTTGGAGATGAAGATCAATCAATTTATTCATGGCGMGGTGCAAACGTCAGCAACATGCAAGACTTTAAAGAAGAYTTTGCTCCTGTTTCTCTTATAAAAGTTGAACAAAATTATAGATCGGTGCAGCCGATCCTACAAGCTGCAAACGATGTTATTAAACAGAATAAYAATCGAATTCCCAAAGAGCTTTGGTCTGATAAAAAAGCAAAAAATCGCGTRATTTCGATACATTGTCAATCAGGGTATCAAGAAGCTGATATCATCGCACGCTACATTGCAACASTTCCRACAACAYTGAAAAAAAGTAATATTGCTATTCTGTATCGAACACATTATCAATCAAGAAACATTGAAGAAGCATTAATTAAAAATAGTATTCCTTACCACATTGTTGGAGGACTTCGCTTCTACGAAAGAAAAGAGATAAAAGATATTCTGGCATACTTACGACTCGTAGTAAATCCATACGATCGTGTCAGYTTTTTACGTGTCTTTAAYACCCCTACACGTGGTCTRGGAGCAAARTTTGAAAGCATGGTTTTAGAACGATGGGAAGAAGARCCTTTTTTTGATTTCAARTCRATTCTTAAAACATTCTTGGWAGGTGAYAATGCYCTGTCTGGYATTCGTGCTCAATCCGTCAAAGARTTTATTGACTTATTTGATGGRTTATCAGCTGATCATGAACCATCATATATTACTGACACCATCATGCAAAATATTAATTATCGTGAATATATTAAAAATCATTAYGATCAYGACGAAGCGACTACCAARCTTGAAAACTGTAAAGAATTTTTGAACTCCATGATTCATACRGAAARWAAAGTCCTCACTTCATCTGGTGAACCATTAACATTACAGACTTTYYTACATGAAATTGCACTCTTGCAAGAAAAAATTGATGACGATAAAACGAAAGAAGATTCTGTATATATCATGACMTTACACGCAGTTAAAGGGCTTGAGTTTAATACAGTCTTTATTGTTGGCCTTGAAGAAGGACTTCTTCCTTCATCTCGATCATTAAATTCAGCAGCTGCAATTGAAGAAGAACGACGATTATTATATGTTGGGATGACGAGAGCTGAAGAACGATTAGTTATTTCATATGTACAACAACGRATGAGCTTTGGACAGTTGAATGAGCAAGAACCATCAAGGTTTTTACGTGAAATTCCTGAAAAATATATAACTACCTTACATCTGTACACAGAGCCTCTATTTTTATGTGAACAGAGACTTTTAGCATGGCGTGATGGAAATATAGCAGACGCAACCAGAACARCAGCACGATCTAATATCAAGCTKTATGGAGCACGAARMASAACCTTTTCTAAAAAGCCCCCAGTGACTCAAACTATTATAAAAAAGAATCAACCRTGGAATAARAATGAAYTGGTCAAACATAAYAGTTTYGGACAGGGAATYATCAAACAAGTTGAAAAAACCAATGATGAATTATACTTGTTAACYATYATTTTCACGCAAGGCCAAAAAAAAATCTTRTCATCATTTATTCAGAAAATYTAAACNAAAAAAGAACCCCAAGATCAAATAAYCTTGGGGTTCTTTTTTTAAAATTTAATTTTTAATCTTTGGTCAAATCAAGAYTCGACAGAGTCTTAACCAGAGTATTAAAAAACTTACTTGCTACTGAGCGTGAAGTTCCCGTCTTTTTACCATGCGGTTTGACAAGACCAAAGCTGGCTCCTGAACCAAAATCAATGCTACGATGACTCCCTTTTTGTCGTGATTCAGCAGCACTCATACCATCCGGATACTGCTTTGAAATAGCATTAATAATCTTAATCATTCCACGAGTTTTTATTTTAGTTCGTGATGATTGAGCCTCAAAGCGTTCTAGTGCCTTTCCTCGCAGTTGCCCTTCTTGCTCTTCTTTTTTAGCTAAGGACTCATTTTTTTCAGAAGTTTTTTTTATAGGCTTTCTGTTTTTCTTATTTTTTTTACCTTTTTTCTGCTTTGTTCCTTGCACAGATCCTTGAGCAACAAAGCTTTTTATTGCTTCTTGTTCTCTTATTATTTCTGCTTCATATTCAGAAAGAATGCTTTCAGTACACTCTTCTTTAACCTTTGATATTTTATTTAAAATGTTTTTTCGTAAAACTTCAAGATCTTCTTCACTGTCACCAACAGACTCAAGCTCTTCTTCGCAATACTCTAAAGCTAAAACAGTACCTTCATTTTCATCTGATATCATACCAGCAGATTCGTTTACTGATTCATTTAAATAAGTAAGCGCTTGCATTGAAAGAGAGTTATCTACATCTAATACTTTTTCTTCAATAAGATTTAAAAGCTGAAGAGTTGCAAGCTTCGTGTCCAGACTCCCTGTTGGCAAGGAAAGAAAACCCTTCAAAATACCATTATCATCTTTATACCTAATATCTACTATATCCCACCAACTCTTATCTAAATGAATATTCATTAACTCCTTGAAAGCAAATGGATGCTCACTCTTGGTACCTTCAATAAATCTAATTTTAAAACTTGTACTGTCACCCATTAAYTCTGTAATTAAGAAACCAGATGAACTTATTGGAATCATATTTTCAGTAACTATACARATATCAGGCCCCAAAATATCAAAYGCAAGRTTGTCTYTRCTCAAAGGAAATGARCGATACTCTTSAYCCTGGATGTAAAAWCCAAGAGYAGACTCTTYTYCTGGYAKATTAACTRTATAAATKRAAYCTATATTTCCAACATRATTYCGCTGTTTAAAAAAAAGAAACATAGCTTTATTCAGTTGATTTAACAACAGCATTGCCTGTTTAACATTGCTTTGAGACACATCAACAATTTCTACTTGACCATCAAAGTGTTTAATAAGACCTTGATGCACCGTCAACAAAGAGTTAACCGCCATGATAAAATCAGCATAGTCTTGATATATATCCGATACTATTTTGTTAACTTGAACCCTTCTATTTATTTTGTTAGAATTCTTGGATTCCTCAAGAATGCATAGCTCTCTTTTCATATGATATATCTTATCAAAACCTAATTGAAGACGATTCTCCCAAATCCTTACTCGTGATAAAATAAAATCATCATTTTCAAGTAGATCTCTTTTTTCAAATAACTTCATAATTTGAAGTAAATCAGTAATTTGAAACATTTTTTCTATACAAGGTAAGCCTGAATCAAGTTTTTTATCTTTGAATGTAAAAAAATAATTTTCTATGACCGCTTCATCAGCAAAAAACCTCTCTGTTTGAGGCATAAAAAGATCTATAACTCTGCTCTCTTGATGTTGTTGATAGCCACCACTTGGCCAATGTAATTTCTGCTCTGCAGCGAAAGCCATGCTCAGACTACAAAGTAATAAAAAGTAGATATAAAAATAATTACATTTTATCATAAAACTCCAAATTATTCAAATTAATAAAATTACAAACAGAAACAAAGCATGCCAGGCCAAGCAAAAATAGTCAAATAAAAAAGGGCCGAACATCATGCTCAGCCCTTTAAATAAAACGTTTTTTTTATTTAAACTGCTTTTTTAACCAACTCGTTCATTCCACCAGCTGCTAAAATTGCAACAATATTTGCTAGACGAGGAGAATCATTTTTATCAATCATCTGTTGACGGAGACTTTCCGCAAGCATATAGCTAGCAAAACAACCAACCGTACCTTTTATATTTGGCTCGAAGGCATTAGCTATTATTTCTTCGGCTGTTTTTCCAGTCGCATCAAAAGGTTTTTTACTGATAGAACTTGACCAAATAGATAAGCAAATAGCATCCCAAATCTTTTTCGACAGACTTATATGCTCTGAAAGATCTACGCCTGCTTTATCATCTAATGAAAAAAACCATTGTTCCCATGTTGCATTTTTATGCTTATGAATAATATTAGTATCAGCACAAACATCAATTTCTATCAATCCCTCTTCTATAAGTGCCTTAATAACATATTGAAAATTCAAATTCTTAGTAATATACTTAGATAAAATTTTATTTGCTAACATTTTTACGATAGAACGACTCGCCAGGCCACCAAGACCAGTGCCTTTTGCCAATTCCCTATCAGCATAACTATCACTCAGTTGACCTTGGTCACCAAATGATGTGTCTACAGGCATTTCTGCTGCCGATGCAGAGGTTGAAATGAAGAGTGCGCATACAACTGTGAAAAACATATTTCGAAAAGTAATCATGAATAAAATCCTTAAAAAATTATATCAATAAGATAAATCTAACTATCCCTATCAAAATACCCCCCCCTGAAAAAATTACAAGCGGAAAATAGAAATAATAGAAAAGTAACGATTTTCTACAGATTTATTTTGAAAAACTATGATTTCTGTAAAAAAATGAAAAACTTAAAGGGATCGTACAGTACATCGTACGACCCCTTTAAAAGGAGAGAGATTATCCTAAAAGAGCCTCAAGCCCTTCCATACCTTTTTTATTCTTATTTTTTCTTGTTCCAGAATTATACAGCAACCAGAGTCCCGTTTTACCTATTATTTTTGTCCATGAATCAGTACGTGCAGCATCTATAGATTGGGACTTCCAATAATTCCAACCAGTGAAAAACAATTTTTTTGCAAACATTTGAGATAGCTTACCATCAACATATTGATTAATTCTTTGATCATTCTGAAAATCATTGAATATATCTATACAACCTTTATATCCGCTCTGTTTGCGTGATACTTTGTATGTTGCATAAAGAGGTAGAAATACTCCGGAAAGTTTTTCGCCTGACTTTTTACAGAACGAAACAAGATTAATCAATCGAGAGGATATAGATCTTGGCAGAATCATTTTTGTACCCTTTGCCAACATATTACCAAAACCATCAACTGTATCGACTATCTGATCTCTATACTTTTCTATACCAATATGTGCTCCCCCACCAACAATCATTCGTGTAATAGTTTCTGGTATTTTTTCTTGTAAATATTCATCAAGACTTTTTGCACTCTCTTTTAATCCATTCGTTTTCTTATACATTTCCCAATAAATGACATTATCTTTATTGCTCGCTTCCAAACCTGGAATATGAACATTATCAAGTAGAGTCGACTTATCAAAAAATACTCGAGTTAAAATCGCACTCCATGATTGATATGAGTTGCTTGTTATAAACAATGGCAAATATGGTGAAACTTCATGCAGTCGTGATCTCAATCCGTTTATCGATGGAACAACCAGACTCCAACAAATAGATCCAACAAACTTAAAACAGATAATTTTATTTCGTTCACTTTTCATAATTTCTTTAAAACCGCCCGGTTTTAATATATCTTCACCCAGCGATTTACAAATGCTACCATACGAAGTATCTAATGTTGTATTATTTTTTTTATTTTCAACTTCTATTTCCCACTGCTTTGTCAAAACCATACGCGAAATAGAGGGTAGTATCTCAAATAAAAAACCTTTAGTAAGTGCATGAGCTACTGGCCGGATAGTTTGAGGAACGAAAGGAAATAGATCATCAACAAGCCGATCTGTCGCATTATCGAATTTAATCATATGAATACGACTTTCACGATCTTCAACTTTTTTATCACGATTCATTATTTGAGTAATATCTAAACCATTTTGAGCGCCATCTATTAATATTTTATTCATAATTTGAGGAAACAGATGCTCCATACAATACTCTGCTTGAGCTTCTTGAATCTCTTCGTTTCGTGGTGTTATTCGACGATTACTTGTAGCGTATTCAAGTAATTTTGGAGCATTTTTAAATGAATACCAGAGCTCTTTATATAAAGAAATACCAGTTATYCCCTCTCCAACAGATTGAACCAACATATTATTGAGTGGTTTTTCTGGTCTATCTTTTTCTAGCAARTCTTTTCTTCCTGAAGGATCTTTTATGAGAYWATACTCATCAATGCAACGACGAGCGAAACCTAAGCCAGTAAAAAGAAAATCATGTGAAACTGTTGGTTTTATAAGATTATCATACTCTTTTTGAATACCACTCACCGCTTCTTTTTTATCTTCTTCTAATTTTTTTGATGCCGCTTCATCCCTAAGATACTTAGGAAGCTGTGCAATGAATTCTTGTAATGTTTTTTTATTTGAAAGTAAGGAACTGCCTACCCACTGCTTACGCGAATCTTCTGAAAGTTTACTAAAAGCATTGTTAATCTTGCCCCATTCATTATCAGAAAGCTGAACAAGCTGCTTACAATAAGAAATGAATTCATCTAAGGAACGATACTCTTTAAATTTTTCATACACTTCACAAAGAGACTGTGTAAACCGTGAACCACCCTTTTCAAGAATTATATTTAATAATTCCTTTGAGTTCAGGTCTGACTTAGAATGATCATTTGAAAAAGTATTATTTTTTTTCTGCTTTATAGCACTTGCAAAAATTTCCTGACCAGCAATACAGCTCATCAAGAAAAATAACATACAGAAAATATCTTTCCTTATATTCATGGTCTCTCGCCCTTTTTCTCTTACATATTATTTACTACTATGATATTTCTATCATAAAGTATCCATAAGAAACCGCAACTACTTTATCGGTAAAAACGGCCATAATTCTGAAAAAAGWAAGCTTAAGAGCTACAAAATATCATTTTTTGCTAAAAACGATCTGGTGACCAATCCAACAATAAACCACTGTGCAATAAGAGCTGATCCACCATAGCTTATGAAGGGGAGAGCTAACCCCTTGGTAGGAACCAGCCCTGTACAGACAAGGCAATTAAGCACTGTTTTAATGGTTACAAACAAAACTGCCCCCATGATAAATAGACTTGCTTGAGGCAATGATGCATGCTGAGCTAATGAAAAACCATAATAAAAGAATAAAATATAGAAAATAAGCAAAAAGCCAATTCCCACAAATCCTATCTCTTCAGCAATAATTGAAAAAATAAAATCAGTATGCTGCATAGGTAGATAAAAAAATTTTTGCCGAGACATTCCTAACCCAAGCCCAAATAACTTACCAGATCCGATTGCCAAAAGTGACTGAATAATCTGAAAACCACGTCCTCTTGGATCACTCCATGGATCTAAAAATGTCATTAGACGGATTAGACGATACTTTTTACTGAAAATAAGAGCTGTAAAAAGAGGAATAAGGAGAGAAGCAATAATTAAACATTCTTGATATGAAATCCCCACAACAAAAAACAGTGCTGCAGCAGTGGTTATCAAAGTCACGGTGCTTCCAAAATCAGGCTGAGCAACCAGAACATAACTTGTTACCCCAAGAAGTCCCATGAATGGAATGAGCTTAGGAGTAAAAAAGGGCTTCTGTGGTGAAACATGTCTTTGTAAAAATGTTGCTACATATAAAATTGTTGCAACGGTTAAAAACTCACTTGGCTGTATCGAAAACCCTGCTATTGAAAACCAGCGACATGCCCCATTAATTGGCTTAGCCCATAAAAGTGTTCCTGCGGTCACTGAGCATGTGATAAACCACCAGACTAATGCATAATCAAAAATATACCGAAATGGAATGAAAAATATGAAAAAACAGCTCAACCAACCGATACCGGAAGAGATCAGCTGCTTCTTCAAAAAATAAAGTGCATCGCCATACTTTTCTAATGCATAAATAGAACTCGCACTATAAATAAAGAGTAACCCTATAATATTTAATAAAAATGGTATAAACAGAAAGCGAAACAGTAAACGATTCTGCAGATCAACATTTAATCTGACAGTGCTCATAATGCTTGAACCAACTGAACAAAGTGATCTCCACGTTTTTTGTAATTTTTATACAGATCAAAACTTGATCCAGCTGGAGAAAATAGAATCGCATCACCAGGCGCTGCTTGTCGAATAGCTTCTTGAAAAAGAGGCTCAAGAGTGTCAAAATATACCAAAGGCTCTAAATCGATCGATCCTGGCCCAAAACGTAATGCTGACTTTATCGAAGGCTCTTGCTGTATAAATCTAAGCAAATCAGAACGATCGACCCCTTTATTAAGGCCACCAATGATAAGAATAACTTTTTCATGCTTCTTTTCAAGCTGTTTTACCGCAGCTTTAGTAGTGTACGAAACCGTTGATTTAGAATCATTGTAAAAAAAGAGACCATTTTTTTCAGCAGATAACTCAAGACGATGTTGCCCTTCTACCTGTTTGCATCGATGATAGGCCTGTTCAAAATCTTCTTTACGAATCATTGAAATATTAATTTGTGAGAAAAAAAGTGCTGTAACCGCAAATATCCATGTATCAAGAAATCCATACGATTCAAACATATCTATTGAACAAATATTCTGTCTTTCAGCTTCTAATTGATGTAAAACAATCTCCCTATTTTCTACAGAAACATACGAACAAGAGTATCTATTTAAAAAATCTTTTTCACTTTTTGTAACAGTTCTATCAAACAGAATAATTATATCTGATTTCCAGAGCGATCGTTGTTTTATAAATAAATTATTGTTTTCACCTTCAATTACTGATGCTCCAAGCAAGGCGATATCAGATTTTTTTTGATGTCGTAAAAACATCGACTTTGCTTCAAAGTACTGACGCATTGATTCATGTCGATCAAGATGGTTGCTGTACAGATTCATCCAAATTCCAATATCTGAACGAAAAGAGCGAGACTCTTCCAGTTGCCATGATGAAAATTCTAAAAGGGCTTTTTGATAAAGAGGTTGATGAGGAATCAAATCTAAAAGTCCAACACCTATATTTCCTCCCAATGCAACTCTTTGATACGAGCATCCGCGCAGATGTGTGCAGGATCGTTTAACTTCTTCTTCATATGAAGCACAACTATCAGTTTTGAACAGTTCATACAACAATCTCGTTAACGTTGTTTTACCAATAGTTCCAGTAATTCCGATAGTTGGTTTTTTCCAAAGATCATAAAAAAGGTCTACTTCTTTAATAATTTTTTCTGCTTCTAAAGGAAATCGATTTTTATTGATACCTGTTGAAAACCAGACCAGGTCTATATCTTTAACAAACCTGTTCCAATCAGTTTCAACCAGAACATTCAATTCATCAACCAACTGCTTTGCGTCCTTGTCCAATTCTTTTTCATCAAAAACCTGCAAAACCCACTCCACTTGAGCTAAATCGGAGTGAGTATATTCAGATAAGCAGGTAGCAAATTCAGTATAAAAATTCTTATAAAATTTCAATATCGATTGACCGACTATACCAAATCCTGCTATCCCAAAATATTTTTTTTCATATCATATAACTACATTTAAAACTTAATATATCTATTTTCACTTCTATTTTAGTCTACGCATTTTATATGATAAAGAAAATTATAAAGTTACTTTGTCAGTAAATAAATCACATGATTCAATGTTTTTTCCCGAAGTGTAACCTGCCTCAAAGTACTGTCATGCAAAGGAACATGTGAATCTTCAACAATATCCAGAGTCGGTTTAAAATGTACAAATTCTTTTAAACGATCAAGATTATACAGATGCAAGTATCCATTCACATCGTCACAGTCAATAGTTATATTTTCATCATGAGCAATTTTATCAATAATCAATTCTTCTTTCAATTGACGCTCAGCTAGAAAAGCAACATGCTCTTCAAATTGTGGTTGAGATCGATAAACATAGTAATCTGGAATTTTTTTCAAAGCTAACAAAATTTCTTCTTGTTTTCGTAAAACAAGATGCTTAGGAACCTCAAATCTATTTTTGGATAAAAAAATATGAAAAACTTCTTCAATAATTGATTTACGCTGTGAAATATCATTTCGATACGAAAAAACCTCAATAAGCTTACGATGTACATCTAGCCGATTTTTAAGACGAAACAAATTTTTGAAAATATCAAGCGAAAAAAAATTGCCTTTACTGATACTAATAATTTCAATCAAAAAAGGATTATATTCTGTCACAGCCTCTTGCAACGATTCATCAAGTGGCAGATGATTCAGAACAAACTTATCTCCTTTTTTCCTTCCAATAAAACCTTTTTGAAAAGAACTGACCAGATACTTAGTTGTTAACTTCATCCAAAACAGACATGGAATAACATTATTCAATGGCTTATGATTATTGTTTAACATTGTCGCAGAAAAACAGACCCAGTCATTGTCATCTAAAAAATCTTGCTTCTGCTGCTTATATAAAGATGATTCTCGCTCGATAAATGTTTCAACTTGCTTATCAAGATCTTTATACAATTTTCTTTTGGGTGTTTTAAAAGGAAACATTTTCCAATCTTTTGCAATATCTATTTCATTAATAGATATATCAAAATGATAATGTAATTTTTTGTCATCCTCCCAAGCAACTTCTGTCAGACGTGGATTATGAGCAAGCAAAATTTTCTTGCGAGCACAATCATCTGTAATAAAGTCTAGAACAAAGTTTTTCAAAATAAACCACATTGTAGAATGTTGAACATCCATATAATGCCGCTCTAAAACAAACATACGGGGTAATGTAACATTTTCGAATCCACGAGCATGTATATTATGCTGATACAGTGTAATGACTTGCTCGCGTATAGGAACTACAATGGATGGTGGAACATATACATCTATTTTACATAAATGTGAAGATGTTCGATGATTGGTAATACTGATAGCATCACGCTGACGTACTAATTCTTCATACATGCGGGGATCCCTTCTCCAAGACCTGCATAAACTTGCAAATTTTATTTACTCTATAATAAAAATAGCTGTCTGATGAGTATAGACAAAAAAAACAAACTTCCGTCAAGCTTTCTTTTTTTAAATAAAGCTTTTCTAAGTTACGTATGAATAATCAAAAAAATATAGTGAGAATAATTAAAGATGAATGGTGCAAGAAGGGGGACTCGAACCCCCACCTCTTTCGAGACTGGCTCCTAAGGCCAGCGCGTCTACCAATTTCGCCATTCTTGCATAAAAAATTTCAAATTTAACCTGGTCAACTCTCATGTTAGATGGTGGGTCCTCAGGGACTCGAACCCTGAACCTGCAGATTAAGAGTCTGATGCTCTACCAATTGAGCTAAGAACCCTTCAACAACATATTCACGTTGAACATATGTATGTTACCAAAAAATCATGAGAAATAAAGAAAAATCTATTTTTTTATTTTCTGTCTCATCTAGCCTCTCACGGTTAATAGTACAACAAAGTCTGCATAGCAGTAATAAAAGAAGATATATAGATACAAAAATAAGAATAGATTACCCAGATGATGAAAGAGCAATCGACTTTGAATCTGAACCAACAGATCAATTAAAAAGTGATATAATAACTTTGCCAAACAACAAGTCAATAACGGCCAGTACGTTATTTGGTGCATTAATAAAAGACTCAATGCTGATGTGAGAAATGTCTCTTGATACAGAAGTGGATAGGCACCTATTAAAATAAAATTATATAAAAAACTTAGTAACCAGATAAGTAACGGCCAGTAATGAGCCTTAATTAATGTCCATGAATACAATATATGAGAAAATTTTTTATGTCGTAAAAAAAAGGGTGTATACAAAATCCAGAAAGAAATCCAGAGGAAAAATAACAATGTTCCTCTATACAGACCTCTTGGAACAATAAATGTACTATAAAACAAGCCCCAAAGAATTAGAAAAAAAGTATGTTTTTTCATCACCTGTATCATACATACCTCACATATTAAAGAATAAGCAATCTCTTGTTTTTATTCTGAAACAAAAAGAACAGCTGAGGAAACATTTGAAATATTTTGTTAATTTTCAAAGGATCCCTGCCCTTAAATTCTACCAGACTATATTTCATAATCGCTCTGTTTTTGTTGAAAAACAGAAATATTTATTCAAAAAAGTACTCAGATCATACACTTTCTATAATTCTGCTTTACTTTCAAAGGGAGGGATATAAACTAAAATCATGAATAATAATATTGAAAAAACTCTAAGATTAATGAGAAACCATATGAACAAACAAATAATACTCGCTTTTTTACTTGCTATTGGTAGCACTACATCCGCTGCTGAGACAGAAGTAGCGCCTGAATTAGAATTAACAGAAACCATAGAACAGAATATTAACTCTGCTAACCTAATCCAAGAGACCAACGAAAAAAAAGCTACAATAACCGCAAAAATTAAAGGTGGTCTTCATAAATACTTTATACGTGAAAACAAGAAAATGACTTGTATAAATATTTGTATTAAAACACTAGCTGTTTTTCAATTTTATCGTTCATTTACGTTTAATAAAAATTATTACAATCTTAGTTCAAGCAAAAAAAAAGAATTGATTAATGATTTTATTCAGATGCAATTAACAACACTATTATTCGCTGCTCATTGTATAGATTTTTAAAGAGTCTTTTTTATTTGTAAAAACTTACAAAATCAAATACGATCCTAATGCATCCTCTTATTCAAAAATCAACTTTCTATATCAAAAAGAAATGTTCTAATTCTATTGAAAAACCAGCCTACTACGCAAAAATTTAATAACTAACCTTACAARTCGAATTTTCACAAAAAATATGGTGGAGTTAACCGGGGTCGAACCGGTGACCTCATGAATGCCATTCATGCGCTCTACCAACTGAGCTATAACCCCATGACTGTATCGAAGAGATATTTTATTATATGTTCAAAATATGATACAAAGTATATAATAAATAAAAACGAAGAATAAGGAAAGTTTTTTTACTTTTTGGCATGAGAAAACATATGAACATCAAACATCTTATAAGACTTCTTATACCTGTTTTACCAACAATTATAGAAATTGAAAAGCAACATGGCACTGCATATCTTGTTGGAGGAYCTGTCCGTGACCTTGCACTTAAAAAACCTATTTTTGATATTGATATTGAAGTTCATGGTCTCACCAGCGAGCAAATAATTGCATGCCTTGCTAAAACTGGATCTGTACATTTTATTGGAAAAAAATTTGGCGTATTTCGTATTGGCTCAATAGATATCGACTGGTCGCTACCACGAACTGATAGCCTTGGAAGAAAACCAATCGTTACTGTAGACCCTTTTATGGGAATCAAAGCTGCCTCAAGACGACGTGATTTACGTATGAACAGCATGGCAATCAGACTCAATAGCAATAAAGATCAAAGCTTTGGCATAGATATCAATAATATTATTGATCCTTTTAAAGGGCTTGATGATATCAAACATAAAAGACTTGGTGTTATAGATTCTGAACTCTTTATTCAAGACCCTCTCCGACTCTATCGAGTTGTTCAATACATTAGCCGATTCGAAATGGAACCTGATGATGAGTTAACATCCATAGCTCAAACAATCTCACTATTGGATCCAATAACTGATAAGCCTATTGCTGAAGAACGCATCGGTGTCGAAATAAAAAAAATGCTTCTCTTGTCTAGACATCCTTCTTTAGGAATTGCATGGACAGAGAAAATAGGCCGACTACATGAAACGTTTCCTTCTCTTATTTCATTGCAAAACATAAACAGCTTTTATACGTCAAAAAATAGCCTCAAAGAGACCTATCGACGTCTTGATGACTGCTCAAAACTATACAAAAAACAAATAGCTTCGACAGAATATCCTCTGCATAAAAATAACAAAAAATTACTCGGGCTTATGGTTACCCTTTTGCATGCTGAATTTTTACCAGAAAACCCAAAAGATGTAATAAAACACCAACTCAAAATTATTAAAAAATATGGATTTGGGATAGAAACAAAGCTGATAAAAAAACTACTAAATGCAGCCGTTTCTATAGAAAACAGCCAAGAAGAAGAAAAGTATGTATACAAAATGATCGCATACGATCTCGCTCCTCAATGGAACATCTACGAACTTTTAATCTTACATGCAATTCTTTACAACAGAAGCAATCTTGGTACAAATCTTGAAAAAGCAAAAAACTGGAATGTTTTATATGAACCAGAGCAACCATTACTGGATGGCCAATATTTTCTTGATCAAGAAATGACCGGCAAAGAGCTTGGAATCGCACTGAAAAATGCTTACGATGTGCAAATACGGAATAATATCACTGATATCGCAATGTTAAAAAAACAACTCAAAAAATAATTGCGCTTTGCAAAACAGTCGAAACCAGTTAAACTAACTGAATATATAAATACAAAAAAAACTTACAGTCAGGATCCAGGAAAAAGTATGTTTCAATTTTTAAAGTCACACATCAGCTCTTTATACGAAAAGTTTACTGAAAAAGCACGCTCTTTATTTAGCCGGGGTTCAATTGATGATCAACTGTATGAAGATATAGCTAAACTTTTACGATCAAGCGATCTAGGGTCATCCCTTACACGTGAACTTATCAAGCGGTTAAAGGAACAGGTCTATCAACAAAGTATTACAACATCAGAAACTTTACAGAGAGTCCTTCATCAAGAATTACAAAAACTTGTTTCTACATCAAATCGACCATCAAGCATGCCAGAAGTGCTTGTTCTTGTTGGCATTAATGGTAGTGGAAAAACAACAACTGCTGGAAAATTGGCACGGCTCGCGACTCAAGAGGGAAAGSGCGTTCTATTGATTGCTGGAGATACTTTTCGAGCAGCTGCTACAGAACAGCTGCAAGGGATAGGCAGACAGGCAAATGTAGATGTTTTTACCAGCGAAATACATACAAACCCTTCATCACTTATTTTTGAAGGATGTAAAAAATACAAAGAAGAAGATTATACATGCTTAATCATTGATACAGCTGGACGACTTCAAACAAAAATTAACTTGATGGATGAACTTGCAAAAATCAAACGTATCATTTCAAAGCAACTTCCTGATAAAGAGGTCGCAATACTGTTAACTATTGATGCCATGCTCGGTCAAAACTCTCTTGAACAAGCACGTATTTTYCACCAAGCAACTACYATCCAAGGTGTGATMGCAACAAAATTAGATGGATCTGCTAAGGGAGGCGCTCTCATAGCAATCATTCATGAATTAAAAATACCAGTCTGGTTTTATACTTTTGGTGAAAAAATCGATCAAATCGGACATTTTGATTCCCAAAAATTTGTAGATGGKTTTTTCGAATGAAATTAATCAGATGCTGGCTTGCAGACGGAGCAAGAAAGTTGGAAACTGTTTCTTCTCAACCAGTACAAGAAATTATCTGGATAGCTCAACATCTATTCCCTACAAAGAACATCTCTCTGATTTCTGATGAAAACATGACAGAAATTGAAGAAGAGGAACTTAATCAACTATTGTTACGACGTCAATCAAAAGAACCTCTCGGATATTTGCTTGGCTCTGTCCCATTTTTACAAGCAACAATTGAAACAGCTCCTCCAATACTTATTCCTCGACCAGAAACAGAAGAGATGACCGCATGGTTAGTAGAACAGATTAAAAATTCAAATAAAAATAGATTAGCTATCGCAGATATATGCACCGGTAGCGGATGCATTGCTGTAGCTCTTGGAMTTGAACKCCCTCAAGCAGATATTRTAGCWATTGATATTTCACCAGAAGCRATTAAACTTGCTCAAARYAATGTTAYTAAACATGGCTTRCGAAATRTAAYGRTTACGTTAGGYAATTTTCTCGATCCCTTAGAAAAAAARTCTATTGATATTATTATTTGCAATCCTCCATAWCTCAGCAAARAAGARTGGRRAAATCTTGATYATGATGTTAAARACTGGGAATCTGATCTTGCTTTAACTGATCAAGATGATGGACTCACCTGGTACCGACTGCTTGCAAAAAAGGGRAAAGRGTATTTACGATCTATAGATGACAACTTGCCACGAATAATCTGTGAGATTGGACATACCCAAGGAGAAGCTGTGCAATCAATTTTTGTTAACGCTCGTTGGCAAAATGTACAAATACATAAAGACTTATCCCAAAAAGATCGCTGGGTCACTGCTTGTTAAGCAATACAGAGAACATTGAGTTTTGTTAAAAAACCTGTCTACAACTGCAACAACTCCATTAATAAGTACGTCTTGATACTCTTTGCCTAGCATCTGTTTGTATCATCGATAATAATTTTTCTTTTTTTAACAGCAACTACTAGGTGCTTTTTTCCATAAGCAGCATTTCATGCCATTCGATAGACATCGGTTAAATTTTTAATTGATGTAAGAATGCTTTTTTCATAACAATCTATAGTTAAAATATGTGGATTCGCACGTTTTTGAATCTTTACTACAGCACTACCAGCCTCAAATGATAAAACAACAGCTAGTCGCTTAATAGGTTCTGTTTCCTCGAAAATATCTACTTTCTTAACAAATGATATTTTCTCACACTCTTTTTTGAACCCGACTCTTTCAAGATCTTCTGATTTCATTCCTGAAAAATAAAGCTTGATTTTTGACCCATCAATATCACACTCTTTTTCACAGTTAATTTGATTCTTAAATTCCATAACTAATTGATACACAGGCCCAACCGCATCTCCTGCTTTCAAATATTTTGTTACTACATACGCTTTTGCCAGATCATTTTTACCCTGATCATCACTCTTTTTCTTTAAACCTGTCATACATGAAGGTGCTTTAATTAATTGTATAAGATTGCGAGCTACTATTTTATTATCTGCTAACAAAAAAAACAGAAAACCTATTAATCGTACTTTTTTATGTATCAAGAACATTTYCCCCCCTTTGCTCTCACNTTTTTATCACTTAGTATTTCCAGATTACTAAATATGATTTCAAATAGTCAATTATGACTCTAAAGRCAGGAATTCAAAAGGCGATKCTGTTKTTYAAAAAACAGACAGATGAGACTTTTTAAGAAATTCTATGAAAAAAATAGCTCTTGTAAGTAATTGTGCTATAATTTTATTTAGAAAGTTTTGAATAGTAATTATAACAAAAAGCAGAGTGAAATATGGGAACCGTTTTATTATATTACCATTACGTTGAAATTGATGATCCAAAAGCTGTGAAAATTGCACAAGTCGACTTTTGTAAAAAAAACAAYCTCACTGGACGAATTATTATCGCATCTGAAGGAATCAATGGAACCCTTGGGGGCAGTAATGAAGCGACCAGAGCATACATAGACTGGATGAATCAACAAGATRATTTTAAAACCATGCCATTTAAAACCAGTCCAGGTGGAGCTGAATGCTTTCCTCGACTTTCAATAAAAATAAAAAACGAAATAGTTCACMTTGGTTTAGATAAAAAAGAATTCAATTTTAAAGATGCTGCTCCTCATCTCTCTCCTGAAGAATTCCATCAAGCTATTGMTCAAGCTGATGAAAACACTCTCATTATTGACAATAGAAACGGATACGAAGCTCGAGTAGGAACCTTCAAAGGATCAATTATTCCTCCTATTAAATATTTCAGAGAATTCCCTGAATATATCGATAAACATCTTGATGAATTCAAAGACAAAAAAGTTTTAATGTTTTGTACTGGTGGTATACGCTGCGAACGAGCAAGTGCATACATGAAAAAAAAAGGTATTAATACTGTCTATCAACTACATGGTGGTATTCATGAATATCTCAACAAATATCCTGATGGATTTTTTCGTGGTCTCAACTATGTTTTTGATAGCCGTTTGAGCATAAAAACCAATGATGATATCCTTGGAAGTTGTGATATTTGTCAGAAACCATCTGAAGATTTTACCAACTGCCTCAATGCTTCATGTAACAGTCATTTCATCGGATGTCCCTCCTGCATTGAAAAACATGAGGGTAATTGYAGCGCTCAATGTCAACARCTAATTAAAGATGGAATAGTTAAAGCTCGAGTCCCCCTAAAAAAAACATATGAACATAAAACCCTATAATATTCCTCCTTGTATTCAAGAACAAGTCTCCCTTGCTCATAAAAATTGGTTTGGAACTGGTGGAAAAGCTGAGTACTTTCTTGCTGCTAAAAATAGAACTGAAATAAAGCAGGCTCTTGCATGGGCAAAAAAACATACTATTTCGATAACCATCCTTGGTTATGGAGCTAATATTCTTATCAGTGATGATGGAATACAAGGACTTGTTGTAACTATTGATTTACAAAGCATCAACCATCAAAACAATATTTTAACTGTTGATGCTGGAGTTTCTGTTGATGAAACTATAAACTATGCACTTGATCATAATCTAGGAGGACTTGAATTTTTCACAAGTATTCCTGGATCTATGGGCGGGGCTACTTGTATGAATATTCATTATTTTAACGCCTTGCTCAGTGACTACATTCAGACTATAGAAATAATCGATCTCACCTCTATGGAAACTATTAAAGTCGATAAATCCTGGTCTGCCTTTGGCTATAATCAATCCAAGTTTCTCAGCAAAAAATATCTCATCATTGCTGTAACACTAAAACTCGAAAAGCTAACTGATCTTCAAATCGCCTATGCCCGAGGAAGATCAGACGAAATTAGACGACAAAGAAGTCGTCGATACCCACCCTCTCGAACCTGTGGCAGTTTTTTTCAAAACTTCTCAGCTGATGAATACAAACATGCTCATGGGGCCACACAAGTTCCTTACGTTGCTTTTTATCTTGAATCTGTTGGTGTCAAAGGACAGCTATCATCAGGAAAAGCGTCGGTTTTTCACCTTCATGCAAATATGATTACTACAAAAAAAATGGCGACTAGTGAGGATATCTGCAAACTAGCCCAC
Organism: Candidatus Babelota bacterium; assembly: GCA_002401785.1. GTDB lineage: Bacteria > Babelota > Babeliae > Babelales > CAZZPM01 > CAZZPM01. Next base: position 95,813 of record NVUD01000004.1, read on the forward strand.
ATGATGCAAGAAAAAGTATATAAAAAATTTGGTCTCTGGCCAAAACCTGAGTGTCAATTGCTTGGTTTCAAACAGAATATGCTCATAAAACGCTAAACTTTAAAAGTTTAATCTTTCATAACTTTAATAAATTTTAAAATTGTTTCTGAATGCGTATCAATAGAAACATCAGGTAAAACATCTGCTATTCGTCCATTTTTATCAATAATGAAAGTCATTCGACGCGGAAAGAAATTCATAAAAAACAATCTATTTGCCCCATACAGAGCTGCAACCTTCTTTTTTGCATCGCTCAATAGATAAAATGGTAAGCGATGCTCTTTTTTAAATTTACTCATTCGCTCAACGGTATCATAGCTTACTCCTAAAACAACAATATTATTTTCGGTGAAGTCAGAATATTTATCTCGTAAAGAACATGCTTGCTTGGTACAACCAGGAGTTCCAGCTTTAGGAAAAAAATAAAGAACAACCGGAGAACCCTTAAAATCACTTAACTTGCGAACTTTCCCATCACTGTCCTGCAACTCAAAATCAGGAGCTAACCCACCAACTTTAGTATTTTTTTGTGAAACATTTTTTTTACAACCAAAAAAACAACCGACGCTCATCACCAAAACTGCCAGAATCATCCATGAATTATTCATTTTTGCTCTCCTTACCATTAATAAAATCATAAAATAAATACTTTTTTCTCGGACGTAGTCGAGATCTTTTTTTTATGATAAGCTGTAAAGACTGTAAAAGCAAAGTAAAAAATAGTATGTTTCGATTTAAAAATATATAAGGATTACTGTATGGATAAGGATTTCATGCCAGAAGGACAGAAAGATCAACTCAAACAAGACGAACAAGAAGCGTTTGTTGAACAGCAAGAAGAACTCGACGGCATTGCACACTCTCATCCTGACAATGACCCTCTTGATGAAATTGTTGATGAATTAAATAAAACAAAAAATCAATTACTCAGAACAACGGCAGATTTTACCAACTTTAAAAAACGGACTATTAAAGAACGTCAAGAGTGGAAATCTACTGCTCACATCGCAGTTATCAAACCTTTTCTAAATATTATTGATGATTTCGATCGAGCTCTTTCTTTGCAAGAMAAAGATGATGCTGGATCAAGTCAGACATGGCTTGAAGGCTTTACAATGATTCACAAGAATCYTCTAAAACAGTTAGAGTCTCTTGGTGTTAAAGAAATTGCAACAAATATTCCCTTTAACCCTGTTTTTCATGAAGCATTGCTGCTACTAGAAAATGAAGAATATACTTCTGGGGAAATTATTGAAGTATTACGTAAAGGATACATATATCATGATATCGTTATTCGGTGTACGCAGGTAAGTGTTGCTAAATAAATAAATCAAACAAAAAGTGCGCCTCATTACAAAGGACCTGTTATGAATTACTCAACAAAAGATCTTTTAAAAGCTGTAATTATCTTTTTTGCTTTTCTAGGAATAGTTATTTTTGGATTCAAGCTATATCAACATCAGATACATCTTGAAGATGTAATAACAGTTCTTTTGGCCAATGATACGCACAGTGCACAGAAAAAGATGGGTGTTGTTACACCAGAAGCTACCATTGAATCTGTACATTCTTGGGCAGAAGTACAAAAAAAGACAAAAGATACGGTTGTTCAAGTTTTCACAGAAAGTTTTGAATTCAATTGGCTTGAACCGTACCGTCCACCTGAACAACGTGAAGGCACCGGTAGTGGTTTTTTCATTAATAATGTTGGTGAGTTTTTAACAAACTATCATGTTGTAAGCCAGGCATCACATATCAGCTTACAAGTCCCAAGTACTGGACAGATTCGATTCGATGCAGAAGTTATTGGTGTCAATCCTGATCGTGACGTCGCTCTCTGTCGATTAATGCCGGAATCTCTTGATCGATTGAGAACTGAAATTGGAACAGTTCCATATCTTGAATTTGGCAATTCAGATGCTGTCAAACGTGGGCATGATGTTTTAATTCTTGGATACCCCCTTGGGCAAGGATATATAAAAAGCACACAAGGAATTATTAGTGGACGAGAACGAGTTCGGCTTCTCAATAATCATATGTGTTTTCAGATAACAGCTCCAATCAACCCAGGTAATTCTGGAGGACCCTCTTTAGATGCACATGGTCGAGTTACTGGCATAGCATTCGCCGGCATAACAAGTGCACAAAATGTTGGCTATATCATTCCTATCAATGATATAAAAATTGCTCTCAAAGACTTATATAAAATCAGACTTCTTAGAAAACCTCAACTAGGCGTACTCTTTTTACCATCAACTGAATCATTAATGAAATATTATAAAAATCCTACTGGTGGGGGATTATATGTTGCTAAAATATTCAAAGATTCAGTTTTGGAGCGTGCGGGAATGCTGGAAGGAGATGTTGTCACTGAAGTTGATGGACATCGCCTTGATTATTACGGTGAAACAAATGTTAATTGGTCTGAGGATCGTGTCGGCCTCATAGATCTGCTCAGTCGTAAAACTGTTGGTGATAAAATCACATTTCTACTCTATCGAAAAGGACAACAAAAAGTAATATCTCTCAACCTCGAACCTCGTATCAATCAGCCTATTCGATTTGTTTATTCAGAACTTGAAAAATCTCGGACCGATTATGAGCTTATTGGTGGAGCTTGCTTTATGGAGCTTGCTATTAATCATRTTTTRTTAATGGAAGGAGCACAATCTCTTATGAAATATGCCTCCCCAGAAAATCAATTTGAAYCGAAGCTTATTATCACACACGTCCTCCCAACCTCGCCTGCCTCGCGCCTTAAGAAGCTCATCAATCCTGGAATCATCATAGAAGAAGTTAACAATACTAAGGTGGGAACTCTTGATGAAATGCGTGAAGCGATTAGACAGAATAAAAACAGTGATTTTATTACATTTTCAACAACAGATAATCGATTTTTTGTTTTATCAATAAAAGATATTTTTATGCATGAAGAACGAYTAGCCCGYACATTTCACTACAAATCATCAGTMTTAAATAGTATGATTCAAGAACAATTACAACCAAAAAAAACTAGRAATGTACTTGGTGCATTRCTTTCAGGCGAATAAWMATGGCTATACAAAAAAGTCGACTTGACCTTCTTCTTCTAGAAAAACATCCTGAATGGAGTAGAACCCAGATTAAAAGTTGGATTTTACAAGGAAAAGTACGAGTAAATAATGAAGTACAAAGTAAATCTGGTAYKYYHRTTKCAAMTNNCMKMWSSMKYRRRTGCNAAAATTGAAATCCCAAAATATGTTAGTCGWGGTGGCTTAAAGCTTGAAAAAGCACTTGARTTTTTCAATGTAAATGCTTCAGGSCTCACCGCCATTGATGGAGGAATATCAACAGGAGGGTTCACCGACTGTCTGCTGCAAAATGGAGCTGCCAAAGTTTATGGAATTGATGTTGGACATGGACAAGTTCATGAAAAACTTCGCCAAGATTCGCGCGTTATTATCAGAGAAAAAACTAATTTACGAACACTTGTATGGCATGCCGATCCTGTTGACCTAGTTGTTCTTGATCTCTCTTTTATTTCACTTTTAAAAGTAATGCCTGCCGTTCTTGCTGCACTGAAAACAGAAGGAATTATTCTTGCACTGATTAAACCTCAATTTGAAGCAAAACGACATCAAATTGGTGCTAAAGGATTAGTAAAAGATCCTGCAGTACATGAAGAAGTGCAAAAGATGATTATTGCCGGCATGAACGAACTTAATTGTGAATGWAAAGGAGTTACAGAATCGCCTATTCTCGGTAATACCAGCGGCAATAAAGAGTTTCTTGGTTACTTCGTTAAGAAATAAAAGATGTATTGTTTCAATGATTTATTACAGAATATTTCTTCTAAGATATTACTGCATTGATGCATTTTAGTAATACATTTTTATYATCCATTCGTTGAAATACTTGAGCATAAAGCATAGGCTTTCTTCCCATTGAATCTAGCGCTTCGGGATTCATACCTTGACCAATCAGATATTTTACTACCTCCCAAGGAGCATGTGCTGCTGCCARRTGAAGAAGASCTRMYTTTGCAACTTCAAAAATTACTGAMGGATARYTAGAAAAATATTCTGAACTTTCTAAACATTTAGGTTTTTGATSWRARCYTGCMACAAAKACTCTYTYTTTTARRTATTTTCTRTAACTRCTTTCTCCAATTATCATATCTGGAACTTTACTCTCAAATGACGAAAACAGCACCTCTGTTTTCAAYAAATCTYTCAACCTATTTTCTTTTTTTGCTCGTTCACATATTTYYTYTRAYTCTTGAACAAGAYYYTGACTYGACKTRCCATCATCWCCTKCTGAWGTYARRCAGATTAATACCAGMCTCATCTGYTCCTCTTCAAARTTATAATCAGAGCAAGATGCTGCTTGCAACTGAACRSARRAAGTCAACAATACGAYCAGGAGAGCATTCATACAATAAATCATTACAACTTCCTTCAGCAAAGAATGTTAATTGAMAAYTCGCATAGAATGCATAATAAAACAATCTCTCTTGATTTCACACTACTTTGGAAAAATCAAAAAAATATCTTAACGCTTTGCTKGCTTTATATTTATAGATAATTCTTYTTCATTRTCATYACGAYRATACATTTGTGCATAAAGTGCTGGTTTTCTTCCCATCAAATCTGACTYTTCAGRATTCGCACCKAACTCAAGAAGTYTTTTTAMMAATTYTGGAGGGGCATGTGCTGCCGCYAAATGAAYCRGACCAGGCTGAGAYACTTCAATCTTTTCTGAACAATTGTCAATCATATGGTGAGGAAAATAAGGAGAATAAACCAAAAATGCTTCACCAGATTTTGCAACTAAAACCCGATTCCTAAGATATGATCTATGATTAGTTTCACCCATATTTGTTCCTACAGGCCATTGTAAACAACCAAAAACACGGAATGGGGGTGGAGTAAATAATGCTTTTGCTGAAAGTAGTTCTGGTAGTTTTTTTTCTTTTTCTGCTTCTCCACATAGACCATTCAGTTCATCAATTAAACTTCTGCCTTTTTCTACATCACCATTATCCGTTAAACAGAGTTTTAATATTTCCTTCTTTGCATCTTCAATATTATAACCTGAAGCTGCTGGCAATGATGAAAAGCTAGTTAATAAAAAAAAAGAAATTACGTTCATAAATAAAGCCATTTCTTAAAGTTCCTTATCTGAAAAAATGTGGGGGAATGCTATAGAAATATATAATTAAAAATCATCATACATTTGATACAGTTGCAAGGCAAGAAATMTTCGAGCATTTKRMTYTKTMTCTAATGGTAGAAAACAAATTACATCAGCAAGTTCATAATCTTTTCTTATTTTGTAGCCAGAAGGTGAGAAAAAAGTTAAAACAAACTTAGAATTTGGGTGATGCTCTTTTAGTTTTTCTAGTAATGGGCGTCCTTGTTCAAATTCACCAAGCGATGCACAATGAATCCAAATTACGCTATCATTCTTAGCTATCTCTTTATTTAATTTTGAAAATGTCTCTTTACGTCCTTCCACAAAAAGTTTTATTTTTTTATTAAAAGGCACTATTAG
>NVUD01000005.1 GCA_002401785.1 Candidatus Babelota bacterium
ATTAAAAAAAACTTATTTTGCTTCTTCCTCAGAAGTAAAATAAGGCGATAACTTTTCATAAATACTTTCTAGAGAACATGAAACTGGCTTTGTGTTACTGAGAATTGGCATAAAATTTGTATCACCATGCCATCGTGGTAAAACATGCATATGGAGATGGGATGGAATACCTCCACCACCAGCATCACCAAGATTCAACCCAACATTAAATCCATGAGGATTGATACTCTTTTTCAAAGCTTCGAGAGCAAAATTCACCTCTTCCATAATAACAGCACGAACTTCTTGAGTTAATTCAAACAATTCACCTTTATGCTCATTTGGCAAAACCATCAAGTGGCCACCAATATAAGGATACAAATTAAGCATAGTAACAGTAGATTCTGTTCGCCTTAAAATAAAACTCTTAGCATCATTTTTTCCTTTAAATGCTACACAAAAAACACATTTTGTTGACTCTGAAAAACGACTTGTTTTTGTATCAATATCTTCAACATACGACTGTCGCCATGGGGCATAAATTTTATCCATACCGCTCACCAAATTCCTTTGCTTTTTCTATCCAAGTATGCAATCTTTCTATAAAGAATTATACGCATAAAACTAAAAAATATACAATGAATTTAGCCAATGAAAAACAGGAGATTGTATGGTATCAACACTCTTAAACAGATCCTACCCTGAAGGAAAACAGATGTCTTCAACAATATCTTCTTTAATTGAAGAAGAAGCTCGACGCCAACAAAATAGTATCAACCTCATCGCTTCTGAAAATTATGTTACTGTTGATGTTATGCGCGCAATGGGATCTCACCTCACCAATAAATATGCTGAAGGATATCCTGGCGCTCGATATTATGGGGGATGCGAAACCGTTGATATCATAGAGCAACATGCTATTGACTCAGCAAAACAACTTCTTAAAGCAGAACATGTCAACGTGCAGCCACACTCGGGCTCTTCCGCAAACATGGCAGTTTATTTCAGTGTTTTAAAGCCTGGCGATACTGTTTTGGGCATGAATCTTGCTTCAGGTGGACACTTAACRCATGGYCATCCAATAAAYTTCTCAGGAAAACTTTTCAACTTTATCAATTACAACGTAGACAAGAAAACGGAATGCATCGACTATGATGAAATAGARCAACTGACTAAAGAACACCGACCAAAAATGATTGTTGCTGGTGCATCGGCCTACTCTCGTATTATTGACTTTGAAAGAATTGGCACTGTTGCAAAAAAATATAATTCCTACTTTTTAGCTGACATTGCTCACATTGCAGGACTCGTTGCGGTAGGCTTGCACCCTCACCCTTTTCCTCATGCAGACTTTGTTACTTCAACAACACATAAAACACTGCGTGGCCCTCGTGGTGGAATTATTGCTTGCAAAGAAATATATAAAAAAAAGATCAACTCATCTGTTTTTCCAGGCATGCAAGGTGGCCCACTTATGCATATTATTGCCGCAAAAGCTGTCGCTTTTGAAGAGGCGCTCAGGCCAGAATTTGCTGAGTATCAAAAACAGATCCTTGCTAACGCTCAAGTAATGGCTCAAACATTTATAGAACAAGGATATCGGCTGACTACTGGTGGTACTGACAACCACTTAATGGTTATTGATGTTAAACAGAAAGCACCCGACCATTTGAACGGTAAACAAGCAGAAAAGATTCTTGAAGAGGTTGGGATTGTCGTTAATCGAAACATGATTCCTTTTGATGCAGAAACTCCATTCACAACAAGTGGACTCCGAATTGGAACTCCAGCTATAACTACTCGAGGTTTTACTGCTGAAGCTACAAAAAAACTTACAAAACTTATCACGAAAGCTCTTGATGAGCATCATGACAAAGAAGTTTTACGGGCTATTAAAGATAAAATATTGGAGTTATGCGATGAATTTCCAGTCAAAAGCTTACTATAAATTGATTATAAAGAAACAGTATTTTTGGATCATAATGTCTATCATGATACTATTTGCACAACCTCTTTTTAGTGCAGCTCATACGATGAGATCATTCAAGGTAGAGACTATCAATCTTTTTTATCTGTAGATATTTGCAAAAAAGAAGATATAAATAGGTACTGCGAACTCTTTGTTCAAACATATCCCAACCAATCAAAAAAAATAGCAGATCAACACCTACAAGCAGCAATTGCCTTAGAGGAAAAAAAAGAAGAAAGAAGCACATTAAAAGCGATAAAAATTATCGATAAAAGCAAAAACGAAATTGTTAGCTTCTTAATATTTGAAAAATTACCAAATAGTAGCACGATTATTATTCATACATTTTTAATAAAAGAAGGATACGACTTTCTGTATCGATTATTACCTGAAAGTTTAAAAGCAATTTTTGAAATAAAAAGCAAAAAAATAGACGTTTTTATACCTGTATGTGAGCATACTATTGAACAAATGCAACTGATAAAACAATTCGGATTTAAAGAAGATAAAACGTATAGACTTGAAGCGTCTTTACGAATATGTGATAAAAGTGTCTCTTTTTACCAGAAAGAATACCCCCTTTCACAACTATATTCTTGATAAAAACAGCCCTTTTTCTCTAAAAAATCACTAAGATCATATTGCCAGTTTGACACGATTTCCCTTTAAGATAGACTAAAGGCAGCTCTGAATATAACTTTTGTATAGATTTTTTTAAAAGCAAAGTTAATTAAAAAATGAAGTTTTACCAAACAAGGATAATAATGATCATACGAATCATGCTAATATTTCCTTTTCTTTTTTCATCTATACAGCTGAAAGCAGCAACTTTAAATAATACTGAAACAAAAGAAAATATGCTTAGTAACGTATCAATTGAAGCAAAAGCTTCAGGTGACATTGGAAGCTATCCTCATGTAATAAAAATTAATCAGCCAAATATTCATAAAAAAATATCCAAGAAACCAACATTTTCGACAAAAATTAAACGTTTTTTTAATAACCACAAGCGAATGATTATTACAACAGGTGCAATTGCTAGTATTCTTTGCATTGCAAAATATATCTACAAAGTAAGAATCGACAAACAAAATATAAATGAACCATTAAAGAAAACGACATCAAGTAACGACTACAAACCAAATACAAACACAAATAAACTATCTAAAGCCCGCATTTACACTATAGATGCATACATTAGAAATGGTTTCTCAGAAGAACAACAAAAACGCTTTTTCCCGACAACTATCCCAACCTTAGAACAGATGAATTCTACTAATGAAAATGACTATGATCTCCTAAATAAACGCACAGCTAATCAAAACATTGAATCATTGTCCTATTCTGAAAAAGAAAAACTAACATTTTATAAAGAAGCCTGGACTAAAAAATCTAAAAAAGTTACGAATCTTTTTTCTCAACTTTATAATGCTGAAAGAATAATCCAAAACCTTCCCTCATGGAATAATGATTGCGTAATTTTATCACTTTTTGGCATCTTCCTTTCTATGAAAAATGCTCCTTCTTCAGATTTTACAAATAAAGAAAAATATTCAGAATTTAAGCAAGTAGCTCTTCAAGGAATAAGTGAGGGGATAGAGAATGGATGGATTGATACAGTAATAGACGGAGTTGATCAACATGAACGCATGCGTCAAGGCAAATGGCTTAACTATGACACAGTACGCTACATTTGCAATCATTCCAATGTTTTAAATCATATGCAAATAAATAAAGAARTGATGGAAAMMRSWMTKAWNTATGMWMRRKSRAGATTMWRATATAATATCTCCTAAAGATGTCACTGAAAATAAAAAAGTAAATATAAACCTATATCAAACAAGATCTATAGAAGATATTATAACAACAGAAAACACCTATATTTTCTTCACAAAACCTTCTTATGCATACGCATTTGCTATTCATAAGAATGATGATGACACCTTTGTCATAAAAGGTATGGACCCCCACAGTCCGAATCCTCCTTTTGATCTTTTCATAGAAAGATTAAAAAAAATAGAAACTAAATTATCATCTTAAAATCAACTAAAAAAAAATAGATTCTATAGTCAAATTAAAAAGATAACCCAAAAAAAAAGGACCGGATATTTCGGTCCTTTTTTACAAAACAGCACGTATAAGCAATAGCAACGCACTATTTTAAGCTTTTAATCCTAATAAAAATCCAATCGTACTAATCACAGAAACTAGCACATTCTGCTTGAGCCATTCAAAAAACATAGTCAATAAGCTATCAAATGTTGATGTTTCAGCAAGCCCTAAAAAAACATTCATAGCTGTCCAATTGATATTCACAATTGATTTATACTCTAAAAAAAATATGATTGTAGCTGAGAAAAGACCAATCCAAAACAGAATTCTAAAGTATCGCTTAGCCAACATGCCAAAAATAAAGCCGCTCATCAATGAGAAAAATCCATGCGTCAAATCGAGTGGAGTAATTCCCATACTTAAAAGTTGCTGATCTAAACCAAATTGAATTAAAAACAGATTTAATCTTTCAGCACATGTCATCACTATATTCATTGTAACTCCCTTATTTATTATTTTTTGGATTATGCGTACTCTACCTTTTTTTTAGTCAACACGATGATGGTTTCTTCGCACCCTACATACTGAAGTATAGCAATTACAAATTCAGATAGTAAATGTTTTATCGAAAAAATATAATTTCTGCAATATTTTAAGATAGATTAAAAATGATATGCCAAACGGACATGATAGCCCCAGGTGACGTCCTGTCCTATCTTTGTCTGCTCTAATTTTCCATCAGTTTTCATAAAACTCATCATCTGAGCTTCACGATCTTTATACAACTTTCCGGGAAAAAAAAGTGCTCCTCTGAACATTAACGTCAAATTCTTCACCGGATGATACTGCATTGTCCCATTCAACTCAACCCCCAGGTCTTTACTTGCCAGTCTCGTTTCAGATTCTTCTTGATCAATTCTGAACATTTTTTGATCAACTGGCTGAAAGAACCAGAGAAGATTAGACTCTAAAGAGAGTTTAGATCGATCCTCAAGTGGATTGCAATGAAACCCTATACCAGCATACGCCAGATTGCTTGAATCTTGCTGATGCCATAATCCGTCCGAGGGGCGAGGAATCACGCGAGATCCTAAAAGTGCTAAACTTTTAACAAAATGGCCACGATACTTAACATCACGAAGTGGAACAAATCCTTTGTATGTCGTATCAACCTGCTCACTAAATGGATTATTACCACCACTAATATATGCCCCTGCAAAATGCAAAGAGCAAGGAAAACGCTTCATCATATATGCAAAATCAATAGCGCATAAGAAACCTTCTAGTTCGATTTTATATCGCTCGCGAACACGATCTTGCGCATTAAAGCATTGAATATATCGAGACTCAGCCTGCTTTAATAATTCAACAGCTGATGCTGTTGGACTGCCACCATTACGTAAATTACTTAAACGCGTATTTAAAGAGACTCTCTTAACAAATGCTCCCGTTGCTAAATCAATAATTGTATCACCTGATCTACTTTGCAAAGGTTTTTCTGATGACAATCGAACAAGTAATTCATCATTTACAATGTTTAATAAAGCATCTGTTGCCGGTGCATTAACCGTCGATTCTGTATTAAACTCTAATGTTCCTACATATGGCTCCATCGGTGCAGCACGTATTTTTGTACAGACAGCTGCCGCAAAACCACTACTATTTTTTTGTAATTTCAAATCATTGGTATCGAACGGATGCATGATGATGCCACCAATCTGTCCTGCGCATTCAATATTACATTGCAACTGTTTGTATCGAACATCAAACATACAACCAAATGTTCCTACGTCAGTCGTTCGATCAACAATATTCTGCTCTCGTGCAGCTGCATTTAACGTTGAATGATGCCACATGATGTATCCTTCAGAATACAAAGAACGATTTGAGTCATCATACGGTCGTGCAATAACTTTAGCAGCCCAAAGTTGACTTGCAACATCTTTACCAAACTTATTCAAACAATCTTTATCTAAACGAAATCTAAAAAACAGTGCGTCACGTTCAAAAGGAGCATTGTATCGCTTAGCCAAAAGACTGTAGTATAACTCATACGAAACATGCTTCATTACGGTTCCATGCCATAGAATTCCTGGAGCAAAATACGGAGAATTAAATGGAAGCGCAGAAACATTATATCCCAAGTATTCAATGCCACCCTCATCGGATGGTCCAAGCGTAATTCCACGACCTAGTTGATATGGGAAGTATCCAACTTTTATAAAATGTGGCTTGTGAGCCAATTCCTTTACCCATCGATGAAAATAAGTTGCTAACCATCCTTCAGTAAAAGAAAAAACAGGAATATGTGAACTAATCGATGGCTCATAAAAGGATGTTGTAACTTGTTCAAATGAAAGATCAGGCGTTACAATATGACCGGTTGCTGCATTATTTGTTATAAAGGCTGGTTCTGTTTTTATATACAAATTACTGTATGATTCTTTCCACCAATGTAAATTTAAAAAATTAATAACAGCCTCTGCAGCAGGTTTTTTTTTATTTTTTGCAAAAAATTGAGAATGCCACCTCAAATCAATTCGTTGACGAAATTTCCATAGCCAATCTCCAACTTCTTCATTTAATGTTCGACCATTACGAATCGCAACATGTTCTTGAGCAATCTGTCCACTTAAAGACAAAACGGTACCAGGAGTCACAAAAATAGAACCTGACTTTGCTGGTTGCATATTTTCACGAACTTGAACAGCTCGATGATCATACGAAGACTTGCTCAGTACTTTTTTCGGTTTAAGCATCTCTGCATAAACTTCAGAACCCATAGATACCAAGCTTATTACCAGTAGTAGTAGTTTTTTTATACTCATTGTTTCACCTAAAAATCATATGTTATACGAACATGTATCGCGTACGCAACATCGCCAACCCTTTTAATATTTTCACGAACACCTGTTGTTGTCATAAATCCTGCCTTCTGATTTTTCATGTCACGATACAATCGTTGTGGAATAAGAACAGCTCCTCGCACCAACAATTCAGATTGTGGCAAAAATCGATACTGAATCGATCCATTCAACTCAATATTAGCAAATGAACTTGCTAAAAAATCTGTTGCATCACCATCTTTATTCAAAATATATTGATCTTTTGGTTGAAAAAAGAAAACCAAGTTACTGTTTCCAACTAGACCTTTTAATGTACTTTTAGGAGCGACACTGGTTCCTATACCAAAAAAAGCTAAATTACTGATGTCATTAAAATGAACATTGTTTCCTGCTGGACGCTCAATAACACGCATGGTAAAGTAACTAAAACTTTTTACTCCCATTCCTCGATATCGATGATCACGAATAGGTAAAAACCCTCGATACGCAGACTGACTCTCATCGGAAAAAATAGTGCTATCATTTTTTAATGGTGGCTGATCTCCCGACAAATATCCACCTGCTAAGTACAAGGTACAAGGAGCCTTTTTACATTGATAGCTGATGTCAGCCATCAACATGTAACCCTGCATATTAAAATTTTTTTCAGGTCTTAATTGAGGGTGCGGAACATTGCGGATTGGAACCACAATATTTTTTAAAAGATCATTATATATTTCTGAAGAAGCAGAACTTCCTTCAAAGGTAAGCATATCTAATCGATTCTGAAGATCATTAGTAGTGGCAAAGTTATTTTCAGACAAAACAAAAAACTGCTCACCCTTTTCGCTGGTAAATTCTTCAGGCCTTGTATCAAAACGTTGCTTTGCACCCAAGGCCTGAAGAAGAGGTTCAGRTGCTGGCATGGGAAAAGTACGACTATCTATAATAGAAATAACTCCAGTATTATCATTGTTAATAATCGTTTTACTCGTAGAATCAACCTGAAGGACCTGATCGTTATTATCATATTCAAAAAACTTTAATCCACCGTACTGTGTCGCAACTTCAACATTAAGCTTCCAACGATTCCATGAAATATCTAACATACATCCAAATGTTCCCCCATGAATTGCACGATCCGTCAATGGAAGTTGAAAATCATTWACATGATGTTCGAAATTACAGTACAACRAATACTGCTCAGCACGCCACTGAAATGGCATATCTTTTTCGCTAAACAGAATAATTTTTTCACTTGCCACCCAACGATTTAAAAACGTTCCATACGGCTTACAAGGATCTTCATTGTGCAATCGACTAAATAATTGTGGCTGCTTAACTTCTCGTTGTAAAAAAAATGGCTCATACTCTGATTGCAAAACAGTTGCATAGAGTTCATATCGCATTTTTGGAATAATCCATCCTTGCCATAAGACTCCCGGACTGTAATAAGCCGATTCTATCGGATCATATGAAACTTCAAACCCTAAATATTTGATACCTCCTTCATCAGCAAAACCAAGCGAAACCCCTCGACCAAGCTGATAAGGAAAATATCCTACTTTCAAACTGTGCAAATGTTCATTCCATGTTCGATTAAAAGCAGTACTTTTGACTTGCACCCATGCATCTGAAAAAGAAAATTGTGGAACTTTACTCGTCACACGATAAAATTTTATAAGCAGATTGCTATTCTCATCCTGCCACCACTGCATATTATGAAGCTTAAGCGCCGCTTCGATAATAGGATTTTTATCTTCTAAAAGTGGATCGTAATGTTTAAAATGAAAACCAACATGCATACGATGACGAAATCGTGTTTGCACGTCTGGAACATCATTATTGAGTGTTCGAATATTTTTTCCATGAAAAAACCCTTCCTGAACCTGCCCAGTAATAAAACAATCAGTATTCGCAGGTAAAAAAGAAAAACGACGACCAGAAGAATGAGTCTGGATTTTGGATAGTGCACTCATATGAGCATCTTGTAAATCAGATGATGAAAGTAAAAATTGATAATTAAAAAAAGAAGTATGCAAGAAAGCAATGCTTAATAAAAGACCTTTAAAACCCTTATACATGTTAATCAACCTCTCCTTTTTATAGCAATGCAATCAAACAAAGCTAACAAAATCAGAGACTATCAAAACCTACAAAGAACAGCAAGCTCTATTTTTTGAAAACAGAGCTTGCCTTAAAATATATTTTTTAAGAGTTAACCGAGGAACTTTTTAAAAAAACCAGAAACGCCCTCTTCCTTACCACTTGGAATATCTCCCAAGTTATCAGCATATTCTATCAAAGCTTCTTTTGATTTTTTATTCAACTTCGTTGGGATGTCGCACTGAATAACAATAATCAGACGACCGACACCACGTCCTTGTACTTTTTGAAATCCTTTACCAGGAATCAGAACTTCTTTGCCAACAGGACAGCCGTGAGGAATTTTAATTTTTTCAACAGTTTCATCAAGGTTCTTTACGTCTACTTCACATCCTAAAACAAGCTGATGATACGGCAATGTGACTGTTGTATACAGATCAACATCCTGACGAAAAAACTGTTTATCTTCTTTAACATAAACAGTTAAAAAAAGACTTCCTGATGTTCCACCAAAAACACCCGCATCTCCTTTKCCACTCAAACGAAGTTCCGCTCKATCATAAATTCCTGCTGGAATAGTAACAGTAACTCGCTCATGTTTCTGRATGCGTGTCTGTCCACGACAAGTTGTGCATGGTGATGGAATCTTAAAACCTTGTCCCCAACATGTACCACACTGCTGAGCAAATGAGAAAAACCCCTGTCTCATCGCAACCTGTCCAGATCCACGACAATCACCACAAGTAACTACTGAAGTTCCAGGAGCTGTTCCTTTATGATTGCAATCAGTACAGAGAACATATCGATAAACACCGATCTCTTTTTTACACCCCAAATATGATTCTTTAAGGGTCAATGTAATTTCTTGTGCTAAMTCATGACCACGCTGCGGTGCTGGTCCGCTTCTTTTCTTACGACTACCACCACCTTGATTAAACATTGATCCAAAAATGTCACCGAAATGTTCAAAAATATCGTCCATATCAGAATATGACTGACCAGTTCCACTAGCACCATCAACACCTGCATGACCAAACTGATCGTATCTCTGCTTTTTAGCAGAGTCAGACAGAACTGAATATGCTTCAGCTGCTTCTTTAAATTTTTCTTCTGCTTCTTTATTATCTGGATTGCGATCTGGATGRTAYTTCATTGCCAGCTTACGATATGCCTTCTTAATTTCATCAGCAGCTGCTTCTTTTGAAACACCTAAARYAACGTAKYMMTYMYYYTWRSYSMTRSRATGYMRMMWCSCKMNNATTACTAMTCWWWYWWSYYRTYWTMWWMMKKYWYTTTCTGAAATATTGATCCCACACCATGTGCAATCAATCCCCACGCAGCCAATATACCAAAAATAAGAGCTCCTATCAATCCCCCGTAAGAAAGTGCAAAAGTATTACAAAAAGCACCTATCATCTTACCAAAACGAAGC
Source organism: Candidatus Babelota bacterium (assembly GCA_002401785.1). GTDB lineage: Bacteria > Babelota > Babeliae > Babelales > CAZZPM01 > CAZZPM01. The sequence continues at coordinate 10,364 of NVUD01000005.1, forward strand.
CCAAACATATCAATCCATGCTTTAGACTTATATTTGGTATCATGTGATGTTGGGATATATAAAATTTCTTTTGTAGGCTGATTGAATGCATAGTTGAGCGCTTTAGCAACAACAAGAACAAATGCGATAGCCCATAAGTTCGGATAGGCAAAATAGACTGAGAACAATCCTGCTAATATAACTGGGTAACCAACCAAACAAGCTCGAATGCCAAAGGTTCTATGAAAATAGGAAGTTCCTAACAGACCAAACAAACAGGCTATCAACTGAATAGACAGAGAAAAATCAAATAAAAACGCATTTTTAACACCTGGATGATCATACATTTTTTCGAGTTGAATATACATCTGGTATGTCATAAGTGTGCCCAAAATCTCCTGCAACCAGACAATCATGAAAATACCCATCACATATGGACGAGTCACAAGCAGAATAAGTCCTTCTATAAAGCGAATTTTTTTAGGTGCATGCAGTTTTACTTCATGATCTTCTTGACCATGATACCCTTCCAACTCATGCTTATCAATCGATTTAGTAAGAAAATAGACAACAGCAGCAACTCCAAAAAAAAGTACAAAACAGGTTGCTGAAATAATTGGAGCTCTTTCAGCATATAAATCAGAATTTCGTGACAGAACATTTGCAACAGCAATAAAGACAAGTCCGCCAAGCTGTGTACCRAAAATAATGAGGCCATACCCTTTTTTTGCTGATTCTGGTGGAGTTATATCATTTACAAAGGACCAGTACGTCGACAACATAAGAGAAATATAACTATCAATAAAGCAATAAAACAGCCAACCCAGCAGACGTGTTGAACTCGCTACTGTATTAGCCAATCCAATAGTTGGGTGTGCAAAAAAATAAGAAAATATRAATCCTATGATAGCCGCMCCAAAAGTAAATCCATAAATAAGTCGCTCTTTTGAAACGATATCAACTATGTATGAGTACCCCATCACCACAGGAAAAAAGAAAAGTAATGAAAACATTTTAACTAAAGGAAGATAAGCCGCTCCAACCGTATTAATAAAAATACTATCTTTGAGCGTCTTAAGTGGCCAAAAAGAGCCTATGAGGAAAAAAAAACCTAAACCCAATAAAGCAAACTTTTTTAACTCATCATGAGTTAGATCGCCCCAGAGATGACGTGCTATCCGTCGAATAATATGCATGACTTTTATCCAAAAAGTAAATCTTGCCTTATCGCAAGAGACATTAAACCTGCTTAACAGGCATAATAATGATACAACTATGGTAAAGGAAAAATTCTATTTAAAAAATAATAAAAGTCAAGTCAAACAGTGCTCTTGAGAGCATAGCATAAAAAGGTTGCAGAAGTACTAATCACCACTTATGCTACATAATTATATACTTTTATGCTTTTGAGGGTTGTAATGAAAAAGTTTCTTTTTTTGTTATGTTTCTATACATATGCATATGGATCAAGTAGTTATCTTGGTCAATGGTTGAATTCTCCTTCTCTCGTATTTTCAGAACATTCATTTGATGCATTAACCGAAGAGCACCAACTGCAAATATTACGCGACTATTTTTACTCACTTCCTCTTGAGCCGACAGAGCAGAGCAAAGAAGCTTTAAAATGGCTAAAAAAAAGAGTCCTAACTCATCCAAGCTTGGCATACATAGCTGCACGCGTTCTCAAAGATAGAAATTATACTGAAACAATTTGGAAATTTTTTGCTCATCTTGCTATTTTTTATATAGAAATTTGCGAATCTTTATGTATTTCAAAAGAAGAACTCCAGGGTAGGTCACCATCTGAGATCATGAAAAATCATGCTGAAAAATCTGATATGCTCACGTTAACAGATACAGAAGCGAAATCTGTTTTGCAATCTTTTCGTGAATGGGCAAAAGACTTCAACTGGATTTCAAACAGAACAGTTTCATGGATTTTCTGCTTAGAAGAATCTGGATCTTGGATTCCATTTATGGGTTATAATTCTATCACCTACACCCCTCATAGAAAGGAATATTCTAGCTGTTTCAGACAAATTCAACAAGGAAATATATGGGTCATAGAAGAAAAATATAAGGCAAAAATAAAAAAATTTTGTGAAACATACGGTGTAGGATAATCATCGAAAAGGAGGCACACACAAGCATACATCTAAAGAACTGCTATTTTTTTAGAAGAATTTTTCAGGAAAAAGAAAGGAATTATTATGAATCGTTATCTTCTTATATTACTATCATGTTCTCTCGCTGTACAGCTACAAGGAGCTGAAGAACAACCCCCAGCGGCTTATCCGTGGACTCAATCTATGATCGGTCTTCTTAGCAGTGATGCTGTTACTAACACAGAACTATTTAATCTTGATTCTCTTACAAAAGACGGTGTCTGTCTTAGCTCAATAAAAGTCTCAAATGAGTTTAAAAATCCATATATAATAGTTAATGGAAATCCATTACAAATGACTCATAGTGTATTAGAAGAAATATTTCGGCCTTGCATTAAAGAGGGGAACTACAGCACACTTATTAACTTTTTTTACCAGGAAATTCCAAAACTGAAACCTGACAAACAAAAAGTTGCTATAGATTGGATTGATAAGAATCATAATGACCCTATATCCCTATATATATATATCCGATGGATATCTCAAAGTGGAGCATTTGAAACAATGTCAGACACAGATCTAGTTAATCTTTGGCAAAAATACTTTATGAATAAATTATTATTGGAATGTGATTTCTTCTTATTAAATATTCCACAAGAAAATGTTGTTTTACATGACCAGGTAAGAGGAATAATATCTAGATATCATCAACGCTTAGATGACTGTATGTATAAAATCCGTATAGTTAGACCACGAACAGAAAAAGTTTTTATGAACGCTGTAGCCCTCATTAAAAAACGATTTGATAGTCACTTTAATTTTCACGGAAATCCTCGATGGCTTTTAACTACAACCATTTATTCGCAATTTTTTCCATATCCTCGCACATGCTTTATCTATACGCCTGTATCTGATGAAATAAATGAAAGTCATGAAATACGAAAGCCTGAAGAGAATGATGAGTCATTAAAAAAAATAATTAGTTGCTTCTTAGCAGACCTAGAATAAGTATTTTATTTCTTAAGAATAATTTGAGAGGGAAAGCGCTCTTTCCTTCTCAAATTAAGATAAAACCTGTGAGGAAACCTTTTTTATTCCTTGGCATTCAAAAATTATCACCAGCCCAATTGCAAACCTTGACGCCGTCGCCGATCGATCATACAGACAACAACTATATTTTTTACATGAATGCTTCTAAATTCTTGGTTTTTTAGCTATTGCAAAATGGATTGCAATTATTTTCACTTGAATTATTTATTCACCAATTTTAATCACATAAAAGATTTCAAACTTTGAGTCCTTCCATGCATCGAATAAACATCCCGCTTTTTTACTCAAACTTTCAAGCATTTCTTTCTTCGTCCATCCTTGAGCAGAAGCAACATCTGGTAAATAAACAGCACTTCGTTCAACATCACTCAACGGATCCTTCCAATGTAAGATAACGCCATGTTTACCAATAATAATTTCATCAACACTTTCAATTTTTTGAGGATCTGACAAGATTGAAATTTCAATCTTGATATTTGCAATCTCTTCTTCTTTAATCCTTTCATTTTCAAATCGATGATCATGAAAAGCAGCAGCAATAGCCATATTTGAAATAGTTTGATACAAAGGACGAGGCGATCTAATATTCCCAATACATCCCTTGAGCTTCCCTTGTTTACTGCTTAATGTTACAAATGCTCCTCGTTTTTGTTGAAAAAACGGCATCGTTACTGGAAAGATAGATTGATCAATATTTTGACCAAAGTGCGCAATGATTTTTTGTCGTGCAAGCGCACATAAAACAGATGCTTCGTACGCTGTTGGTTTTTGAATATCATGCTTTTTTTCATACGAACAAACAACAGCAGCATAACTCACGCTATGACTCATTTGATCATCATCAAGCTTTCTGATCATTTTTGTTACTATCTTATCTTTAGTATTTTGTAATGACTCTGCGTGTCCAGATAAGTAATAAGATGCCAAACTCATACTAATTTTACTCTCTGCCTTTTTACATAAAGAAACAAATAAAGCCAATGGATTGCGCCCACAAACAGTTGCTCCTGTTTGATTGAAAACATTCTGCAAAGAGAATGATGATTGAGATGCAACCGCTTCCAAAACCTTTCCATCAAGATTTGTTATCTTTTCATGAATTAAGGAAGAAAAAGGAGTGTACTGGAAACTTGACCCATAATGTGTAAAATCACTGCTCACAATAATAATTGTATCACCATCGATTAATTGCTTTAAAAATGAACTAATATTTTGTATAGAATCTGCTGTTAATCGACCGATTAACAAGGGAACAATTTTTATATCTGGAGCAACAACTTGCAAAAAAGGAAGTTGTATTTCAACTGAATGCTCTTTTTTATAAACATCTTCATGATAATTACAGTATTCAGATTGCTCAAGCAACTGATTAGCATGCATATCTATTTCAACTTCTCCCAAACATGTTTTATACATATTTCGTTCAAGAAGCGCCACGCCATCAAAAGATGCAAAATGACTAGGAGCTAATATAATAGCTCGTTTAATATTATTTTTTTTCTGCAACAAACTATAGCCTGCCGCAGCACATAGCCCTGAATATTTATATCCTGCATGAGGAAGAATCAATGCATATATATCGTCGACATCAAAATCTTGTATGCAGTTATCAAATGCTYGYTGTAACTGRTKCTCTATCTGTTTTTTTAATTCAACTGGATCATGAATATACCATTGTTCACTTAARTGYGCTTGMAYTCCTAMCAATTTATYTTTATTCACCGAAAACGCATGTATTGARTCATACARATATARACAACTTAAAAAANCAAAAAAAAAGAGCCCGGYGTAARWYATATAYTTTGAYTTRATCATYTTWWWTTCCTTTTTTTKRTTTRCRTGGAGAKTRCNCACATYAANAGCTATGTCARAAAYGTTCCCAAAAAAAYAGAWTGYTTYCCAYTRKTYTGTCCATTYTTTAATGAATTAATCTCTTGACCCAGTTTTTTAGATGCAGAAATAATACGYACTTTTTTCTGCTTGCTGTCACCCGATGCCTCTAAAAGTTGATTGTCACCAAGATATAATAAAACATGATAAATATTATGTTCATCATTTCGAGATAAAAATACAAGATCACCAGGCTTGCATGCCTTACCATGAATCGCTTTTGCAGCATGATACAGACCTGTTGAATTACGTGGAACAATAATTCCATGCGATTGATACAGAAGATGAATTAACGAAGAGCAATCAACTCCTGACATTAACCATGGCCCTACCCCACGAGAACAATTCATTGAGCGACCACCCCACCGATATGGATAACCTAAGAATGTTGTTGCTTCTCTTACCAAAGACTTACGAAGCTTTTTTTTATCTTTTTTTCTTGAGTATGCACCAATTGGACAGACATGTTCATGAGAGATCCATAATTTTTTATTATCAGGTGTCTCAATACTCCACCATTGTTCATTGTACCGAAATCCGACCAGTGGCGTTCCCATACAAATATRTATAACAGGAGTCGATTCAACATGACGCCTACTAAATAATGGCGCCCATGCACACTTAACAAATCCAATAGGCTTTACCACAAAATTAGATTCTTTTAAAAAATGTGACTCTATCCATCCAGAACAGAAAGTTAGCTTTTTTTGTTTTTTRCARAAAATGCTCTGTTCAGGAATTTTAACATTAACCCATCCCTTTTTTTTTGCATGAATATGAACCTGCTCACCCCAAAGTAGCTGTGTTGTTTGATTAAAGTCATGATAAGAATGAGTGCCACATTTTTTACGTGATGGATGAGCACGAACATCAACAATAGCAGCTGTTACACGACCAAAAGGTGCGGAAATTGATGCRGCTTGAATAAGTTCCTGCGCAATAAAAAAGCATAGTAAAAATATTTTTATTTTCATAGTTAGGCCCCCCAACCCATTTTTCTAATCTTATACTAAAAAGTAGGACGAGGCCGAGAGTTTTATATTTAAAGAGATTTTTCTTCTGGTTTTACAACAGTTCTTATCGTYACTATTTTTCTTTTYTTCTCCGTTATTCGACCATTACACATCACAAAAAGACGTTTCATTTGATTAACCAGAAGAGGTTTGTGTGCGATGGTAATCACTGTCGCTTCCTTGGGTAAATTCTGTAATGTTTCTGCAATAATTCTTTCTGACTCTACATCAAGTGCCGATGTTGCTTCATCAAAGATGAAAACTGACCGCTCTGTATACAATGCACGAGCTATTGCTATCCGTTGTCGCTGTCCCCCAGATAGATGACATCCATCAACGCCAATGATAAAATCAAGGCCATCAAATTTACTCTGAACAAATTCCCACAAACCTGCCCGCTTCAATGCTTTTTCTAAAGAATCAGGATCGCTCTTATCACCCCCAACACTGTATGCAACATTGTCACGAATCGATGCATTAAATAAAARAGGAGTTTGAGAAACATAGGCTATCTGCTCTCTCCATCGTCCAGCTTTTTCCCATGTTACAGAAACATTATCAACTAAAACATGTCCTTGAGTAGGTCGAATGAARCCTAAAATAAAATTACACAATGTGCTTTTACCCGAACCTGACGGTCCCACAATTGCAACACGATCACCTTTATGRATTTGCATGCTAATATTTTGCAGTGCAACCGCCCCTGTTTTATACTCAAAAGAGAGATYCTTCAGCTCTATTTTGCTTTCAAACGTCATTGGTGAGACATCTCCTAAAAACTCTTCTTTTATAAGATGTAACTGACGTAAAGTTGAAAAGATTCGATCAGCACAAGCCARTGAACTCTGAATCTCAGCAATAACTATTGTRCTTCGCCTCAAYGGTTGATAGGCAAAAATAAGTGCAGCAAAAAATGATGTTAACTCGCCTGCTGTTAATTCCTGACTATAAACCTGATGAATACCAACATAAAGCGATGCTATCAATGCTGCAAAAATAAAAAACTCTATGATGGCAGGAATAAACGCTTCGTAATGAGTAGTTTTTAATGCTTCCATTCMAGCTATTTTATTATTTTTTGCAAACCATGTACGCTCACGCTGCCCAGTTCCATACATTTTAACTTCAGAAATCCCCCCTAAAACTTCTTGAAATCGAATACTTAACACTTCAATAGCTTCTTGAGCTTTCTTAGCACAACTACGAAGCCAAATAGTATTTTTCCTCATGAACCATGCTAAYACTGGGAGGATAGCCATTGCGGCTAACGTTAAAAAAAAGTTTTGATAAAAAGCTATTAATAAAAGCAGAAGGAATTCACAAATACTCCGCATGCCCATCTTCATAAAAAGAGTAATACCATTATATAGTTGATTAACATCATGCAAAAAATGTGTTTTAATTGATTCACGTGACATAAGTTGCAAACGTTCAGATGAAACCTTAGTCATCGCAGAAAAAAGCTCTTCTCGGATATCACACGTAATAGCTATTGCAACCCTCTGCATGTACCACTGTGACCAGTACATAAAAAATGCTTTTGCTAAAAACAGAAGTAAAAATAGAGCTGATATATATGCCAACATTAAACTATTACGTGTTACAAGCAAGTCATCAACTACATGTTTAACAAGATAACTGGGCAACGCTGCCGCAATACCAAGAAATGCAGATGAGAAAAGCCCACAAATAATATACCGTGTATACCGGCGCGCATAACGAATAATTTCTGAGATGATCATACTTAATCCTTTTTTTTAAAACTGTACGCAGCATTGTACAGTCAAAAATGCAACAAAATGAAAAAAATGAAAAGCTTTTTATATTTCATAAACAAGATATTTTTCAAAAAAATATATCTAATGCTCACGCTTACATGAAGTCTTAATAAAAGCCCTAAAAGTATTGCCCAACTCCCCCGCTTATGTTACTATTTTTTATATGTTTTTTTTAAAAGAAATTTCTATATTTATTCTGTTATCAAGAGGATTTTATGGTTAAAAAGTTTATTGGTGATATTTTAGTTTCACTCAACAGCATTGACCAGAAAACAATTGATACAGAAATTGCTGCTAACAATGTACATCCAGAAAAAATTGGAGAGATTCTTCTTGAAAAGGGATTAATTAATAAAACATCTTTTGCACAAGCTTTAGCAAAGCAATCAAATCTTCCTTATGTTGAAAAAATAACAGAGCAGATGGCTGACTTGAGTCTTTTAAGTAAATTTCCTTTACGATTTTTACGACAGAACAGCATTATTCCTGTCTTCTATGAGGGCAACATTACAATTGTTACCTCTGATCCACGTAAAGTTCAACTGTTTGATGATGTTACACTACTACTTGGATCACAAGTRAAAACAGCTGTTGCCAAAGATGATATTATCATGGACGCTATCAATAAATACTATCCTCTAGAAGGTAGTAAAGAGATGATGGAAGAACTCAAAGAGGATGATGATGATGAATTCGATCTTCATTCAATTGAAGGGAAAGACATCATGGAAATGGCCAATGATGCTCCTATCGTTAAACTGGTTAACCATACTATTTTTCAAGCAGTTAAAGAGGATGCCTCTGATATTCACATTGAACCCTTTGAAAAAGAGCTACGAATACGATATCGAATTGATGGTGTTATGTATCAAAAACTACTGCCACCAAAGCGATATCAAGGAGCGATCGTTTCACGGGTAAAAATCATGGCAAATCTTAATATTGCTGAAAAACGAAAACCTCAGGACGGACGAATTCAAATTAAAATTGCAGATAAAGCTATTGATCTTCGTATTTCAATCTTRCCATGCAACTTTGGTGAACGAGTTAATATGCGTATTTTAGATAAAACTAAAAATGCCTCCGAACTTGAAAAACTCAATCTAAGTGAAAATAATTATAAAATACTRATCCGTAACATTGAACGACCAAATGGTATYATTTTAGTAAGTGGTCCAACAGGATCAGGAAAAACAAGTACGTTGTACGCTATTCTAAACCGACTTAACCAGCCTGATGTTAACTTGATCACCGTTGAAGATCCAGTTGAATATACAATTACCGGAATAAGCCAAGTACAAGTAAATGAAAAAGTTGGCCTTACCTTTGCAAGTGCATTGCGTTCAATTTTACGTCAGGATCCGGATGTTGTTTTAATCGGTGAAATTCGTGATGGAGAAACAGCACAAATTGCAACGCAAGCAGCCTTAACTGGCCATTTGGTTCTCAGTACAATTCATACAAACAGTGCACCAGCAACAATTACTCGTCTCATTGAAATGGGTATTGAACCATTTTTAATTGCATCAACACTTGTTCTCGTTATTTCTCAACGACTCATCAGAAAGTTATGTAATGCTTGTAAAAAAGAGTACAAACCAGATCCTGCTATGCTTACACGTATTGGTTTATCAGCTACAAAAGCTACTGGTATTATATTTTACGAACCAGGTTCATGTGATGAATGCCTTGGCACAGGATATAAAGGACGAATGGCTGTTTTTGAAGTTATGGAAGTCAATGACGAAATCAAAAAATTAATTATACAGCGTGTTGATGCAAGTGTTATCAAACAACGAGCTATAGATTTTGGCATGAAATTGYTGAGCGAAGATGGCATTCGATGCATCATTGACGGAACGACAACTATTGCTGAAGTACTTTCTGTAGCCTATGTTGAAGATGAAGAAGATAAARTTATAAAAGAATAARTTKTRCCTGAACATCTTTTCCCTTTTTATTTACTCATATAAAAAAATMGATATATTAAATAAGTATCCTATGGTACTKCATCTRTAGAAATTAAAAGAAAGTGTTTTTTATGATTAGTTACTCATATTTTCGTATTATTATTCGTTCTGTATTCGCTCTCTGTTTTTTATTTGGTCTTAAAAAGACATATATCTACTTTTCTCACAATCAAGAGCCTCAAATACTATTAATCGGCCTTGAAAAAGACCATGCATACGCTGACTCTATCAATTGTAAGCTTACACTACAAAATAGAACATCTATAAAGTTTCTCAACGCAAAACTTGATGATAAATCATACGATATCGAATCAAAAAAAGTTATCGGGAAATCTGAGTGTAAACMCTCATTTGCCATTGACACAACATTACTTGAAGATGGAAAACATRCGYTGACATTAAAAGCAGTTGATAGCACATATAATAAAAACAGTAAATCAATAAAAATCCCGTTCATCGTTGATAATAAGATACTGCAAGCAAGTTTTTTACAAGACAAATATAGCATCAATCAAGGAAGAWCCGCTCGAATAACTTTTAATGCAAATAAAAAGTTATCATCTGCTCAAATTTCTTATTTAAGCAAAGAGTATAATTGCTGTAAAATAACTCCTCATGGGAGCCTGTATGAATGCTTTATTCCAATTGAATGTGATCAAGACAATGAAGAACACCCACTTATCGCAACCTTGACCGATCAGACAGGAAAATCGATTACTCTGCAAAATAATATCAGTGTTAACTCTGTTGATTTTCCAAAACAGAAGGGATTTAAAGTTGCTCAAGAAAAAATTCAAGAAGAAAAAGATGTAAGTCTCAGCAACAGTATTTTAAAAACTGCTCTTAAACGATGGCTCGAACAGTCACCAACAGAAAAACTTTGGAAAGGGATTTTTGATATTCCCTGCCAAGTTACTCGCTATTCAACACCATTTGGTGAAATTCGTGTCACTCCAGAACGTGGTCGATACCTACATAAAGCTGTCGACATTGTACATACCCCCAAAAGTGTTATTTGGGCAAGTGCACGAGGCAAGGTCATCATTAAGGAACGTTACCTCATGAGCGGAAACACAGTTGTTCTCGAACATGGCATGGGTGTCCACTCGCACTATTACCACCTCAATGACTTTGCAGAGATTGAAGTCGGTGATGTTATTGGTAAAGGTGTCAAAATCGGCCGCATGGGCAAAACTGGCTATGCAACTGGCTATCACCTTCATTGGGAAGTTCGAATTGATAACGTTGCAGTTGATCCTCTTGAATGGACAGAGAAATGGTCTTAATTCTAACTTTTAAATATAARAAGTGACCTTCACATGGCTTAAAAGCCGTGGCTCCGGTCTTGAAAGAGACGAAGAATTCTGCCAAAGTTTTAATAAAAAAGTGACAGCAATGCTTTTTTGTTTTATCTGTTTTCTATTTTTTTTAAATAAATATTATCTTTTTGCAGGCTTGATGTTAACCATAACTCTTTTTAATTCTTCCTCAATCTCTGCATATTCTTTCTCTCTAGCGATATCAAGAGGAACCTGTTTTTTTTCATTTTCTATGTTAGGATCAGCTCTATTTTCAAGAAGGGTGACTACACTTTGGTTATACTTATATTCTGCTGCAAAGTGAAGGGGTGTCCATCCATGGCTATCTTGTACATTAGGATCTGCTCCTTGTGCAAGGAGCAGCTTTACGGCATTATGATTTCCACGATTAACAACTTGTAATTGTTCATTCTGTTTATAATAATCGACTTTTTTCTGAGAATCAATCATTACAAACCGCTCAAATCTCTCTAACAATGCGAGATGAAGAGGGGTTTGTCCATATTTGTTTTTCACATTAGGGTTGGCTCCATGTAGAAGAAGGTTTTTTATAGCTTCAGTATCATCTACATCTTTATGTATAGCATCTAGTAATTTTTGGCTTGCTTCATCAAAAAATTGAAGCTTATGCTGTCCAGCTCCAAAGAGGTGAAGTGTAGAAATTGTAAAGATATAAAACAAAAAAGTAATGCTATTATTTTTTGATCTCATATACTTCCTAGCTTTGTTGAGTTTTAAAAATTATGATTGTTTTGCATGATAATATGAAAACCATAAACTATGATGAAATTAAAACAAAAAATCACTTAATTAGCATCAATAATTCGCTTCCACAGGTTCATAAAGTCATCCCAAGACATTTGCTGCGAACGAAGTTTTAGTTCTTTTTCAGAAAAAATTGAAATCGGATACTWTGTTCCTTTAATATTATTTCTGAAATTTTGCCGTGGTGACCGAAAGCAGATTCCTAAAAATTTCCAAAAACCTTCTTCGTCTGGAATAACTTCCATCTTTTTGCGTGGCTTGAAATACAGAAGGCGCGAGAATATCGATGGTGGTGGTAAAAATGCACCTGGTTCAACTTTGTCTAGCAATCGTAATTCTTCAAAGTGATACTGCATCCGCAGTGGGGTTACGCCATAACCACGACCATGAGTTGATACAATTTTTTGAGCAACTTCTTCTTGAATCATCACGACACCTTCGGTAAAAAGATGTTTATGTTCAATAATTTTAAACAAGATCGGAAAGGTTATTTGATACGGTAAATTTGCAAGAATCACCCATGGGCGAGTTGAATCAATTAATGACCAATCAGCTTCTAAAACATTTTCAAGCAGAAGATTAAATCGCTCATCATTCACTTCTTTCTTAACAAAGTTACCCCATTCTTTATCAATTTCATAACAACGAACTGGTGATTTCGTCTGTTTTAATAAACTTTTAGTTAAAAATCCATCACCACAACCAATTTCAACAATGCCATGATTTTCTTCAAATTGTACAGCACTGATCATGTTATCAACAACTGATTGTTTGCGCAAAAAATGCTGTCCTAAGAATTTTTTCTTTCTTGGCTCTCTTTTTTCAAATTTTTTTGTATACATACGTCCTTTTGAATTCTTTGTTCTTGGCTTTCACCCTGAGATGTTTCATCTAAAAAATAACCTGTACCACTTAACTTTTCGAGTATATCACCAAATGATAAATTTTCTTATTTTTTAATAAAAAACATCTTTTATAAAGAAAAATAAGAAAACAGCCACTTGAGTCGATCGAATTGACCAATAGAGCTTAATGCGATAAAATGTTTTTATAATTATTTTCAAATACAATTCATTTTGTGAACAAAGGATTTTTCTATGACTTCATACCGATTATTTATATTCTTTTTTCTATTATTCAATGCAACAAAAGTCGTTGCTGCTGATACAATATATTTACCTGCAAAACCTTGCTCTCTAAACTCCTACTATCCAGTCGATACGGTTACTCCTCCTCTTAAAAACCCCACTCCCCAAGAATCGATTATTGCTCTATGTCCATCAAGCGATAATATAAAGTTTATGCTTCAATATTTAAAAGAAATTCATGAAGACAACAGTATAGAAACAGCAGGAAACKTTCCTATCGGTATTTATCCTGATTTAAGTGCACGAAAAAAAGACTATATCGCTATGCAAGTCACACTTAATCGCATTACACAACAGGCAGAAAGATTTTTATTAACTGATGTTTTAGCATTTACAGAACGAGTGATACAGTCCCTTCACTACAAAAGAACTCTGCGATATAACTCAGCTAGCCAAGTTACTTTTAGTCAAATTAAATCATACAACTTAAACGAAGTAGAAAMAACATGCATAAACTCMGATGAAAAWAAATTTATMAAAAATTTATTTCTATTTAATAATTATATATTTGAACAACTTGCATTGAACTGCTTATTAGAAAGAGAAAAAAARCTTAACATTATTCCAATAATTAATCACGGAATTAATACAACTTTTGACCTCTGTTTTTTACAAACTGACAAAGGGGTATTCTCCTTTGTTATCAATAAATCAATAAAATTCAGTATACAAGACGTCTTCATTCCAACTGCAGAATCAGCTACTGGATATACTCTAATCACTCTCAATAATCAACTATCAAAAGAATCAGGAATTTACATTCGAGAAAACTTCAAAAATCAAGTAGAAATCTTTTCATATCATGGAGCATCAAGCATAACTCCATGTACCATCAAGCTCATTGAAGTTCTAAATAATTCAAATAAAATATGGGATAAAATAGAATATCAAGATAAATACAACTCTGGTAGAGCTGGATTTATTCCCCTCATGGAAGAAGGAAATCCATTATCTTCAATACTATCAAATATTGCTCTTCTTGAAGAACTCAAAGAGTCTCTTAGAAATKGACAAGAAAGCATCCTCACTAATGCCTATCTATCAGTTACCAATCAAAAAGAAATAGAATATTTACAAAAAGAAGAAGAAGATATCCAACTCCAACAAGATCACAACATAGAACAAGTTAAAAAAATAGATGCCACTATTGAAGAACTCTCAAATCAAGCAACAAAAATTATTGAAGAAGAATTAACAGTTGAAGAATCTCAAAAAATTGAAATAATGAGCACGTGGCTTCCAGATCCTGTAAAGACAGGAAAAAAGAAGAAAAAAACAACAGGAAAAAAATCTAAAAAACCAAGAGTTCAGGAAAAGAATAGAAACAAAAAAAATAACGAGTCGAATGAAGATGATAAATCAAAAATAGAAGCAATTGTTCCATCGTTGCCGAAAAAAACAGTTGCCGAAATTAAAAAGAAAGCTCAAAAAATCCTTGCCTCACATAAAGTTGAAAATCGACTTAAAATGCGTACATTTTATTCTGTTTTTAATAGCATCATGAAAGAGACTGATGCTTTAACRGAAKCTTACAACCTTGATARAGATACGAGCAGTACAAATATTGTAGGCAGTCATATAACCATCCATGGCAACGAAGGTGCTGCAACATTTGTCAAAAAACATGGRAAAGGGGATAACGAGATGAGACCGAATGAAGTTAATACTTTTTTTGCAAAATACTTAGAATCACGGCTCAAAATTCTTTCTGACAATTAATATTTTTCTACGATTCGCTCATAAATAAGAGTTCTTTTCTTAGTCTGTAGTCGATGACAACATCTTGTAAAGAGCTCTTGCCTAATTTCAAAGAACTACTGCCCATAAAAGAAATTTAAGTAACATATATTCAAATTATCTACAGATAGATTTTCATAGGTGACCCTTCATTATTTGACAAAAAATACAAAATCTACATATTTTATACTCTTCATAASAGAGCAACTAAAGGATTTATACATGAATTATGTACTAAGAAATATTTTTTTCATACTTTTCTTCAATATAATGAGCATCTTTTTTATACAGGCAACATCAGAGAGCTCTTTTGAGTTTTTTTCAAAAAAATACTCTTCAAAAAATATTTTAGGATCAATTAAAAATGAAATAATACATGTTCCTAAAGAGAACCCAGCCGTCATGATCCAGCTTCTTTCTTCAAAATTCAACGAACAAGATACATATGGTAACAGCTACTTACATATCGCTATCTATGAAGGAAACCAGATAGCTGTTGAAATCCTTGTAGAGTTGGTAGATTTATCTATTGAAAATCATCGGGGAAAAACAGCGCTTGAACTAGCTCATCAGAGTAAAGATAGTTACATTATCGAACTGATAGAAGAAAATTTAATTGATAGCTACAATGGATCAACAGAAAGTGATGATGAGAATGAAATAAGTATCGGCAAAACAGTACTTAAACTTCAAAAAGCAATTGCTCAATCAAAGAAAAAACCAAAATCGAAACTAACATTAGATTTAGAGTCTGAGTCTGAGTCTGATTCTGAATCAGACTTTAAATCACTAAAAAATCTACGCAAACCTCTTTATGCGATTTTTTCTTCAAGTGATTCTGATACAGACCCCGATAGCAATATCCACTTTGAATATAGTTTTGACTTAAAACAAACTTCTTGTTGGGAAAAGTATATAATTCATCCTGTAGTAAATAGATTTTGTACCATCATATAAAAAAGGATAGAGCAAAAAAACTCTATCCTTTTCAAAATATTTTACTGCAAATCATACGCCTTAAAAAATGGCTCCATTGACGGCTTGCGCCCTAAGTAATTTTCAAGAAGCTCATCTGGATGAACGCTTCCACCTTTACCTAGTACCATCTCCACGAATCGCTTGCCAGCTTCTGGTGAAAAATTATCTTTTTTAAGTTGTTCAAAAATATCTAAWGCAAAAACTTTTGACCATAAATATCCATAATATTTTGCATCATAACCAGCCAGGTGTCCAAATGCACAATAATGATGATTATTATCATTCCAGACAATTTCTGGTGAATACTGCATAGCTATTTTTTTCTTCAACTCATCAAAATCAGATTCCTTTTCTTCATGAATCGTCAGAGAAAAATCGCTTAAACCTAGTTGTCTTGATAAGCCATATCCCACATCATATTTTTTCTTAGCTAACATTTTTTCAATTAATTCATCTGATAAAGGAGCACCTGTTTGATAATGYCGACCAATTTTTTTRATCATYKYYGGTTCCCACAACCACTCTTCAAACATTTGTGAYGGCATYTCYACAAAATCTCGTAAAACYAGTGTYCCYGATTGCGTTGCAAAATGRGTYCTTCCYAAAAGACTATGCATYGCATGWCCAAAYTCATGAAAAAATGTAACAACATCTRARTACTTTAAYAATGATGGTTCYGTCTCTGTCGGTTTTGGAAAATTTGCAATTACAACACTGGCACTTTTTGTATGTTCACCATTGGGTAAATACGTAGTGTGAATAAGCCCCACATGACATGGATGTGAATGTTTTGCTTTTCGAGGATGTAAATCAAGAAAAATATATCCTCGTGGCTCTACAGCTCCCTTGTCGTAGACCGTAATAATTTTTACATCTTCATGCCATACATTTTTAGCAGCTGCTATTTCAAAACGAAGACCAAAAAAATCTTGGTATGTGCTAAACAGACCAGAAATAGCATCTTCCATTGAAAAGTATGGACGCAACTCTCGCTCATCAAAATTAAAATGATCTCGTTCATACGCTTTTTTTAAGAAACCAACATTCCAAGGAAAAATTTTATCGCCATCAAATAAGACCAGATCTTTACCATTTTTTTTCCATGCAGCAACTTCTTTAACAGATTTTTTTTTCGCTTTTTTGGCAAGACCTTCCATAAATGATCGTACCTTTTTTGGTGTTTTTGCCATGCTAGAACTGATCGACATCTCTGCATAATTCTTGAATCCAAGCATAATTGCCATCTCTTGTCTTACTTCGAGTAATCGTTGCAATACAGAGACGTTTTCTGGATATGCACGATTATTAAAGAGGTACCAGAATTTTTCTCGTGTCTTTTCTACTTCACAAAATGAAAGTAGTTCTGTGCCTGTTGGATAATCAGTCTTAATTATATACTTTCCGTCTTCATTTTTTTCTAATGCATCAACAAGAGAAGCGTTCATCCCTTTCAACTCTTCACGGTCACAGAACATGCTGCTCTCATCAGTACTGATATTTTTTCCAAAATCAGAAGATAATGCCATCGCTTCTTTTTGCAACACTTTAAATGCTTTAAATTTGTCATCATCAAGCATCAGTCCAGAAAGTTTGAAATCTAATTTAATATCATCAAGAAAATACTGCTCTTCTTTATTCAATGAATTCATCAGATCTTCTCTTTCGAAGAATGACTCAAACAGAGCATACACCTCTTTGGTATTAAAGTTCTCAACCGAAAAATTGCCTAAATTAAGTGATGATTGCTGTCCTGCATCACGCATTTCTTTTTCTGGATGCACCATGCTCATAAGATATAAAGAAGAGCCTCCCGAATGAACAGCATGACTGAGCGTATCAATACCATATAAAACTGATTGAACAGTCATAGCTAATCGATCTTGTTTTTTAAAGCGATCTAACTTTTCTGAAATCTCTTTTATAATTTGCTTTTCTCGATCTTGAATCTCTTTCACCGAAGATGGAATAAATTGAGTAAGGTCATCGTATGAATCTATATTTCCTCGTGTGATTTCAAACCAATCGATATTAAAACCTTTTGTTGTCTGCATAAAAAAACATCCTGTTCCGCTTAATAAAAAAATTATAGAAAAATATTTACGTACTTTAAACATCCTTATCCTTTTTTTAACTATATTTACTATATCAAGTCATACGCTTTAAAAAATGGCTCCATCGATGGCTTACGCCCCAAATAATTTTCAAGCAACTCGTCAGGATGAGCACTTCCTCCTTTGCTCAAAATCATTTCAATAAATCGTTTCCCAGCTTCTGATGACAAATCTTCTTTCAGTAGCTCGTTGAAAATATCAGATGAAAATAGAAGCGACCATAAATAACCATAATACCCAGCATCATACCCGGTTAAATGCCCAAATGAAGTGTAAAAATGATTCTCTTCCTTCCAAGACATTTCAGGAGTATATCGATTATGCAGTTTTTCAAGCAACGCATTCAAGTTTGGTTTTTCAAGTTCATGCAGAGTTAAAGAGAAATCTGCAAGCATTAATTGTCGACAAAAGGAATATCCTGCATCATATTTTTTTTTCGCTAACATTTTATCAATAAGTTCATCAGGTAAAGGATCACCTGTTTGATAATGTTTGCTTATTTTCTTTAACATTGACGATTGCCACATCCAATTTTCAAATATTTGAGATGGCATCTCAACAAAGTCCCATAAAACCGAAGTGCCGGCTGTACCAGCTAACTTTGTAGTTCCTAAAACAAAATGCATCGCATGTCCAAATTCATGGAAAAAAATAATCGCATCATTATGTGTTAATAAAGATGGATCTTCTTTTGTCGGTTTTGGAAAATTTGCAATAACTGCACTAGCACTTTTTCCCTTGCTTCCATCAGGTAAAAATGTTGTTTTAACAATATCTGCATGACAAGCGTGTGAATATTTTGACTCTCGAGGATGTAGATCAAGAAAAATATATCCGTACGGTTCTTGCTGATCTTTTTCATAGACTGTAATTAATTGCACATCTTCATGCCAAGCACCCTGAGCTGATGCAACTTCAAACCGAAGCCCTAAGAAATCTTGATATATTTTAAAAATGCCATCAATCGTATCTTGCATTGAAAAATATGGACGTAAATCTCGTTCATCTAAATTAAAATGATCTCGCTCATATGCCTTTTTTGCAAAAGAAAGATCCCATGGCATCATTTTATAACTATCAAATGATACTAAACCTTTTACACCCTGCTTCCATTCATCAAGTTCTATAGCAGATTTTTTTCGTGCTACTGTTGCAACTGTTTTTAAAAACAACCTAACTCGTGCAGGGGTTTTTGCCATTTTCTTACTYAAACTCAGTTCAGCAAARTTATGATATCCTAGCATCTTCGCAATTTTATAACGAACACTGAGTAACTCTTCCAAAATCGATACATTCTCTGGATACGCCCTATTCATAGACATTTTCCAAAACTTTTCTCTTGTTTCTGCGATGATACAGTACGACAAAAGTTCTTCTTTGGTAGGACCATCCGCACGAACAATATATTTGCCTTCTTCATTTTTTTTCAGTGCATCGACAAATGATTCATTCATCCCTACAAGCTCTGCTTTATCACATACAATATTGCTACTGTCAGTATTAATATTTGTATCAAATGCCGCTTCTAATGAAACCTTTCTCTTTTGCAATTCTTTGAATGCTTTAAAATCTTCATCTTTAAGCATAAGACCTGATAGCTTAAATTCCTTCATCTGCTCATCGAGTGCATATTTTTCTTCATCATCTAATTGAGCAACAAGCTCTTTCTTTTCTTCAAAATCTTTAAATACCTGATAAACAAGCTTATTATCAAAATGCTCGATATAAAGCTCTTGTGTACGAATAGAGACATCATGTGCTGCTTCACGGATATCTTTATCAGGGTTTGTCATCTCAACGATTTGAATACTACTTGCTAAAGAACCTACCGCTCGAACTATTGAATCAAAGTGATACAAAACAGATTCCTTGGTCATGATTGATCGATCTTGCTGTACAAATAGTTCAAGCTCGTTTAATGCTTGTTCTGTTATCTCTTTTTCCCGTTGCTTAATATCTGCAACCGATAAAGGAATAAACTCAATTACATCATCATAAGAACTTATTTTTCCTTGTGTAATATCAAATGATTTCATGTCAACATCCTTTGTTGTATTAAAAAATAAACATCCTGATATGCAGGATACAAAACTAACAATAGATAAAATATATAGATATTTTTTCATAATTTTCCAAACATATTAATTATTAAAGAAAACTTTTTAAATTCAGCATATGATTCTATTTAAATAATGTTTTTAGAGAATAAGATTCAGTACGGACATCTCCTGTATCGTTTACTAATGATAGTTTCCCCAGTACATGAGTCTTTATAAAATTTATTTTTGCGAACTTTATAACACCCATTAAAAAAGACATAACTCGATCCCGTGTTTCATATTTTGCATAACTCCTCATCTTCACGCTGTCTATGGAAAACTCTGTACTATCTTTAACTTTAAATTCAAAGATAATTGTTGTGAGATTATCAAAGTAGCCTTCTGAGGCACGATCAAAGATGTTTTCAATGAAATCTCTTAAGTTATCTTCAAAAGAACTTAGCGTTGAGTCATCGACGTAATGTATTTTTGTAGCATCAAAAAGTATCTCTAAGTGCGTCTGTTCATCTTTTTTATATGATTGTGCAATAGTATAGCTACTAACCTTACAAATACGATGATTAACTTTATTAAAAGCATTAGCACTATATAAATTTTGATTGAAATCTATAAAAAAAATTACAACCGATAAACAGTAAAAAAAGTATTTCTTCATAATTTATACATGCCTCATGAGCAATAAAATTCCTTAAAACGACTATTTCTGTTTATAAAGTACAGAAACAGAAATAGAGTGTCACGATTTTTTTTGCTTAGATCTAAATTTTCTTTTCGAATGAGTTGACGTATTATCTGGCATAGAAAACCTTTGGCGAATTATATGCACCAACTCATTAGATGAACCAACGCCAGCTTGAATAGGCAAAACAATTGAAGACTGTTTAAAAAATAGAAATGCTGGAAGCGGCATATGTCGCAACCCAAGCTGTTGTTTAACCTTTACAATAAATTGCTGTAAAGACTCATCTTTAGCATCAATACAAAAAACTTGAGCTTTTTCACCAAGGGCTTCTTGTGTTTCTTGTAATAATGTTGATAATTCCTCTGTCTTATCGAGTGATGAATGAGTAATACAGACTACTCCTGGTGCTGCTCCTTGAGTAGTCAATTTTTTTTCCAAAGAATTAATTGATGAGACCCATAAAGACGACTTTTCCTCTTGATCAGAGTTAAGAAAACTTTTTACCAAAGGTTCTCGATACGGATCGGCTACAAGTGTCATCATCAAAGCATGCACAAAAAACAGAACTTTAAATATCATGCCAACTCCTTTTTTTTGTACAAATATATAAGAGAAACATTCACCTTTTGATATAGTAGTAAAAATATACAAAACTCCTCAATAAATTAAGAAAGTAGTAATCGAAAAGAAACATGATATACTTTTTTATATCAAGATTTATTTAATACTATATTTAGTTCGTGGAGAAATTTAGTGATACAAGCAATGTGGGACGATTTTTTAAAAATTGCTCGTGAAGAAGCTGGTAAACATGTTGTTGAAACATGGTTTAAGGCTGCTCATATTGCTGCATGGAGCCCACAAGAACAGAAAGTAACCATTGGAGTACCCAATCAATTTATCAAAAATTGGATTAATGATCATTATAAAGACTTAATATCCACTCATTTAGCACGTCTTTTTCATTGTCAAACACTCAAATGCGAAATCAGGGTACAAGATAAAAAAGAGAGTACTTGTACTATTCTTCCTGCTGTTCCGCTTATCAAAAAATCAACTTCTATAGAAAACACAACTAAGTCGTCATTGATAAAAACATCAAAAAAAGGAGCTGCTTTATCAGCACGACCTCGTACATTTAATCTCAATACACAGTATCAATTTTCAAATTTTATTGTCGGAACAAGTAACGCACTTGGACATGCAGCAGCTATAATGGTTAGTAAAAATTTAGGCAAAACATATAACCCACTTATTCTGTACGGAAGTACCGGTCTTGGCAAAACGCACCTCATGCATGCCATTGGTAACGCTGCTCATAAAGCAAATCCACACGCATTAATCTGTTATCAATCTGCTGATAGTTTTATTACTGAATTCATCACATCCATTCGATCTAATCGACATCAAAATTTTCGTGATAAATATCAAAAAGTTGATTTATTACTCCTTGATGATATTCAATTTTTGTCAAATAAAGAGCAGACACAAGAAATTTTTTTCCATATTTTCAATCGTCTGCATGAACAAGGCAAACAGATCGTTATTTCTGCAGATTCATTTCCTAAAGATATTGCTGGATTACAACATCGCCTTATTTCACGTATGGAATGGGGACTTGTTGCTGATATTCAGATGCCTGATCTTGAAACTAAAATCGCTATTTTACAGAAAAAAGCAGAGGAACATGCGATCGAACTCCCAGCTGATGTTGCACAATATATTGCAAGTATCATAATTTCAAATATCAGAGAACTTGAGGGTGCATTGATTCGCGTAAGTGCATACAGTGCTCTTGCACAACAAGAAATAAATGTTGGGCTTGCACGACAAGCACTTGCTCACTGCATTAATGAATCACAAAAAAACAACATAACGCTTGCAAGCGTTATTATAAAAGTTTCTGAATTTTTCAAACTTTCTGTACAAGAAATAAAATCAAAAAAGCGACATAAAACTGTCTCTGTTCCTCGTCAAATTGCTCTATATTTAATGAAAAAAATGACCTTTTCGTCACTTCAAACAATTGGAGACTTTATGGGTGGACGAGATCATTCAACCGTTATTCATGCTATCAGTAAAATTGGTCACTTGCTTGAAAACAACAATGAACTTATGCAAACAATACAGAAGCTTGAAAACGAAATTTTAAAACAATAAAAAATGAGTAAGGAGCTTTTTTATGAAATTTTTATACCATTTTAGCATCTGTATACTCTTGATTTATACCGCAGGTTGCAATAAACAATCACGGAAAAAAACAGATCATACCCAACAGAAACATCATGTGACTCTTCCCCCACCACCAGATCTTTTACCGGTAAGAAAGTATGACCATCCCGAATATCAACATGAGGAAGAAAACAGCAACGTTATCATAGAGTCAGGCTTAAAAAAAACTGCACGTCCTCATGTACGAAGTCGTCGAGTTAGTTCTGTAACCGCCACCCAGAGAAGCGATGTTGCAATTGAAGCGCTTCGTGTTCAATCTCCTTCAGAAGAAAAACTTCCTCTTATTAATGCCCAAGATGAAATGTCTGTTTCTTGTGTAAATAAAACAGATAAACCAATAACTCTTTGTTGTTTTTATTATACAAAACTTCGTACTCATGCATATTGGAGATGGGTCAAGTCACCCTCTTTTTCTTTGGATCCTCATCAAATATGTACGATTCCTATTAAAGCAGCTGATGATATTATGACCAAAGAAAATATTTATGGATATTTAGGCATTTTTGACTCCCCTGAAAAGATAAACAATGCTACGTATGAAAACCTTCCTGATGATCAAAAAATTGACCTTGATCGTCTTTTGGAGTTAAAAAACAGCAGCATTGAAATTGTTGTTGATCAGTACGGTTTCAAAAAAGAACAGCTTGACTACCGAATAAAAAAAGATCATCCAGAAAATATTATACAACCTGAACTTGATTTTATTGTTGAAAACCAGACAGGAAAATCTGTTTTTATTGCCTGTTTTGTATACCAAAAAACAACCGATCAAGACAGTCTTGTTTCATGGAAGTATGATAAAACTGCTATTCATAAGTTAGAACCTGGCCAATCAACCATTATTGATATTGAAACAATTAAGGAATTGTACGACTGGATCTATATGCGTGGATTCTTAGCAGTATTTGATGCTAACCAAGAAGAAGAAGCTTATGAGTCAACGTACGAATTACTCAAACCCGAACAAAAAATAAGGCTTGGCAGACTTGCCGATGTTCTCGACAAAAAGATTATTTTAACAGTAGAAAGGTATGGACCAGCAAAAAAAATATTCGAATTTCAAAAAGTCCCTACCAAGCGCATAGACTTTAAAAAAGCATACAAAGCCCGTACTCTTTTTTGAAAAAAGAGCATTTTTTAAAAAAAATCGACAGTTTTGATAATTTTACTATGCTGTAGATAAATATTTGATTTAAATTTTTTTATAAAGTACATAAAACAGATGAATGAACAAGAAACTCCTTTTATACATAGAACAGTCCTTTTACAAGAAGCAATTGACGCTCTTAATATTAAACCCAACAGTACTATTGTTGATGCAACATTTGGTGGTGGTGGGCATACTCGAGCACTGCTTGAACAACATCCAACAATCAAAGTTATCGCTCTTGACTGGGACACTGCAGCAATAAAAAAAAATAGTTCCGAACTTCTTGAAGAATTTGGCGATCGCCTTACTATCACTTGGGCTAATTTTGCAAATATCTATCGAGTTCTTAAAAAAGCAGGAATTAAACGAGTTGATGGCATTCTTGCTGACTTAGGAACTTCTCAATTTCAAATTAAACATAAAGATGGATTCTCTTTCTCAGTTGATACACCTTTGGATATGCGCATGTCAAACGCACATAGCTATGTTACTGCTGCATCTTTTTTAGCGCATAAATCAGAAAAAGATTTAACCAATATTTTCTTTAAATATGGTGAAGAAAAGAAAAGCAAACGAATAGCTCAAGCGATTGTAGAAGCTCGATCAAAAAGAAGAATTGTGACAACAGGAGATCTTACCGATATTATTCTTTCAGTTGTACCGAATATTCAATATAAAAATGGCAAAAGACAGATTCATCCAGCAACACGTGTATTTCAAGCACTTCGAATCGCTGTTAACCATGAACTTGAACATATTGAAACCTTCCTAAAAGCTGTTCCTGAAGTGTTAGCATCTGAAGGACGATTGGTCGTTATCAGCTTCCACTCATTAGAAGATCGTATTATAAAAACCTTCATTCAAGAAAAACATACTGTTTTGAAAAACTTAACTAAAAAACCTATTGGCCCATCAGAAGATGAAAGATACTACAATCCATCATCTCGATCATCAAAGATGCGTATTGCAGAAATGTTATAATTTAGGCTTATGGATTATGCAATTGGCAGACTAAAATCTAAATATGCTCCCTTATTTTACTCTCAAGCAACAATGCTCTATACTTTCTAAAATATGGCATATTATCGATACTATTTATATTTTGGTACAAAAATGAATAAAAAAAAATCTTATCCGATCATCGGAGCACATCTTTCTATCGCTAAAGGCCTTTTTGGAGCGATTAAAGAAGCACGATCTATCAATGCAAATGCCTGTCAAATTTTTGTTAAAAATGGTCGTACCTGGAAAACAAAGCCTCTTGATGAAAAGGTTATTGCACAGTATCATGCAACCATACAAGATGGAGACCCTGTTATTATGGTTGCTCATGCTTCATATTTAATCAATATTGCATCAACAAATGAAGAGACTAAGTCAAAGTCTATCGACGCTTTAATTGATGAACTCACACGATGTGATCAACTCAAAATTCCTTATCTTGTTCTTCATCCAGGATCACATTTAGGTGCAGGCATTGAAGAAGGCTGTAAAAAAGTAGCTGAAAGCATCAATAGCATTTTTGATGTACATGAATTCTCAACGACTCTCCTTCTTGAAACTGCAGCAGGACAAGGAACAAATTTAGGAAGCACGTTTGAAGAGCTCAAAGCAATGATTGACATGATCAAACATAAAAAAAATATTGGAATCTGCCTTGACACCTGCCATATTCACGCAGCTGGCTATTCGCTATACCCTCATGTCGAATACAGCAAAACAATGGCTCTTTTTGATGAAATTGTAGGCATGAATCATTTAAAAGTCATTCATCTTAATAATTCAAAAACAGAGCGTGGATCAAGAAAAGATCGMCATGAAAAACTTATTAAAGGAATTATGCCCGARTCAGTTTTTTACGACTTTATGCAAGATGAGCAATTACTAGAAGTCCCAAAAATTCTTGAAACTCCTGCCGACAAACAAGAGTATCTACAAGAATATAAAGAAGAGCTTCTTTGGCTTAGATCATTATAAAAGATCTRAAAACCGCTAAAAAATAGTTTTTTTGACAAAATATGTATAACATTTATCATTAAGTTTTGGGTGAAGATCCACCTACATCAACATCATGCCTATTTAAAAAGCAATCATAAAGTCAAAGGATTTTTGTGAGCAGTATTGAAAAAAACTATCCTGAAGGTTTTTCAGACTCTGAAAACTACCTATATAAATCAGAAAAAGGACTTAATGAAAAAAGAGTTCGCGATATCTCTCGTCGAAAAAATGAACCTGAATGGATGCTCGAGTTGCG
The DNA here is from genome assembly GCA_002401785.1 of Candidatus Babelota bacterium. Classification (GTDB taxonomy): domain Bacteria; phylum Babelota; class Babeliae; order Babelales; family CAZZPM01; genus CAZZPM01. The sequence continues at coordinate 36,585 of NVUD01000005.1, forward strand.
TCTACAAGGTCTTAAAAACTTTGAAGAGCGTCCTCTTCAAAAATGGGGTCCTGACTTAAGTCACTTAGATTACAATGACATTTATTATTACATCAAACCGATCGAAAAATTTCGTACCTCATGGGATGATGTACCACCAGAAATYAAAGCTACTTTTGATCGTCTTGGAGTTCCTGAATCAGAAAGAAATCAACTTGCAGGATTAGGGGCACAGTACGAATCAGAAGTTGTCTACCATAATTTAAAACAAGAATGGAAAGATAAAGGCGTTATTTTTCTTGATACCGATACCGGACTTAAAGAACATCCTGAACTTTTTAAAAAATATTTTGGAAGTGTCGTTCCTTTTAATGACAATAAGTTCGCAGCATTAAATACCGCTGTTTGGAGTGGTGGAAGCTTTATTTATATTCCTAAAGGTGTTCATCTGACCGCCCCGCTACAAACATACTTTCGTATAAATGCAGAACAATTTGGTCAATTTGAACGAACACTGATCATTGCTGATGAAGGAAGCTTCATACACTACGTAGAAGGATGTACCGCACCAACCTATGGAACAAGCTCTTTGCATAGCGCTGTAGTAGAAATCATTGCACTCAAAGGAGCTCGGGTTCGCTATTCAACTATTCAAAACTGGTCACAAAGTGTTTATAACCTTGTTACTAAACGGGCTCATGCATATCAAGATTCATTTGTCGAATGGGTTGATGGAAACTTAGGTAGCCTTGTTACCATGAAGTATCCATCTGTTATATTAAAAGAAAAAGGTGCTCGTGCTGAAGTTTTATCTATCGCAATGGCAAATCGACCAAATCAAATTCAAGACTCAGGAGCAAAAATTGAACATTGTGCTCCAAATACAACATCACGCATTGTTTCAAAATCAATTAGTGGTGCTGGAGGACGAGCAAGTTATCGTGGTTCAGTAAAAATTCATCCTGGCGCAACTAATAGCAAATCATTTGTTGCATGTGATGCCTTGCTACTCGAYGCAAATTCTCGATCTGACACCTATCCATACATAGATATCAAGGAATCTCAAGTTGATGTTGGTCATGAAGCGACTGTCAGCAATATTAGTGATGAACGCCTCTTTTATTTAATGAGCCGTGGATTAAAAGAATTAGATGCTCGGACACTTATTGTAAATGGCTTTATAGAACCATTTGTCAAATCACTTCCTCTTGAATATGCAGTAGAAATGAATCGATTGATAGAAATGGAAATGGAAGGAAGCATCGGATAATGTTAGAAAAATCAAATATCACCATACAGTACAGATGTGAAGAAAATAACAAAACCTATTCCCTTTTTGAGATTGTTAADCCACATATTGATGGAGCATATGCGTTTCCTCATCTTGATCTTGAATTGACAGTTCCTGCTGAGTATCAAATCACCTTCAATGATGATTTATTGTCACATGGGTTTTCGTATACCAAAATAAAAATTATTGTTAAACGATACGGCAACGTACAGTACAAAAAAATTATTACTGAAGAACGAAATAYTCCGAYAGAAACAAACTTTATACTTCGCTGTGATGAAGAATATGCGCAAGCAGAAGCTATTTTTTGCTGCAAAGGATCAAAAAAAGAAAAAGTTGTCATTAATACTCGACAAGAACACGCAGCTCCACGAACAAAAAGCAACCTTATGATTAAAGCAGTTCTCGATGATAATTCTCAAATCAGATCAAATAGTATGATTTTTGTAGAAAAACATGCTCACCAAGTTAATGCATCACAATCAAGTAAAAATATTATGCTTTCATCAACAGCAAACGCTGTAGCGATTCCTCAACTTGAAGTCCTTGCAGATGATGTATTATGTAAACATGGAGCAGCTATAAGCATGATTGATARYGAAACRCTATTTTATCTTCAAAGTCGTGGTTTATCARAACAAGCAAGCAAACARATGATTATTGATTCTTTTTTACAATAATTTTTATAYAAWTTTTYAAGGWRAAYRTATGGATAAAACATCAARWATTTTTTACACTMTYYATAAAAACAATGAACTKAAAGGATATMTMCTYGGWTCTTTACAYATGCTTCTTAATCCAGAAGATTATGAAATTAAAAAAGAAGATCTCGCTCCATACTTTKACAARTGTAAAACATTTATTTTTGAAGTTGATACTCAAAGACTTTATACMCAGCTTCCCTTTGGAATTGAACGCGTAGCGTATGAATTATTGGAATCAAAACAAGATAAATCCATTGTATATCTTGAATCACTCGCATTTCAACGCGCAATGCTTGGAATGCGTATTTTCTTTGGAGAATCAATAATTCAACTACCATGGCATTCTTATAATCTTCTTAAGAAGTACGCAAAACCGATTATCTTTGCAAACAAGTTTTGCTCTTTCTTTGCAAGATTATATAATACAGCATACAACATGTTTTTCTCTCAAAAACATAGCCTTGCTGTGCATGAGTTTCAAAAAGAACAGCAACAAATTTCAATAAAATTCTTTAAAGAATACCAGCAAGAAAAATTTACAGAACTCTCGCATGAAGACAAAGTATCGCTTTGTATAGAAGAACGTCATGATGACTGGATTGAAATACTGCGTGATAATACCGACATACARGGCCCCATTTTTATTACCGTTGGCGTTGCRCATCTTCCTGGCGAAAAAGGACTTATCAAGCTACTTGAACAAGAAGGATATGAACTTACCCCTCAAACACTTCATCTTAATAATAGAGAAAAGCAATCTACTAAAAAAATTTAAATACTTCTAACCYACCAGGTGCTCTCTATACAATTAGAATAATTACTATGTGTCTGTTTTAAACACAAGATATATTTTTCAAAATTTGTTAATTCTAAAGAATTATAGACTGTTGTTTTATATTCTATTAACCCTTTTATATATTCTTTATAAGAAGACAAATTTTKAAAAAAAATGTTTTTACARTCTTGAAAATCATTTTTTAAAGATTTTTCAATCATTTTAAAAAAGTTCTTTTGATTTTTTCTTGGTAGCACACCAAAAATACATACTGCATCTTGATGCAAACTATTTATTTGAAAACCTATACTCTGAATGACATAATTCAAACAAGAGYAMTCATARTTATATAAATGYTTTTTCCAAACAATAGCATATCCTATCAATTTYTYATCATCATAATCATCGAATAAAAAGTATACCTTTTGACCTTTTTGACAAAGCTCAAATAAAAYATYTTCTTTATTTTGAMTKCTATCMTCGMTTYCATACGATAATTYTRCCATAGCAGGAATATACTTTCTTATACCTTTAATTGCTTTTTTTACTACATCTATATTCTTTTTAGGCAGACTACCCGTGCTATTAAAAAAATCATGTTCAGTAAACATCTTCATCGACGATTCTTCACTCCAAGATAATTGTAATTCACTACCAACTCTGCTAAAAAAAGAGGCCCCTCTTTCAACAAGCGAAGACCCTTGCATCGACAATGAATACAAAGAGACCCAAATCAGAAATAGATATATTTTACTGCACATTGTTTAATCCTTGTTGAAATTCATATAATTAATTATAAAAGTCGTATTTTTTTCAAAAATTCTTCGTCCAGATATTAATTGTATAGTCAATACCATCAACATTCTCAGGTCGTAATAAATACTTCTGAATAGCATGCTCACAAAGCAATGAAGAACGAATATTCACCTCTTTTGCTTCAAATCCTTTTATACAGGTAAGAGGATCAGTAGATAAATCATACAGTAGAATACCGTTGTAGTTTTCTACCTTCATATCATCTTCAATCAATTTACTATATTTTTGATACAATTCGTTTGATACAGATCCAATCATAGATGCCGGCCTAAAAGAAGTATTTGAAAATTTGCTACAATTACATATTTGTTGCAAATAATAATGATTTCTTCTGTTTGTGTGCGAAAAAACTATAACATATCCTATTAAATTCCCAAATTTATGATTATCAAACATTAAGTACGTTTTAAAGTGSCCCCATAAATAAGTTGTCTTTAAAATAATCTCTCGATCTTCGTAATTAAATTTTGTAAAAAGAGAGCAAWCATAAGATAATTTTGCCATTGCAGGAAGATAAGGCTCTATATTTTCAACACTTTCTACCGACCATCCTGTATTTTCAAAAGCGAAACACTTCGTGATTCTTGTTGCTCCTTGAACAGCTGATGAAAAAACAAATGTCAAAAATACATACTTAATTATTAAACCATACATTACTAAAGCTCCATTTATATCAAAAAAAATACTACTTTCTGATATTTGTAGCATTTTTATACTATTTAATCTACACACTTTTTTAAGAAAATTATAAACAAGAAAACAAAAAAGAAAGCTTCAAGCTACACTCTCCTTGGAAGATTTTCTAATGGTTTTTTGAAAAAAATGCTCTTAGATTTCGGCTTACCCTCAATACGAAAATTTTGACTGATAAGATTCTCTTTTTTCTCTTTGCCTTTACTATCATTTTTTACAAAAACAATCGGTTCAGGACGTGGTTGTGCAATCTTCTTTCTACGTTTTGATTTCACTTTTTGCTTATATTGAGCAAGTTTCAATGAATCCTGAAAATATGGATCTTTTTTAATATCAACTTCATTTGGTTGAATTTTACCCTCTTTGAAATCATCAATTGGTCTAAAAATACCTGCTCGAACATCTTTTAAGCGCTGCTTGGTATCTTGATTTCGAGGCCTAAAAAACCATCGTTGAATAGGGTCTTTACTACCAGAATATGCATCAAYATTTAATACTTGRTATTTAGCATAATCTATTTTCATYTGCGTATARTCATCAGGRCTTCCYTCRTCACGTGGCTTAATAATACTTGGTCGAATAAAAATAAATAAATTCTGCTTTGTATGATTTCGCTCGCGGCCTTTAAATAAGTTTCCAAAAATAGGGATTTTTTCAAGTCCTGGTGTATGCCAAAAATTTTGATCCTGCTGTGTTCGGTTTAATCCACCCAACACTAATACTTGGCCTTCAGCCATACTTGCTCGTGTATCTAAACTCCGAATTTGACGACTTGGTTGATCAGCACGAGAATCAGCAACAAATTCAACTAGGTCAATATTGATTGTCAAATCAACAACTCCATCAGCATTAATGCGTGGAACTATCTKTATTGATGTATTTGCTTCAAGATCAGTTTTCGCCAAGTTTCCACGAATTCCAGTTGCACCTACGAATTCACCATCAACACGACGAATATCATTTGATTGTATATTACATGGCTCACGATTATTCACAATCAARAATGGTTGTGACAARATATTRGTCTGCTTCTCATTTAACARAGARCGAATATATAACCARATGTTKCCATCATCAAAATTMTKTCCDGGATCRCCAACAGTAAAAGCAGCACCTTGTGATTGCTTATCRGTACCAATTAAAGAAGCCARATTAGATCGTAAATTATCACCAATAATAGATATATCTGACGCTTGAGCTGAGTGAAAATCAATACCTTTACCAATCGAATTTTCTGCCTGATTTCGAAGATGTGCGCTCAATTCTTTTGCAAGTTTTTGAGTTACATCAACAATCATCATTTCAATAGCAACCTGAGGGTACTTTTTATCTATTGAATCAATTAATTTTTTTAATGCAGGACGTGCTTCTTTATTACATGCAATAATCAAACGATTACCACTTCCATAATTTGCTTGATTTCCACTTTTTGGAGTTTCTGCAGCAATAACAACATCTTCAAAAAAYTTAAAACTAGTCAAGCTYTGCTTATTTGTTGTTCCTTGTGGTRTACGAATCGCACGCTCAATCAGAGCACGCGCTTTGTCAGCCTCCATATATTTCAAATTAATAGTCCAYARTCGAGAATCMTCAGCCTCATCAGGACGATCAAAAATTTTAATAAATTCAATAATACGATCAATATCTTGCTCTTGTCCCATTAAAATCAAATAAAACCGCTCAGAATCTGCAATGATTTTTGTGTTGGAAGAGAAATATGCCGACTCTTTYTTTCCAGCAGCTGCAGCGAATCGAATACTTTCTTGCTCTTGCTTTCTGCCAATGATTTCATCAAAAAGTCGAACAATAACTTCAGGATCTGTATGTTGCAATTTAATCATTTTAATAGCTTGACGAAGACCRCCTTGATCCAATTCTTCAATAAGTTTCATTGCGAATTTAATAGAATTCGACTTTTGCGTCATAATAATAACATCTAGATCTTGCKTCATCTCAACCGTATYATCACCCAAAATATTAACCAAAATATCACGGGCCATCACCGCTTTAATATTTTTCAAATAATACATGTATCGAATAAGAGCATCAGTATCAGGCAAGTCTTTAGGCTCAACTCCATCAGCTGAAGAGTAGTATGGTAGCGGATGTTGCTGCGCACCCATACGAGGCACAATGCGTTGAATACCAGCGACTTCTACCATGCTGTAACCATGTTTATCAAGTAATGTATGTAACAGCGCAAGCGCTTGTTTCAATGTATACGGCTCCTCTGTTCTTAATGAAACTTTGATCTGTTCAAGGTTTTTTTCAGGAATAATATTTAAATTTGTACGCTCAGTTATATATGAAACGAGACTGGCTAAAGAAACCTCACCAAAATTTAAATAAATATCTGCAATATCATCTTCCTGAGGCTTTGTCGAACCAAATCCTCTCTTCGTTTCAATTTTTTTCTTTTTTGCTTCACTCTTTTTGATAGCTGCAACAGCCTCTTTTATTAGATCATCAGCTGTATCATCATCCTTAAACGACATATCTTTCCGATGCCGTATAATATTTTTTTCTTCTTGTTTAAAAATAGCATTTTGTAAAAGCTCAGTTGACTCATGTTCTGAAACAACAGCTGCACATAAAACCGTGCTCAAAATAAATAAGCTACTTAAGAAATAAAAAAATGAGGCTCTCTTTATCATCATACTTCCAYTATCCATGCTTATGTTTCTTCAACAACTTTTTTAAATTTTTTAATTGTAAGKACCAAGTCAAGTGTAATCAATGCTTSTTCTTTTCTYAAAATAACGCTACCRACTTCAACAATRTTTTCTTTATCAATTMTTGATAAAATRCCTACAATYGCCTCAGCTKTCATTGMTTTAAATGTGGCAYGTAACGTYTCTTCTTCAAACAGATCATTATCTGGAACTGGRTTYTTTTCAGTTTCAGCCCAATTTCCTTCTGGAGATAGATTATTTTCTTTAATAAATTTTTCAAAATATGTTTTAATACTCAAGTCTTTATGTTTAYTTACCTTTTCTATAAACAATCGCTCCTCCTCTTGGGCTGCTTCATATCGAGCAACAAGATCCATATTCTTTTTTTTCAGTCGATGCACTTGACGAATATTTTGTATAATAAGATGAGCAGAATCTGATACATGCCAAACTATGCCTCCAAAAAAAGAAAGGAAGAGTCCAGCTGTTGCCATAATCATGTATAATCGCTTTTGTCGATTATATGACAAGTATGTATCAACTATTGTTGAAATAAATCCTAAATACTTCATATTTCTCGTATTTTAAAGAGTGTGTTGAATTGTACACTTCCATCATCTGTTAACGACTCATTTAATCCATCTAATGCAAGAAGACGTGCATCTGAAAAACGTTTTTCAAAGTCTGCAAAATGTGTAAAATGATCACTTCCTGTTTTAGACCTAAATACACCTGAAACATCTATTTTTAAAGGGCCATCTTCTCGAGACATTGTAATCWTTKSMAKWWKWWCGYCAAAACGATTCTTGTCAAAAAGCTTAGTTAATTCATACCAGATTTCCAATGGTGTTATACTATTTTTTTGTAATTCCTGCCATGAATTTTCCTTTGATTTCAAYACTTCCTCTGCCATTGATTGAGCACGCTTAAGCGTTAATGCRCGARATGCTTTTTTTTTATTATTCGCTTGTAGTAAYGGATGAAGCAACTGAACTTCTTTTYGTTCAAGACGATCTAAAGTACCTTGAAGATCACGAAGATAATAAAAACTATGTCCACCTACAACTAATAAAAYAGTCAGCATAATTGCTAACGCTGTTCCCCATAAATGAAATAAAAGCTTCTCACGCTTCTGTTGTAACAATGTTCCAGATAGCGAAAAATGCTCCTGRTTTTCAAGAACAAGTGCAGCTCCCAAAGCRTTTGTAAACGGCGTCCACGAACCAATAGATTCTCCTTGATATAYAATTTTTTTGGTTTCTGTTATTTTTTCTGGCTCAAARAGACGACACTCTATATTTAAATATGTACTAAAAAATATYGCWAGMCCTGGAATATGTGCATACGAACCAGCACACCATGTCTCTGCTACATGTCCTCCCTGCTCATGCTGAAGTAATAGAGCATTCATAGCAAGTTGAATTTCAGAAACAAATTGTATCCATTCTTTTTCTAAAAAAGGATCWAGYGATTCAGACTTAAARCCTTCCATAACTTTTATCATAGCRTCGTCATATGAGAAYCCAACTCGTTCGGCAAAAGTTTCTRCTATAGACCCTACRCCACGATATATATTTTTAGTAATTTTTATTCCTTTTTCTGTACATAAAATAATACGTGTTGTYCGCTCATAAATATTAATAAAACAGTGCAGRCCAACTCGTGAAACATATGAAGGAATCTGATGAAAAATGCTGTTAGTTGTAATAATATCTGTTGTCAGRACATCTGGTTCAATAGATARTCCGTATAACGATARATGGCGCTCAATATCAACARYCTGTGCTGCTGCTATAAAAACTTTAGATACYTGAGYMGTRCTTTTTTTTTCATTTACCACAAAACTGATTGCCGCCTTGTCAAGTGAAAATGGAATAAGTGGCTCCACCTCATACGGYAGTACAAAAGATATTTTTTCTAAATCAATGAATGGTAATTGTAATTCTTTAAAAATAACAATCGATGAAGGAACAACAATTCGTACTGTATCAACAGATTTCACTGTTTTTATGAATCGATCGATAACGCTTCGAACATGATCAACATCATCCATATCGCCCAAATTTTCTTTGTATAACTTTTCGATAACTGTTTTACGCAATCCAATCGTAACAACTGCTGCATACAGCGTCTGACCATCAATGCTCAGGCCAAYAAATCGCTCTTTATATARTCGATACTTACCTAGACGAGCTGGTAATAATAATTTTATTATCATGCCAGACCTCTTGATCGTTTTTGMAATGGTGCTYTTTCTGACATGCTCAAAATATCTTTYAATCGATTACGAGAATCAATCATCGGTTCTTCATCTTCTCTGCTGTATGGAATAACATCGGGTGGCATGGAAATCTTTTTAAAGTTCTTTTTACTTTGAGGGGAAATCTCTTTTAGACCTATAGGATGTTTTTTTACCTGTATACGAACTGATTCTTTTCGATACATTTCAGATTCATCATCAAAATTATTTTCTTTTTTCTTGCTACGAGGCATTTCATACTGATCTAAATTTTCATCATCAATAGCTAAATCATCATCAGATTCTTCTTCATTGCCATAAGTCTCATCATAACTATCAGYATAGTCATCTTCTTCTTCGCTCTCTGCATAGACACTTTCTAATTCATCATCTTCTTCTGATAATGAACTCATTCCACTTTCAACATCAACATCAAAGAACTTTTTCATTCGCTCACGATCAGTATCGAACTCTCTATCTCTATTTTTTTTCTTTTCAAGAGCTGCTCTACTCAAAACATATGAGGTATCTTTTACTTCTTCTTTTGGTGGAAGCTCTTCTTCTCGAATATCAAGCTGATTATGATCTGGGCCATATTTTTGCTCATTATATTCAGTTTGARACCGGTACTCTGGATCATTTTTAATATCAACYAATGTTGGCTGATATCGAGCTGTTGCAAAATCAACAACCTTATGTGCATACGTTTCACCATTAGGATTAAARAASCAATTATGAATCGGATCCTTKCGACGTCTGTTATCAACAGCAGATTCAACACTATCTCGAGCTTTATGTAGTTTCATTTTTGTATATAAATCAGCACCTGGTTTTTGACGAGGCTTAATAATTGTTGGACAGACAAAAATGAAAATATACTGCTTTGCTAAGTTTCGATCTTTATTTTTAAACAACCAACCAAAAATAGGAATTTTWGAYARAAAYGGHGWCCCMCCYTCKYYTTGATTWARTRTTSYYWWAMTMMATCCACCAAGCACTAACACTTGTCCGCTAGCTACAGAAACATTAGTTGTAAGCTTCTTTTCTAGCTTTCCTTCATTGCCAGAAAATTCTGCGATAGTCGCATTAACCTGTAAATTAATAATGCCATCAAGATTAATGTGTGGTGTATATTCAATATGTGTTAGCGCATCTTGATCGGTATACGATGCTGCATCACCCTGAGATCCTCCATCGCTAACCGCCCTTTCTTTCTGAATACGGCGCGTATCACCAGCTTTTATTGTTGCTTTTACTCGATTGGCAACAGTAATAAATGGTTGAGAAATAATACTTGCATTCGTCTCTTTCTTTAATGCTCTAAAAACAGCCCATATATTTCCTGGCTGATTGCCACCAAAACTTAAAACTGTTGATCCTCTACCAAGGCCGCTAATTGCTCCAAGAAGATTTCCAAATAAACTCATATTATTACCACTTGAATCAACTTCTGGAATAAYCCCTTGTATCCCTGCAGACTGAAAACCAATACTTTTTCCCAAACTATCAAAGTTTTTTGGACGGATTTGTCCTCCCAATGATTTTTGGTCATCAGCATTAACGCTCACAATTAATGTTTCTAAAACAACACTTGGTTGAGCTGTATCCAATGCCTTCAACGTTGGCTTTAAAATCTTCCAATCTCTTGGATCGGCACATGAAATAACTAATTGATTCCCTCTCTCATCAACCTGAAAATTCATATTTTTRAAATATTTAACACCACCTARAACACCACCATGTTTTGCARYRRMTGARTYANMWGRAGAMYKMAMRASCYMKRWYMACANATCACGAATTTGAGCAGCCTCAGCATATTTAAATGTAAAAACTTTTAATGGTGACTTGGTAAAACGCTCTTCTTTTTCAAAATATCTATCGATGAAGTCTTCAATTACCTTRATAGATTTATGATTACCTARYAGAATAAGYGAGTTCGATCGTTCTTCAGCAATAATTTTTGTTGAYGAGGAAAAATATTCAACCGAACCTTCAGTTTTCTTACCGAGCAATCGAGCTAAAGGACTTGTTTCGGGAGAGTTAATTAAACGTTCCATCAAGAACTTAACTTCTAAAGCATTAGCCTTTTGCAAACGACGAACAACAACAGTTTCTTGCAGCCCTGATTGATCAAGATCTTGAATAACTTTCATCCCAGATTTAATATTTAATGCTTTATCAGTRATGATAAATCCATTRATATTTGATTGAGCAATAAGTCGACTATCTGCRCCAAGCATTGATGCCAATAAATTTGCAACTTCTGTAACTGCAATGTTTTGTAAAAAACCAACATATCGAATCGTTATGTCAGAGTTTGGAAGATCATCAAGAGGGACTCCRATATACGAAGGAAGAGGTTCTATAACTTTACCAGCACGTGGAATAACTTTATGYACATTTGCTTTATTTCCTTCAGGACCAATCTCTACTATGCTAAATCCGTGCATTTCTAATAGAGTTAAAAAAACCTGCCATGCTCCATCTACCGTTAATGGCTCACGAATTGCAACTGATACTTCAATACCTTCAGTTGCCTTGTCAGGAATCATGTTCAATTTACGAAGTCCTGCAATATAATTAATAAAGCTGGAAAGTTTTATTTTTTCAAAGTTCAAACTAATTGACTGTTCTTGTAATGTTTCAACAATCTTCTTTTTCTTACGTGCAGTTTTTACTATACGACCTTCTTTTTTTGCCTCTACAAGTTGTTGTTTTTCTTCTTTTTCAATAATTTCATCAAGTATTTCAGTTGATTCTACCTCGTCTAAAATTTCACGCTGCTTAAACGMTTCATTTTGAACAATCTCTTCTTTTTTTAACTGTATARCATCTGYTATTTTTGAATCGTTACTTCTTCTCTTTTTTTGACCTGRTAATAYTTTTCTTTCTCGACGTTTAGCACCACYTAAAGGTGCTCTYCTTGGYAATCGAGCTCTACCATGATCTGAACGAACTTCTAAATCACGAGCAACCAAAAAATCCTGTACGTTATACATAAAAAAGAAAAATATTAATAATCGTACTATGTGCATAGTCATCCTATCGTACATACGTATGCGGTGATCGCTTATGCATATTATCAATCAATCGCTTACGAATTTTCATAACTGTATCATAATAATCAGACGATTCATCATCTTCGATCATAGATTTCTGTTGAAATCGCTCTCGTCGAGGATTAGCTTTGTTGAAAGCAGCAGGAACCGTCCTATTTGTCGAAATATCATCTTCATCATTTCGTTTAGTTTCACCATTTCTTGCAACAGMTTGAAGCATTGAACCTGCTAATGAAACAGGAAGATCTGACATAATTTTTTTTATAACATATTTAAGTATAATTTCTTGATTATTTCTTTGCAATTTCACTTCAACTGTTCCACTTTCTTGAGTTGTAACAACCTCTTCATACGCTTTAAGCATTTTATTTTGATCTGTTAACATAATATCATTGATGCTTGTAATAAGATCTCGTGCTTGTAATCCAAAATCTTGCAACATTTGAAACTTTTTCACTGCCTCACACTGAATTCCAGAAAAACCTTCTACCGTTGTTACAGGCACTAAATGAAACATTTCAATAAATATTCCCAGACTCGGTACCTTTTTAATAAACTGCTCTGAATCAACTTGAAAAACGCCCTCACCCAAAGCAATAATAACTCTCTTCCACTCTCCTCCTGGCTCCTGGGAAGTCAAAATTCCTTCATCTTCTTTTCTCAAAAAGAATGTTTCTTGCTGGCCATTTGAACGAAATAAGATAATTTTATTTTTCATAATTTTTGCAAGAAATGCATCTTTTAATTCATCTCCAACATAAAGTACGCGCTCTTTCAATGTTTCGTCTGAAATAACAGCCATGCTATTATCTACATCAGAGGATAAAACAATACCATTTAAAATRACTGRTAAAGCTGGCAAGATTTCTGTCTTTTTTTGCTCTGGTGGAATATTAATTGCTCCCCATTGAAATGTTGGCATTGATTGAATYTGATTYTGTGCTCTGAGCGATGGCTCTACAGGATTGAAAGTTGCAAAAAGATCATTCTGAAATATAAAATCCTTAACAATAATCGGACGCTTTTTCATATTATCTARAGACTCTTCTACCATTTGTGACTTGAATGGGCCACGCGGAGGAATCTCTAGCAACGCAAAATAAAGCATCGAAACACTGACTGCTATTATTGTTAATAAACTGTTGAGCACTTGCAATTGCTGTATCATATCAACGAACCTCGGTCTTTTTAAACATTTGCACTGTCAATCATGTTTGTAAAATCATTACCTTGCATCTTATTTAAGGAACCGGAATTTGGTCAATAATCTGCATAATTATATCAGCAACCTTAACTTCATCGGCATCAGCTTCATATGTTAGCAGAATTCGATGTTGCAAAATATCACCAGCTAATGTTTTTATATCGTCAGGAATAACAAAATGACGACCTTTCAAAAATGCAAACCCTCTYGATGCTTGCAACAGAGCAATAGCCGCCCGAGGAGAAGCACCATAAGCAATATACTGCCTCAATGARAGATTATACTCTTCTGGATACCGCGTCGCACGAACAAGTGCAAGTAAATAATCTATAACTTTTTCATCAACRTATACCTGCTTCACAACTTCTTGTGCCTGCATAATTTCAGCATTGCTCAAAACTTTTTGCGTAATGTAAGACGAATCAAGACGAAATAAAATCTCTTTTTCTTCTTCCAACGATGGATAATCAAGCAGAACTTTAAACATGAATCGATCTACTTGCGCTTCAGGAAGACGATAGGTTCCTTCTTGATCAATAGGATTTTGAGTAGCTAAAACTAAAAATGGCTTTTCAAGAATATGGCTTGTATCTCCAATAGAAACCTGATGCTCTTGCATAGCTTCTAAGAGCGCAGACTGTACTTTTGCAGGAGCACGATTAATTTCATCAGCTATAACAAGATTTGCAAAAATTGGCCCTTTTTTTGTTTGAAACAACTGTGTTTGAGGATTGTATAAAAGTGTTCCAATAACATCAGCAGGCAACAARTCAGGCGTAAATTGAATACGATTAAAYGTGACGCCAAGCGCATTTGCTAATGTTTTTACCAATGTTGTTTTTGCAAGCCCAGGAACACCCTCAAGTAAAATATGACCATTGCACARYAACCCAAYAAGAAGGCGATCAATCGTACGATCYTGCCCAACAATTGTTTTTTTTATTTCTTGCTTAAGCGTACCCCACCGAGCAGCTTCTTCTTTTATGCGATCAATAACATCTTCAGCTATCTGTTTTATCATGAATATACTCCCTTATGTTGTATAATTGCATATTTTTTATCGATAAACATACAACACATTTTCAATTCAAACATTGACTATATTTTACCTGGAAGCTTGCTTAAGCTAAGCCCAAAACGACTCCACCGTACATACCGTTTCCAAAAAGTAAATGGGTGCTTGATAAGCTCAAAAAGCCACCACGACTCTTCACTATCAACCGAATACACAATAAAACTTGCACGACCATCAATAAGCGATTCATCTAAAAAAAGCCAACGCCGAGAATCATCACTATGACGACGATTGTCCCCCATTGCCCAATATTTTCCCTTTGGAAGCTTGATAGGGCCAAATGTATCTAACTCAGTTGTATCTGTTGGCTGCTTCAACAAAGGCATTCCGGTTTGCGGATGCAAAAAAACTTCACCCGGCTCCATGTAATAAAATGGTTGATCTTTAAAAGCTTTGYTYTGATCATACGTGTAAGAAACAAATTTTTCTGTTTTCTCAAACAGTCCTGGAAGCCCAAATGAACTAAAAAAACCTTGCGGTAAAAAACCAGTAGTTTTTTTCAATGCTATAAGTGGATATGGATTAACATATTCAGATTCATCGAGTTTTTGCCCGTTTATATAAATAACTGCACGACTATCCTCAAGCTTTCCTTCAATCGTATCTCCTGGTAATCCAATCGCTCGCTTAACCCAACTATCAGGACCTTGCTTTAGCCCCAGAAAAGGAAGCCCAAATCCTATATATTTTTGCCATGCTTTTCCAAGCCATGAAGATTCATCATATTTAAAAGTAGGATTAGATAAAATAATCATATCGCCACGCTTTACTTTTTGCCCAAGACGATATGCAAATTTATTTCCCCAAACACGATCACCAACTAAAATAGTTCGCTCTGCACTTCCTGTTGGAACATGGTACAATCCAAAAACAAAATTTCTAAAAAACAGTGCRAATGTYCCTGCAACAACAAGTGCYTCAATCCACTGACGTATAACAGATTTTGATGACTCATTAAGAATCACATATAARCTYTTAAGTTCTTGATACAAATGYTTTGTTTCARCTGARTATGYACGACCCTGTATTAGCTCTACAAGCTGATCTGCTCGATGCATGCTGCGCTCATATTTTTCAGCTTCACTCTGATATCCTCTATCRATCCARTTRCGAACAACTTCTGAAAAATATGATCTTTTTTCTTGATACCGACGAGCAAAAAAACTATACCAGRTCGTCCATAAAGCAATCAACATACATGCCCCTTTGTTGTAAAGCGTTTTCCAAAAAGTACTTTTTAAATTTTTTGAACATTTAAGTACTATAACGTATGCTGTTTTCGTTACAATACTTTTGTGATAGAATACTGAAATGTAGCAATGATTGCAACTACTTTTTCCTTCTTAATTAAAGCGACTACACGCTTACAAGTAGAACATAGACTTACTTTTTATTTTGAAAGTTTTATTTGCAAAAAATGTAAATAAAAAAATACGACAAAAACTATAGATTACCAACCTGAAAATAACCTTTGAGAAGTATCATGTTATCAAAAAAAGAACAGCTTTCAGAGCTACAGAAAAGCATGAAAAGTTGCACAAAGTGTCCACTTGCAACATCTGGYCGTAAAAAYATTGTTCAYGGAGAAGGAAATGTTAACCCAGATTTTTTTTTCATTGGAGARGGRCCAGGAGCGCAAGAAGATGCTGMAGGRCGTCCTTTTGTTGGACGATCRGGACARCTGCTTCGCGCAACACTTTTAAAAACATTTTMTCCTGAAATAACTTACTACATCAGCAACATAGTCAAATGTCGTCCACCAAAAAATCGAAACCCTACACGCAAAGAAAAAGATACCTGCTCTACAATTGGCATATTAAAAGAAATAGAGATTGTTGCCCCCCGTATGATTATTACCGTTGGATCAGTAGCGCTTTCAACTTTACTTCCAAATCTTGACTCTCTTCTCAAAGTTCGACAAAAATTGCATCTCTACAAAAAAATTCCAGTCATTCCGATGCTACATCCAGCCTATTGCCTTCGCTTCCCTTCAAAAAGAAAGGAGCTTCAACAAGACTTTTTCTTCGCTTTATCCAGCCTACACGAGCTCTGCAAAGAGTAATTATTCTATTTGTAGTACAAAAGCAACTCAGGCGGCCATATTTTCAACATGAAAAGTGCAATTGTTGATAACTTGTTGATAACCTGTTGATAACCTGTTGATAACTTGTGGACAAAATTGTCATCAAACCACATATTTCATAAAAAACATCGATCCAGTCGACACAAACTGCAATTGTGGATAACTTTTTCCTTAAAAACATCGATCTAGACGGCCTAAACTAACATCTCTTTTTTTCAGAATATGAGTTATCCACAAGTTATCAACAGGTTATCAACAATTATTCATGAAACAAAACATCGATCCAATCAAGCTTTATTCATGATTTCAACGAAGTTATCCACAAAAAAATGGCTGCTTATTACTATTATTAATATATATAATATATATAATATAATAATAAATTAACGCAGGCGAGTACGCATGCACGTAAAGCGTGAGCTATATAAACAAAAAAAAGAGCCGGCTTGTTTTTTATGAATAATAGAAATGTTGGTCATTTTTGTTGCAAGTTGTACGATTTTACTTTATTTCGTTAAGGTCGCATAATATTTTATGTTATACGACTCAGTTCTACTTTGAATAGCACACAGTTTTAAGATGATTTTTCTAGGGCTTGAAAAAAGAGATGAAGTTTGATCTTCAAACAAACAGGGGTTCTGTTTGAAACATAGTTTATGAGGGGGAAAAGTGTTGCATTTAAGCTTTTAAATAAGTTTTTTTTAAAACTGCTTCACTTTTTTTATTTTTTCGTTAAGATAATCAGTATCTTATTTTAAGCAGTTCTTTTTGTGTTGTACATCAACAATGCTATTTTAAAAGTGGGTATAAAAACAGTGAATCTTTCTGAAGTAATTGACTCTTTAGTGCAAGAACGATCCCTTGATCGAGAAAAAATAATTCAAATCGTATGTGATGGTATTCGCATGGCTTATGACAGGCGGTTTCCTGACTACAAATTCATTGTAGAATACAGTGGATCAGGAAATTTAGATGTTTTCGCCGAAAAGCAAGCGGTTGAATCGGTAACTGATGATGTTGAAGAAATCTCTCTTAGGAAAGCTCGTATAATAGATACTCGGGTTGTTTTAGGTGACGCTGTTAATGTCCCATTTGATGGAAAAATTGGTCGTATTGAAATACTGGCAGCACGTCAAACAATTGCTTTGTGTATCCGAGAACTTGAACAGAGAGTTGTATACGACGAATTTAAAGATCGAAAAGGATCTATCGTTGGTGGAACAGTTCATAAAAAAGAACGTGCTGGATATTCAATTATTATTGGTGAACATAGTGGTTTTCTGCCTCAGTCCAATGTTATTCCTGAAGAGCAAATTCGTGTGGGAACGCCTATTCGTGTTCTTCTTAAAGATGTTTTACCCCTATCTCAGGGTGGTTATCAATTAATTTTAGATCGTGTTTCGCCTGAGTTTGTAAAAGATTTGATACATTTGGAAATTCCTGAAGTTTTTGAAGGCATTGTTGAAATTAAAAAAATTGTACGCATCCCTGGATATAAAACAAAAGTCGTTGTATTATCTAACAATCAAGAGATTGATCCTGTCGGAACTTGCGTAGGTGTTGGAGGGGCTCGTATTAAGCCTATTTTGAAAGAGCTTGGCAATGAAAAGGTTGATTTGATACCGTGGACTGACGATCTTGAGTTGCTTGTTAAATTAAGCTTGAAACCCGCAGAAATTGATCGGGTTGAAGTTACTAACGAACAAAGAGCTACTGTTTGGCTTGCGCATGATCAACGATCATTTGCTATAGGAAAACTGGGGCAAAACATTGCACTTGCATCTCGACTAACAGGAATTGATGTACAATTGCAAGCCGTGGTTTCTCCAAGAGATCAGGTTGTTTTAGAAGACATTGTTACAGAAAGAAGAGAGCCTACTGGCAAAGAAGAAGAAGAAGTAGAGTAAATATATGTGTTGATACTGTTACATATATAAAATTTTTATGCATTAGGACCAAAGTACATGCGAATATATGAACTTGCGAAGCAGAAAAATGTTTCAAGTAAAGATGTAGTACAACTTTTAGAGAAGCATGGTTTTTCGGTAACGAATCATATGTCTGTTGTTACAGATAAAATAGGAAAGTTTCTTGAGCAGCACTTTGCTGATGACATAAAAACAGAAAAAAAGAACAGTAAAGAGAAAAAATTAGAAGCATCAGTTGACAATGTAAAGCAGAAAAAAAATAGTACGAATAAATCAAATGATGTTAAGAAAGTTGTCCAGAAAAGTATTTCATCTAGTAAGGGCGAACAAAAAAAAGAAAATATAATTAAAAAACAGAATAATAAAAACGCGGAGGCCCCTTTGAGTTCTATAGCCACACAGGATCAGAAAAGACCTGAAAAAGATGTCTTTGCAACGGACAATCCTGACATTTTGAACCTATTAGATAGCGCACGAAATTTTAGTAGTGCTCAAGGCACAGGTTCAAGGTCTGGTAGGACTGTGGGGCATGGAAAGTCAGCAGGTGGTGAACGACCAAGAAGACGTCGATCGCGAAAGAGTTATCAACGCAAACAGGAAAGAGCACAGCGTGCTGCTGCAACAGTTCCTCGAGTTGTGACTGAAATAATTTTGCGTGGTGATCTTGTTTTAGAAGAAGCTGCTCGATTACTCGGAAAGCAACCAGCAGAGCTAATCGTTTCCTTGCTTAGAAAAGGAATGGCTTGTACCAGAAACCATATTCTTTCAAAGGAATCTGTTGCTGACTTGGCTCATCAATACGGTATAAAAGTTATTGAAGAAAAAGTTTCTTTAGAGGAAACTGATCATGTTAGTAAAGTATTTAAGCAAAAAGGTGTTGAACGATGGCCAATAGTAGTGGTTGTCGGTCACGTTGATCATGGTAAAACAACTTTTTTAGATCATATAAGAAAAGCTGATGTTGCTTCAAAAGAAAAGGGTGGAATCACTCAACATATTGGAGCGTATGAAGTTGAATCAGAGCATGGTAAAATTGTTTTTCTTGATACRCCTGGCCACGAAGCATTTTCTTTTTTACGTGCTCGTGGAATTAARGTTACAGATATTGCGATTTTAATGGTAGCAGCTGACGATGGTGTAATGCCTCAAACTATTGAAGCGATTAAGGCAGCTCAAGATGCTGGTGTTACTATTATTGTTGCAATTAACAAAATAGATAAAGTCTCTTCTCCTGCTGCTATAGAGTCAGTCAAGAGAGAGCTTGCACAACAAGATATTTTAGTTGAAGATTGGGGTGGTTCGGTTGTTTGTGCTCCTATTTCTGCAAAAACTGGACAAGGAATTTCCGAACTTCTAGAAATGATTACATTGCAAGCAAGCATGATGGATTTAAAAGCTGATCCAGAAGAAGTTCCTCGAGCATTTGTTTTGGAATCACGTCTTGATAAGGGGTATGGTCCTGTTGCAACAGTTATTCTGGTTGCAGGTACTTTGAAAGTAGGGGATCATTTTTTTGCTGGTGAGACAACTGGCAAAGTTCGACTTCTTCTAAAAAGTAATGGCGATCGTGTTACAAAAATTGGCCCATCTGTTCCTATTCAAGTAATTGGTTTTGATAAATTTGCACCATTGGGTGAATGGCTTCAGGTTATTAATGCAAAAGAATATTCTAAAATTAGATCTGGTCGATCTTCAATTGCTTCAGTAGTCAGTGGTTCATCAACCTTTACTCCAATGTTTCAAGAGAATCAAGAAAAAGATGATCAGATCGTTCGTGTTATTATTAAGGTTGATACGCATGGAACTAGCGAAGCAATTAGTCGTATTATTGCAACGCTATCAAAGCATAATAAAGAAGTAGCTCGTCGATTACAGATCATAAA
The DNA here is from genome assembly GCA_002401785.1 of Candidatus Babelota bacterium. Taxonomy (GTDB): domain Bacteria; phylum Babelota; class Babeliae; order Babelales; family CAZZPM01; genus CAZZPM01. The sequence continues at coordinate 56,986 of NVUD01000005.1, forward strand.
TATTTCTATAGGTGATGTTTCAGAGAGTGATATTTTATTTGCTCAAAATGTTAATGCACGGATTATTGGTTTGCATGTAAAGGTAGAGARAAATGCACAATCAATAGCTAAAGAAAAGAAAATAAATGTAGCCTTGTATWCAGTTATYTATCATCTTACAGAAGGCTTAGAGTCKCTTATTCAGGAAAGYCGTCAAGCGGTTCTTRTTTCTGAAAAAGTTGGTGAAGCGRTTGTTCGTAAAGTGTTYACTCTTAAAAATAATACAGCAATTGCAGGTTGTTATGTTACTGATGGAAAAATTCCACGYAATGGCAAGGTTGTCTGCTTYCGAAAAGATAARAAAATTGGCGAAGGCAATATTGTAAGTTTACAGCGAGATAAAAAATCTGTTAAAGAAGTGAACTCTGGTTATGAATGTGGATTCTTGACTGAWCAATTTCATAATTGGCAAGAAGGCGATACAATTCAATGTTTTGTTGAAAAAAAGGAAGTACCTAAGTCGTAAATTTGGGTACTATAAAGTGTTTATAAAAAAGAAGGTTCGGATTGATATYCGAACCTTCTTTTTTGTTCTATGGAAAAAARYAATATATTCAAAACCATTTTCTAGTTGGTTATTTGTTTGGATATTTTTATACCCCTTCTCTTTGTTGTATCGTATTTTTTTTTACATTTATAAAATAACGAGAACAGAAACAACGTTTTATTTGCCGATAATCAGTATTGGTAATATTTCAGTAGGGGGGACAGGAAAAAGTGTTTTAACATCTTTTTTAGTTCGTAATTTGCGTTTTTCGTGCTCAGCTGTTTTRTTACGTGGATATAAGCGYACAAAAYCGAGCARTCCTGTTCTTATAGCTTCATATGGTCWTGGATTAAGARAARMRGYTTCTCTGGTTGGTGACGAAGCRGCAATGCATGCTCAAAGCTTGTCAGTTCCTGTGGTTGTAGCAAAAAAAAGARATGTGGCAATTAATTATTGTATACAGAACTTGAAGCAATCACCACTCTCCTATGTATTGCTTGATGATGGACATCAACATTTTTCAGTAAAAAAAACATGTTCAATAGTTTTGCTAGACGCAAGAGCCCCCTTAGGAAGCGGGTCGGTTCTTCCAGCTGGTGATTTACGTGAAAAAAGTCTTAAAAGAGCTGATGTTATTATTTTTTCTCACGCTAAACTTTGTTCGTCATATGACAGGAAAAAGTTAATAGACTTGGCATATAAAAAAAGAGAAAAAGTTATYCCGGTAATTTTTGGATATCATGCTATTTYGTACATTAGCAAGTGGTTGTATGAACATAGGTATCAAGATAATAGTACGATCGACAGTARRCGAGTTTTTGTTTTTGCAGGCATAGGATCTTTTAATCAATTCTTTCAAGCAATCAAAAATAGGGGGGCAAATATTGTTGGYTCAAAAGAATATTCAGACCATTATCTATATTCTCTTGAAGATATAGATGATCTTATACATGCTGTGAAAGAAAAGGGCGCAGAAGCSATTGTTACTACAGCAAAAGATTGGGTCAAAATATATGAATTGATATGGAATAAAAACAACATATTGTTGGCCTGGTTTATTGTACATGTTGAGTTTGYCTGTACATCTGAAGCAGAAAAAAGAATATTACTTCGTGTTGTGAGCAAAGCCATYATATCAAAATATTTATCCATATAGTATAGGTCTTAGTTCTTGGAGAAGGAGAGAGTTATGGATTATATGATGTATATTAGAGTGTTTTTAGCAAGTTTTYTTACAGGGTTGGTAGTAACGTATGTCAYAAGGCTTCTTGCGTTTAAATGGGGTATATTAGATATTCCACAGGGAAAGTTGAAAATCCATAGACATCCTATTCCATATTTAGGTGGGCTCGCAGTATAYTTTACCGTGGTCTTTAATTTGTTTTGGAATTWWWWWKKWYYKKTAGGTGATTATTTACATCTCATATGGATTTTTTTGGGTATAACAGCAGCGGTTTCTGTAGGTTTATATGATGATGTATACGCTATTTCTCCATCGCAAAAATTTGTGGGTCAGCTGATATGTATTCCTTTTATATTGTATACAGCAAGTTTTTATAAAAGTGTTTTTTTATGTAATATATTAGGGTATTTATTTTCATATTTTTTCATTATTAGCCTGATGAACGCATTCAATCTTATAGATGTCATGGATGGGCTTGCAACTACTGTTGCATTAACGAGCGTYAGTTCTTTTTTTTGTATCGCATTRCATCAGGGMCTGTATRGYTTAGCGCTGGTCTTATCAGTTATTATGGGAGCATTGGCAAGYTTTCTATGGTGGAATAAGCCGAATGCTCGCATTTATCTTGGCGATGCAGGTGCTCTTTTATATGGTGTTTTAATTGCACCTATCCCATTTTTTTTATCTTGGAGTCATAAAACAGCCTGGGGCTTGCTTGTTCCGTTAGCGATTGTWGCTATACCTTTATTTGAAGTTACTTGTTTGATAATAGTTCGTCTATCGCTGTCACTTCCTCCACAYCAAGGAAGTCCACATCATTTTTGTCATTTTTTRCTTAARAARAAATGGAGTAAAAGTGCCATTTTATGGTGGGTTATGGGAAATGGTATGGCCCATTCTTTCTGGGGTTTTTTATTAATGGAGGGCTTTATTTCGTTTGCATTATTTTTTATAGGAGCTCTGTTTCTTTTAATAAAATGGGTTTCAGTGGTTTTTAATCCATTTTATCATTTATTTAAAAAACCGCGTTTGTCATGGTAAAAAAAGATCTTTTTTACTTATCCAACCAGTTGTTTTTTTATGTTTAATTTTATAAAAATAAGATCCTGTTTCAATAATCTGACAGAGGCTTTGTTGYCCCAGYTCGGTAATTATATCATATGTTTTGTCAGGGCCTGAATACAAATAKGARGTTYCTTTGAATGTTAARGTTTCATTTYTGTATTGTARRTTGGCGYTGAAGTAGAGYAAAMAGCTTGCARRAATAATATAGATTAAGAAYTGYTTTTTAATCCGTTTTTSYTCTAACAAATTWAAAAGAGCAATGATCCATATWAAAAGAAATACAATYTGCCARAGGCTYAATGGAGTRCTTGCAAAAGCRTCTTGTATGGTGAAAAATAGATGYTTWTRTTTTGATATAGTTGGATCTATTTTTTTATAYAAAAYTCTTTTTTGAGTAATAATATACGCATGATTYYKYATTTCAAAAGWRGCRAGCTGTTTYTGCATAGCTCYRTACCAAAAAAGYGCATCGTGATTTTTTTCAAGGYTAAACGCTACATCKGCKATGTTTTTTAGAATTAGTGGAGTTTTTTTATYAATCGAAGTTAAAAGAGYATRCGCCTCTTCAAGTTTTCCYRATTTGATATGAGARAAGCCTTGYTTARCAAGGTCATCCTSTTTCACTGAGCAGTTYGATACAGTTGTYAYGTTTAATATGAAAAAAAACAGTACGAATAATTTTTTAATAATCTGKATRCCTTTTGTAATATATTGAGGCTTGATTTYYTTTTGAGAGTYRTTGACTAATGTTTGGATGTATATYTCTTTGATTAKGTTAATYTCACTTAAAAAACAGCYCTTTGTTGTAAGAAYTTGTTCAAYAACTGTCTCTGTAATAAATGTTTCAGGCTGTTTACTTATCTGTCCAAATATTTTTTTAATAAGTTTGTGAGCATGGGCGTACTCTCTTTTGATGAGAGCTTTTTCCAATTCAGAAAGGATAAGTTCCGTATCACTCTGTTTTTTAGAATAGATGAAAAAATCKYWTWTTTTWMRYMTRWYKKWTATAAATGGGGCAAACAGGGCRAAAATAAATAGCAYCCATGGAATRTAAGGAATYTYYTTTGACTTYAATGGTGTATTGAGGTCAAAAATTATATTTTTTTCCTTAGATGATGAGTCGTCTAACTTCTTKTCTTTGATGCTGTCTRCATCTGGTTCTGTCGGAGAAGGGCTRTTTTTTTTTAYAAGSGGCGYYCCTTTTTTTTGTAAAACAGARCAACTYAYYTTTTTTGTTYTGAKMTTTTCAACTCGTTGAGTTTTGGRRTTAAAGAAAGAGAATRTTTGTTCTGGAATKATAAAATYTCCAGCYTGAGTAGGTTGCAGAGTAATCGAAAATTCTTTAATTCCATGTTTATTRGTRCTTGTTATTTCTTGAATCATTTTTTGAGTTGGAGCATATCTGTTGCATGAATCTGGAAKAATGATGTCYGGTGTTGGGATTTCATCGAARTTACCAAATCCCTCTAGTCGAATTGTTGCTTGAATAGTATCATGAAYATGTGTRCTTGGAGGATSTATAGTCAGATTATAATGAGTAAAAACACCGATAGCATCAACATTTTTTATCTGCTCGGGAAGTTTTTTTACGGAGAAAGTTGTTTCTGGAACAACCCCTTTTTCTTGGTGTAATTCAAAGGGGGAAAATGCATGTAAAAACATTTGAAAAGGGTCGCGATTGTTTTTTTGTTGTTGTCTTGGTGTAAAAAGATATATGAATTGTTGTGCAGGAATAATAATTTTTCCTGGTTTTGTTGCGGTTATCAAAAACTGTTCCTCAACGACATTGTATTTATTGCCTTTAATAACCTCTACTCTTTCTATAGATCCAGGAAGTTTTTTAATAAGTGCTTGAGCGCTTGTGACATCTTCATATTCAGTTTTACGAATATTACCACGATGATAAATAACACGTGAAAAAATAAATGGTTCTCCCAAGTAAGCAACTGTTTTTTCTGTATGTATGCGTGCAAACATCTCTGGATGGGGAGATTCATGACCTTGATGAGTCTCTTGTTCATCTTGCGCTTCTGTTTGGTTGTCGATATCAGTTGGTCTTCTAATATATAACTCCATGCTGTTTGAAGAAATAGCATCAACTGTTATGGGGCCAATTCTGATCATTCCTTCTTTATTTGCTATAACATCAAAGGAGTAGGTTGCGCTTGAACTAACATGATTGCCAGTCATATTTATGCTTGTACTTCTGCTTGAAGAGATGATATTACATGATTCTGGTAGTTGTAAATTTTTAAGAGTGCCTACGCTACCCTTAGTAACTATTTTTATAGTAAAAGGGTTTCCTACAAGCGCTGTTGGCAATATGGAATCTTTATTATCTGATTGTTCATGTAGAATATTCTCACATGAAAGATGTATTGATGAATGTAAAATTTCGCCCATAAAAGAAAAAAATAAAAGAAATAAAACTACCATGTTCTTTGTCCTTGGGCTGTAGGTTGTGCGATAATAGATGTCTTACGCTTCATGTACTCTTTTTGTAACTCACCCTCTTGCTGATCCAATGATTCTATAAGAGCCCGGATTCGTTTCTGCTGTAAAGTCTCTTTTTTAATAATCTTTTGGTTTTCAGGATTTTCTTCTGTTTCTGATTTCTTAGATTGATAATCAATACTGGGCTGTTTATCTTGATTTTCATCTGAATTTTTTTCTGGATGCGATAAGTCTTGATTGAATCCTTCTTCTTCTGGCTTCTGTTCTTCATCATCATCCTGAGAATTCTTACTGTTTTCTTCCTTTTCTTTTTCGGTAGATTTTTCTGACTGTTGTTCATCTTGGCTCTCTTTTTCTTCTTCTTCCTTTTCTTCCTTATTTTTATTTATGTTTTCATCTTGTTGTTTTGATGCATCGTTATTTTTTTCATCTTGATCCTTGTTCTCTTTGTTATTGTTAGATTTGTCCTGCTTGTTTTTTTGGTTATCTCTGCTCTCTTGGTTATTTTCTTCTTGTTGCTCTTGAGACTGTTGATCTTGGTTGTTTTTTTGATTTTTATCATCTTGTTTCTGTTGATTTTCTTGTTCATTTTTTTCATCTTCATTATCATGTTTTTCTTCAATTTGCCTTTTTAATGTTTGGGCATGTTCTATTTTTGCAGTGATAATGTCTTGATTGTTTTCATTTTCAAGAAGTTTTGTGTACCAAGAAAGAGCGAGGTCTATTTTTTGTAAAGCTTCATCAAGTTTTTTATCTTCATATAATTTTTCAGCGTAAGCGTGAGCAGTTGTTCCAGCATTTAAGGCTGCTTGCGCTTGAAGATTTGGCAAATCATTACTTTGAGCATGTGCTCGYTCGAARTTGTTGTAGGCACTTTYATACTGTCTGYTTTGATACTGTCCAAGTCCAAGATTATTATTTATAATAGGATTTAGGGGAGTGTCAATCTGTTTTTTTTTAAGATTTTTAATAGCTGATTCTTTTTTTTCTCCAGTTAGTTTGGAGCTRYTGCTTTTATAGAATAAAAAGTCTCTTAAGGCATCMAAAAAAGCATGMGATGTTTTTGTAGCAGTCATGAAAATGATTAAGGATAAAATAAGTATTTTTYTATTCATGATTTGCTCTCTATTTTAAATTATAAAAACCATTCAAGAAGTAGTAGAGGAAAGAGAATTTGTGCAAAAATATAATATCGATCTTCCCACTGTTGCAACGATTCGTTATCAATGGTCTCTTTTTCTATTGATTCAAAAAAGTTTTTAAGGGCTGTAATGTCACTGTTATCTTGAGTAACTGGAGTATAAAAACCTTTTAGTTTTTTTGATATTTCTTGTAAGAAATTTGTGTTGAGTTTAGATAATATAACAGCTCCTGATCGTTCTTTTTCTACATCAACYTTATGTCCATATTGATTGAAAATAGGGATGGGAGCACCTGTTTCGGTCCCCATGCCAAGCGTACAGATCGTGATATTTTCTTCTATGCTTTTATCAATAATCTGTTCAAAATGTGTAGAAAAATCTTCTCCATCAGTGATAGCAAGAATTGTTTTATGCTTCCGTTGTTGGACGTGAGAAAAAATTTCAATGCCGAGCTGTAACGCTTTATCAAGAGCGGTTGTTCCCGATGAAATAGTTTCAGTGTCAACATGGTCAATAAATAGTTCAAGAGATGAAAAATCTCTGGTTAAAGGAGATTGAATGAAGGCTGATCCAGAAAAAAGGATAAGACCAACGCGCTCACAAGAAAGCATACGAAGCAGTTGTTTGATTTTGAGCTTTGCAGCATCAAGCCTATTTGGTTTGATATCATCAGCTTTCATTGATCTAGAAATATCAAGCAATATYAGGATATCKCGTCCTTTTTGAGGAATAAYCAYYTCTTTTTCTGTCCATTGAGGTCGAAGCARCATGAAAAACAGAARAGCTGCAATAAKAATAAAAATTATAGAGCGAAGYAGTTCTTTTTTTTTTGAATATGTTGAAAAAAATGTATTTGATTTTATTTGTTTTATAATTGTGATTCTATAAAAAGCTATATAACATGCGAGTGCTGCAATAAGAATAAAGAGCGGAGCCATAATWAAATAAGARRRRTTTGCRTAATGAATGAAGGGGATCATGAAAAAAATCCTTTCCAAATGAAGCAGCGTAAAAGCAGTTCAAGAAGTATRCTTGCAATAAGAATCCATAGGAATGGATAGAACAGTTCATGATAAAGAGTGAATATCGATGTTTTKATAGTAGTTTTTTCTAGTTTATTAATAGTATCGTAAGCCTCTTTCATCTCCTTTGGGTTCTGTGCAGTGAAAAACTTTCCACCTGTTTCGTGAGCAAGTGCAGCAAGAAGAACATAGTCGACAGTGTCAGAACCAGCAGACTGAATTCTGCCAAATAGATCTAAGCCGTACCCACCTTCTTTGTTGCCAATGCCGACAGAGTAAATTTTTACATTACATTCTTGAGCCATGGAAATCACTGTTTCAGCATCAAAKCGTGTTTCTCCCATTGGCTTTCCATCAGTGAGAAGAAGAATCACTTTACTTTTCGCAGATGAAGATCGAAGGCGACTGATAGATGTTGCCAGTCCAGTAAACAATCTTGTTCCATTTGGGTTGACAATATTAATGGATGCATTGGAAATAAAGTTATTTAAAAGTTGTTTATCAAGCGTTAATGGACAGAGGGTAAGAACCTCTGCACCGAAAACAACAATACCAATGGGATCGTGCCTTCTTTCYTGTTTTAAAATGAATTCACGAGCATTTTTTTTCACAGTTTCTATGCGGGTCCGTCGATCTCTGAGATCATCAAAAAGATTCATAGATCCAGAAAAATCCATACAAAGRACAAAGTCAATGCCATCAACTACGGTTTCAGTTTTTTTGTCAGACTCTTGAAGACGAGCAATTAAGCATGCAMRAGCAATRAGAGMKAYRATRCGTAGSAATCGTAAGAYTAYAAGAGGAAGYRAWGAAGARWYRTTKTTYTTGAAATACCATGAYCCAAGAGCATGTTTWATAACAGYTTTTTTATGAAARTATTTATACCAACATGCAATAARTATGCATGAGAATGTGATAAGGAACGTATACGGATATGCCCACCACATAGAGATCATAAATAACTGCTCCTTGTTAAACTATACAGAGTATATTTATCTTTGTACCATTTTTCAATGACTTCAAGCAATTCTTGATCTGATTTGTAATCAGTGTAATGAAATTTTTTACTGATTACAAGATCGATATGAGTACTCCATGCTTTTGGATACAGTCTTTTTTTTGTCAATACATGTTGAGGTCCAAAGATGCCAAGACAGATAATTGGACGATTAAGTGTTTTRGCTATTGTTATGAATCCTTTTTTRAAAGGATATATTTTACTGTTRTCTGTTCGCGTTCCTTCAGGAAAAAGAASAAGGTGTGATTTGTATGAGGTRCTTTTTTTTATTCCTTGATTKAGAGCRATGGCTGCTTGTTTTGGGTTGTATCGTGAAATTAAAAGGTGCAGCCTTTTTAAAATAAATCCCCAAATAGGAATTCCTCTAAATGCATGTTTTATAATCCACATACGAGAATTTGTTTTGAGTAAAGTTTCAATAATGATTGGATCAAGTGTTGAGGGATGATTTGATATAATTACAGCAGGATTTTTAAAAAATAGAGCTTTGTTTTTCTGTGCATGAATCGATAATTTTATTCCGGCGGCATACATAATCAATCGGCTCCACCAAGAAGATAAAAAAAAGTAGACTTTGTTTTTATATCGCAAAGAAGCAGGAAGAAGCGCGCAGAGTAAAAAGAATGGAGTTATGAAAATCCCTGTAATAAAAAGAGTGCTATAAAAAATACATGTTCTTATSGGGGTCGTTATACATTTATACATAGTGGTATTATTCGGCAAAAAATAGCTTATAGTGACGGTGTTTGAGAGTTATATATAAAATAGAAAGGGTTGCTGTTAAAACAATRTTGCTCATTAAAGTAAAGGTGAAATCCATTATTAAAGGAGAKATYGGRAGGTTAGGTAGGTAGCTGTTTAAAAGTAWGTATGGAAGTTTTATGATATATATGAATCCCASACTCGCTCCAGTGGTTAYAAAAAAAAGTGGAAARAAAARCAGAATCATYTTTATACCGTTYATGCAGGAKAKCRCAAARCTTTTTATRGAGAAAGAGCTATCRAAAAAAAAGAAAGAAATTATGCAAATAAAGGGAAGTATAAGCATGTTAGGTGCKACCCAAAGAATRTATGGCAATGTCCAAAGGAGGCTGAATGCAACAATTCGGGGACTRAAATACATRAAGTAAGAGAAACATTTAGGTTCCAAAGAGGTTCTCGTGCTCAGGATAATTGCAAAAAAGAGAAGAATTTCTACAAGATGTCCRCTAAAAGAAGCGAATGAAAAGCTATGAGATGTGGGAGAGAGATCTAGAAGATCTTGTCTCARATGTACATAGCTGTATAAAGCGAGTGGRATAAGCCAGAAAAAATATAAAAAAAGAGTCTTAATTGTTCTYAAAATAGTATTGAGAGCGAGCAGTGGGTAGAGYCGTGAATCAGGTGAAATAAAGAATTGAAAGGATTCAATCCATGTTGAATATAACAAAGAGATCATTAAAAGCTCCTTACTAGCTGACTTAAATATATTTTTCTTTTATACCTTACCATAGAATAAATAAAAATGTAAAAAATAGGTGCTTTTGTCATAAAATATTCTGCCTGCTCTGTCATGAATCTTTTTTAACAAGTTTGCAGACTTAGGATTTTTCTGTGGTACTTAATAAGTGTTGTGTCATCTCTGCATTTTTCTTGAACATAGCATAATCAGCAGGAAGAAATCCTTGGTTATCTTTAGCATTAACCCTTGCTCCAGCTTCTATGAGGATTTTTGCAAGTTCTACATTTCCAGTTAATACAGCCCAGTGAAGAGGAGTTTGGCCGTTTTCATCTTGAGCATTAATAACTGTTTCGATAAGTAGTTTTTTCTCAATAAAAAAAGCTACTGCAGATGTATGTCCATGTATCGCTGCTACATGACATGGAGAGTAATTACCTTTAGAGCAGACAGCAAGMGATGCTCCAYTGRTAACAAGTATTATAACAATCTSTTTTTTTTTTTGATTCTGTTCTGGTGAGTGATTTSKATTTGTAGAYAATGCTAAAATTAGTGGAGTTTCACCTTCGATATTTTTAGCATCAATATATTGTTGTAATTGTCCTTTGCCTTCTGCTTTTGCTCGATGAAGAAGTTGACTTACAATGTTTTGACGGCCATTAAATGAAGCGTAGTGAAGAGGATTTCTGTTAAAGTCGTCTATGACATAAATAATTGCATTTTTACTTATTAAATGTTGAACGATTTCTGTAAATCCTTTTTCTGCAGCTTTGTGAATTGCTGTTATTCCTTCAGCATTTTTCAGATTGAGATTTTCTACTGGAATCTCTAGCAGAAGGACCATTGCATTTGTTGATCCCTTTTCAATCGCTTCCATAAGATTGGTGAGTTGCGTGTTATGCGGTGTTGCAGCAGCTGACAGTTGAATATGTTGTGTACATATTATTGTTAAAATTAGAAGTAAAATATTCATTATTTTCCTTTTTTAATATTTTGTCTGAATCAATTTCTCATCAAGTTATCATCATGATATAGAGTCTGTCAAGGTGAGTAACCATTGTTTTTTTCTGTTTTAATAATTTAAAAATGAAGAAGAAATAAGAGTGGCTCTTTAGAGGCCGAAGGTTTCTTTGCTTTACAACTTTTAAAAAAACGAGTAAGATTGAATATCGTTTCATATTTACATAGTGTTTAATTTATGTGTAATAGGTAAAAATTTATGAAAAAAGCTGCAGGTAATGCGCTTCATGGCGTAGGAAGAAGAAAATCATCAGTTGCTCGAGTATGGCTCAAAGCAGGATCTGGTGAAATAAAAGTTAATGGAAAAACTTCAAAAGAGTATTTTCCGACTGATGCGGCACGCGATGCGGTAACATTTCCATTTCGTGTTCTTTCCACAGGCAATACCTTTGATGTCAAGGTTACTGTCCATGGTGGTGGTGTCACAGGTCAATCAGAAGCTATTAAGCTTGGTATATCACGTGCACTTCTCATTGGTGACGAAACACTTCGTCGACAAATGCGCGAGTTCAGTCTTATAACTGTAGACTCACGAGTGAAAGAGCGAAAAAAATATGGCCAAAAGGGTGCTCGTCGTAAATTTCAGTTCGTAAAACGTTAAAATATTTTTGTTTGTACTTGTTGCGTATTGCACCAGGTACAGACCTTTCTTGCGAATGTTGTTTTGGTTTTGAAAAGGGAGATTCAAGACATGTGCGGAATTGTTGGATACGTTGGTGAAAAAAATTGCAGAGAGTTTATTCTTGAAGGTTTGTCTCGTCTTGAGTATCGTGGATATGATTCTGCTGGTTTTGTATGTATAGATCAGAACAATAAGCATCTTAGCTTTGCCAAAGAAATTGGTACGGTTGATCGATTAAAAGAAGCACTTGAAAAAGTTGGTTATGATGGAACCATTGGGATAGGACATACCCGATGGGCTTCACATGGTCCTGCTGAAAAAGAAAATGCTCATCCTCAATTTGATTGTCAAAAAACATTAGCAGTTGTTCACAATGGAATCATAGAAGGACATACAGCRATACGAAARCGACTGATACARGAAGGTCATTGGTTYGATTCTATTACAGATACTGAAGTTGCAGCACATTTRCTTGGTGAATCAATAGCATTYCATAAAAGCTTAAAGGCRGCGATTGCAAGTGTATTGGTTCARTTRAAGGGTGCGTATGCGCTTGTTTATYTGATAGAAAAAGAACCTGAACGWCTTCTRYTGATTCGTCACAAAAGTCCCTTGGTTGTTGGTGTAGGTGATTCWGAAATGTTTGTAGGATCAGATCCTATTGTTTTTGCAGAYAGAACAGATAAAGTGTTTTTTATGCCTGATGATTCATATGCTATTGTTTCATCTCATCATATTGAACTGTATGATTTTCAACATAATCCTCTTATTCCTCAAATCAAAATACATAATCATTTGATTGAAATAGTTCATAAAAATGATTATGAACATTTTATGCTTAAAGAAATATATGAACAGAAAAGAGCAATAGAAAATACTATTTTGTTTTTCAAAAAGTTAAATGGTCAACTTGTTGATTATAAATCTGATGATGTTATTGTTCCAGCATATGTAACAAATAACAGTGAYTTGGAAGGGTTTTGGGGACAGATTGGTCTTGATATTTCACATATTAGCAATCTTAAAAATATTGATATTGTGGCTGCAGGAACTTCATGGCACGCAGCGTATATAGGAAGTTACTTTTTTGAAGAAATAGCAAATATTCCAACGACAGTTCAACTTGCTTCAGAGCATCGATACAGTAAACTTTTTAAAAAAGAAAATCATCTTGTTTTAGCTATTTCACAATCCGGTGAAACTGCTGATACTTTAGAGTCTATGAGGTTGGTACAGAAGAATAATGTTCCAGTTGTTTGTATAACAAATTCTGCAGCAAGTACGATGATGCGTGAGGCTGATGGTTTCTTATTAATGCAGGCTGGAGTTGAACGATCAGTYGCTTCAACAAAGTCTTTTTCGACTCAAATTGCTTCTTTATACTGGTTAGCACATCGCATTGCGCTTGAAAAAGGAGTGCTATCTTTACAAGGAATGAAGGAGGCTGAAGAACAATTATCTTYGGCTGCTGAAATTCTTGAGTGTTCTATTGAGAATTATAAATGGGARATCATGGAAAAAGATGCTCCTTTTTATTCAAAATTTGAGAGATTCATTTTTTTAGGTAGGCATATTTCATATCCTTTTGCRCTTGAAGCAGCATTGAAGTTAAAAGAAATATCATATGTTTTTGCACATGGATACCCAGCTGGTGAACTTAAACATGGTCCGATTGCTTTAATTGATGAAAAGACCCCAGTTATTATATTTTCAGTTGTTAATCCATTGATTTATGAAAAGCTTTTATCTAATGCACAGGAGGTAAAGGCGCGCAAAGGTCATCTTATAGCATTTGYATTTGAGGGACAGGATGAATTRATAGCWCTTGCTGATCGTTGTTTTGTTTTTCCAAAAGTATCKCCATTAYTAGCTCCATTAGTTATGACYGGTSTTATGCAATTCTGGATATATCAGATTACTAAGTTTTTAGGAAGACCGATTGATATGCCTCGAAACCTTGCTAAATCAGTTACTATTGAATAAGGTGGGGGCAAAAGGAAATTAAAATAGCAGCAAGCTTTAAACTGTGAGAAATAAAAAGGGGAATTTATGCCGAAAAAGCGGATACTTATTACAGGTGGTGGTGGCYTACTAGGAGCGAATCTTACTCGATATTATGTTGAGAGAGGGTACAAAGTTTTTTTGCTGGTTGAGCATACTCCAGAACTGTGGCGCATACAAGATATTCTTTCTTCTATAACTGTTTATCCCGCGGATGTYCGTGATTTTTCAGCAGTTAAATCAGTTTTTTTTCAAGCAAATCCAGATATTATTTTTCATTGTGCGGGATATGGTCGTTTTACATTTCAATCGAATCAAGYGCACATGTATGAAGTGAATTTTTTAGGTACGGTTAATGTTTTAAATGCTGCTAAAGAGACTGGATTTGAATGTTTTATCAATACAGGAAGYTGGCAAGAGTATGGTATTCATCATGGAGCAGTTACTGAAACATCTTTACTGAATCCTATAACTGACTTTGGTGTTTCAAAAGCTGCAGCAACACAGTTTTGTTTAAAAGAAGCGTATGAGCGAGAYTTGCCAATTTATACAGTACGTCCGTTTTTTATGTATGGAAATTATGAGCTTTACGCACGCCTTGTAACTTCTTTATTATTGGGTGGAATCAAAAAAGAAAAAGTTTGTATTTCTTCTCCTCAGCGAAGGTACGATTTTATTCATGTTCTTGATGTGGTAGATTTATATGCTGCAATTGAAAGACTTCGACCTCGCAATCAATTGATTTTTAATGCTGCTASTGGTGTTGACTATTCAGTGAAAGATTTAGTAACTAAAATGCATGATTTATTTGGTTCAGATTTYCAATATTGTTGGGGAGATAARAARCCTGTATTTGATGAGTATGCTCAATGTTTRGCATCTATTGAACATATAAAAAAAGGCTTTGGATGGGAAGCAAATTTCTCTTTAGATAAGGGCCTTTTGNTMTATAAARARTGGCTTGAACAGAATTTRTTTTTRCATRAYWSRTCAATRTCAAATMGARYWGAARAARCWATTAGCATGATTTAGTAAGGATATGTATGTTCAAARATATTCCAGTAATGATCTTGGCAGGGGGATTGGGAACGCGTTTACGTGAAGAAACAGAATTTCGACCAAAACCAATGGTTCCTATTGGAGGAAAACCTATTCTCTGGCACATCATGAAAATATATTCACATTTTGGTTTTTCTCGCTTTATCATCTGTCTTGGGTATAAAGGTGAAATGATTAAAAAGTATTTTCTTGATTATCAATTTAATGAAGCAGACTTTACTGTAAATACGCAAACAGGATCTATTGTMACGCATAAATCTCATAATGAAGAATGGGAAATAACYTTAGTTGATACAGGTTCAGAAACATTGACAGGAGGTCGYGTTGCACGTGCTTTATCATATGTTGATACAGATACATTYTTTCTAACATATGGYGATGCTGTTGCTGATRTYAATATTCAAGCATCTTTGGATTTTCATYTRCAACATAAAAAAATAGCAACAATGACAACKGTTCCTCTASCATCKCGCTTTGGAAATGTTCAGTATGATGACCAGTCTTTAGTYACATCTTTCTTAGAAAAAAATCAAATAAATGATMAATTAATTAATGGTGGATTTTTTGTTTTAGATAAAAAAATTCAGACATACCTTCCTTTTAATGATGAGCTTATTTTAGAACAAGGCCCACTTCAATCTTTGGCAGAAGAGAGAGAACTCATGATGTACAGACATACTGGTTTTTGGCAGTGCATGGACACATTGAGAGAAAAACAGAAACTTGAAGCATTATGGCAGACAACTCCTCCATGGAAATTGTGGGAAGATCAGAAAAAGTATTCTCCAGCAAGTTCCGTACAATCATTTTAGTTTTTTATAAAAAAGGAAGAGATGGAGCGACAAAAGTATTGGAAGAATCGTAAAGTTTTTATTACAGGAGCAACTGGTTTATTAGGCCCATGGATTATTAAAAAACTATGTAGTTATGGAGCACGAGTAGTTGTTTTATTACGAGATATCGATCCCTGGTCACTCTGTGCGCAGGAAGATYTATTGAAAYATGTAACTGTTATTCAGGGTGATCTGTTAGATTATCAACTTTTGTTACGTATTTTAAATGAAAAAGAGATTGATACAATATTTCACTTGGGGGCACAAGCGATTGTTGGTCATGCAAATCGTTCTCCTTTATCTACTTTTAAATCAAATATTGAAGGAACATGGAATTTACTTGAGGCCTGTCGTCTATCGCCATGGGTGAAGGAAATTGTTTTGGCATCAAGTGATAAGGCGTATGGTCAACAGAAGGTTCTTCCTTACACAGAAGATATGCCTTTACAGGGAATTCATCCGTATGATGTTTCAAAAAGTTGTACCGATCTTATAGCACAATCGTACGCGAAAACATACCAAGTTCCTGTTGCTATCACACGGTGTGGCAATTTTTTTGGTGGAGGAGATTTGCATTTCAATCGAATTATTCCAGGAACAATATATGCTCTTTTGCATGATCAGACTCCTGTTATTCGATCTGATGGAACATTAATACGTGATTATATTTATGTTAAAGATGTCGTTGATGGTTATCTTACATTAGCAGAGCAATTGCAAGAAAAACAACTTGCTGGCCAAGCTTTTAATTTAAGTACTGATAAGCCATTACAAGTTTTAGAAGTTGTACAGATTATTATTGATAAAATGAATAAAAAAAATGTACAGCCAATTATTAAGAATGAAGCAAGTAATGAAATTCCTGCACAACATTTGAGCTCGAAGAAAGCATTGAATATTTTACAGTGGCATTCTAAGTGGGGCTTTGATAAAGGAATAGATGAAACCATAGCTTGGTATACTGGCCACTTTATGCGAGCAGATGTAAAGTTGAAAACGTATACAAAGTTATTTGGAGAGAGCAGCGCTCAGCTGTAAAAAAGGAGGTACAATGCAAATACAGAAAAATACTGATAATGTATTAAAGCATGAATTTGATGACTATATAGAAAAGTATAGAGATAATCAGAATAAAGATGTTCGACTTTCAGGGGAGACTGGAGAGTTTTTTGCTGAATATAAAGTTCAAAAAATGGCATCATGGTTTCAAGAATATGTAAAAAAACCAGTTGATATTCTTGATTTTGGCTGTGGTGATGGTCTTATGACGCAATATGCTCATAAGTATTTTCCAAAAGCAACGATTCGAGGTATCGATCCATCATCTAAAAGCATTGCATACGCAGAACATGCATCTATGAAAGATAATATTAAGTTTGATGTTTTAGAAGGTGATACTTTATTATATGATGATAAATCTTTCGATCTTACTTATGCAGCTGGTGTTTTTCATCATATAAAATTTGATCAGCACGAACATTTTATTGGAGAACTTGCTCGAATTACAAAAAAAGGTGGACGAATAATTATCTTTGAATTAAATCCTTTCAATCCGCTGACTCTGCACACATTTAGAAATAGTCCTATAGATAAAAATGCAACATTATTATTTCCTCGCTATACAAAAAGTATTTCACGAAGCATTGGAAAAGTATCTACAAAATATTACTGTTTTTTTCCATCCTTTGCGCGTAAGTTGCGTATTTTGGAGCCGTATATGACATGGTGTCCTATAGGAGCTTTGTATGCGACCATTATTGAAGTAGAAAAGTAATTAATAGGAAGCCATGAAAAAGAAAATTATCAGTCTGGTTGTTGCATGTTATAATGAAAATAGTAATTTAGAGGCTTTATATAACAGGATACTAAAAGTYTTTGATGCCTTGCCGTATGACTTTGAATTAATTTACGTTGATAATGTCAGTACTGATGATTCGCTTATGACCTATCATTCACTTGTTCAACAAGATAGTAGAGTTAAAGTTATTATCATGTCTCGCAATTTCTGTGAATCGCAACCAAGTTTTTTAGCAGGATTACATCATGCAACAGGCGATGGTATTATTTTAATGGATGGAGATATTCAAGATCCTCCTGAGGTGATTCCATCATTTATTCCTTTATGGGAAGAGGGATATGATGTYGTGTATGGTATTCGAAAGAAACGAAAAGGAAAYCTTGTACGACGTTTTTTTTAYTTCTGTTTTTATAGRATTTTCAARTGGCTTTCATATTTAGATATACCTTTGGATGCTGGTGATTTTGGTATTATGGATAGGCGTGTTGTTGAGGCAATAAAGAAATTACCAGAAAAAGATGTTTATATTCGTGGATTACGTGCATGGGTTGGKTTCAAACAGATTGGTGTTTCATATGTRCGTGATGATCGATATAGCGGKAAAACAACGATTAATTTTTTTAGAAATTTYTTTTGGGCGAAGCGAGCGATTGTAAATTTTTCGTATAAACCGCTTGAATATATTTCTGCTATTGCATCACTTGCCGTAATCATGACTATTATA
Organism: Candidatus Babelota bacterium; assembly: GCA_002401785.1. Lineage (GTDB taxonomy): Bacteria > Babelota > Babeliae > Babelales > CAZZPM01 > CAZZPM01. The sequence continues at coordinate 74,891 of NVUD01000005.1, forward strand.
GCAAGTGTTTTTTATTGTGTGCGAGCTTTTACAACAGATATGCCACGAGGATTTCCTACTATTTTATTAGCTCTTTTTTTCTTTAGTACGATTCAGATGTTTACATTAAGTATTTTAGCAGAGTACATTATGCGTATATTTCATGAGGTAAAGGGACGGCCAGCATACCTTATAGATCGAATTTTGCATAAGAAGTAAAGGAGATAGTATGGTACAAACAGTTTTGATATCAGGTGGTGCTGGATTTTTAGGAAGTCACTTGTGTAAGCGTTTTTGCGATGAAGGATATCGTGTTATTGCTTTAGATGATTTAAGCAGTGGCTCAATACAGAATCTTGCATCATTGCAAAATGATCCATTTTTTGCATTTATTGAATCTGATATTACAAAGCCTATAGATATTCCTGTACATATTATTTTAAAYTTYGCTTGTCCTGCATCTCCACCACGATATCAATCTGATCCGATTAAGACATTTAAAACATCTGTTTTTGGAACATATAATTTATTAGAACTTGCTCGAAATTATGATGCGCTGTTTTTACAAGCTTCGACAAGTGAAATATATGGATCTCCATTGCAGCACCCACAAACAGAAAGTTACTGGGGCAACGTAAATCCAATAGGTATTAGATCTTGTTATGAYGAAGGAAAGCGAGCGGCTGAAACATTGTGTCATGACTATTCRTGGAAAAAAAAKTTAAAAACAAARATTGTTCGTATTTTTAATACATATGGTCCAAATATGGATATRYATGATGGACGAGTGGTTAGCAAYTTTATTGTACAGGCRCTTTTGCAAAAACCTTTGTATATGTATGGAAATGGAAAAAGYACGCGATCATTCTGTTATGTTGATGACTTGGTTGATGGTATTTTTAAATTTACGGTTGAACCATCAAATCATCAAGGACCTATTAATCTTGGCAATCCTCATGAAATCACYTTGCAAGAGCTGGCAMAGGAGATTATTACATTAACTAAAACAACGAGCCAAGTGATATATCAAGATCGTCCTTCAGATGATCCTGAACGTAGATGCCCAGATATCAGATTGGCAAAAGAGCTTCTTGATTGGACACCGGCTATCTCTTTAGAAGAAGGATTATCAAAGACGATTCAATATTTTGATTTATTATTATCTAATGAAAAAACTGACTATAGAGCTCGGGAGTGTAGATGAAAGCTTTATCACGTTTTTTATTATTTGCATCAACTACATTAATAATACTTTTGTTATACGCATTTCCATTTCAAAAAATGGGAATAAATGCTCATTTTTTTGAAATATTGAATCAAGTAGGAGCAGATCATTCATGGAGTTCTTTCTGGACAACGGAGTCTGTACAGTCTCACTATCCATTTCATACAATCATGGGTGATGCATCAAAATCCTATTTTTATAGACCCGTTTTACAAAGTTTACATGGATTGRAATTATATCTGTTTGGTCATTGGTGGTTAGGATATGTTTTTACATCATTGCTTTTTTTTGCTTTAACTGCAGGAACGGTAGCTGTTATTTTTTCATACTTTTACTCTTTTTTTAATGTTTTTATTTTAACGGCTCTGTATGTTGTACATCCAATATTGAGTCCCTCATTTTATAGCATCACAGCGCTCTTTTCAGCAGCATATTTTTTTGCAGCACTAAGCTTTCTCTCTTTTATCTGGTATTTTCAGAAACGAGGTTTTATTTTTTATCTCCTCTCTCTGTTTTTGTATGGMATCAGTATTTTTACGTATGARTTTTTATTAGTAGYTCCRTTCTTRYYAATCATTTTTTGKCTTCTATTYCATCATATAAAATGGTATGAAATACTTCCGTAYTTCTGCTTTTCAGGACTCTGGGTAGGAGTACGTTTTTTTATYATTGGTAAATCTTATCCGTATGAAYTYTCTYTTYTTTCATATATTAAAAWRKTANRTTYTAAYMKTMTNCAYWGMWTMRRWCMYTKYYSSRSTNTACMWYMTNGNYCGATNNTTGWWRCANNNRYACTTTCAANYATTWYTYKGNWKWTTRSGTNSKGTMTCATNMYTTATCWGRAASWAAMSAYCSTCRWKWYAYWMKTNYRGCWTCYWKYAYCTTCTGTTGTTGCAACAGGTGGCCTTATTTCTAATAGCTCATCAACACATTTCTGTTTAATTTTRCCATTCTTTGTGTTGCTGCTTCATTTRYTGGTTTATCATGYTRTTGCCTATAAATATGCTACATGTTTTTTATTGATTTTTATTTTATTGAATGGTTTTAGAACGTTTGAAGAYTTTGCYAATCGAGAGCAGTTTACTAATGCACGAGATATTGCTCTTCATGAGTTRTTGATTCAGCATCCATTAAAACAGTATATATTTCTCATGATCCCACATAGATGYAAATATGAAACATTTCTTTTTTCTYCGAGCATTRCTCAAGCGCTTCGRTTTTTGAGTCARAAYAAYRATTTGATGATATATAATTTTACAGATATTTCTCTCTGTACCTCAAGTTTTCCTTCTGATGGGGCGATTGAAACATATACAGTTGATGGAGGTTATCGCTTACAAGTAACAGATCCTTATCGCATCTGGTTTTCGGTTCCTCATAATGTTGAAAAAATAGAAAGTTCTTTAGGAACTATTTTTATTAATCATCGCATATCATCAGATAGAGTGACAGAYMTTTCKATTTTTTTGAAAYCTGARTAYTGTAAAAAAAAGTTTCTTGATAAAACAGTTGTTCTTTCTTGGGATCCATCGATCTGGAAGTTTGTATCAGTTGAAAAAGARCAYTTAATAAAAGARTAAYAANGATAAAGGARARATGATGAAARTTGCATTTAGATGGCAGATTTTTATAGGTGTTACTTCTCTGTTTTTTCTTTTATTTGGAATTCCATTCTATAAAATGGGCTTCGACTGTGATTTTTTTGGTGTTTTGCAGGATGCTCGACTAGCGCCATCATGGCATCATTATTGGCAAAATCATGTAGGAGGAAGTAGCGCTCCATTTAATGAGATGGATATGTCAACAAGCTTCGGTTCATTATTTCGTCCGTTATGGCAGCATATGCATTTATTAGAGTGGCATCTGTTTGGTCGCTGGTTTTATGGATACACATTAGGCGCTATGTTTTTTTATGCTGCATCGGCAGGTATTTTAGCAGTTATTTTTTCMTATTTTTATACAGCATATGAAGCATCRRTTTTGGGAYTGCTATGGGCTACRCATCCTTCWYTGACTCCTTCATTATTGAGTCARACAGTATTGATTTCAACGGCYTGTTTYATAACRTTTCTRAGTRCTTTCTTYTACCTTTTATATTTTTTAGAGAAYAAAAAAGGCTTCTATGTTTTATCGTTAATATTTTATTTCTGGGCGACACTATCATATGATTTATACATTATTGCTCCAGTGCCGCTGTTTTTATTTTTATTTATTTTTTATCGATCTCGTCTGTATGAAATTATTCCTTTTTTTGCAACAACAGGACTCTGTCTCGGTTTAAGATTTTTCTTATTGGGACCKYTGAARAGYTCAACRCCAGMRGCTATTGGWACTCTTTTKAATAATRTTTTACATTTTGTAAAAACACGAACAATGCCAAATATTATTCAAGGACTACGTCCTTTTTGGGGCTTRCAAGAGAGTACAACWTTGATAGCWTTAATGGTAACACTTGTTTTYTCTGCTTGGGTTGTATGGTATTTTCTAAAAGTTTCTAAGGATCGGCTATTTATTGTATGGCTTTTCCTATCTTTTTCTGCGAGCTCTTGGGGTATTTTTATTGGAAATCCATCAACTCGATATTTCGCACTAGGTATTCCTTTTTTTGTTGTTTTATTACATCATCTTGCACATATTACTTTTTCAAAAAAAATTGCAGAGTACTTTTTACTATTTGTTCTGTTTATGGGAGGAGTACGAGCGTTTCATAACCTTTCCATTCGTCAAGAAATTACTGATGCGCGTGATGCAGCAATGTATGAAGTGGTAGACAAGTATCCTTCTGAGCAATATTTATTTTTTATTGTGCCGTATTCATGCAAAAATCAAAATTTTTTACTCTCTTCAGGTCTTCAGCAAGGGTTGCAATTATTTAGTAAAAAAGATGATCTTAAAGTTTATCATGTTATAGATTATCTTTTTTTTGCAACTGAGTTGCCTTCTCAAGGAACGATCGTTTCAGAAGCGATTCCAGGAGGCTACCGCTTTAAAGTAACAGAAAGTGATACCGCATGGTTTGAGATTCCACCAGATGTTTCAAATGTACAAGGTTCTATGGGAGAAGTTCTTATTAATCATCGTATTAAGCCGTGGCAATCAGATGATATTTCAGTTCTTCTTAAACCTGAATTTTTACAAAAAGAGTGGTTAGAAAAAACATCAATGTTTGCAYGGGATCCGCACAAATGGCAATTTATTTTACTTAATAAAGAACATTTAATACGAAACAGTTAATAATGAAAATAGCAATAGCCTCTGGTGGGCAATTTCATTCAATACATCTAGCTCGTCAACTTATGAAAAAAAAGATATTGCATCGACTCTATTCGTGGTCTTGTACACTAGATGAGCGGTCTTTTTTTAAAGATAAACTAGTGGATAATAAATTTAATCAAATGATTGGATGGGTGTACGAAAAGTTTCGTATGCAAAAGATTATCCCTCTTKCTCAGTGGTATGTTTTACATGATAATCGATTTGATCAGTGGTTAGCTGCTGAATTACAGAAAGAAGAGTCATTAGATTTACTTGTTGGATGGGCACATTACATTTTATCAAGTATTCCGGTTGCTCGTGAAAAAGGAGCACGTATAGTTTTGGAAATGGGTTCGATGCATATTCTTGAAAATCAACATATTTTAGAGCAAGAATTTTCTAAACATGGCTTTCATGCAGCACCTATTGATCAAAGAAATATTGATAAAATGTTACAGGAATATGAGGAAGTGGATGCAATTATGGTTCCATCAAGTCATGTGTTTGATAGTTTTGTTAAACATGGTTTTTCTTCTAAAAAAATAATCGTTATACCGTATGGAACAAACATCCAACAATTTAATTCTAGAACTGTTAAGCCAAATAAATTTCATCTTCTGTTTGTTGGACGTGTCGGCCTTGCGAAGGGTATGCATTATTTGCTAGAGGCATGGGATAAACTTAATTTTGCAAAAAAAGATGCTGAGTTACATATTGTTGGGCCTGTTGATGAACAGATGAAGCAGTATCTTGAACGAAGAAAAAAGAATGAAACTGTTACTTGGTATGGTGGAGTTGCTCATGAAAAACTATCAAAGTTGTATCGTCAAGCATCGTTATTTGTTCTTCCTTCATTGCAAGAAGGGATGGCAATGGTCTTAATTGAAGCGATGGCATCAGGGTTGCCAATAATGGCAACTAACAGAACAGGGGCAGAAGATCTTATTGTTGATGGCGAGCAAGGATTTATTATTAATCCATCTGATAGTAACATGTTGGAAGAAAAAATAGCATGGGGATTTGAGCATCCAGATGAATTATTTGACATGGGACAGAAAGCTGCTATGAAAGCAAAAAAACAGAGTTGGGATCTGTATGGTGATTCTGTTGTAAAAAAATATAAAGAGATACTTGATCAATCTTATTATGTTCATGAAAGTAGAAAAAATATATGGAAAAGCGTTTAATTATCAAACAGTTTTGCTATTTATTTACAAGTCAGTATTCTGGGCTGTTTGTGAGCATCACAGGAGGTATTTTATTGACCCGTCTACTTGATCCATCAGCATTTGGTGTTATTGCCGCATTTTTATTTTACTTAACATCATTTAACTGGATTTCTGAATTTGGTTGGGATCAAGGATTTATGGTTCATACAGAAATTGATATTGATACAGCTGCTGCAACACATTGTATGATACGAACGGTAACGGGACTCATGCCATTTTTTGTTTTTATCTGTTTGAAACTATTAGGAATAAAATTTTCTTTTCAAGAATACTTTTCTGTTCTGCTTGTTCTGTCTGTCAGTTATTTTTTTGAAAAGATAAGCCTCACACCAAAGACTATTTTGGAGCGAAACTATCAGTTGGGATCTTGTGCTTTATTAGAAACAGGTGCGACGATTATAAGTTATGGAGTAGCAATCACAGCCGCTTATAAGGGATGGGGAGCTATGAGTCTTGCGATGCAACGATTGGTTGAAAAAACTGTTTTATGTCTGGGGTATTTTTATGTGAGTTCATGGAAATATTCGATACGTGGATCTTTATGGGTGGCCAAAAGGTTTTTGATTACATTTGGTTTAGCAACATATCTTGGCTCATTGGTCTCATTAATCATTTATGATTTTATGGGATGGTTTGTTGCCTGGTATGTAAATATTCATGATGCTGGTCTGTATGCAAAGGCTTTTAACCTGGCGACATTCCCTCTTGTTTTTACTGCTATATGTTCTCGATTAACTATTCCTTTGTACACAAAGTATCAACATGATGTTGAAAAGATACGAAACATTTTTGTTAAAATTCAGCTATTTAAAATGTTCTTACTTATTCCGTTACAGCTTGGTTTAGTTTTAACAAGTTGGTGGTGGATTCCAAAAGGATTAGGGCCTCAATGGGTACTATTGGTACCTGTTTATAATGTTATGACTATTTATGGATTATTCCGTGCTTTCTTTGATGATGTGCCAAATGTATTAACATACGGATTTAGAAACCCATGGATCTTAACAGAGAGCCAGGCTATTCAGGCATCAGTAGTTATTGTTTCTGGATTTATGTTTATTCCACGGTATCAGGCCTTGGGCAGTGCGATAACTATGTCTGCATCTATGGTTATCGCAACAATCTATTTATGGTATCATGTTCTGAAAAAACTTACCTGTACAAAAGAGTCTTTTTACGGTGCAACACGTGACTATTGGTATACGATTAAAAATGCGAAAGAATGGTATGCTCAACAATAAAAAAATATTATTAGTAGGCCAGTTTTCGAAAAATCCTGATGTGTACTGTTATGCAGATTCTTTTCTGAAAAGTTTGAAGCGACTGGGGCATTCGGTTGATATTTTTTCTTATTATCCATCATTTAAAGTCAATATATTGAGTCGATCATATGCATTTTTTTGGCGATTCAGTGTTAATATTCAGTTGATAATTTCTTGTTTATGGTATAGACCAGATACTTTATTTGTTTTAAAAGGTGAACCATTATTTGCAAAAAATGTTGCATGGTTAAAAAAAATATTCGGAGTAAAGGTTATCTGGTTTTACCCAGATAGCCCATTTATTTTTTGGAATGGAAACTCAAATAGTCAGATGTTAAAGGTTTTGCCTTTTGTTGATCTCTATCTTTGTTGGTCAAAACGGTTAGTAGATTTATTATTCCATGCAGGAGCACCATCGGTTGAATATTTTCCTTTCGGTTTTGATCCTGATATTTTTCTTAAAAAAGTAGTAACAGATCAAGAAGAACTACAGAACATAGATGCTCTGTTTATTGGAACATGGTCAAAAGAGCGTGAGTCTTGGCTTACTATGTTGGTTGAAAAAAAACCAGAAATAGAGCTCATTATTATTGGAACAGGATGGAAAGAGCGTCGACATGAAAGATATTTATTAACATCATATATTTTTGGTGATGCATTACCTGTTGATCAGATGGTTGAATATTTCTCTAAAGCTAAAATTGTACTTAATTTTTTAAGGCCACAGAATTTTGATTCTCATAATATGAGGAGTCTTGAAGTACCTGCTACAGGCAACTTTCTACTTGCAGAAAGATCGTATGAGCATTCCGTGAGTCTATTTGAAGAAGATAAAGAGATTGTCTGTTTTTCAACAGTAGATGAACTCATTGAAAAAATAGAATATTATATATCGCATGATGAAAAGCGATTAAAAATTGCTCGTAATGCACATGCAAGAGCAAAAAATTATTCTTTAGATATATTGTTACAGCAAAAATTCAAAGAAAAGGAGTAAGGAGGCTGATGACAACGCTACACAATGGTCTTTCCGACGTAAAGCTTAAATATTTAAATCGATTTGTGAAAGAATCTGCAATTCTTGATTTAGGTGCTGGAAACTGTCAGTACAGTGAGTGGATAAAGCTTATGCTTCCTAAAGCTGACATTACTGCTGTAGATCATACCAATTCAGACTCTCCAAAAGATGTCTCTTTTCACTGTTTAGATATCGAAAAAAAACTTCCTTTTGATGATTCATCATTCGAAACTATCATAGCGTTCGATATTTTAGAACATATTAACTCTGTGGACATTCTTCTTGATGAGTTATTTCGTGTTTTAAAGCCTGGTGGCATTATTCTTGGCTCTGTTCCTCATGATGAAGATCATTTTTTGCCAGCATATAATTTAACTTTTTATCATCGATCAGATGTGACACATAAGCGATATTATGTTCCTAAAACATTGATAAAAACATTAACGGAACATAATTTTATTAATGCAGAAACATGGCTAGAGGGCGGAGTTAGCCCAGCTGTTTTTGCTGAATTTTTTCCTCGTCTTATAAAGCCAGTGGTTAAAAAAGCTATTGGATTGTTTAGACGCATAAAACTTATTAAAACAGATATTTTAAAGTCAGATTTATTTTTTATCGCATACAAAGAGGATTCAGAAAAATTATAAATTATTTACGTGATTTTACTTTCACGACAGAGTAGCAATTAGTTTTCATTCAAAAGATAGAGAGGAGAATATCGTTATGAAAAATCAAAAAGCACCTAGTTTTAACGCTCGTATATCAAAGTATATGGGATGGATACACCTTGTACTTATTCCAGCTTTTATAACACTTTTAACTGTTGTTTTTTATCATCCATCATTAGTCTACCCATTTCAATTTGATGATCTGGCTAATATTACTAAAAAATTTGATATTCGTGTTTTTGATCCTTTCAAGCAGATCATGTGTAATTCACGATGGTTGGGTGAATGGCTTAATAAATTGAATTACCAAATTGGTGGTTTTGATCCATGGTATTATCGTGTTTGCAACGTAACGATTCATATCATTACAGGTCTTTTAGTTTTTGCATTTATTTATACTATCTGCAAAAAATCAGCGGAAGATTCATTTTTGCAGAAACGTGCTACATGGATTGCACAGATGACTATGGTTCTTTTTCTTTTGCATCCTGTACAGACACAGACCGTTTCATATGTTATTCAAGCACGATTGGAAGGGCTTGCAACACTCTGTGTGATGTTGATAGCAAATGTTTTTTTAGCTGCTTACTCAGTTCGATCAATGATTGCACGAGGGATTTTACTTGCCTTGGCACTACTTATAGGGTTTATTTCATGTGGAACTAAAGAGATTGTCATCGTTGCGCCATTTTTGATTTTAGCAGTCGATTGGTTCTTTTTAGCAAAAATGGAATGGAGTTCATTTAAAAAAAGAATCTGGTTTCATGCGCTCTTTTCAGCAGTAATTTTATGTTCGTTATTGTATTATTTAAAACCAAAATTTTTCTTTGATGTTTTAGGCCTTAAAGTTATGATGCCAAATAATCGTGGAAATATTTTAACAAATGATGCAATGGATATGATTAAGCCATTTCATTATTTAATCTCTGARTTTAAAGTTATTTTACATTATTTATGGATTTTYATCTCTCCTTTTGGAATGAGTGTTGAGTATGATTGGAAGTTATCATCAAGYTTNTTTTCTCCTGATTCATTTCTACCTTTTCTTTTTTTGATTTCTATTGGTGGAATGATTATACATCTCATGAGAGAAAAGAAACTACCAGCAGTTTCATTTGGATTRCTCTGGTTTTTTATTGCGATTGCACCACGATCAACTTTAATTCCATCTCCKGAATTGATTTGTGATTACAAGACATATTTGGCATCTGTTGGATGGTTGTTTCTATTAAGTGTTGGAATTGTATGGCTAGTCGACAAGGCTCTTCAAAAGATTAGTGAAGAAAAAAACATATTWTTAGAAATAAATGCATCACAGAYGGTYTTTATTTCTTTCTGTGCATTGACTCTTGGTTGGTCAAGTATGGATCGAAATCTTGTCTGGAAGTCATCAATTGCGTTCTGGCAAGATGTTGTAGAAAAAGCGCCAATGAAGGCACGGGCGCATAATAATTTGGGTGTTGCATWATCCGAAGATGGTCGATTTGATGAGGCGATTCCCTGTTATTTGCAAGCGATTAAATTAGATCGTGTCTATTCAGATCCTTGGAGTAACGTAGCAGTTGCATATTCAGTCAAAAATGATGATGACAAGGCTATTTCAGCTTTACAAGAAGCTATTAGAATTTTTCCAAATTATGCTGAAGCGTACAATAATTTAGGAACATTATATATTAAGAAGAAAGAATTTGAACCAGCAGAAAAAATGTTGCGTTATGCAATATCATTRCGTGGATACTATGGTAAAGCATGGTTCAATTTAGGTCGTATGTGTTTAGAACAGAACAGACCAGAAGAAGCATGGACTTATTTTGACAATGCAACTAAAGGTGATCTTGACACAGGTGAAGGATATCATGTTCTTGGTCAAATTAGCATGCAAATYAARAARTATAAAGAAGCGGCTACTGCATTTGAAAAAGCAGTAAAAAAAGGAGCTRCTGGTCAACAAGTTATGTTTAACTTAGCWAATGCATATTTTATGGCAGAGCARTTTCCTCAAGCRTCATCAATGTATCTTACATTGCATAAATCAGCACCACAAGATCCGCGATTTGTCTATAATCTTGGAGAATCATATTTAGCAATGAAAGATTATCAAGCAGCGATTCCATTGTTTAAGCAAGTTGCKGAAGTAGGGCCTGATTTTGCACATGCGTATCTACGTRTTTCACATGCATATGAAATGCAGAAAGATTATAAGAAAGCACAAGAYTTTTTGACAAGCATTGCTAGTACGTATGAAACAGAAGATTTTCAAAAAATAGTGCACAACGAGCAGCGTCGTATTACGGTACAGGAGCAGTTGTCAACAGGAACAGGAACCGTTACTTTGACCGGTGAAGAGTTTCAAAAGCTACTTGCGTCTCGTCAGCAAGTAGCTAAAGTAGCATAGACTTTTTTAATAAAAAGGAGAGAGTTTTATGAAAAAAGAGAACAGAGCAGAGAATGATTTTTGGTTAAAATATATAGATAATGATCGACAACAGTATTTACTTGCTGTCACAGGGCTAGCTGTAGGATTACTAGCATTTGTAGCGGTTTATTGTAAGTCGCTCTGGTATCCATTTATTTTTGATGATGCACCAACAGTAACCGGTAATGTTCTCGTTAATCATGGCTCTCTCAGAATGATATTTGCTGCAAATTCACGATGGGTAAGTATGTTTATTAATAATTTGACAGTGCAGATGTTTGGTCTCAATGTCTTTTATTTTCGTATTATTAATCTACTTATGCATGGTGGTCTTGGCATTCTTGTTTTTTATACAGTTAAATTACTATTTTCACAGTTGAAAGATAACSAGTGGGTTTATGCGCGGCGAAATCTTTTAGCATCGGTATCTGCTCTTCTGTTTTTACTGCATCCAGTTCAGACTCAGACAGCGACTTATATTAGTCAGATGCGTCTTGAAGGGTTGGTRCTTTTTTGTACACTTGGTCTGATTATTGTTKTACAACARCTTAAAAAATCATCTYATTGGTTCTCATGGATGGGATGGTATGGATTTGCTGCTTTTATCTGTTTTATAGCTGCTGGKAGCAAGGAGATAATGATAGTGATTCCGTTTTTGATCGGCATTACWGARTATACATTYTTTTCAGAAGGTAATTTAAAAAAATGGGCAGGTACTATGTTGACGTACTTGCCTCTTTTTMTTATTTTGTATGGWACATTTATGATGTTTTCTTGTCCATTTTCTGTTAARCAGGTGATGAGTCTTGATATTGCTCTTGATAATAATCGTGGCAATATCTTGACAAGTGGCTTGGATCAAAAAATAACTTCATGGCATTTTTTATCCGGCCAGTTTCGCATCATGGTTCATTACATTAAAATATTTTTTATTCCAACAGGMCTYACYTTTGATTATGGATGGAARCTTCCAAGTTCATGGTTTGARCTYTCTGTCTGGATGAATTTRGGGGCTTTGCTTCTGTTATGGGCATACATATYTGTTCGTTTTTTACGTGATAAAACAGATATTATTGTCTGGGCAACTGTATGGTTTTTTATGGGACTGTTGCCGCGAACTAGCATTATTCCTACGGCTGAGCTTGTTTGTGATTATAAAACATATGTAAGTTCTTTTGGTATGATGCTTCTGCTAGCATATCTACTTGTGAGAGGATTTGAATGTTTGGCAACCTTTGCTACAGGATATGAGAAACAGTCTGGTGGGGTATTTGCACTTTTATTGATAGCAACTATGTCATACAGTTCAGAGCAGTGTAATCAAGTCTGGGCAAATGATTATAGTTTTTGGACTCATGTGGTTGAAAATCAAGAGCATAAAACAGCTCGAGTTTATAATAATTATGCAGCTGCGTTGCATTCAGTAAAGCAGAATGACAAAGCGCTTGAAATGTTGCATGCATCATGYAAAGCAGATCTGACATATGCGGAGCCATGGATAAATTTGGGCATYTGTGCYTCAAATGAWGGKARCGAAGAAAAAGCGATGGAGTACTTTAAAAAAGCAGTCTCTTTTAAACATGAACCTCATAAAGAAGCGTTTGCAAATTTAGCTAATCTGTATTGTAAATCTGGTCAAGCTGAGAAAGCACTGACGACGGTACTTCCTGCAATTCAGCTGGATCCGTATTATAAAGTTGCATGGAATGTTTTAGCTTTAGCTTATGCAAAGTTAGGGTACAAAGAAGGGACTGAGCATGCATTTTCTCAGATGAAAACTAAATCAGGGCATATTGATACAGAACGTCATCTTGCTGCTGCATATTTTTTTAAAAATGATATCCCCAATGCATTGACGTTGCTTGAGTCTGTTTTGACATACAATGATTCATATTTTTTTAATTTTATGGCAGGAAGCTGTTACTACAAACAGAAACGATATGAAAAATCAGCAGAATGTTTTCAAAAATCGTATGATCAGAATCCATCGTATGCTGGATGTGGATATAATTTAGCAATGTCTTATCTGAATTCTGAAAAATACAGAGAAGCTTTGCCATTGTTTGAAAAACTTCTTGATCAAGAAAAGCGACTTCAGTACGTTGCCTTGCAGTACGCTCGATGTGCGTATGAGTTGGAAGATTTGAATAAAGGTAATCGAGCAATTAAACATATTTTGACTGTTGATTATTTGCCGAAAAGCCTTAAAAAAGAAGCATCAGATCTGTATATACAAACGATGCAGAAACATAATATTATAATTTCGTAAATAAAAAGGGGGCGCGTATTTAGCCCCCTCTTCTTCTATTTTAATATTTAACAGCTACATAGCTCGTGAGGCCTGATAAAGCAATAGCTAATGCAAGTCGTTTATGCTTAGCTGGATCATTTTTTATATTTTTAAAATACTGCTTTATTTTGTTAAAGAATGATTGATTTTTTTCTAATCTTTGTATCTTGTTTTCACTAATTTCATTTTGCGTTAAGGTCCAGTCATCATACAATAATTTTACATTAAGTCCTGCAGTGCCAAGAAGCCAAGTTGCAAAAAGAACTTGAGAAGAGATACTTCTAGGTTTTGAATTTTTATCTTGACTAGGCTCGAGGGTTGATTGAGACTTTTTTGGAGTTGGTTCTGGAGTTGGTTCTGGAGTTGGTTCTGGAGTTGGTTCTGGAGTTGGTTCTGGAGTTGGTTCTGGAGTTGGTTCWATCTTATCGATGGGGTCTGAATCTTTTAAACGGGTTTGAGATTTTTTAAATTTCCATACTAATAATAAAATAATAAATGAAATACCAGCAATTAATACAATTGCAAGAACAGGGATATCATCTCCAGTAGAGGAGAATTGTTCTGGTAGAGTAACATCATCATCAGTTTTTTCTGTTACTACAGTATCATCAGTTTTTTGTGTTAAATCAGCCTCAGCAATTTTTTCTGTTAAAACTGTTTCATCAGTTTTTTCAGTCAAGTCATTTACAACAGATTCTATAAAATTACTAGGCTCTTTGTACCACTGACCCTCTTCGACAAACCAGATATCATAATTATCTGACACTAAATCTCCTGCATCATTAAAATGTAAATCTCCTAATGCACCCTTGTAAGACTTTGATGTTTCTAGAATTAATGATTCTATAGCATTTGAATCTGTACTGTCGGCTGCCAACATACTTTGACCTACAAGCCATACTGCATCATATGCAGCAAATGCATAAGTGCTTGGCAAATATCCCAAGCTTACATAAAGTTTGGACTCTACTTTTTTATGGATAAGACTATCATAATCACTTGCAAATTGAATTGCTCTAAATGAAACCTTTTGTGCAAATGCAGAAATTTTTTCATCTTGAATTATTTTTTTCTCATTTGCATTTGAATCTGTTCCAAACCACTGTACGGCATCAAGGTGGTCATAGTCTGTTGCATACAATAAAAATTCAGCAATTTCACCAAAGCTAATTACACCTATTGCAATATTTGTTAGTGATTCCTCGGCTGCAACAAGTTCAGATAATTCCTGCAATTTTTCATCGTACAAATGATCCTCGGGATCATAACTTATCTGAGAAATATTACCAGGGTATGATTCCTTGAGTGCATCAGCAAGTCCGTTTCCCCAAATATCATCACGAACTAAAAGAAATACAGTTGTAATGTCATTTTTTTCCAAAAGTGTAGAAATTAATTTTGCTTGATGGGTATCATCAGGAACTAGTCTGTAAATGCTGTCTGCAACTGCCAAAGAAGGGGCAGTAGATGATGTACTGATTATTAGTATATGTTCTGAATCAACAAATGGTTTTATCATTGCAAGCTCTGCACTAGTTTCTGGTCCAATGAAAACATCTACTCCATCTGCATGTAATTTTTTTAAATGCAATAAAGTAAATTCAGGATCAGTTGAGAGTTTAACAATTTCTGGAATCAAACTAAATTCTTCTTTGTCAATTGACTTTAGATATTCATTGAAATCATCTATAGCTTGTAGTGATGCAAGATGGCTTTCTTTTCCATATGTTGAATAATCTCCAGTCGTTGAAAACAATAGTCCAATACGTAGAGGTTCTTGCGTTGGAGTAGGGACGGTATATCCTCTATTAATGAAATTCTCAACACTTGATGATTTTACACATATTGGTAGTCCAGTTGAGGGTTTGAAAACGATCTCAGAGCCTTCCGAACATGTCACGTCCTCATGTAAATCACCATTAGCTGAGACATCAAGGGATGTTAAAGCAGCAAAAAATATCAAAAAACTCAAACAAAGTACATACTTCACAAAATTTTCATTCAATCATATCTATTATGTACTTTGA
>NVUD01000006.1 GCA_002401785.1 Candidatus Babelota bacterium
GTGGCTTTTCAATAAGTAGGGCACCATTTTTTTGATAAACAGTAACTTGAGGGTAACTTAATGCAGTAGCAACGACATAATTGTTGATCTTGCTCCAATCGACACTTTCTGAAACTTGACTTGAGAATGCGGTTGTAAAAGTTTTAATGTAGGACTCTGGTGCTTCATTGACATATGTTTTTAGAGCATGACTGTTTGAGATTGATAACGGTTTTAAAACATTTTGTATCGCATTTTGCATTGCGTGAGCAGGTTGATACATTTCTAACAATTCTTTTTTTATACGTTTTGAAAGATGAACAGGGTTTTCATTTAGTTTTAAAACAACTATTTCACTATTATTATCAGCTATAGCTAAAAAATTTCCACCAGGATCCCATACCAAGTGTCTGACACTGCTTGATGGAGAATAGTTAAGACTTGATATATCACTTAAGCTGCTTCCGTCTTCATATGATGTATATACTTCTACTAGAGATGAGTTATGTTTGCCATAAGCRAGGTATGCTCCATCCGGTGAATATGAACAATAACGAAGATTAGTTCGAGATATTGGAMCTGTCGAAAATAATACAAGCTGTGCATTATTTTCGAATTCATATACTTTTGGATTTATGTTTGAGTTGGAATGTCCAATAGCAAGATGTTTTCCGTCAGGGCYCCAGCTTACTGTTCTAACAGTACTAGGAGAAGCATCAGTACGACAACCAATAAGTTCATTGAGCGATTCATTGTTAAAGTGGGCAACTCTTGTATCGATAGAGGATGAGTTGTTGCCACCAACAGCAATATAATTACCAGTTGGATGCCATTTTATACTGTGAATAGTACTACCATAACCTGCTTGACAGCGAGGAAGATCTGTTAGTGATCCATTTTCAAATCTATACACATGCACATGTATACCGCTACTTATGCTTCCTGCAACTGCAAGGTATTTTCCATCAGGGCTCCAGTCAAGCGCTCGAACTGTACTACCAGTATCAAAATTAGCTAGAATAATAGTTGATGTATTTGTTTCGTCAAGATAGAGCAATCTGAATGTTGCTCCATCTGGTGTCCTGTTTCCGCCAATTGCAAAGTGTTTACCGTCAGGATGGATTGCAACAGCAAAAAGATTATCATTTGTACCCCAGGTCATGGTATAGAGGTTGTCATTATATAAAGTGGATCCATTTTCAGAAAAATCATAAATACGTCCAACAACGTCATCACTACTTTTTTCTGATCCAACAACTGCAAGTTTTTTTCCATCAGGAAACCATGCCATTTTAAGAATAGTTTCTTGATAAAAACCGGTTGCCGCAATAATTGAATCCCATGAGGCATTGGTCTCTGAATAGGATAAATCGTATGGATATCGATAGATAAAAGGTTCTTCAGTTTTTTCGATAAGATAGTCTGTGTCGCTTATTAAAGAAAAAATTCGTTGAATACTTAATGAATCACTTATTCCACCAAAAATATCGATCACTTCATTATCGTGAGTGATTGATAGATTTAGTTTTATAGGAGAACCGATCTCTGGAAGTGCATATATCTTACTTGCTATGATAAATAAAACAAAAAAAATCAAGCAACTTCTTTTCGGTGTCATAACGCCTTCTTACTTTGTTCTTGTTATACAGAAGCTCTATTTTCAATCGAAAAATACAACAGCAGCTATCAAGAAAGCAAGAATTTAATAGGATTTTTTTTTATTTAAAAATCTGCATTAAATCCTATGGAAAAATCACTTGTCTGTATAACATTCTTACCAGCAAAAAGATGTTTGAATTCAGCACTTATTCGAAATGTATCATCAAATTGATAATGAATAGTTCCTCCAACACGGTGGGCATCTTGGTTTGTGTTTTCTTTTAAGAAGTCTCGATCGAATCCATCATTTATTTGATCATAAAATCCAACGCTATCTAATCCTTTGATCATTACGTCGTAGTAAATGTTGCAAGAAAGGTTTTTGACAATTAGATTTTGAAAAAGATTTCCAATTCGTGTTTGCCAGAGAACTCCAGGTCGAATATGAACTCGGGTGATATGGTCAGAAAGTTCTTTGACGGTCGAGTCAGGTTCGGCGAAAGTTTTATTTGTTAAAAATTCCGTGGCATGACCGTAGAGGAAAAAGCCGTCAGTTGCTTTACTTACACTACCATATCGAGGAGTAAGAAGAGATCCTGGATTGGTACCATCATATTTTCTTACAAGAGGAACTCGTCTATCAACACTGCTAATCATAGAGATTGTCAGTTGACTGTAAATATGTGGATTTAATAAATTATTGTCACTGTGCCATTGAAATCCTGCATGACCAGTAAATGTTACAAAGCCGCCATTACCTAAATCTGGCGCCCAAATAGTATTTAACTTCCGTGTTTTTGAGATCGGTAATGTTATTTTGATGCCAAGAGTTGATTCTTTGCAATAGGCAAAATCATAGTGACCATTTAAAAAGAAGGTAATGTCACCAGAGCCAACAGTGTCATTATGATTTCGGCCAGAAACATTGATATTTTTTTGTTCTAAAACAGTGTTAATAAATGATTCAATGCCGGTTGGGTGATCTTGGAGAAAACCTTTTCGAGCTTCAAAAGTTGGATTATTTGGATCAAGTAGGTTGGCAGGAGTATTTAAAGCTGCTCCTTGTTTATTGATAAAAAAATCAGTTTCAAGTTTGTCATTGCGTGGAACAGAAAGTTTGAAACGGTGTGATTTCCTAACAATTGGTAGTTGTATGCCGACTGAAAGTAATCCATCAAGCCAGTGGCGGGCGTAATTTATATTGATTGTTTGACTATTAAATGAAGTTTTGAATTCAATTTCTTGTTCAGCATAATGTTTATAAACAGATGTAATATTATTAGCAACTACTCCAGTTATTTTTTCGTCCTTTAGCAGTCGGCTAATGAGGAGAAAATCTTGAAGTTGTACGCATTTTTTACCAAAAATTAAGGGACTCATATTTGTTGATTCATGATTGAAAAATGCTCGATCTGCAAATGATGCAGCAACTTCTATTTCAAGGTGATCCCGTTTGAGATAATTTTGAGCGGCAAAAGGCCATGGTGATTGCGCATACCAGAGGTCATCTTTTATGGTTTTTATTTTTTCATTGCCAGTTACAGAGTAGTAGCCAGTTTCTTGAATGGAATCATGCAATTCATGCCATTGTTTATAAGAGTTGCTTTGTGAGCATATCTTTTTTTTGTCTTTGATGGGTTTAATTTCTACCCCTTCATTTTTTATACTTTTATGATACTTAGAGGCGACAGTTTTTTTCTTCTTTGATGCAGTTTTTTTTTCTTCTTTCTGTTGAAAAAAAGAAGAATACATAGTTTCAAATAAGTTCTTTTTTTTTGTTGCGCCATTTAGTTGAATGTTTGATAGAACTAATACAAGGGTTAAAATAACATAGTTCTTATTTTTTAAAATAAAGTTCATAATCGATTTCCTTTTTATTTTATATACGTTTTCCTTGTATATTTATGCTAAATTTTCCACTTTCATCAGCTCCAGTAACGACACAGTTCGATACATTTCCTCTTTCGATGAGGTCGTCTTCGGTGATTGTGAGAGGAWYAATTATACCAAGTACGGTACGTAARTAATGATTCTGGTCAGTATCTAAGAAATAGAGTGATTTTTGCAAGTTTGGAGCGCGATTGATATATKKTCTYAWAATATCTTCAGCRCTTGCGATWWYTGAAATAGCAATGTTTTGCGGAATGCCGCGAAAGTTACTGTCGGCTAATTTAAATAAACCTTGGGCATCTAATSTTGCTCGTTTGAGATTCCAATTGATTRAAGACTTACTATTATTATTATAATTATTTGGTCCWAARATGAATTTKCCTTCTAAATTAAGATGTAGTGATGTATGAAGACCAAAGAAGAATTGGTCAAGTTGACCTCTAACTTTGCTATCATTAAATGAATTCATTTCAAACGTTCCACCATTGTCGATATATAACTCTGATCCTCGATCGAATATGATGCTTGTATTAACAGCAGCTATAGATATTGTTGCGGGAAGCACTACATTGTTAACATTGTTTGTTCCATCAACTCTTATCCGTGATTGATGATCAATTAAAAAGTTTATGGTATCTCTATTTTTGAGAGATTGAGAAGCACCAAATAAAATATGTTGATCTGGTCCGGCTAATATTTCTGCTAAATGATTCATTTGAATTGAGAGATTTCCACTGATGGTCACAAGTCCTGCATCTTGCATTCCCATAATAATTCGATCATGAAGAAACAACTCCGCTGAAGATGTTTTGCTTGTTGAGGTTATCTTTGATCCTGGTGCAAGCAGAAACTTGCCATCGCCACGGATGAGAAAACGGGAGCCTTCAGGCATTGTTAGATTTGCAGAAACTGTATTGCTACCAAATAGTATTTCTGGTAACGCATTATTATTCTGTCTATCACATTCGATAATTAACTCTGCATTCTCATCAAGAAAAATCTGTCCTTCTATTTCAAGAATATTGGTAACACGAAGAATATTTCCACGTCCTAAAACAAAGAGAGCATCACTCGCTTTAAGTCTTGTTGCACTGCTTCCCTGTTCAATAATGCAGTTATCACTAAGAATAATATTGAGTTCATTGTTGGGATCGATGCCAAATTCGGTGATTGAACTACCTTGTTTCATCTGGATGGTTCCCAAGGCATTAGATAATTGAACAGATGCACCAACATCGATTTGGGTTGTAATTATTGAAGGAGTTTCAAGAGCGCGAGTCGGTTTTCTCTGTTTTAGAAGTTGTAGAAGTTCATTAATATCTTCTTTGGCTTCTCTGGTATCGATCTCTTCTATTGCTGTTTTCTTACTTCGTTGTTTCAGGTGATATGCAGTTGTCGGTCTTTGATTTAGCAAGAACTGTGTATTTATGCTTCGTATAAATGTTGGATCAATTGCATTGCTCTGATCTGAGCTTAAAAGCAGTCCTCGAGATAGTCCAATATCTGCTGAAAGCTGTTTAATAGGAAAAGTTCCAATAAAAAGATCGTTCCCATCAAGATAACTCCCTTTATCCATGACAAAAGAATTTGATCCTTTATTGATAACATTAACAAGATAATCATCAAAAATGAGACCAGCTTTCCCTTTTTCAGAATAAATGTATGCAAAGTTATCTCCGAATCGGACTTGGTTTTCCGTAAATAGTCCTGATGTTAGGACAAAATCAATGTGGAGTTCATTGACTATTTCATCACCAAAAATAAGCGATCCATCAAGGGATATGTCATTTTTTAAGATACGAATAACATTATCAATTCCTTCAACTATAAAGACAGCATCGGTTGTTCTGTTGATGTTTATTCGAGCTCCACCAGTTAAAGCAACTGCACCTTTTACAAGTTCACCATTAATAAATTTGCTTTCGAAAGCAATGTTTTCAAGTCCGTTTAATTCGATGTTTTGCAAAACAAGAGTATTTGCTCCTGCATTGAAAAACTTAGGTTGTCCAGGTGCTGGTGCTGCAATATTAAGAGTTTTTACCCCACCCATTCCTCGCAAGTGAAAAACATCAGCATTAGTTGTTAAAGTGATACTGCCTTGGGAGAAGGTGATATTTTGATTGAATTCGAATTGTACATTTTCATCAATAAATAATTTTGAACTTGGATGAATATTAAAGGTGTTCTCATTGATTCGTCCAAATTCAATATTTTTAAGTGTGAGCGTATATTGGGGAAGAACAATAATTTGTGGCGCTTCTCCGTGAGCAAAAAACATAGCATTACCACTTGCATCAATGGTTACATCTGTTCCAGCGATAACATTTTCGTTAACAGGGACCCAAAAAGTGTCATCAAGTCCTACATATGTAACGGTGATGATTGTACTGAGAATATAACTGCCTGTTGGTGTAAGACCGCCACCAATTCCACTACCACCACCTATCATTTGAGTGGTATTAATAAATATATCACCTCCTCTTGCAAGTTCAGAAAGTGTGCCACTTGATAAAAGTGTTAAGTTTCCAGAAATGATATTTGCATTAAAATTTGTTGTAACAAATGTATGGTCGATAAAGAGGGGTAGGGGTGATTGAAACTGTCCAGCTGATGAATCGTCTGCAAAAAGAAGCCCATCAATAACTCCACGAGCGCCATCAAATGTGATTGAAGCATTTGTATCAACAAGGAAGTTATAATTTTTCAGAAGAAATGTTACTGAATTATCAATAAAAATTCCACCGAGTGTCATAGAGTAATTGCTATCAAGTTCGAGTTGAACATCAGAGAGTCGTATTTTTGATGCTTCATTAGAAAAGATTAAAGATGAGGCATTGAGGCCTCTGATTTTTATATCACTAATGCAAATTTCTGCATCATTGCCAATAATTAGTTTTCCTCCAAGTGACAGATCAAGAACATTGCCTTGCCCATTGAGGTTTCCTTTTCCCGAGAGGGTCCAAGCGCTGCTTAACATGAGATGACTATTGATGAAAAGAGCATCAGGATTAATAAAAGATAGTGTTGAATTCCATGTTCCATCACTACCCCATATGTGAATGCTTGCTTGATTGCATTCTACAATACCAGGTCCATTCAGCAATACTTCTTCACCAAGACGTAAATCATCATCAAGAAAGAGTGTTCCACCATTGAGAATGATAGAGTTATTTAATTTCTTTTGAAGAGCGAGGGTAAGTGATGTGCTTGAGTCAAAAAAAGTTATTGGCGTCTGAAATGTTGGTTGTCCCTCAATACGATTGTTTGTCCCACTGACATTGACTATTTGTAGAACASTTCCAGGATTTGCATGGAGAATATCGCTACCTTGAAGTAAAATAGTCTGGGCAYTTGGATCAAGTSTTCCTTTAAGTACTGTTTTTTGTTGTCCACTTTCTAATGATCCATYTGAAAATGAAATTGATGATCCTTCAATTGATGAACCAGGGTCAGACTTGAGAGTYCCATTCCARTTATTAATTGCAGAATATAATTTCATCTGTGYATTTTGTGAAAGATGMATACGTGATTCCTTATTTGAAAAAAAGAATTCAGCATGAAGATCGAAAGTATTAGTACAAGTAAAAAATAGGTATASAATACTGTATAGAAAAATACTCATTGAGTGNCCCCCCTCTCTTAATAGTATTTTTTAAAAACAGTATTAGTYTAGYYATTATTAGAAAAAGAGGGCAAGTAATTACAAATTAAAATATAAAGAAACAGGGTTAGAGCTCAATCTGGTGTAATCAAATATTTAATATCAGATACCAAGTAACTTATTATTTTTCTGTTTTTGTTGAGAATACAAACTGTCAACTTCTGTTATTGTTGTTGTATCGGTTGCAGATTTATCTGGTCGATACGCCATAATTCGAGGAAACCTTAAGGCGTAGCCTTGACTATTATCAGTTTTTCCTGCTGTGTGCAATGGTGACCGTGTTATTTCATCAGTTCGTATGCTACAGACAATTGTAGGAGTAATCCAAGCATCAGGTTTGAGTCCAGAAGGGCAGTCAACTATAGGAAGTTGATGGTCAATGAGATGTTTATCACAAAGTTCTTTCAACGAAATCCACTCTACATCTGTGAGTCCCGTTCCAATTTTTGCAATTGTTTGAAAAACTTGTTCTTTTTGATTATAAATAGCAACTAAAAATGCACCGATACCGAATCGAGCTCGCTTTCCTTGTCCGTGGTAGTATCCGATTATGACAGAGTCAAGTGTATCTTGTAGCGATCCAGAATTTTTTCGTTTTAATTTAATCCAGTTAAAATTACGTGTTCCGGGTTGATAGGTTGCTGCAGGTTTTTTTACTACAATTCCTTCAAATCCATCAACAATGCACTGTTCAAAATAGTTAGATAATTCTGTTGCTGTTTCAACTTTTTTTTCTTCAATCATTGTCAAGGAAGATCCTTGAGAGTTTGAAGGTCTGTTTAGTAAAAGCTTTGTGAGAATTTCTCTTCGCTCTGTATGTGTTTTCGATAAGAGCATTTCATCATCATAATATAAAATATCAAAGAGAATGACACGGAGAGGAATATTGACAGCATTCTGTTCAATAGCATGCTTTCGACGTCGTTTTGAGGTGACTTGAAAAGGAAGCATTTGATTGGTTTCTGGATCGAATGCTAATGCTTCACCTTCTATAATGCATGATTTATCTGAAAGCTCTTTGGCTAATTTTGAAATTTCTGGAAACATGTCAGACATATCTTTGAGGTTTCGAGAAAATATAGCAACTTTTTTTTCGTTATTTTCTTTGAAGATATGAATTTGCAGGCGAAGTCCATCAAGTTTTGGTTGAGCARTGCATGATCCTAATTTTTTTATAATCTCTTCAGGATCAGCAAGTCGTTCAGCTGCAGCWGGTCGGATTGGAATKCCTGGCTGTGCTGTTAATTTTTCAATGCCAGCAGGTCCTGYTTCTTTCAATGTTTTAATAATGAGACCTATGTCTGCTGAAAGATTATATGCGTGCTCTAGCKKTTTCTTTAATTTTTTTGAATTGATAATACTCCATGAAAATGCGTCTAACAATGTCATTTCAGAAAATCCAAGTCGTAAATCTCCACTAATAATTCTCAGGATATATTTGATGGTTAGGGGCTCTTCTTGTTCAAAAAANTGTAGCAAAAATGCTTCTTTTTTCTCTTGTGCGCCGGTGCCAGTTATTAAAGCAAGTTGATGAAGCGCATTGTAGACCTCCTGTAAAGATGAGGTAGATTTGGTAGTCTGCTGTGTGATGTTTAAAATTCTTTCTGCTACAGTACCAAGGTCACCCTCTTCAACATAGAGCGCTTGAATAATACTTTTATCTTGTCTRCTTAGCTTYGCTARAATAGTRATAATGTTTTTYTCTGCAAKATTCCAAACCATATTTTTGTATGGAGGAAGGAGTGAACCAAGTGACAAATATGATAGAAGAGCTCCTTCGTTAGGAGAGGAGCTTGCAAATAARAAAGCAAGTTTTTCTGTGATATTRTTACGAGAGTTTTCTCTAGATATTTCTTCAAAAATAGAGCTAATTGTTTTAAATAAGAGCATGCATTCTACCTGGTCTTCAGATATGTATAAAAATTACTTCTGTGTCTTAGTATAATCCAAAATGCAGCAGAAGCAAAAAATAAAGCAAGTAAATTATCAGGTGTCGAATTATTGTAATAATAGTAGAATGGAATGAAACAAATCATACATATTGATGCAGCTGCTGATGATTTGGAATATGTTTTTATAGCTATCCATAAAGGAAGTGCAGTGAGTGAAATAGATGGTTGTAGCGCTGCAGTGATACCAAGAAATGTTGCTACTCCTTTTCCTCCTTTGCCATATAAAAAGAGTGAAAAACTATTACCGATTAGCAAGAAAGATGCTGATAGAATTAGTAAGGAGATATCTTTAGGGCTGTATTGTTGCAACAGATAAAGTATGAAAAAACTTTTAAATGCATCAAGAAGCGTAATAATTATAAAATGTTTAAATCCGCCTAAAACACGAGCGCAATTAGTTGAACCAATATTTAATGATCCTTGTCTAGTAATATCAATTTTGTAAAAATATTTCGCATACCAGTAGCCTGTTGGTATTGATCCAATGAAATAACTCAGTACTGCTGTGAGATAATAAATATTTATATTCATATTTTTTAAATGTTTTTTTGTTTGGCTATATTTAAAGGAGTTAAACCTGCTTTGTTAACCATTGTAGAACTAGCACCATGTTTTAATAAAAAGGTAATTAAAGAAAATTGGTTTGTTAGTACTGCAAGATGAAGAGCTGTGTTGCCATTAAAGTCTTTGAGATTAAGGTTTGTTTTAGAATGAGTTATAAGTACCATAGCATTTTTTGAGCAATAATTATTAATTGCTGCATGAAGGGGATATGTACTATTAGAGATTTGAATATTTGGATCAGCGTTATGCGCTAATAGCAGACTTAATTGTTCTGATAGTGTATGATTTATTGCACAATGATACAGAGCATTTGATCCATCAAAATTTTGAATATTAATATTTAGCTGTAAAGCAATAACTCTTTTAAGAGATGAGATATCCCATCTAACTGCACAGTGAATTAGATAACAACCACGAGGGTCAGGGGTATTAATTCTTTCTACTAAATATTCCTTTATTTCATCAGAGTATTGAGCATAATTTAGGTTGGCACCTACTTTCCATAAAGCAATGAATGCATTCATGCTATTATTCATGTATGCAATATCAAGAGGTGTTAGGCCTTCAGTTGTTTTTATATTCAAATATGAGGAGGTATGCTTTGCAATATTGAAAATAGCTTCGGTGGTATCATTTTGAGCTGCGTAATGAATCAATCCCCATCCTCGGTTATCAAGAACATTGCACTTGAAGGGATTATTAGAAAGTTCAATAGTTAGTTTTTTTTCATCTACTAGATGTATAGGATAGAAAGACCCTGCTGCAGAAAGAGTTGAAAAAGAATATGAAAAAAGAAGTGCGATGCTTAACATGTTGTTCATGAGTAGACCTTTGTATAATTAATTGTAATGAGGCTAAAAAGAAACTGTAGTAATAAAAGGTCTATTTAGCAATGTTTTTATATAGATTTGCCATTTTATTTTGTAATCTTGATACTTATATCAGGAATACTTATATCAGGAATACTATAACTTAATAAGCAATCAACTATATCATCTCGTTTTGTAAGCATTGCAAGGTGGAGTGGTGTGCTACCATTAGTATTTTTAACATTAATATTTTCTTGTAAAGTAAGAATTTTTTCAAAAAAAATCATATTCCAATTTTCTTTAATAGCATAATGTATTAGATAATTTMCTTGAGRATAAGGTGTATTAATTTTTTCTATTAAGYAATTGTTTATTTTATTTTTGTACATAGAGTAGCTTAGGTCAGCACCAAGGATCCATAAGGCAACTAACGCATTCATTTGATCTTCTATAAGTGCAATGTCAAGAGGTGTCAATCCTGTGTCTGTTTTCATATTAAGATCGGAAAAAGAGTGCTCTGCAATATTGCAAATAGCTTCGATTGTATTATTTTGAGTTGCGTAATGGATGAGTCCACATCCTTGATAATCAAGAAATCCGCATGCTGCAGGATAACGAGAAAGTTTAATGGCTAGTGCTTCGTCATTTGTTTTTGATAAAGGATAGGAAGAGCTTGCTGCAGAGAGAGTTGAAAAAGAATATAAAAAAAGAAGAGCTACGCTTAACATGCTGTTCATGAGTAAACCTTTGTGTAATTAATTATAATGATGTCAAAATAAAAATATAGCAAAAAAAAGCCTAACCGACAATGCTTGTTGCTATTTCTACTGCTYTYTSTTCAAAGAGAKCTTTGTTTTCAAGATAATTAAGATTTTYRTCTTCGTAYACATTRCCAGAATATGCACCAATAAGTGCWCCAGTAAGTGTTGCAATGCTRTCGCTGTCACCAGGAGTATTGACAGCTTCAGRCATRGCGTCCTGTATATTRCYTTTGTTACGRGCAAATAGRTATACAGCAGAAGCAATTGCTTCGTCGGCACACCAGCCACGTAAGAAACCATCTGTAGATCTATRGTCTGTTTCTTYGTCGTGTGTTCCCARTACTTCGGCGGGCTCTTTKTTTTCAAGAGCCTGTTTGTATGCAAATCGTATGAGATCACTAGTCAAAAGTTTGCTCTGTTTAAGTAATTCTTTGTTGAGATCTGTATCTTCAATTATTTTAACGGCACCAGGTTTGAATGCCTTTTCTTCCTCATCAAATCGTTCAGCTGTTTCAATTATTTTTTCAATAACTTCTTCAACAGATGATCCAGTTCGTGCATAATAAATACCAACTGCGAGTGATGCTGAAGCGGCATGAGCCATTGGATGAGAGTGGGTTAAAATTGATTGATCACGAGCGAGTCTAATAATTTTTTCTATGTCAGAAAAGAGAAGACCAATCGGCCATGCTCTCATAACTGTTCCACAACCCGCTTTAGACTTTTTTTGTTGAGTACTCAGTGCTTCGTCACGTTTTCTCCACCATCCAGGCAAGATGTCCTCTTTGTTCTGAATAAATGATAAAAGTTTTWTCCCCTCATTTTGAACCCCAATTCCATGGGCTCTCAAATTAAATAAAGGGTCAATAATGTTCTTTTCAGGCCCAACTATGGCTGCAATTYTTCGAGCAATACGATCAATGATTTCCTCTTCAGTYCCATCRGTTTGACATTCTTCAAGAACCACTTGAGCCAAAACTGTATCATCGGTATATGGAGTACACCCATGTATTTGGTGATAGGCTTGTTCAAGTTTTGTTATATTTTGAGTGTTGGTCTTAGTAAATTCAGTTATTCTGCCAAGTGCGTCACCGATTGCTGCATTCAAAATAGTTGCACGTGTTTTTTTATATTCTGTAGTTTCAAGAATGGCTGGATTACTGTTTTGAGGAGTGCTTTTTTTATTACTTTGTTTAGGTATCTCAGTATTTGTTCCCCCTCCTTTAGGGACAGGGTCTTCGTTGCTTGGAATAGCATTTGTATGAGAGGAATTATTTGATGTATCAGATAGAGCCCAAAGTCCACCAAGTGATAAAATACTCCACAAAACAGTATTTTTTTTGCAAGAATCATTTGATTGTAAAAACTGGATAAATGATTCTTTTGTATCATCTCTGTTTTTTTTACTTTTTCTTTCCAATGTTTCTTGGTACTGATTATATGTATCATGCAAAATATATGAAAAACCAGTCAAGCTACCAAGACTAATTATTATTTGCGTTCTGTTAAAAGCATGAAGAATCTGAAAAGAAAGAAGAGTAAAAATCAATAAAGTTNGTTTTTTGAACATAGTATTCCTATAGTTGAATTYATATTTTAAATACTATTAGAGTATGTACCATAAAGAAGYAAGGGGCAACCCCCCCCTGCTTCTTTATGGTAAAAAAAAGACTTTTACTGATAATTAATTATCAAAATTAAATATYTCTCCTGAATCAGTTTCAAATCTATCATCAAGATRTGTATCAATATTAGATTTTATAAAGTTTGAAATGACTTTTCTATTACGATCACAAGCAATGTCAAAAGGAGTTTGGCCGTTTTTATCGACGTTGAAAGGGTCTGCCCTATATTTCAAAAGTAGTTTGACTATCTCAGGTAGACCTGTGTTAGCTGCATGATGTAATGGGCTTCGGCCAAACTTGTCTTTTGTATTTGTATTCGCACCTTTTTTTAAAAAATATTCTGTAAGCATGGTGCATTCTGGTCGTATGGAAATATAATGCAAAGCTGTTCTTTGCAGTGAGTCAACTTCGTTTATATCAGCTCCGTAATCAAACAGTAGTCGAAGATGTATAGTTGTTCCATATTTTGCTGCCCATAAAAGAGGTGTCTCTCCATTTTCATCATGTGCATCAATATCATTTCCTGGGTGACATAAAATACTGCGAACAACGTATAGATGATTTTTACGTAAAGCTTCATGAAGAGGACTACGCTGTGTTTGGGGGCTTGGGTATCCTGTAATTAAGTCGTAGTTATTGAGAAATAATAAACTTTGTGGTTCATTATCACTTGTTATTGCATTGTATAATAAAGATGCTTGAGCCTCAGGACTTAAGGAGTTCGATTTTTCTTGTTTTTGATTTTTAATAATGGGAAGAGGAGCAGTTCTTTGTATAGTGGCTGCAAACATGATTGGAAATATTGTTGTAGATGATATTTGTAATATTGCGAGTATTAGCTTTTTCATGTCGAGCTCCTCTTACAAGTTTTTATCATACGTGAAGATATCATTAAACATATACATAAACGTACAAATATATCTTGTATTTTGATAGAAAAGCAATGCCCTCGGCATTCAGTATGAAATTATATAAGAAAAAAAAGAAGTTTTTTAAGAAATTTGGTAGCGGCACAGGGATTCGAACCCCGGACCTACAGATTATGATTCTGCCGCTCTAACCAGCTGAGCTATGCCGCCACACAATTAAGACTTTTTTATTGTAACAAATTAGAAAAATGTTGCAACAAAAAAGTCTTTTATTTYWKWAWWKKTKYAYMWKYYTACTTTTTTGATGTTGAAGAGTTCAACTGCACCTTCAATGAGAGCTCTTAAAAAAAAGACTCCAGAGAAAACAGTTGCACAGACTCCAATCATAAGTGTGACCGCAAAGCCACGAATTGCAGGACCACCAAATTGAAAGAGGACAATTCCTGTCAAAAAAGTTGTAATGTTTGAGTCGATTATAACGGTCATCACTCCATTGAATCCAGCATCGATTGCTGATTTTAAAGAGTTGCCATTTTGAAGCTCTTCACGAATCTTTTCATAAATTAAAATTGATGCATCAACTGCCATACCAATAGTAAGTACCATTCCTGCAATACCGAGTAAGGTTAATGTTGCTTTAAAGTAGGAAAGCAAAAGAAGGACAGTGAAAATATTGTGCAATAAAGCAAAGACTGCAAAAAGACCCATCAATCGATAATATAAGAGAGCAAAAAGAAAGAGGAGGAAAAGTGCTGTACAGCATGCAATAACGCCACTTTTGATTGAGTCTTGTCCGAGAGATGATCCAATACGATTTTCTTGTTCAAAAGTAAGTGGTGCGAGGAGCGCGCCTGATTTTAAAAGTGCTGCAAGGCGACCTGCTTCGTCAACACTGAATTTACCTTGGATGATACCTTGTCCACCAATTTCGCTATTAATATTTGGTACACAGATGGCAACACCATCAAGGATAATTGCGAGCCGTTTTCCAATATTATTTCCCGTCAATTCACGAAATTCTCGAGCACCTTCACTATTGAATTTAAATGCTACAACAGGTCGATTGTATTCGTCATAAGAAAGTGAAGCGTCAGAAACATACTCACCAGTCATGTCAGGRAAMGTTGARACWGAATARAAACTRCGTGAGTCTCCATCAGATGATGGAATRATTGTCATATCACTTGGTAAGTAGCCATCATATTTATCGAGTATTTTATCTTCTGATGATCCGTGATGTTCAACCATTTTGAATTCAAGATCTGCTGTTTTCATAATAGTTGATTTAATATCTTCTGAATCATCAAGTCCTGGCAGTTGCACCACAATTTTTCGGTCACCATGCTGTTGTACAATAAGTCCTCGAACATTAAAACCGTCAAGACGGTTTCGTAAGACAGTAATCGCTTGTTCAGTTGAAGCCGCACGAACACGTGTCTCTTCAATAGCATTTAGAGTTATTTTAAGATCGTTGCCTTGTGTAGAAGCTTTAATAATATTGTTCTGTTTAAGTGCTTCAGCYGCTTTTCGAGCCTCTGGTGCATCAGAAAAACTATAGGTGATGATTGTTGGGGTAACATCTTTTTTTGAAGGAGTTGAGATACCATCGTTTTTTAAAATTTTGTCGACCTGTTTTATCTCAATAAAAAGTCGTTTTTCAACAGCTTTCTCTATTTCTACTTGAAGAACTAARTGAGTTCCTCCTTGTAAATCGATACCAAGATTGATATTTGGTAAATGAATAAAWGAAAGAAGCYTTTGCTGTACGGTTTTATTTTGATCAAAAAGAACTTGTSTATCTACTGAAAAGATAAAAAAAGCGCCTAGTGTGGTTGCTATCATCCACCATGTAAGCTTTGATCGAAACATATTGGATAGAGAAAGTGCCATGAAAAATCCTCTTATAGTAAGTGTCGTGAAAAAAAACAAACATGGTACCGAGAAGGGGACTCGAACCCCTACGAGATTTCTCTCGCTGCCCCCTTAAAGCAGTGCGTCTACCATTCCGCCACCTCGGTATCTATTCATCATAATTGAACTATCACAATTCAAATTACAACAATATATATTGTTAACAGACTTTTTTGGGATAGGCAACTTTTTTTTGAAAAATAAAATTGTTTTTAATCGGTGATGAAATTGAAAGAAAACTCCAAAGTAATTGAGATAGTTCATGATAGGCAGAAGTTRACTGATMAGGAGAAAARGAAGTAGARCTTTTTGATCTTGTATCGGAAGAAGARGAGTGATCMGTTTTKGCTAYTATTCTGTTTTTTTTATTCCACGATAACATTTGATTTTTATGACAGGTAAACTGATCAGTTGCTTCTGTTTCAAAGAGGTTTTTGAATCGTTCAGAAAAAATAGTACATTCTTTTTTATTTGTAGTTACTCTAACATGTTCTTCATTAAAAAGGTCTGCAGATTTTGTCCAATTGAAAGAGCCAGAAATAAGTACTTTTTGATCAATAATTGTATATTTTGAATGCATCAGTGGAGGAAATGGAGARTTGCCATCTGGTGTCAAAAAGACTTTGACATCGATACCTGCCTGTACAAGATGGTATATTTTTCCATACGGAGARTTGATGCTTCCTGTGTCGGTAACAACTTTTATAGATACGCCCTTTTTGTGTGATTTAATGAGAGCATCGGTGAGCTCTAGCCTAGTAATCATGTATACAGCAACACRAATTTCTTTTTCAGCCTTTTCTATTTCTTCAATAATYCTTGTTGTGATATTTCCTCGTGGGGAGAAAAGAATATCGCTTTTTGTYAGCAAAGGAATACTTGTTAAAAAGTGAAAAGGTAAAAAGATTAGCAAAAAACAAAGCATTGTTGGTATCTCCTTTTTTATGAAAGATATTGAATAAAGAATCTGTTGTTGCGTACATTTGATAATATTAGCTATAGTGTCGGTGCTGTAAAAAAGAATATATCATTAAAGAAGAGAGAAAGAGAATGAAGCGGATAGTTTTATTTCTTGTTATCTATGTGTGCTTACCATTTGTRYATGCACGTGATGCATTAGAAAGTGTGCAGGAAATACATAAAAATGTTGGTAATTCATTGTTAAAAATTCGTAAAAATTATCCTGAAAGTCAGCAGCAAGTATATGCGACTATCGATCAGGTGAGTAAATTATGCGATATTTCAAAAAAACAGCATTCAAAAAGAAAATCATTTAAAATAGCTCTRGGTGAAGAGCAGAGAAAAAACAAGGAAGTGATAGAAAAAGTAGAGCGTGTTGCTCAAAAAATAGTTGAACTACAAGAGCAAATTTTTGAAAAAGATAGAAAAATAKCATCACTTTTGCAACATGACTCATCGTCACAGGTTGCTGTAGCACTACCAGCAGCATCGCCAACAAAAGTTTCTTTTGCCGGAACCCCTGAGGTTTTGACGAAAGAAGAGGTTGAAAATAATAAAACTATAGAGAAAAAAGCTGAAAAAGAAGCTCCCTCTAAATAAAGTATGATACAATAAAACAATA
Organism: Candidatus Babelota bacterium; assembly: GCA_002401785.1. Classification (GTDB taxonomy): domain Bacteria; phylum Babelota; class Babeliae; order Babelales; family CAZZPM01; genus CAZZPM01. The sequence continues at coordinate 17,203 of NVUD01000006.1, forward strand.
TAACTTGAGGGGGAGTMGGGATGTAYTTTTCAAAGCAKWTTTTTTATTACTTCTTGTTGTTGTTCAGCTATGCAGATGTTTCTTCTGCTGCTCAACARAGAATGCTTGTTTTAGATACAACATACARAGAYGAGCTGGTTTATAAGCGTTTTTTTGAATTAGCACGGCAAAATGATTTCAAAATAATATATAAAAATCTAGGTGATCTCATTGATCTGTCTATTGATGACATGTTGATAGATACRTATGATGTTGCTTTTTTTTTAATACATGATTCAGTTGTTTCATCGTTAAAAACATCACCATTAAGTCAAAAAATTACGAAACTTATTCAGCAGCATGCTGGTATAGAAAAAACTATAACAGCTCTGTTTTTACCARGTTTTTCTAGTTCTGCGTATAGAAATGTTTCTACRGGKCATCCATTAACTGTTTATAATGAATGGTTACARCCRTTTGGTCTCTCAGTAAGTCAGCGTGGTAATTTTCAAATGAATAGTATRGGTCAGCAGCAWCKCCTTGGTTTTTCAGGATCTGGATACAAAGGAAAAATTGAGCAATTGTTAAAAAATGCATCTGCATGGATTGGAGGGTATGCGACTTCRCTCGTTCCAAAGCCTGATACTTCGCTATTTTCTATGCATATTCAAGGTGATACGCTTGGGTTTTTTATTCCTTTATCACGTAAAGAACATAAACTTTTTTTCGGAAACGTTGATATTGCTTCATACGCATCTGTTCAAGAAAACTTTAAAGTTACTCCATTGGACCTTGATGTACAAAAAAAACTTGATGATGATCTGTATCATGGCTTTAAAAAAATTGCATCGATGATGAGAGCATTAAAAGGGAAAGAAATATCTTCGAAAAAGAAGCAGCTGGATCCGAGTCTGTTGGAAGGTGCAGCTGATATAGCTTCTGGTACAGAAACAAAAAAAGTCCTTGCTTGGATGGACATAGATCTGTTTGCTGATGAAAAATTAAAGGAAGATCAAGAGCGATTAATTGATTCATTGGTTCGAGCAGATTTTGATGGATTATGGTTGAGTATAGCACCGAATCAATATTTTAGTGTTCGGRCTAAATTTTTTAATCGTCGAGAGCAGCTGGGTAAATCTATTAAGATGTTTAGTGAGCAATTGAGAAATRCGTATGAAAAGATGCAAAAAAAACTACCGCAAATTTTTAYCGGTTTTGAAATTACTAATAACTTTGTAGAACAGAATAAATATCCGACCAAACAGATGGTTGATCTGTTTGGCAATCTATTCARAGATGTTCCCGAGCCTCTTGATCGCAATTGGTGGCGGGATGAAATAATTATAAGTGCTCAACGATTTATGCCATTTTGGCGAATGCATGTAGAGGGACTAGAAGTCGCTGGTTTTTTTATTGATTTGGAAATGTACTTGCGTAATGAAAGTAAAGCTGGTGAATTTTCAAGTTCAGCGCAGGGAACTTCGGTTCATGATCTGTTTTCTTTTAAAGATACAATTATTGCCGAAGGTGGCCATGCAGTGGTTAAAGATTTGATGGAGAGACAGAAAGGAAAAGAGTATCATAGTTTTTTATTAAAACAGTCAGAAGAGCTTGGCAAATGGATAAAAAGTTCTTTGCAGAAAATTGTTCCCAACTGTCGTGTTGCTTGCTATGCGGCAACAGTATCACTCGACTGGTTTTATCAAGGATTTTATAAAGGGCTCTCCTCAGAACAAGATCCTTTATGGCTCTGTAGCTTCAATAGTCGCTTCAACTGGTTTTCAAATGCATGCAAGCAAAAAAAATTATACATAGAACATTTTGCAGTTCTCATGTTATCTCATATGAAGATGACAAGTGACTATCCACTGTTCAATGAACTTTTATCTCGCAATGATGGAATCTGGTTAAATAAAGTATCTCGTATGGCGCATGAATATCGATCAGGTGAGTGGCATATTTTGGAACAGACGCCACTCTCTTTTGCTGATCGTGCACGCTTTCTGGATGTTGTTGCGAAAAAATGATAGCATACGATAATAGTTGAATATAATCTTTTTTATTAAAAAACAGAGGAATAAAAATGGCAACAGAATTAACAAAAGAACAGTATCAGTCATTAGTTATAAATGGTAGCAAGCCATCAGTTGTTGATGTTTACGCATCATGGTGTGGTCCTTGTAAACAACTAGCGCCACAGTTTGATATAGTTTCACATGAACTAGGTTCAACGTATAATTTTTTTAAAATTAATATTGATGATGAACAAGCATTAGCAGCAGAACTTTCTGTTTCATCAGTTCCAACTATTCTGTTTGTTAAAGATGGTACAATAGTTGATCGGGCTACAGGGTACATGAGTGCAGATGATTTGAAAGATAGAATCACCGCATCTTTTAAATAGATTTTTAATGTTTTAAGAGGGCATGGTATAAAAGCTATGCCCTCTTTTTATTACTTATTAAGGTATGATGCAGAATCTTCTGCGTCTGGAACGACTATTGTACAGAAAGGTCTGCCTTCTTGATAATTTCGTAGCATGGTTTCAATTTTTGTATGACCAAATCCTTCTGCCATAGAAATGAACATTTTTATTTCTTGAGTAGTGAAGGATATGTCTTGCTGCATAAGAAATAGCGCACAGATTTCAGATTTATTTGATATTATTGCTTGAGTGATAGCAAACAGAAAGTTTGCGTGGTTTTATTTGATATGGAAGATTGTTCCATCAGTTTTACCTTCTATGATGAGTTCAGATAGATCTGCATTCATAGCTGCATCTGCAGTAAAAGAAAAGCCAGAAAGTAGAGTAGCTAACAGTATTTTTTTAATCATATGTTTTCCTTTTGAAAATATGTATGTTTGTCTGGATTTGTATCAAATGTTTTCAATATTTTATTGTATAAATACATTGCTAGCAAGTTTTAGTTTTTATGAGCAAATTATATGTTCTTGAGTAGATATTTGAGTAGTAGCTGTTCATTCTCTTGTCGTTTATACATGCGAGCGTAGCTCAGAGGGCTATTGCCGTGGGTGTCAAGTTTATCAGGACTCATTCCTTCATTTAAAAGCAATTCTACTATTTTTGGATGAGCATATGCTGCGGCTAAGTGCAGGAGACCCATTCCTTTGTTGTTACAGCTGAATACGATGTTAGATAGATATTTTTCTATTCTCTCTTTTGGGTCTAGTTCAATACGGAAACTTTTAATTAATATGTTAAAAAAACTGGTTAAGATCTTTTCTTTTTTTGCATAAATAATAATTTTTTTTACTGCTTCAACTTGATCTATTTCTTGCTTTTTGAGCAGGCAGTTGTCCAAAAACTCTTTTGCTATTTTTTCAGTGATAAGGTTTTGATGTTCTGCGAAGGATGCTGATAGCTCTATACTTGTGAAAAATAATAGAAGAATGATAATCATCTTACTTCTCAAATTCGTTAAAACCATACTGTTTTTATTTTTTTAAATATACTTCTTATTAAAAANGGGTATAGGCATGGCCATGCTGGGAGATGATATGAAATGATCGAGGCATTAAATCGATTGATGATGCGACTGGACTATCAGGTGGCAAGGGGATTTGGGCAGAAGGTTCAAGCATCTGTTTTGACAATGCAATCACCTTTTTAGTAGAYTGYTTTTTGATTTCTTTGATCCTAGCCTGTTTCCTTTTTGAAGGTAGATTAATAAAAGCATATATTTTTTTTATAAAAGAAGGCGATTTTTGAGCTTCCGGTTCGAGTAGAAATGCATTAATTTTTTCAATCATGATGCTTTTTTCTTCTCTGCGTATCGAATACATAAACTTGTATATTTGGGTCATTGTATCAATATTTTCTTCAAAAGAAATAGTTTTAAGTAGTTTGTAGAGTTGATGAATGAATATTTTTGTATCATCGTATTGCATTTTCTGAGCGTAGTTTAAGAAAGTTTTTGCAAGTTYTAGATCTTGATGACAGAGTACAGCATCAAAAGCGTTGCTGTCATAACAGTTTTTTTGAAAAGGGTTGCATCCAGCATTGAGTAAAAGTTGAGCGCAGTTATTTACATTAATTTTTTTATTAGGATAGAAATTATATCGACCCAAAAGGAGTTCGAGAGGTTCTTTTCCTTCACGCTGCGTGTTAATGTTGGCGCCATATTCAATGAGTAGTCGTATTGATTCATACGATTGACGAAGGACTGCACGAGTGAAAGGGGTGAATCCCCATCCATCCTGGATATTAGGGTTGCCACCATATTGAAGCAATAATTCTACAATAAAAGGCCATCTTTCATCTGCTGCTTGTAAAAGAGATTGATTGATGGTATCAGGGTCAATTCCCTGATTAAGAAGAAGTTTAACGATACGAGAAGATTTTTCTTTGCTTTCTATACAATGTATTCTTTTAGATTTAAGAAATTTGGATAATAATCTACCAGCTATCTCTGTATCTGAGTTTTTTTCTAAAAGAAATTTTACACTTTCATCTGCTTCTCTTTCGACAGCAACTTCTAATGGTGATAAGTATCCAGAGTCTAGTTTTGTTAATAGTTGTACTTGTAGTTGAGGAGAGTGCTGAGAGAATATTTTTTGCATTTTTTTTACATCGTTATTCTGGCAAGCATCATAGAAACTTACATGATCATCATAATCAATAAAAATTTCTTCAGCAGCATCAACTTTGAGCAGGCTACTTAGAAAAATTGTAAAAAAAACAGTCAAAAAAAACATCTCTCTCCTTTTAAAAAACATTCTTAAAATATATCTAAATACCAGTCAGATTCTCCCCCTTGAGTCTGATACAATGAAGCAGTGTAAGCGATCATTGCAGCATTGTCAACGCAAAAGCTGGGGACAGGACTGATGGTAAAAAGTTTACGTGATTTCGTGTACTGTTCGATACGTTGCTTAATATATTTATTACAAGCAACTCCACCAATAAAGGTGACTCCTTTGATTTCTGGATACAAAACAAGTGCATCTTTGATGTGATTAATAACGATATCAGCAATGCAGACCAGAAGAGAGCTTGAAACTTGTTGAATATTTTCTTCTGTCAAATTGCTTGTTGGTCTGTTAGTTTCAAGATCATACCAGCCTTTTTTCATCAGGTCATATAAAACAGCTGTTTTTAATCCGGAAAAGCTAAAATCTAATTTTGCTTTTTTCAGTCGTACTCGTGGGTATTTGAAAAAATCTTGAAAATTGATTTTTTCTGCTTTTTTTTCAATGTGAGGTCCGCCAGGATAAGGAAGTCCTAACATACGAGCTACTTTATCAAAAGCTTCACCGCCAGCATCATCAATTGTCTGTCCAATTCTTTCATATTTTTCATTGCTATGAACAAGATACAAGGAGGTGTGTCCTCCTGACATTGAGAGAGCAAGATAGGGAAACGCTAGTTCTTCTCGCGTTGTTCCATCAGGGTTTAACATTGATGAAAACAGATGGCCTTCCAAGTGGTCAACACCAATAAGGTTTTTATTTCCAGCCCAAGCAAGCCCTTTGGCATAGGAGAGTCCTACAAGGAGTGATCCAGCAAGACCAGGCTTTGTCGTGACAGCAATTGTTTCAATAGCATCAAAAGAAGTTTGAGCTTCTTCAAGTGCTTGTTCAACAATAGATTTGATACGTGCCAAATGTGATCGAGATGCAATTTCAGGAACAACACCACCATATTTTTCATGTAAYTTTATTTGAGAGTGTAGAACATTGCTCAAAAYTTTCTGTTGYTTTGAACAGTAAACAGCTGCTGCTGTTTCATCACATGATGTTTCRATGCCTAAAATAAGTGTCATACCAATCRATCTTCCAAGAGTAATRTTTTTATTCGATAATTTTTTCTTCTTTAATAAGTCTGTTGTAYTGAGTTCCGACTAARAATGCAACAGTTGCCCAGACRCTGATAACRCTTAAAGAAGCGATGGTTCCGAAGGTTATCAAGTAGGGTAAGTCGTTGGCAAAGATCGCACAAACAGTTGCTCCAGTTCCCTTGGATCCTCGAGCACCAAAAGCTTCAATCCAGCTTTTAGTCTTGAACTTTACATCTTTACTYGTTGGAATGTACATTAATTCTTTAACAGGATTATTGAGGGTGTAACTTAATGCTTTAGTAATCATAGCTGCTGCAAAAATGATCGACAAAGATGGGTTAAATAAGGTTGCACTTACAATGGTTCCTGAAACAAGAGGAAACATCACTAAACAGAATCGTACGCCAAAAGTTCTAACAATGATTCCTGTTCCAAATAGTGCAAATGCAAAAGCTAAAATATTTGTTGCTTGGCCATATGTTCCTAAAAATGCAGCAAAAGTTTCACGGGTTGTATATATTTGGCGTGCAAGCATTTTCATTTGAAATTCCATGATTGTCACAACAACTTCATAGAATGTTGAAATAACAAGAATRCCAAGYAGGTAAGGCTTKGTTGAAAGWAGACGAAGCCCTTCGAAGAGACCGGTYTTTTCTTTTTTTTGTATGTTAGTTTTAACATTAGACTGCATAGTTTCTTGGGGAACTGTCGTCAATAAAAGCATGATAACAAAAGGAACAATAAATACAGCACAAGAAGCACCAGCCCACAATGTGGTGAAGCCAATGAATTGAACTTTTGTAACCATTGTCGTGGTTGCAATCGTTCCCAGTTGACCGATTGTATAAATCATGGGATAGCCACGTTTAGCAGAAGCTGTATTGGTCGTGCTTGCCATGAATGCCCAGAAAAGACCTATAGCTAATGAGCCAAAGCTTTCTACGGAAACATATGTGATCCATCCAATAATGTTTCCTGGCAAAAATGATGTGTAAAATATTTGTAAAGGATGTGTGTAGCAATAGAGAATGAGGCTAAAAAGTACTGAGTAGGAAGTGCAGATCCAAAAAAAGAGTTTATGTCGTTCAACAGTATCTACAAGCCGTGTGTAAATAAGGACCAATGGAACAATAACAATCATTGAGAGGATTTTTGCTTTTGGTTGATGAACAATGCCAACAAGGTCATCAAAAAGTGCATCTTTTAATACACGTAAAAGCCAGTAAGATCCAACTAGAAGCATAAATGTTATTGAACATAAGGTGAACTTTCTTAATTCGTCTCTGCTCAGATGTCCCCATAAAATATCAAAAAACTTTGATATCATAAATCTCCTTTGTAAAAAAAAGGATGCCATGGAAGGCATCCTTTAAAACTATATGATACGTGTAACATATTATTACTTTTTAACAACTTAACGTTTACTCAATAATTTTGTTTTCACGAATTAAGGTATTGTAGCTTGTTCCAACAATGAATGCTATACCAATCCATATACCAATGACGCCTAACGATGCCATTGTTCCAAAAGTCATCAAAGCTGTCAAGTTGCCAGCGAAAAWATTRTTRATAACTGATCCACCTGCTTTAGCAGTACGKCCACCAAATGCTTCAATCCAGCTTTTAGCTTTAAACTTAACATCTTTACTGGTTGGGATGTACATTAATTCTTTAACAGGATTATTCAAGGTATAACTCAATGCTTTAATCATTAATACTGCTATAAACACTGGCCACAATGATGGGTAAATAAGAGTTGCTCCAACAACAATACCTGCAAGAACCGGATACATGACTAAACAGAATCGTACGCCAAATGTTCTAACAAAAAAACCAGTCCCTACAAATGCCATAACTAGCGCAAAACCATTAGTTGTCTGTCCAAATGTACCGATGAATGCTGCGAATGTTTCTTTAGTTGTATAAACTTGTTTTGCAAGTAATTTCAATTGAAGGTCCATGATTGTACCAACAATTTCATAAATAGTTGAAATTACTAAAACACCAAGAAGATATGGRCTTGTTGATAAGAGACGAAGTCCTTCAAGTAAACCGGTACGCTTTTTAGGAGTAGCATTTACATGAGGATCAGACATCATTTCTTCTGCTGGAACAACATACATTAAGAGCATAATTAATAAAGGAACCATTAAAATAGCAGCAGCACCAAACATAATCAAAAATGGAAGCCCAAGAACGGGAGCATATGTTGTTAAAGTAGGGCCACCGATTGAACCAAGTTGTCCAACCCCGTAAATAAGTGCATAGCCACGTTTAGCAGATGCGGTTGAGGTTGTGCTTGCCATAAATGCCCAGAAAAGTCCAATTGACAATGATCCAAAGCTTTCAATTGCAACATAAATAAACCAACCAAGTGGACTACCAGGAATCATTGCTGTTATTGAAGGAAGGAAATTTGGCAATGGGTTTACATATACGTATGTTATTAAAGTAAAAATCAATGAATATGTAGAACAGATCACATAAAATAATTTGTGACGTTCTACTGTATCAACTAACTTAGTATACATTAAAATCAAAGGAATGATGACAAATAGAGAAAACATTTNAGCTTTTGGTTGGTAWGCWAGWCCRACTARATCATCGAATAGTGCGTCCTTCAAAGTTCGAAGRAGCCAGTAGGCACCAATAAGTAGCATRAACGTGAGGGAACAGATAGCGAACTTTTTRGCTTCATTTTTATTCATRTCACCAAAAAATGTACGCATTAAACCAGAAAACATACGAAAACTCCTCGTATTGTCTGATACTTAGTAATTTTTTATAATTCCAAGCATCATGGTTGTGAAAATTTTATGAAAGCGCGCGTTTTTTTGTGACGCCTTTCGACTAACAATATACTGTATTTTACTGCTTTTTTTTTACTTTTGCAATAAAATTTAAAAGTAATGACAGCTAGACAAAGAAGTATAGCTCTGGAGTTTTAAATTTTTTGACTCAGGCTGTTTTTACCTGTTAAAAAATATTAAGGAGAAGTTGTATGAGACGTATTAAAAACAGAAAAGATTTTCTTGATGGACTTATTCTAGATTTTATATAAAAATCTGCTACTATAAAAATACTTTATTTGGAGAGGTGGCAGAGTGGTTGAATGCGGTCGTCTCGAAAGCGACTATACCCTCATAAGGTATCGAGGGTTCAAATCCCTCCCTCTCCACCATCCGCCGTCCAAAGCGTTATGGCGTGATGTCACGACGTAGCATCTGAAGCGAAGTCGGACAATTTCAAATCACTAAGGGTTTTTTATATATCTTAATCATTTGAAAGTTGAGTCTGTTTAAGAATAATAATTTGGGTAGAATACTTTTACTTTTTAATTTTTCTTGAATTTTTCAATAATTACGTCGCTGATATTTTTTTCTTTTCTACTGAATGTAATGCCAATCAATGTGATAGGTCGTGAATCTTGTTGGTACTGTTCATAGTATTTTTTGGTTTTGATTTGCTCAATCGCTTTATATGCGATTAAATCAAGTTTAAATTCAATGATGTAGATATATTTTTCTGTCTTGATTACTGCATCAATGCGGCCAATATTTGTTGCAATTTCAACATCGATAGTTATGCCGAGCAAGGTCAAAATAATATAAAAAATAGTTTGATAATACTTTTCTTGATCAAGTTGAATAGTGTAAGGAATTGTAGCATAAAAAGATTTCAATGTAGAAATTAACAATTCAAGATCATGCATGTTGATAGCTTTACGTAATTGCGCAGCATGCTTGTTGATTTGTCCACTTTGAACTTCAGAAATCCAAACTAGAATTCGCTGAAGAAAGGCTTCTTTAACTTCAATATTTGGATACGTTAAAATAAAATTCTTTGAATCCAAATCATATTTTTTGATTGTTAAATAACCGGTCTGATATAAAAGCGTATTGAGTGGTAAAAGTGTTGGCTCAAAAGCTCCTAATTCTTCTTCAGATATTTCAAGAGCTTCAAAGGATTCTATTTGATATTTATCTCGTTTAAATAAATTCATTAAAAAAGTTGGGGTTCCTGAGCTAAACCAATAGCACTCAAAGGTAGGATTATTAATATTATGCATCACCGAAAAAGGGTTGTAGATACGGGGGATATCTATTTGAGACTTTCCTGCAGGCAAGTTTTTCCAAAATCGATACCCATTATAATAGGATTTTGTTGCTTCTTTAAATTCTTCTAAGCTCTTACCACTATCGTGTGCAGCTACAATCATATGCTCTGACAATGTACTGTTTAATTCGCTTTCAACGTATCCAACGAGATGTGCAAATTGAGGATTCATTGAAATATCTTGAATTTGATTGAATCCAGAAAATAAATTTGCTTTTGAAAATCGACTAATCCCAGTCACAAATAAAAATTTAAGCAGAGCGTCTACGCCCTTAATAGACGTATAAAAATTCCTTATAATATCTTGCATTTGTTCAAGAGATTGAGGTTTGGTAAGGTGATGTAAAACAGGTCGATCATATTCATCAATGATAAGTACTACTTTTTTATTATCATATTTTTTTACTAATTCAAGCATGAGATCTTTTAACATTGTCCCAGGATTGCTCATTTCAAGTTCTATAAGGTTTTCAATAGTAGCAATGCGCTTAAGTTCCAGCATTAAACTTTGGGAAAATAACTGAGGTGATTCAACAGAAACTCCATTAAAATCAATATGAATTACTGGATGTATTGGCCAGTCATAATCAGTGTTTTTTGAAATCCAAAGATCTTTAAATAGTTCTTTTTTACCTTGAAAAAGCGAGGCAAGTGTTGAGCATAAAATTGATTTTCCAAAGCGACGAGGACGAGCAAAAAAGCAACATTCTTCTTGAATTAATCGATATAAATGTTCTGTCTTATCAACATATAAGTAATCATTCTCTCGTAATTTAGAAAARGTTTGAATACCTAAAGGCAGTTTTTTCATGATTTCACTTTCAAAAAAACTTACTAAAAACTATGACTAAGAAAATATATCATGTAAAGAAGTTGTACACAACATTTTTGGTCTTACTGTTTCAATCATAAACATTGCATTTTAAGTTTTAATTTCCTGATTCATGTTTAATTATCGAGAGTGACTTGYAAAAGATTTAAATAAAAGTTTGACGTTTTCATCTTGATTATATTTATGAGCTTTGCAAATAGCAGTTTCACCGATCTGATCTTCTATSTCAGCATTTGCTCCATGATTAAGAAGTAATTGTAGAATACTTATAAAAGCATTCTTAGCAGCTTTATGCAGTGCAGTTTCACCATGGTTCTCTTTTATATTAGGATTCGCTCCATGATCAAGAAGAAACTTTACCATATAAAAGTCTTGTTCAACTACAGCCTCATGGAGTGCTGTCCAGCCGAGATTATCTTGTATATTAACAGGCATTCCTTGCTTCAAAATCTCTTCCATTTCGTCAATGTTGYCATTTAAAATAGCTTCACGCCTCTGTTCTATCAGTTYTKCATATGGATTAGATGYTGCTGAAAGATTTGTAYAGGTGCTGAAGAGTATGAGGAGAGCGATGCTTGTTCTAAAAAAAGGTATATTTTTAAACATAATATATTCTTTTCAYTTTRAAATTGTGTATTTGGATAACAGTAGCAAAACAGAATCTATAATTATTACTTTTAAGCTACCAAGAAAGTTATGATTTATTTTAAATAKTATGAATTCTTTAGATAAAACTTTGAATTGAGATTGGAAAATATGTGCTCGGCAGGACTCGAACCTGCGACCTACGGATTAGAAATCCGTTGCTCTATCCAACTGAGCTACGAGCAMAAAAAAAATGGTCGGGGTGGTCAGATTCGAACTGACGACCCCTCGCTCYCAAAGCGAGTGCGCTACCAACTGCGCTACACCCCGACGTAAATCAATAATTTCAAATTTTTTTGTGACTCAGACGATTTAATGGGGTGAGCGACGGGGATCGAACCCGCGACCACCAGAACCACAACCTGGTGCTCTACCAACTGAGCTACGCCCACCATCAAATCTTCATTACACAAAAAATTATAAAGGCTTTGGAAAAAAAATCAATTTTTTTATTAATATTTTTTCCAAAGCTATACATTAGGTTCTTATTTTATCGCTTCAATAGTGACAGGAGTGTCAGTTATAAAGTATTTTCTCAGAAATTTTAAACTATTTTTACGATTTTTAACTTCCTGAGGTAATGCTTTTTTTGCTAACGATATACTGTTGATCATATTGATACAGGCTTGTATTTGAACATTTTTTTGTAATTCTGTTTTTCGTTTTTCTTCGATCTGTTCTGGAGTGAGACTGGTAATATCATTGTCATCATTACTTTCAAGACTYTCTTTTTTTTTCTGTTTTAATTTTTCTTGATATTCTTTTTCATCTTCTTCTGAAATATCTTCACCTTCCATTTTTCTTACTTCAAGGGTAGTGATATGATTTTTTAATGAAGATTCTCGACCGTAAACTTCTTCAATCCATTTCAGTTCTTTCTCAGGRATYGTTTTTGGTTGTATAAGAAARTCTGGTTCAATTCCTGTTGCTTGAATTGATACATTGCCAGGGAGGTAATAAAGCATTGTTGTTAAYTTCATTGCACAGCCYTGTCCAACTGGTATCACTTCTTGCACAGATCCTTTTCCATGTGTTCTATTGCCAACAAGAAAAACTTGTAATTTTCCTTCTTTATCATCATCAGCATAATGCTTTAAGCAGCCTGCCAGTATTTCTGAGGCAGATGCACTGAAGTTATTAATTATTATACAAATAGGAAGAGATCCTTTAATAATTGGATCATCAGTCGTTTTATAGCTGTTAATAATTTTATTTTTATTATTTTTTGTTGTTGTAACTATCGATCCTTTGGGAATAAACAGTGAAGCCATATCGATTGCAGAATCAACGAGTCCCCCAGGGTTATTTCTTAAATCAATGATAAGGCCACGGCATGTTTTCTTTTGTATCTTATTAATCATTTTTTTCATCTGTTCAGCAGCTGATTCACTAAAAATTTTAAGAGCACAGTARTAAACATCGTACTCTTTRAAATGATACCAGCTTCCAGCYTCATCTTTAATTGTGTCTCGTYTGACGTTGAATTCAAGAGGTTTYTTTCCACGAATTATTTTTAACTTTACCGTTGTTCCCTGYTTYCCTTTAATCTTGCTGATAGCTTCATCTGATGAAAGTCCTTGAAGCTTTGTTCCGTCAATTTTAAAAATCTTGTCTCCTTTCATAAGACCTGCRCGGTAAGCGGGGCCGCTTTCAATAACATCAATAAGCACAAGTGAATCGTCTTCAATTGTTTTACCAGTAATACTCACACCGATGCCTGAAAATTTGCCGGTTGCCATCTCTTTGATAGATTTATGTCCATCAGAAGTAAAAAATGATGTATGTGCATCAATATGTGCAAGGTACGATTTGAGTGCTTTCTGTATGCATTCACCAAAGTCTGCTGTCTGTCTAAATGCTTTTTCTTCGATAGTACTTATAATRTCTGCAGTTGTTTTTATCCATGCATACTTTGTATCTTCTAATCTGTTTTCTTTATCTTCTTCTTTATCTTCCGCAAAAAAGAATGTAGGAGAAAGAGTTAGTAGTAAAAGAGAGCATATAATTTTTTTYTGATTCACGAGATCACCTTCATAGTTATGCTTTTTAAGGATTCCTTCTGTATGTATTGTATATTAATTGATTCTCTGTGGTATAATARAATAAAAATTGATGTACAATACCAGTAATCTTTTATGATAAAGGTAATAAAATGACATCGCTTTCTTCNNNTTCTTCTCTGAATTTGCTCGAAAAAAAAACAGATCCCTGCAAGGATCTTATTATTGTAACCGGTTTRTCAGGTTCAGGTAAAACAGGAGTTGTTCGTGTTTTGGAAGATTTAGATTATTACTGTGTTGATAATTTGCCCGTTCCTATGATCCGTCACTTCATTGAATGTATCGCAACTGAACATGATTTATCAAAAATTACATTCGGTATTGATATTCGAGGAAAAGATTTTTTTTCAACACTTTTGCATGAAATYGCATATATTAAAAAAATGGGYTGGAAAGTAACTATTATYTTTTTAGATGCTTACGATGAAACATTRTTGAARCGRTATCARGAGACTCGACGTCGACATCCACTTGAGATAGATATGACTCTTCCTGAAGCTATTTCATATGAACGAAAAYTATTAGATCCTATTTTGCAAGAAGCTGATCTGCATATGAATACTGATAGTTGGAATATCCATGATTTACGCAAATGGGCTCGCTCGTATTTTAATGCTTCAGTCGCTCCAGACTTATTAGTTAATTTTGTTTCCTTTGGTTTCAAGCATGGGGTTCCACTTGAAAGCAATGTTGTCTATGATTTACGATCATTGCCTAATCCATATTTTTCTCCTCATCTGCGTGCATTAAGTGGTAAGTCTTCTCARGTGTATGAGTATCTTTTTCATAATGATGAGGTTAAAGAGTATTGGGATCAACTCCTTACTTTTTTAGAATTCAGTTTAAGGAAAACATATGAAGAAGGTCGATTTTCAGCAACGGTTTCCATAGGATGTACTGGTGGACGTCATCGATCGGTTGCATTTGTAGAAAGACTTGCTAAACATCATTTTTCATATGTGAAATCAATAGTMTATCATCGTGATATTGAAAAAAGTTGAAGTGATATGAAATAYATYCTMTATCTGCATCGTCATAAGAAAAAAATCATATTTATTCTCTGTTTYTTRTCGCTTTATATYTTAAAATTATTTTTTGATTTTCATACATTTAACAAGACATATCGGTTAGGTTTAAAAAACAGATATGAAGTTTTATCTCATGATCGACATCAGAAAGARAGCCTWCTAAAAAAGTATACATATGAAAAAAAAGCTCTTGTATCGGATACTTTYTATCAAGAAAAAGTTGCACGAGAAGAGCTTTTTTTACTAAAAAAAGGAGATRTTGTTTTTCGTATTTAAAAACGAAGTGTAAGTTGTCCACCAACACTGTGTAGTAAAATACTTTTTTTGTAAATAACAGGCGCTTTGTAAAATATCGATGCATCACAGGTCACGCGTGCATCTTTATGATGTGCTGAGTTAAAACCTGCAGAGAACATGATGTAGTGGGCGCTCCATTCATCGAGCTGTAGGTTGCTGTTCACAACATTAAAGTCAAATTGATTGTCTAAGGGATACAGTTCATCTTCATTGTGTGTAATAAATTGATATTTAAGTCCAGTGTAAAAACCACTTTTTAATATTCGATCCCATTTTCCAAAGAGGCCAAAATKCCATGTGTTTCCTTGAGCAAGTGTTGCAGTTCCTTTTTCAGGAATAAAAAACGATGTCTGTGTAGGATCTGTTTTTAGYCTAAAGGTATTTGTGGTAAAGAAAAGTCCYAAGAAATCAATATCTAATCCACAATGAAAATCATGAGTAAAGCCTAGATCAATGCCTGATCGAATGACAACGCCCCATGCGCCGTTGTTTCCATTTTCAAGATGGAATGGATTGCTGCAGTCTCGTTGTATTCCTGTTGGAATTGTTGTACCTAAAGCAGCATGAACTAATACATTAATGAGATGGTCGCGCATCTGAGGAAAGTTTTTGTTCCATTGCAACATGCAGACAATATCTCCAATGCCGCCATACTTTTTATCTTTAATATTTAGTGAACCATATTTTTCTAAAAAAGCAGGAACATCATTAGTTATATTCTGTTTGACGAGCGCACTGCTTCCAGAAGTGCTGTTTGGCGTTTCGTCTACATAAGAAATATTACGTATTGCTTGATAGGTGAAGGGTAAAAAAGTATTAAAAGTAAATGAACCATACGACTTTTCGATTGGTAGTTTTAAGCTGTACCAGGTTGTTACATTAACTTGATCATAGGTTCCATTAAAAACAAGAGCTCCATCGCTCTCTGTTAAAGTATTAGGCAATAATGAATTAAGCAGTGTTGTTGCTTCAGTCTCCATTGTTGTTCGTGTACGAAGCATTCCAACGGTAGAAAGGGTATGCTCATATCGTTGAAGAACTCCAACATGATGGCCTTCTGGGTCGC
Source organism: Candidatus Babelota bacterium (assembly GCA_002401785.1). Classification (GTDB taxonomy): domain Bacteria; phylum Babelota; class Babeliae; order Babelales; family CAZZPM01; genus CAZZPM01. The sequence goes on from NVUD01000006.1 coordinate 33,024, forward strand.
CACCAATGCAGCTTGATCCACCTTCGACAAAAAAGCCGGCATTCATAGTCTGTCTACTTTTTTCATATAATAATGTAGAAATTTCGTATGGTTTTGAGATCTGGTTAGGAGCATATGCATCTGTTTTTTGATATAAAATAGCTTGCATAGCAATGAATAATAAAACACCTTTTTTCATGTATTATTCCTTTTTTATTGAGACTTTTTCTTAATCATGTCTTGTTATCTAGGCTATATTAAAAGAAGATCTGGTCAATGAAAATCTACAAAATATAGTGAGATTCCGAACTTTTTACGAAGCAGAAAGAAGAGAAYCATAATCATTCCAAAAAGAGGGCAGGTAAGAATCCARTACAGTTGTCCATGGAGTATTGYATGATAAAGCCAGCTGTTTGAACAGAGCATGAKAGTCCCATGAAAGCAGGCTAAAAACAATCCAACGCCAAGAAGTACCTGTGCAARAAGTCTGTATAAAAARTCYAAATAYTCTCTGTATGCAAAATAAATTTTATGTTTGGTATGAAGTACGTATAGGCAGGCAATCAGTGAKACTGTRCTACTCATAACTGTTGAGCAGGCTATGCCATAGACTCCCGCATACCAGAATCCTATGATGTTACCAATGAAGTTGCAGRTCGTTGCTAAGATGGTTGTCCATGTYGGTGTCCATGCATCTTTTAGAGCGTACAAAATATTAATAACTGATCGGTGGAGAGAAAAAACTAAAAGACCTGAAGCTAAAATAACAAGTAAGTAACCAGCTTTGGTAATCTGCTCAGGAGTACCYTTATCTTTAAGCATAATAAGTTCGAAAATTTGTCGTGAAGTAAACATTAAAAAAAGCATCATTGGAATAATAACCCATGAAATGAGCTTTGATACTTCAAGAAGATAAAARTGGAATCGTTTTTTTGCATATAAAGCGATACGTGAAAAATATGGRAGKARCACKGTTGAAAGAGCTATCGAAAATATACCGAGTGGAATCTGTGCATATCGAACAGCATAGTAAAGYAGTGTTATTTCACCTTTRGGTAAATATGATCCAATAGATGTATCTATAAACAGATTTATTTCAATRATGCTTGCTCCTARTAAAAAAGGAAGAAATCGTTGAAGCATCATCTTAAGATGTTCAAATGAYTCTTGATCAAACCAAGCAAAATAAAGACCGAGTCGATAATACATCCATATGTGGATAACAAAATTAAGAAATCCACCGAGAACAATRCCGACACAAAGATACTCAGGATTAAGRGAGTAYTTATGACATAWTAAAAGTGAACTKACRTAAACAATRTTTAAAAYAACCGATGCTGCGCTCGGAATRATAAARTGATTTATTGATTGSAGMGCTCCAGCTAAAAGTGCTGCACTTGAGATAAAAAAAAGAAAAGGAAAAACAATTTTTAAGTATGGAGCCGTGAGCATTATCTGTTCGGGAGAAAAGCCAGGAGCTATTAYTTTAACGAGAGGTGTTGTAAAGAAAAAAACTAAAAAAGTGAGTAAGAGGACAATTCCTTCAAAAAACAAGRATGCTGTGGTTAAAAATCGGCAGGCTGCATCTTTTTTATTATTACGAATGAGTTGTACAAATTCTGGAATAAATGATGCAGAAAGAGCTCCTTCGGCAAATATTTTTCTGAAAAAGTTAGGTATTTTAAATGCGGTTATAAATGCATCAGACATTGCTCCTACACCAAGATATCGGGCTTGTAATCCTTCTCGTATGATGCCAAAGAATCGGCTCAATAGTGTAAAGCTGCCGACTTGAAGAACTTTTTGTAATAAAGATTTTTTTTGTAAGGGGGCACTCATATTTCTCCTTGCATGGTGAATACATATAATATAAGAAAAGAGTTTAGTGAAAAATAGAAGAAGTACAAGAAGTGCTATAAAGAAGTGTCGATTTTTTTGTTGAGAGCAATTGTTCTGTTTTCACAGATATTATGCAGCATATTAATAGCTTCATCATATGAATGAATRATTCCATGTGCCATTTGTCGATGATCTGTATTSCGATTATGTGCAATAGCGATGCATGCCATACCAGCATCTTGTGCAGCTTTAAATCCRTAATAAGAATCTTCAAAAACAATGCAYTCATGAGGTTSYACACCTAGTTGTTTTGCTGTATGTAAAAAAAGAGCAGGGTCAGGTTTTGCCCTGTTTTCAACATCYGAGCTTGCATATAAATGAGMTCCAAARAATTTGTTTAGATGTAAYTTYTTAGTTAAGAAATYAAGRTTTTCTCGRTGRGCATTTGTGGCRATACCTGATGGGATTTTATATTCTTGYARAAGYRTATGAAATYTTTCAAATCCYTCAACAAATGGTACCGGGAGATCAAGAGTCTTACTTGCAATTTCTCTTGTTTGATCAACAAACAKGTCAAGRGAAATAGRAAGWAARAARTAYTCTTTAAGCATCTGTAGCGCTTCTATAAAGCCAGCCCCTGAGAGACTTTTGAGAAAGTTTTTGTCTTTAAGAGATAATATTTCAGTATCAATGTTACATAAACGAAGAGTTTCAAAAGTGATAGCATCCCAAAGAGGTTCTGTTTGAATAATAGTACCATCCATATCAAAGATAATCGCTTTAATATGTTTTTTGATGAGTTGCATGATCTTCCTTCAGTATAAATGCTTTTACAAAACTATTGATGAAATATATTTATAATAAAATAACAGATTAGCGATGAATAAGCAATTCTGGCTTGATTTTGTTAAAAGAGGGGGCTTCCGGTAAAATCTTTGCATCAGACACTGAAAAACAAAAGTTCTTCAGTAAAAAGACCCATGAACGAACACCATATGCGCCCCTCTTTCTCCTTGCCATTATACAGTTCAAATTATGAACTATAGTGCCTTATGAGAGATACTCTATCAGAGAAGATGGATTAAATCTATACTGTTCTGCAAGTTTTTTTTCTGTCGCACATATCTTCTCTATAGAGAGTGCCATAAGGAACCCTGAGTAGTATTCTTCAACTGTGACAAATTTTTGACCTTTTGATAGTTTTATAGCGTTACGGACATCATCAAKTGTGAAAMCTTCTACTCCATTTATTTTTTTTATAATACTTCCTGGGGMAAGMRTTCGTGCATCAAAGGCAGGACTACCACCAAGRATATCAGTAAYAATKATTCGGTTGCCCATTGAGTTAAGATCTGTACACTCGAAAATCYATGGATGAGAAGCAGCATTTTTTTTGCTATAAAAATAAGGAATATGGTTTGTTGTAAGTTCCATCATAACAAGGCCTCCAAAAACTTCATAATCAATCTCTTCAAAAATAGGAAATCGTTCTTTTATTGTTGGTAGTTGTTGATGTTTAATGATGATTTCACCACTGATTCGTTTTCCGTTTCGGTATGCAATATACTTGATCGGTTCATTGTGAGGTAAGCGATGATAAATTGCAAATAAAGGGACAGGATCATTGCTCCAAGAAACTTCAACTTCTCCATATCGATCAATCATGTATGCTGTTTCACCATGAATCAATGCATGAAGCATATCGCCAGATCGAATGCCAGCTTTATATAATAAAGAGAATTCTGAAATTTGTGAAATAAAGAGACCACCTGTTTTTGGATTATCAAGACTTTCACATAGTTCATCAGATACATAATTGCCCTTAATATAGAGACGGGGAACATTGTATAATTGTGTATGCTGCAAAAGGTTAATAATACTTTTGGCGTTATTTATAGGAATAGCATATCCGATTAGCTCTGTGCCGACTCGTTTTGAGACAACAATACCAATAACATTTCCGTKGWTRTCAATAGCTGGRCCTCCRGARYTSCCAGGATTTATATTTGCGGTTATGTGCAATAAAGARTGCATGTTTGARTACTCTAWTCCTGCAAARCARCCATCGGTACATCGTACAGTATTRCAAGCGMGAGGGTARCCGAGYACRGTAATTTTTTCAGATAGTCCAATTTTATCTGAATCRCCAAGTAAAAGAAATGGTATGTTAYCTAAARYATTCATTAYTTTTWCTTTWWCTTTATCTTGAAKTTTAAGAAGAGCGACATCCAGRTCAGGWGACATGCCTAAAACATCAACAGTAAAGAACTCTTTKCCRCAGCCTGGAATAGCAATTTGTGTAAAACATGAATCTYGTATGACATGTGCATTCGTAATYAAATGTCCTTCTTCATTAATAAAAAAAGCGGTTCCASAGGCGTATGATTGTGCTGCTGCACGATAAGGGTGTATCCAATCAAAGTGAAGATTGCAGGTGCGAACTTGTACGACGGCACTGCTKMTTTTCTCGATAGAACTATTTGATGATGYTTCACTGCGTAAAAATTCAGGGGTAAGTGATTCGAAAAATTGGCTATTGGTCGCCTCTTTCCAGATTGATAATTGATGACTCATRSTTGCATCAAGTTGGRTTGAAAGTGTGCTGAGAACGGCAAAAAGTAATAATAAATAGTTCATATAAAACCTTTTTAATTAAAAAGTAGACTCTGTTTATTTGATATTCTATCTAAAAAGTCAGGAAAAGAAAATAACTGAGTAAAGTCATCTATTACAGCTKTTTACGATTTAAAAATTGTTTTAAGARTCTGTTGAGCAGCWTTCATTCTGGTTTCTTCAGGGTTATCGATCTGTTTTTTRACTACTTCAAAAATATGATTTGGGTTGCAGTTCCATTGGATAATTTCTGGCAATAGTTCTTGTTTAAGAATCAGGTTGGGAAGGGCTGAAAAAGGAATTCTTATCAAAAGGCGTGCTAAAAAATAGAGAGGCCATGCCATTTTGTATACAACAACTGCTGGAATGCCTGCAAAAGCAAGTTCGAGTGTGTTGGTACCCGGTTTTGTTAACGCAATGGTTGTTATTTTAAATGTTTCATACAGATCATCATGCTTAACAAAAGAGTATTTTTTAAGATTTTCTTTTTGGCATGCTTCTTCTATCAGTGGTACAAATCCATCTTGGGCAACAGCAATGTTGATTTTCATCTGAGGATAYTCAKTTTCTATYWKTTTYARWACAGGAATAAAAAGAGGAAGCGTTTTGGCAAGCTCTTGGTGGCGAGATCCGGGCAAACAGAGGATCGAAGGCTGAAATACTTCTTTTTTTTTAAAATCTTTGTATCGGTCAAATAGAGGCGACCCATGATAAACGGCCCTGACTCCATGCTTTTTATACCATGCTACTTCAAAAGGAAAAATAACCTCGACGCTATCGATATATTTTTTTATTTTTTTGACACGCTGAGCTCCCCAGATCCAGAGCTGTGGTGGAGAAAAAAAGGTGATCTTCTGTTCAGAGTTCTGGGCTTTTATTTTACGAGCTAAAGAAAGATTAAAAGAAGAAAAGTTCACCAGGATGACATGGTCAGGTTCAACTTCAGCGATTCGTGAGAGTATTTTTTTCTGTTGTGCATATAAAGTGGGAATTCTGTTGAGGAGCTGGATTCCGCCAATGCAGGCGAGTTCGTTGATCTGAATATCAATGCTCATTTTTTGTTGCATGAGTGGTCCGCCAGTTCCAAAAAGTTCAGCATCAGGCCAATGTTTGTTGCTATGCCAAAAAGCAAGTTGGTCACCTGACTGTTCACCAATAACATAATAAATTTTTTGTTTCATCAATTATGCTTTAGCTGCTTTAATTTCTAAACTTTCCAATTTTAGACTTGATAGCTTAAAGCAGGAGGTCGTATTGAGGTTGTTTTTTTCGGTCTGTTTGAGGATAATGTTGACCATTCGTGATCCTTCATCTAGATGCGTACGAAGTCTGTTAATAGTTATTTCTGCTTGAGCTAATGATTCTTTTGATGCTTTTTTAAATTCTTTTTTATCTTTTAATATGCTACTTCCAGCTTTCAAAAGCTGTTGTTGGGTCTCTGCAAGTTGTTCCATAAGTTGTGCTGTCTGTTTTTGTAGAGCAGTTACCTGTTTTAATGTTTTTTGAACGCTTTCACCAACATGTTCTTTGAGCCTGTTGGTTGATTCTGTTTTTGATTTTTGTTGGATAACGAATGATTTTTTTGGTTCTTCTGCATGAGCAATGAAAAGCAAAGAACAGCTGAAAAGATAGAAACATATTTTTTTTTTTAACATTGNAAAAACTCCTCTGTAAATAAAACAAGCTGATAAATAAGTCTTTACTACTTTTACCAGCTTGCCTGCTTTTTATCAAGATCTATTGTAGAAAGTGTTCTTTAAAGAAAGAGCTTTCAGTTGTTTTCGATTTTTGAAAAATATCAGTAATAGTCGATTTTTCTGACTCAGGATATGCTTGTAAAATTGATTGAGCAATCGCAAGAGTCGACTCGGATCGGGAAAGGCTTTCAAGTTTAAGAAGTTCAGATTCGGTCTCAGCAGACAAAGAGTTGGTGAGAAAAAGTTGAAAAATGATAAAAAAGTGTTGTTTTTTCATGAAAAGCCTCTTTTTTAGCAAGAAATAGTTATAATCCTGCTTATTCTATCTGGATTAAAATAAATATCAAAAAACATTGAAAAAGGTCGATTTGGTCGATAATGCAGTTTGTAAAACTGTTTTTTTGTGATATTCTAAATGAGGTAAAGATTCTTAATTTAACGTAGTGAGGTAATAATGATTAAAAAAAATATAGTGTATGCTTTTTTGTTTGGACTCTTGTCGATCAATGCGATAAATATTTTGGGTGCTGCAGAGGTTGCAGGTGCTGTACAAGAAGAAAGTGATGAAAAGTTTGTCGAGCGATTCTTGGGATTTCTTATAGATGGTACAGCGGAAACAGTTGAAATGATTAGGCTACAACAACAAGGAGATATGTTTTCTACTGAAAAATATATTAGGGATAATTTGGAAAAAGACTTTGATCGATGGTCAGAAGTAGATATTCAAATTATTCTAAATGAATTGATTAAGGACAGATATTATTCAGTTGATGTGGCTGGTAATGTTACCTACAATTTAACATTAGGATCCTTTTTCAATAATGATRGTTTTAGCGATGCTTTGTATTTTAAAAATCGTAGTATTAAGTCAACTATTAAAAATTTTGAACAAGGAAAAAGAGATACAGCTAAAGATGAAAATCAAGATGATGATCTGTCACAAACTCCAGTTGTTGAAGCTGATGATGGCAGCAATGTTGAGAATCTATTTGCAAAAAATCAACAAAACTTTATTAAAGCTGTTCAAAAAAGTGATTTGAATGAAATTAAAGAAATTTTAGGTAGGTATCAAGATAATGATGCTACACGCAAAGAAATTCTTAAAACAAAATTTACAATGTCTGACGGAACAGAGTCAGCGGCATTATTCTATATTCTTTGTCAAGATAATTATCCTAATAGAGTTTCTATACTCAATACTTTAATAAGGCAAGGAGCCGATATACAAGAAAAATGGATGGGATTAAGTCTTTTATATTTTATTGGAACAATAGATAAAGAAGACTTTTCAGAAGTTATTCAACTATTGTCTGATTGCGGAGCAAATATTCATGAGAGTTGGAATAATTTTGATGGTAGTGTCAAGTCATTATTAACTCACACTTTAGAGTCTGATTCAAATGCTTTAAATATTAAAAAGATGATTGAACTCGGAGTAATTGTAACAAAAGTAGACTATAGAAATATTGATAATTTGGCTTTTCATGGTCAAGAGAATTCTCAAGAGTGGAAAAAAGTTATCGATTTCATTCATCAAAAAAAATTAACAGATGAGGATGGTAATCTTTTGACAGAGGCTAGTTTCGTAGAGCCTATTATTGATGATGTTCAAGAAGAAGAATTATTAAAAGATGAATTTTATGATCTTGTTTTTAAGAAAAAAGTTGCGGACGGGGATATTTCAGATGTAAGACTTTTTTTTGAAATGGCATCTGATGAACAAAAAACTCAATTACGCGGTCTGAGGCGTTACTGTTCAAACCATGACAATGATGAGTTGTTTTTAAATTTTATTGCAGAGTGGGAGAGTCTTTCTAATGGAGACTTGCCTATATTTAAATATCTTATTGATCAAGGTTTTGTTATAGGTGGTGATTTGCTTCATACGCTTGCTGAGCAGAAAAATGATGTTTCAGATCTGATTACTTGTCTGTGTGAAGAAGAAAAAGATGAAGACAATTTTGCAAATAAAAAGGTACGTGCTGGTACAGCACTGAAGTGGGCGGTAGACAAGAAGAAACATCCCCATCCTGCTAATATTAAAAAGCTCATTGATTTTGATGCTTATGTAAGCAAGGACGACTATGAGAATATTAAGTTATTTTCTAATGAAAAAAATGAATGGAGTACAGTTATTGCTTTAATTGAAGAAAAATATTCAGATTATAAACAAATAGAAGATTCTAGTACAAATGAACAAATTGATTTAGAGCATAAGTTTCTAATAGCGATTGAAAGTAAAAGTATAGAAAAAGTGAAATCTATTTTTGATGCGGCAACAGTTGATGAAAAAAAGCTATTATGTCAGATGAAGGTGAAAAATCAAGATAATTATGAAGAAGGTCACTATAATAATGATGAGTTGCTTTTAACTTTTATTGCAGAGCGGGAGAGCCTTTCTAATGGAGACTTGCCTACATTTAAATATCTTATTGATCAAGGTTGTGTTATGAGTGGTTACTTGTTTCATAAGCTTGCTAAGCAGAAAAATGATGTTTCAGATCTGATTGCTTGTGTGTGTGAAGCAAAAAAATATGAAGACAAAAAGGTGCGTGCTGGTAAAGCACTGAAGTGGGCGGTAAGCGGAGAAATAACTCTCCATCCTGCTAATATCAAAAAACTTATTGATTTTGGCGCTCAAGTAACCGCAGAAGATTATAAGCAATTATTGTCATTTAAGCAGCTTCAAAATACAGGGCAGTGGGATGACATTCTGGCTTCAATTGAACAAGTACATCCAAATTACAAACAAGAAGTAGATCAAGCTGGTCATGGAAATGGAAATGATGGTGTTAAGAAAATTAATGGCAATCATTCGTCGCAGGGATCAACAATAATCCCTTTGAGTGTTGGACTTGTATCCACGTTATATGTAGGATTCAAATTTAGAGAATTTATCAAAGAAGAGCAAAAAAAAGAAGAGCAGCAGAGACTTAAAGAACAGAATAATAAAGAGAATATTAGTGAGAACGTAAAAACTAAGCAGACAAAGAAACATATWTTTGTTCGATATTGTAAATCGATTATTAATCATCCAAAGAAGCATGCTGATGATATTGCAGCATTTTGTTGTAGTCTGGCAGGCTTTGTTTATGGATTTAAAAATTAATAATCGATGATTAAAAAATATTATAATAAAATAACAAGAGTGCTTCTTATTTTATTTCGGCTGTTCTGCAAAGTCAGGGGATAAAGGATTACTGTTTAATCGCTAAAATAAGATCGTTGATCGAGTATGTTTTTTGATCGCCAGTTTTCATGTTTTTTAAAACATATGAGTTGGTTGTAACTTCGTCTTCCCCAAGGATCACAACTGAGTGAGCTTGCAAGGCGTCTGCTTTTTTAAACAGGGACTTAATTGATTTTTTATTGAGAACAAGTTCTGTTTTTATATTTGCATCAATGAGTTGCGTATAAATATTCATAGCTGCTTCATGCTGATCTTTGCTCAGTGGCAAGATAGCAATAAGCTCTTTTTTTTCTACAGAAAGCATCTTTGCTTCAGCTTCTTGAATCATTAAAAGACGACCTATTCCAATTGCAGCACCCATCGATGGTGTTTCACCGCCATCAAGTTGTGAACTAAGCTCATATCGCCCTCCACCACAGAAAGCACTTTGTGCTCCCAAAAGATCAGAACTGAATTCAAAAACAATGCCGCTGTAATAATCAAGGCCACGAACTAATGATGGATTGATCAGAAACGAAATCTGTAGTTCTTTGAGCAATGATTGAATTTTATTCCATGCCTGTTCAGATTCTTCTGATAAAGAATCGGTTAATCGTGGTGCCGTAGCATAAATTTTTTGACAATCTTTGCTTTTACAATCAAAAATTCTGAGTATGTTTTTTGTTAAACGAGTCTGGCATGTGTCACATATTTTTTCTTGATGAGGCTCCAAAAATTGTAGCAATGTTTTTTTGAACTGTTCACGATCTTCAATTGTTCCAAGCCAATTGATCTGTAGCTTGAAGTTTTCAAGATTTAATTTTTGAGCAAAAAGTTGATACAACATTCGAATGAAAAGAGCATCTTCAATGATGCTTTTACTACCAATCGACTCAATGCTGCACTGGTTAAATTGGCGCCAGCGCCCTTTTTGTGGGCGTTCATGACGAAACATCGGTCCGTAAGTAAAGACTTTCCATGGGAGCTCTTGAATTTTAGCTTCTAAAAAAGCACGAACTGTTGATGCAGTTGACTCTGGACGAAGTGAGATAGATTCCCCACCTGCAGGAGCAAATGTGTACATTTCTTTGGAAACGACATCAGTTGAAGTGCCAAGTGAGCGAGCAAACAGATCAGTTGATTCAAAGAGAGGAAGTGAAATCTCACTGAAGTTATGCTGTACAAATGTTTTTCGTATAACATYAACTAAAGCTTGCTCTGGCTGAAGGTCAAAAATATCTTCAGTTCCTCGTACTTTTCTGATCATGAAACTTGTTCCTTTTTCTAYTGATTCAAGAGATWAAACTTTATTGTATCATAGCAAATAAACAGTTCATTGACCAGGAACMAGTGTTACASAATGGTGCAGTGATATTTGAYGTGTGATKYRAGTGATGCATGRAAACCATATTTTTTGAATAATTCATACATTTTGTCCCACTTGCTTTGATGAGAATTATTTGCAGGAAAAGGGTAAGACTCTTCTAAATCTTCAGGAGTGGTATTCTGAAATACAGTATCAAAAGAAGATGGTTCCCAAAATCGTGTTCGTATCGTTGGATCAGCACCATATTTGAGTAATTCTTCGGTCAGCGTCAATGTGTTCTCAATTGGAAACTGATCTTTCATATAATGTTCGATGATATAATCGAGTGGGGTTCGATAGCCTGAGATTACGTTGAAATCCTGATGTAGATTGTTTAATATTTTTAAAATAGTCATACAGTTTTCTTGGCCGGTTTTTGCGATTGCATGTCTGGTATAATATTGAAGAAGCGTAAACAGAGGGGGGGGATTTCCGATTTGGGGATCCGGGTTGAATGATGCGATGTTTTTTAGTTTTTCTAGATCTTCAGAACCAGCATCTAAGGCAGGCTGGATCATTGCTTTAAGCAACGAGGATTTAAACTTTGTGGTCATATTAATGAGCTGTTTGAACTCTTCAGGTGAGTGGAGTTGTTTTACACCGTTTAGGTAAGTATTGAGTTCTTTTGAGTTTAAATGAAGGCAAGTATTTAAAAAATCTGCTTCAAGTTGATTGGTAGTCAGAGAGTTTCTTGCTGAATAATCAAATGTAGAAAAGATAGATTGCATTGAAAATAAGATGGTTAAGGTCAAAATTGTTTTTTTGAACATGAGATCCTTTAGATTTTCGAGTAGATGTTACAATTGCTTTGTAACGTAGCAAGTAATTCCTCTGTTGACTAGCAATAAGTATTAGAGGATATTGCAGTAGTCGTTGGTTATTACTGTATAATATGACGGATCGAAATTCTGTTTTACAAACAACTTATACATTTTTTTATATTTTTCGTTAAAATCAGCATTGAGGTATGAAATATCTATGGCCGACCATCCATAGGGGTTTGTAGTCGATCTAGACTCTATTGTTGGRTYYGCACCAAATGAKAGCARTTGTTYTGYGATYTTYAAGRTTTCATCGAYTGGTACAGTAGAGYTTTTTAAGCAATGTTCYATGATGAAATCAAGTGCMGTTTCATTRTTTAWATTTTTACARTTAAAATTTTGATKRATRYTRTKYAAKAGTYKYAAAATAGTRATACAGTTTTTGGTACAATCATTTTTAGATGTAGCATTGCCTGAAAAATGATGAAGCAGCGTGAATAATTGGAGACTGGTTCTGATATTTGGATTCGGTTTAAATTGAATAAACGTTTCTAGCTTTGTTAAATCAGTTTTATCGTTTTCGAGAGTAAGTTTTACTAATAATTGAAGCATAGAGCATTTGGACGACGTCGTAGTATTCATTAAGATGTCGAACTCATTCCAAGACAGAGATTGAGATTGAACAGTTAGGAATCTTTTAAGAGTATCAGCATCTTTTTCTAAGCAGATGTTAAGCAAAGTATCGCCAATTGTGTTGCTTGTTAGTGCAGAAAAAAGACTTGGCGCAAAGAGTAAAATGGCAAAAGTAAAATATATTTTTTTCAACATTCGCTTTCTTTCAGTTTAGTAGACTACTTCTTATTTATAAAAATAGTCTACTAAAAATTGCTTCGTGACAAAAAGAAAATGAATTATAAAATAATAATTTTTTATTAAGATATTCTTGAACGAATAAGTTTAGCAATGACTTGATTGCCAAGTTGTTCGGCATAATCAAGCGCTGTCTGTCCATGTTCGTTTTCTGTGTTGAGATTAATATCAGAGTTATTAATAAGAAATTGTGCAAAATAGGATTGACGATGAAAGATGGCATACATGAGAGCTGTTAGGCCTCGTGGGTCTTGATAATTAAGTAGTTTTGATGGCCAATCATGATGGGTGAAAAATGGAACCCGCCCTTCCATTGCAGCATAAAAAAGTTTTATAGCGCCGTAGTGAAGTGCAGTTTTTTGTTTCAGGTCTTTTCTATTAAGGTCAACCTTGAAAAAAATGAGCATCTCGGCTACATCCAATTGATTATATTCAAAGGCAAGCATCAGAGCTGTTTTTCCTTGTAAATCTTGGTAATTAAGAAATTCAAGAGGCCAAGGTTTTTCGATAATAGTCGCTACATTCCCCTGTATGACGGCAGCGCGAAGCGTTTCTAATTCTTTGATTGTAACTTTCATGCAAGGCATTATTTTTGACATAAATTGAGAGATCTGATCTTTTAGTAGTTGAGAGCTTCTTCTTTCTGCATGAAGATCTTTTGTTGGTTTTAATAAAGAAACTGGACGTAGTGGACTATTTTGAGCTGCATGTAATGAGGMACAGATCAAGAAAGAGAAAACAATCTTTTGTAACATNANATNNAACCTTTTCTGTATAATNAAAAAAATATGAAATTATTTGATATACACCGAGTGAGTCTGTATAGATAACTCGCAAAAAAGGTAACATACTGTTTTTTTTTTAACAAGTCAGAAATGAAACTTTATTGAAGTTTTTTTGTGCAGATAAGTTTTCGTTCTGTCAGATTGAGATAAGATAGGAAAGTAATGTTAATAACTCTATTTTTAGAGGAGCGGATAATCTTTTGAGCGATTGGAAAGATTTCTTTTTTTATTCGTTCAAACATTATTTGTAAAGCTGGGGTTAAAATCTTTCGTTCTTCAGGCGTTGCTTTTGATCGAATGTATAGCCATCCGATGTGCACATGAGGAACGTATGGAAATTGCTCGCTTTTTTCAATCGAGTAAAGATCAGAACCCTGTTCTTTTTGATAAAGAGCATGTTTTTGATGAAATGTTTCTTTTAATGCTTGGTTGAGCTTTGATAAATAACTGTTTGAGTCATCGATTTTGATAACTAAATTGTCGCTGTTTTTACCAAAAAAAGCGACTTCTGGTGAGAAGAAAGTTGTTCCAGGTTTTATTGTTGATCCAATGTCTTCAATCGTTTGAGCTGTTTCTTTTATGGCTTTTTTCTGAAATGCGGTTAAATAACAGAGGGTTAATCGAATTTCAGACTCTTTCCAGTACATGCCAACCTTGGTAGCAAGATTTTTTTTATTGAGATCTGTATTAAGTCGGTTAAGTTCTTCTGAAACAATGATATCAATRGCAGATTTAATACCATTGATAACTTCATTAATCAATGAATGTGAAGAGATTTCTTGTGAAATTAGTCCATCAAAATTGGCTGCTTTATTTGAAAAGCAGCCAACAGAGAAAAAGATTAAAGAAAACAATAAGATTCTGTTTCTTATTTGTTTCATTTAAATGTCCAAGTTTTTCACAAAATGTGCATGTTTTGCAATGTATTCACGACGATCAGCAACTGAATCTCCCATTAGAGATATAAACCATTGGTCAGCTTTGATAGCATCATCAATAGTTACTCTCAAGAAGCTTCGATGCTTGGGATCCATGGTTGTGTCCCAAAGTTGATCTGCATTCATTTCACCAAGACCTTTGTATCGTTGGACAGTCATGAGTGCTTTTCCTATTGTCATAATTGCACTGCGTAAACCGAAAATACCGATCCCTGTTTTTTCAAGATTCTTACTGCTTGTTTTAAAAATCCATTCTTTYTGATCAAATGAAGATATKGAYTCATAAAGRTTTTTGAGCTGTTCAAGTTCGTAAGATTGAATGAATCCWGGTTCRATTTCCCAAWATTTCTTTTCTTGAGTAAATCTTATTTTATCAATGTGYAGTGAAATGCGAATATCTTTAAAATATGTTTGYARYACATTTACTAAATCTTCAWTATTGATTTCATTTTGTACAACAGGYAGATGTTCTTTAAACATAACAAGTGTATGACAGTTTTCRGCAGTGAGRTCGACYTCTTTGCTTATTTTTTCAAGYTGATTGTCGTATGCAAGCATGCCATCAAGAAGCTTTGTTCGCTCTTCGCCTTCAATTGATTTATTATCRATGAGTAAAGTTCCATGATCCTTTGCCCAATCAAATAAGAACTCTTGAAATTCGAGATCATTTTGTAGGTATTTTTCATTGCGACCAACYTTAACTTTGTATAAAGGTGGTTGTGCAATATAAAGGTATCCATGYTCAATAAGTGGCAACATGTGACGGAAAAAGAAGGTAAGTARTAAAATTCGAATATGTGCACCGTCAACGTCAGCATCAGTCATGATGACAATTTTATGATACCGTGCTTTGGTAATATCAAATGTGCTTCCAATMCCCGCTCCAATAGCAGTGATTAGATCTTGAATTTCATTATTTGCCAGAACTCTATCGATACGTGCTTTTTCAACATTGATAATCTTACCTTTTAATGGTAAGACRGCTTGAGTGAAGCGATCACGACCTTGCTTTGCACTACCACCTGCAGAAYCACCCTCTACGATGTATAATTCAGTGTTTTCTGGATTGCTATCGCTACAATCGCCGAGCTTTCCAGGAAGAACAGAATATTCCAAAATTGTTTTACGTCGTGTCAGTTCGCGTGCTTTTTTAGCAGCGGTTCGTGCTTGTTGAGCWARAAGAGCTTTGTTTAGAATTTTTTTTGCGATGGCTGGATTTTCTTCAAAAAAGCAATCAAAAGATCCGTATAACCATGAATCAACYACRCCYTTGATGTCGCTRTTTCCAAGYTTWGTTTTTGTTTGTCCTTCAAATTGTGGTTCTGGAATTTTGATACTKARAACAGCWACAATTCCTTCACGRACATCATCACTAGATAAAGGGTCATCTTTRACGAGATTAAAYTTTTGTGCRTATTTRTTGCAAATTTTTGTTAGTGCAGATCTGAATCCAGCTTCATGRGTTCCGCCCTCAGTTGTTCTGATATTATTTACAAAGCTATAAACTTGTTCTGCATAYCCATCATTGTAYTGRCAGGCGAAATCAAGCAAGTGAATRYTGTCATCTTTTGCGAATTCAATAACATCTGGAAAAAGAGGAAKNYTYNTTTTTATTAATATGTTCAACAAATGATGCGATKCCACCYTCGAAGTGAAATAARTTRCTTTCTTCGCTCTTCTCATCTGTWATATTTATRTGAAGGCCTCTGTTTAAAAAAGCAATTTCACGAAATCGATTTGAAAGTGTTTCAAAGTTGAAATCGACTACTTCAAAAATAGTTGCATCAGGAGTGAACCGAACCAGTGTTCCTTGTTTGCGTGTTTCACCAGTAATTTCAAGTCTGTTTTGTGGCTTACCAAATGCATACAGTTGCTCGTGAGTATTGCCATTTTTATAGATTGTTAAGTGCAAAGCAGATGAAAGCGCATTTACAACAGAAATGCCAACRCCGTGCAGACCRCCTGAGTATTTATAAGAGTCTTTGTTGAATTTTCCACCAGCATGTAGCTTGGTAAGRACAACCTCKGCAGCAGAGATTTTTTCAGTTGGATGCTTRTCRACAGGAATMCCCCGTCCATCATCTTCAACAGARCAGCTGCCATCAGCATGTAAAATGATGTTAACATGTGTACAGTAGCCAGCTAAAGCTTCATCAACTGAATTGTCGACAACTTCATAAACTAAATGATGAAGTCCGGACTGATTGGTTGACCCGATGTACATGGCTGGACGTTTTCTAACACCTTCAAGTCCTTCAAGAACTTTGATAGAATCGGCATCGTATTCTTTTTTTTTCTTCTGAGTAGTCTTCTTATTTTTTAATTCATCTTCTATAGAATCTTTAGACATATGGATGATCCCTGTTAGATTTTTATAATTCAAATAATTTCTTTACAGTTTATCATATCTTCCAAAATATATCAAAAAGTATCAAATATTATTTTTTGGAATTGTTTTTATAAAAAAAATGCTTTTTTATATTCAAGCAGAACTTGACAGCGCTTAAATAGTAATTCAAAATGTAAATTGTTCTGTTGTTTTGTTTTTAAATAAAGAGGTTTCAATGCCTGGTTTTTTGTTTAATAGAAAAATATCGTTAATCTTAGTAGTCATAGCATTTAATGTATCCGTGATATCTCTGTCTGCTGATAAAGGTAGAGAAAAATTCACTGTAAAAGATTTAATTGGTGATGAGGATATTATAGAAGGCTTTGAAGATATTCAAAGAAATAAAATACGCAACTTCTTCTTGGCTATTTCCGCGGGACGTACTTATGACATGCAGGAGATGTATGAAGATGATAACTTCTTGTTAGATTCTACAATGGATATTGAGGGACTTTTATTTTCTCCATTATTATATGCTATTGAACTGGGTCGTAGCAAATCTGTGCAAAAGTTATATGAACTAGGCCTGCCTCCCAAGACTGAAATAGATGGAAAGAGTCCTATACCTTTTGCTTTTAAAATTAAAGATAGAACTGAGAGAAAAGCAGTACTTAAAGTATTGCTAGATAATATTGAAGATGATAAAAAGTATCAATTCATAAAAGAGTGGCTTGTTAAAACTTTACAAAATAAAAGTTATAGATTGGCAGAAGATATTGTTGAAGTTATTGCAACTGAAGAGAATGTGAAAGACCCGTTTTTTGCTGGTGAGGATGAGTATACCTTTTTCAGTATTGCAAGGGCGGGAAATAATCTTGAATTAATGAGAAAGCTAGTTAGTTTAGGAGCTGATTTTAAAGACTTTAAGGATTTTCTTCTGTTTTTACCAAAAGAAAAAAAATGGGTTTCAGGAACAAAAGAAAGAAGTATGTTATTAAATGCTATTTGCGTTGAAGATCTTGAAAAAATAGAAAGTATAGTTAAAAGTTTTCCTTTGTTTACATGGAAGTATGATGGTCGAAAATTCAATCCGTTTACGTATGCTATTGAACAAGGAAAGCTTAATTCTATTACGGCATTGATCAAATCAGGATTTAGCCCTGATTCTAAGCTCGAGGACGATACTCCTCTTTTAAGCTATGCTTATGAAATAAAAGATAGGGTCAGGCGACAACAAGTTATTAAACTACTACTGGATAAAAGCAATAATCAGGATAAAGCTTTATCCTCTATTGTTGATGTAGTTCAAGGCATGCGCGATAAYAACTTTGTTGAAGATATTATTCTTGCTGTCGTTGATCAGCAAAATATAAATAAAATTTTTCATCTAAATGATGGTAGCAAGGTAACTTTTTTGAGTCTTGCTATCGAAAGTAAAAACTGTGACCTGGTYAGTCAATTAATTCAAATTGCTGATATTAATCAGAAAATTGATGGAAAATCATATTTGCATATTTTTCAAAAAAATGACTACTACAACAGTCATATAGATAATGAGAATCATACGACTGATGAATGTTTATATAAAGAGAGAAAAGAATCTATAAGTTTATATAAAAACATGGTTTTTTTACTAGAAGAAAAAGGGCTACAGCAAGATTTATCAATTGAGTTTCAAGGGTTGCTTGAGGCGTTTGGTGAATTTGATTGTTATGTTTGCAAGTGCTCTGTGGATGAAAAGTGCAATTGCGATAAGAATACTCGTGGTCTCACAGAAGAGTCCTCAGACAGAATATATGCTCTTTTAGAAAAAAATGAAAATTTGCTTCGATTCCAGAATACAGAGAAAGAATCTTTGATTTCTTCTGGTCAGTTAATTGAAAAAGTTACTGTAGATACGCTCTTGAAAGAAGCCGTTACGTTGAAGAATAGGGATTTAGTAATTATGCTTCTTGAGAAAGGCGCTGATATTAAAGAAATTATTGGCAAAGTTTTCACCTTGTTGGATTATTGTTTATTGAACAAAGCAGATATTGAATTTATGAGTTTTCTGCTTGATAAAGGAGCGCCTGTTAGCAGATCCTTTTTAAATAAGTTAGGTGACGAGTTAGACCCTATATTTGTTAATCGGTCTGAAGATATATACCAAAAACAAGAAATTAATTATGAAGAAAATTTGATCGACTATAAAATAATTGATGATCTTGATGATGAAAACTACTTATTATATCAGCTGTTTGATGCTATAGAGAAATCTAATGTTGAAAGAGTTAAAGAGATACTTAAACAGTTATTTAATATTAATAAAGAACTTCTTAATAATATTCAGCAGAGTCAAGTAAAGGCAGTGACAGAAGATGGATATGAAATAATTTTTAAAAGAGAGACTCCTTTACTTTGTGCAATTCGTAAAAAGAATTTTGAAATTATTGAAATCTTAGTAGATTTTGGAGTTGATGTTGACATTCTAATTGGTGGGAAAAACTCTAGTCCACTGTATCAAGCAATTGCTGCCAAAAATACAAATCTTATAAATTTATTACTGAAAGATGGGGCAAAAGTTAGTCAGATATTACTTGATATTGCAGAAATGTCTGAACTGCCTATATCTGTTATAAGAGAGCTGGAAAACAGAGTTCCTGGAAGCAAAAAGAGTGCAAGACGAACTTTATGTTTTAATACTCCACCATCTTCTCCTTCAGGTTCGCCTCATTTTCAGAGTCCAACTTCTCCTAGTTTTAGCCTGCCTCCAGCAAAAAGAATAAARCSYRAYTGATTATCAAACCGAAAGSTTTCTTTATTTRTGRCCTTATTWAATATGTAARCACAGGTTGTTTTAATTGACAAGTTTGCAAGAAATGTACACAATTTGTTTGTGATTTAATTTAAGTATATTTTTTGCAAAAGGGTTTTATGAAAAAACTATTTATTATTTTAGGATTGGTATCGTCATTTCAGTTTTTCCAAGAAGCTAAGTGCGCTTCGGGTTTTATGGGGGTTCCTCCAATGACTGAAGAAGAACGGGCAGGAAATAAARCAATGGAGYYTCAAARARTTTACTGTAGSTTTAAAGAAGATYCATACYTGGCAAYGGTTGATGAAGAWAAYTTTAAAGARYTRATAAAAATTATTTATCAAMAGTCTGTTGAWAAATTAAACATCTTTTTAGATGATGATAAAAAAAAAGTTGTTATTGACCTAGAAATTAAATATCAAGCTTTGCATTTTGTTAAAAAATGGAYAGATAAAGCTCCTAGTACTCAGTGGGTTGAGTTTGAARATGTACTGAGCTATGCAATTGCACAAGGAAATAAAGAGATTATAACAAGACTTCTTTTAGAAGGTTTGTTATATGACGAGCGATCTATTAGTACTACTATTCAGTTGATATATAATAAAAAATTACGAAATGATGTACAAAAAATGTTAGAAAAGTCAGGACTTGCTAAAACGATTAGTTACAAGCGCTTCAGATTTTCTTCGCAAGAAATGATTACTTCATCTAAAAGAGAGAAAAAAAGTTAAAACTTATTTGTTAAGTTTAAAAAAGGGTCGGTAGATAAAGTCCGACCCTTCATTTTTGAGATTAATCTATTGTTATAGTACTCAAGAAATTAAAATTTTATGAGTCTCTTCGTTGAGATAAGATCTGTTACCTAATTTCACCAATTTTAATACCTATGTATAAGAGAACTGCTTAGAGTCTCGATCTGTCAAGAAGTGTAAAACTAGTCAAAATAAAKRGRTCNATMYTTTTTKAKWTTTMTYAATTATTAAATAAATCTNTMAAAGMGCCTCTTTCTYCTNGGYTTGGTATCTGTTTTTTTAATTCAGATTGACARCTCAYKAYRGCTTGTTTATCTTGTATCTATGTTTRTAATAGCTTTATTTYTRTTTAAAGGGTTYTTTTGTGARAAGAGTATTTATTATTTTGGGATTGTTTTTRTCWTATCAGYTYTGTCAAGCAGCAGAWRGTATGYRCGTAGAACTAGAGAGCGAAGAAGAGAGTTCCTGTCRTATTAATGGAACGAGTTCAAATATACCAGATGTTGATCAAGCARATTTCAAAGAATTAATAGAGATTATTTATCGAGAATCTGTTGWTTCATTAGMAGMTTTTTTATCTCAYYCTGAAAAGAAGAAAATTATTAATCAAAAAGGTAGTTTTYACGCAAAAGCTATGATTATCAATTTTGAAAGTMTAGATCTTGAAAAYKYGGAAGAAGAAGCGATGCTTCAYTTCTCTGACTGYACTCCTTTCTATTATGCAGTTCAGAYGGGGAACTTGRRTATTGTTAAGCARCTTGTTAAAGCAGGTGCTCAGTATTCATATATCGATGTAATGAAGATGTATGCTTAYTTTATATGTGATATATCTTCAAAAAATATGATGATAGGATATTTACAAAAAGAAGATGATAAAGCTTTTAAGGTTCCTGTTGGTCGACCAGCTAAAACTAAAAAACGAAAAAGTGAAGAGCTGATTTTTAAAATTCCTATTGGCAGACCTAAAAGGTCTAAGATGTTAATAAAGTATTAAGTTATTTTGTAAAGTTTCGAAGTTGGTCGGGGATTTGAATAACCCCGACCTTTTTTTTGTAAAAAATATTTGTTTTTATAGTATCAATGCAACAATTGCAGCATTCAAAAAGTTAGTTARTGTAGCACCGAAAAGTCCTAGAAAAC
Source organism: Candidatus Babelota bacterium (assembly GCA_002401785.1). GTDB lineage: Bacteria > Babelota > Babeliae > Babelales > CAZZPM01 > CAZZPM01. Next base: position 54,056 of record NVUD01000006.1, read on the forward strand.
CAAGTTTAATCAGTGTGCTTCGTTGAGATGGAGCGAGTGCCCCAATTCCACCAATCTGAATACCAATGCATGAAAAATTTGCAAATCCAGCAATTGCATAGGTAAGCAAGATTGTTGTTCGTTCTGAAAGTCCTGCTTTTGTYARTTCTGCAAAAGCTACAAATTCATTGATAGCAAGTTTTTTTCCAAGTAGTACACCAGCTTGAATRGAYTCTGCTTTTGGTATKCCAATTAATAGAGCAACCCATTGAAARACATACCCGAAACAYTGGTCTARTGTTGTGCCGACAGTAACACTTAAAATATAGTTGAGTGCGGCTATTAAACTAATAAATGTGATAAGCATCGCAACAATATTTGCACTGAGCATCATGCCATCAGCTGTTCCTTGTGAAATAGCATCTAAAACATTTGATGTTGTTGGTTTCAAAGAAAGAGCTTCTTTTTTTTGTACAGTAGCGGAGGYATYATCTGGRTAGAGTATTTTTGCAATTATAATTGATCCTGGRATYGACATCATGCTYGCACAAAGCAAATGMGTCATTGAAACRCCAAGWGATCCATAGACAGCCATAATTGATCCGCTGAGCGTTGCCATACCRCTTACCATGACTACTAAAATTTCAGACTCTGTCATTGTTGGTAAATAATGTTTAATCAGTAGTGGTGCTTCAGTCTGACCAAATAGACTATTTGCAGCTGCGCATAAAGTTTCTGCACCCGATGTTCCAAGCAGTGGTTGCATAACAAATGCAAGAGCAAATACAACTTTTTGAATAATTCCAAGGTGAAAAAGGAGTGACATAAGCGCACCAAAAAAGATGACGATAGGAACAACTTTAACCGCAAAAATAACACCCCATGGCATTGACGCATCAGTGAGTGATCCAAAAACAAATGATGCTCCTTCATTGGCAAAAGAATAAATTTTTGTGATGCCGTATGATAGCGATTGGAAGCAGTGTAGTCCCCATGATGTTTTGAGTATTGTATAGGCTATGCCGTATTGCAGAAGAAGCCCTTTTCCAATCATAAGATACATTTTTTTTGAGCAAACATTTTTTTTATCTTTTGAAAATAAAAAAGCGATAAAAAGAAGAGAAGAAATACTGAGTAGTTGTACGGGAAACATGTACGATCCTTTCGTAGAAAAGTAATTAAGATATAATGTTGTAATCTGATAATTTCGTTGAAAATATAGATAATAAAATTCAATATTATTCATTAAAAAATTATAGCATAATCAGTGAGTAAGTAAATTAAAAAAAGAGTTTTGTGTTATCAMAAYATTCRTGATACAGTTTYTGTACGTTCTATNATATTCATATAAAAANGGAGAATTTNTATGAAAYATATNKWRKTYKGKMWWGGGANTMAAAGKMTTATTRAGTCTCTGTTTWWTKCATTCTTTTTYATTGYWWGCTGATGYTGARYWRRRTSYTCARAAAAAAARYCYAGARCGMGTTGATTGGCARGCATTTTCTGATGGDCTTGATTGGAATAAATATGCTGAAATAATGTTGCAAARGCAGGACTCTATTTTTGAACGACATAGYAAAGAAATTGATGATTACATGCTAGCRATAGAAAATAATAATCTRATTCGATCTGTTTGGCTTGAGAATAGAGAAAAAGTATATCAATCATTTGCTATAGCGGAACATAAAAAATATAACGATGAAGGCATGCAGCTRCGAGCAGTTGTTTTAGATCATGTTGTTGAAGGATTTGCCGAAAGAATGCAWGRAGTMTCCRCATCRGCTAAAGAAAAAATTGTATGCATAGAAGAAGAGTTGCGTTCTGTTATAAAACAACATGATGAGTTTCTCATGCAACGGAATGAGTTAGAACAAGTATATAATATTATCTTAAGACATCCTGTGGAAAGATCAGAAGATTTGAAAAAAGGTATTGAGTCTATGGAGAAAAATTTTTTAGAAGCTATTGCTGTACGAAAATCATTTCTTGATTCGTTATCTCAACTTGTTGATGAAACTGAAGAAACTATTGAAACAATGAAAAAAGAGACGTTGTTGCAGTCCTCAGTTATAACGGCAAGCAACGGACAGGTTATTAAAAAAAGCTAACCTGCCCATCATTTCTTAAAGATTGATTTTTAAAAGATTAATCTTCTGTGGTTGGGAGTAATGATCCACTTTTACGACGTTCTTCTAGTTCCCATGCACGAAGAGGCTTGATGATGTCGTCTAAATCTCCGAGCATAATAAGATCAAGCTTTTTGAGCGTTATTTCAACGCGATGATCAGAGACTCGATTTTGAGGAAAGTTATATGTTCGTATTTTTTCTGATCGATCTCCTGACCCAACTTGATCYTTTCTATGTTTGGATCGATCCTTTGCTTGTTTTTCTGACTCTAAAGCATAAAGACGTGCTTGTAATGTTTTAAGAGCTCTTTGCTTGTTTTTTGTTTGTGATCGTTCATCCTGRCARGTGACAACTAATCCTGTTGGAAGGTGTGTGATACGAATAGCCGAATCGGTYGTATTAACGTGTTGTCCACCAGCACCACTTGATCGATAGGTATCAATRCGGAGRTCTTCGGTMTTGATACTGATTTCGACYTCATCAACTTCAGGGAGAACAGCGACGGTAACTGTTGATGTGTGGATGCGACCAGCGCCCTCTGTCGATGGAACTCGTTGTACTCGGTGTACACCGGATTCAAACTTCAGTCTTTTATAAGCACCTTTTCCTTTGATGTATGCAACAACTTCTTTGTAACCACCAACTTCAGTTATTTGTGCTTCAACTATCGAGATGTTCCAGTTTCTTCTTAAAGCATACAGTGAATACATGCGATATAAATCAGCAGCAAATAATGATGCTTCATCACCACCAGCAGCAGATCTAATTTCAAGAAAGACAGAACGTTCGTCTTTTTCATCAGCTGGGTATAAAATATCTTCAAGTTCTGCTTCAAATGTTTCTTTTTCATCATTRAGACGACGAATTTCTTCTTGACAGAGAGCTGCTARATCATCGGATGAMTCTTTTAAAAGCTCTTTGTTTTCTWGAAGTTCATYTTTAGCAGTTTCTATKTTGTCATGAAGAGTAAGAAMAGTATTGTAATACGTTGATTTTTTTTGTAGTTCAGTCCGTCGATTAACATTAAGATGGGGGAGTGTGAGCTCTTCCAGCATARYTGCYAGCTCTTCACGTACAATATTCCACTGAATCATATTTTAGTCCTAACATATAAAAACAGAAAAAAAGCTATGGATATAATACCATAGCTTTTTTAAATCTATATAAAAATTTGTTATTTTTTCTTATCTTGTGCTTGTCCGTATCGTTGTTGGAAACGATCAATTCGACCTGCTGTATCAACAAATTTTTGAGTACCAGTATAAAATGGATGACAATGTGAGCAGATGTTAGTTTCAATTTTTTTAATTGTTGATTTTGTATCAAAACTAAATCCGCATACGCATTTAACGTGGACGTCATACATTTCTGGGTGAAAGTTTTTTTTCATAGTAATCCATTCTTTTTTATGGGTTATTCCATATTTTTATAATACTTTTTCAGACTGTCAATTGCTTCAACAGCAGTGATATCAACAGTACCTTTTTTTCCGAGGAAAAAAGAAGCGAAATCAGCCCATAATATTAGTTCGAATAGCTGAAGTTCCCACTTTTTTTCATGAACATTAACAGCATACCAGGGAATCTGATAGTCGTCAAGAACGGCTTGTAAAGCAGATAATCCTTGTTTTTCATGAGCAGTGAGGTGGCTGGTATGCAAAAAAATAACGAGGCAGTTTTGYGATTTKCCTGTGATCCCAACAATACCGTTATGACAAAATTCAGGGAAATTCTGGTGTATGACAGCTGCTTTACTATTTTCATTAAATTGTGTTTGAGCTCGATAAGATGCGGTTTCTGAGTCGTTGCTGACTCCGATGCATACRATAGTTCGTCTGGAAGCATTTTGTATTAATGAACTGTATAGTTCGGCGTTGTTATATTGTTTAATGCCATGTTCAATTGATTCGATAATTTCTTCTAGATCAARTGTCTGATCAAGGAAATTATATTGTCGGCAGAGCACGGTGAGTATTCCAACAAATGAGCCAAGTGAAGCGCGGGGAGCTGAACATGCAGGAACTYTAATKATGAGATCRTTGTTTTGAGARGCRAKATCGGATAGTTTKCCTCCGTTWGTYAATACTACAAGGGGAATRTTTCTTTKTTTTAATTGTTCATAGCTGTCAAGGACTTCCCATGTATTTCCTGAATAAGAGCTAAGGAAGGCGATGCTCCGTTCTGGTATCTGTTGGGGAAGATGAGGAGGRCTGACRAGYGTCACTGGTAATTGAGGTGACTTTTTYTGTAATATTGATTTGAATAAAGAACCTGCAATGCCAGATCCTCCCATGCCGATAAAAAGTAAAGATGCATATTTTTCAGCGATGGAAGGATGGTTTTTTTGATGAAAAAGTTGTTCTTGAGCTGTCTCTTCACCACGYTTTATTTTTTTTGACCAATCGATAAGTTCATGAAGCATGTGATGTTCCTTTTCTTTTTGAAATGAAGCATTGATTTTTTAATTGTTTATTATAGTATTTTRTATGAATAAAAGCGACAATTATATGAGAAAAAARGTGATAAAACAGTAGKCTATTTTTGATGAAAGGATTTTCTATGTTAAGTATTAATCATAAAAAAATAATTCTTATGATYGGCATGATTTCATTATCATGGAATATGCATCTGAATGGAGGTGCAGGTCCTAATAATGATGCAAATTTTTATAAGCCTCTTATTTGGGTAGGGGGTGTAGCTATTTCYGCTATTACATCATTTGCGTTATATAATATGTATGCGAATGCTCAATATTATACTGCATTGGAGAAGGAACCGGCTGAAAATATTAATCATTACTTGAGAGATGCTGAATTTACATTGACGCGTATTGAGTCAGGTAAACATATGCAAGAATGGACGTCTGGAATAGATAGCCAGAGAACATTTTGTCACYCGGTTGAAGAATTTAAACAATCGGGAGAGGCATTATCTRTTTTGAGTGATCTTGGTCAAGTCTCAAGTCAATTGTTRAATYATRATTTTAAAGAAAATGTACATCGAGCAGGSTTTCTGTCTAAAAAATATMARATGTATCAAGGGAAATGCTTAGTTGTACAGAATAGAATTCATCAAATTGAGGAATCCTTAAAAGATATGAAGCGAGTTGTACAAAGAGTCTATGATCGATTAGATAAGCAAGAGACGTTAYATCGATTTTATGAAGAGGTTTATAGCAARATTAARAAACTTCAAATGAAGGATCTGTTTATAATTGATGTTAATACTGTTAAAACATTAGCGTACAGCAARTATCCAACATCACCRTGGCCTTAYATTGATATGATTCAAGAGTTAGATCTGCTTAAAAATGAAACGCATGCAYTGTCTAACAGCATACAAAATGCYGGAACTCATCAACAACAAGAACAGTATTTAGGAATAGTAAACGAATTGTTAAAGCGTGTTATTTGGGCTATTGATTTTATTACAAAAGATCTAGAGTATGCGAATCAATATAACTGCAAAAGGCAGTACAACAATGAAACAAACATGCATATGCATGGACATCATATGCCTGGGTATTAAATTTAAAACAGAACGTTTAAAAAGAAGTTTTTTTTAAAGGAGAAACTGTGAAGAATTTTTATATAATAATGAGTTTTTGTCTTATGTCGAATCTTTATTCTGCTGCAGATAATTTTCCATTGCATGCAGCAGTTTATGCTGAAAAGTTATCTAACATCGAGGAACTTATTCAAGGTGGATATAATATTGAAAAAAAAGATTATTTAGGAAGAACAGCCTTGAACTGTGCAGTTGTAACTGGTAAAGAGTCTGAGGTAATAACTTTATTAAAGCTTAGGGCTTCATGCAGGGCTCAAAATAATCTTAAGCAGTCTGTTTTTCATCAGACGCTTCTACATTCAAGAAAAAATCTTACAATTATTAGAGCAATACTTAAGTCAGATCCAGGATTGGTCTATTTTTCAAATAATGGATCTATGCCTTCTGATTTTCCTTTAGTTTATGCTTTTATGAATAATAAATCAGAGCTTTTTCAATTATTAATAGAAAGCGCTTTGTCATGTATGGATCAAGAGCACATTTGCACTGAAACCTCAATTGATATGATACCTCGAGAGTATCGTATTGAATTGGTTGAATATTATGAAAGAAATAAACGTACAGAAAAAAAAGTGATGCTAATGAGTTCGAAAGAGTTCACAGCTTGCAAACATTCTGTTTTGAGTTTTAATGTTAAAGACCAAAACAAATTAATAATTATTAATACATTAAAGAACTTTGAGAATAAATTAAAAAAAGCATCTAGTGAAACGAATCTGAATTAATAGAATAATAAGGAAATATTAGAGATATATTTTTTATCGATGATGATAATTTAAGGAGAAAGTATGAAATGTTTTTATATAATTATAAGTTTTTGTCTTATGTCGAATCTTTATTCTGCTGCAGAGAATTTGCCATTGCATAGAGCAGTTGATGCTGGAGATATATCTGCCATTGAAGCAATTATTCGAGGTGGCTACGATATTGAAACAAAGGACTATGCAGAAAGAACTGCCTTGAATCATGCTGTTGTGGTTCGTAAAGAGTCTACGGCGATAGCTTTATTGAAAGCTGGGGCTTCCTGTAGACTTCCAGGTAAATTTGGAAAGTCAGCTTTTCATCACGCTCTTTTTCATGCAAGAAAGTATTGTCCTGAACTCTTTAGAAAAATGCTTATCGTAGATTCTTCGTTGATTTATTTTTCAGCTGACGAATCCAAGTCAAATTATTTTCCGTTTTTATATGCTTTAATGCAAGGTGATGCAGATCTTCTTTTAACATTCATATCTATTGCTACTTTATGCAATATTGAAGTAAAGGAAAAAAGTGATTCTTCGATAGATCTGATTCCTTCAGGATATACTATAAAATTAGTTGAAGATTATTCTCGGTTAGGTTCCGAAAAGAATGTTATACTTTTAAGTTATAAAGATTGTATAAAACTAGCAGAAGGAGCAAGATCTGTTTTGAAAGAGAAAAACAAAGAAATCTCAGTACTACAAGTGGTTTTAATGGATACAATAGAAAATTTTTTTAACTTATTGCAACCACTACTACCTGAATGTTGTGATAAAAGAAGGCTTTAGTTGAATACGCAAAATAGTACTGATTTATTATCCGTAAAAAGCATTTTCTATGTAAGAAATAGCACTGTTTTTTCTGGTGACAGTTGCGACATCGAAGCGGCATGAAACATCGGATATATTCTGTTTTTGTAAAAAGAGTTTTGCTGTCTTAATGATTTTCTTCTGTTTGGACGTTGTGACAACTACTGATGTTGCAAAGTACTCTTTGCTTCGTGTTTTGACCTCGACGCAAGCGATTAAATCTTGCTTTGATGCGATRATATCAATYTCACCATRRCGACATCGATAATTAAGGGCCACAATCGTGTAGCCCTTTTCTTTTAAATGCTGACTAACAAGCTCTTCTCCCCATGATCCAAGTGCTGTTCTTTGATGCATTAGAGATTAAAAGGTTTTTTTTTAACAATGCTTGCTGCCATTAGAGCGAAGGATGAACTAGGATATTTATCTTGTAGTAAATCTATGTTTTTTATAATGTTTTCTTCATCGCCTTCTGCTTGTGCAAGAACGCACTCTAAAAAAAGAATATTTGATTCAAATTGGTCTGATTCTTGGAGAAAATGTTTTTTGATTTTGGCGAGTCTTTTTTCTGCAGATTGAGTTTTGCCTTCTTGGATATATTGTTGAAARATATATGTTTCTTTCTCRATGAGTCGTTCATTRCAGGTGTTCAAAATATCATCTACATGRTCAGTATATTGTGAAGTTGGTATTTTAATTAAAAAGTTTTTACAGAGTTTTACAGCCTCTTCRGTARTTGTGCTGTCACAGTCACGATGAATCTTAAGGGTCTGACGAAATTGTGCAATGATCGCTTTGTATGATGCATATTCTGCAAGAACATGTGTTGGATGTAGTAGCGCAAAATTATCATAAATATGGTATGCTTGAGTAATTTTATCTGTTTCTAAATATAAATCTGCGAGTCTGAGATTATATGTTGCAAGATATCCACTTTCTGGAAATTCATGCATCGCATGTTCAAGAAGCTCTACTTCACGACTGTTGTTTTTTTCTTCTTGAGCTAAACAAATTTCTTTGTGGATGGAGGTTTCTGTTAAAACCACCTGTTTACATTTTKGTTGTTGRWTYYTTYTRTCTTTTCCGCATGCAGARAATGTTGCAATGCCGACAATAAGTGAAGAGTAGAGTAGAAAATGTTTGCTATTTGCCATAGTAAGATGTCTCCTTGTACCTATTTTGAAAGTTTCATTTTTAATTAAATATATAGCTTAAGTGTAACGGCATTTAAAAATAAAAAAAGTTTTTTAAAAAAGTGCTGTAATTATTACTATTTACTCTTTTTCAATAAGAACTGCTCGTGCAGGAGCTGCTTCGAGCMSTTTGAAAGCAAGAGGGAGACATATGAGTTTATAAGCTCCAGGGGTAGCATTTTTTAATCGGATGCCTTCAAGAATAACAACATTATTTGATAAAAGAATCTGATGAGTTGCATGTGTTGGATCTGACCGTTCAATGCCAAGATAGTCGATTCCAACAAGTGTRACTTCTTGATCAACYAACCACTGAGCGGCTGAAGGATCAAGAGCGATRAAYTCAGCATTAAATGGATCTCGTGARTCAAGTTCGCTGTTTTTAGTTTTAAAAAGAATACGTTTCTGATTGAGTATATTCTGTTTAGCTAAAAAATCGGCAGATATTTTATGAGTGATTTCAGTCGCATCAACAACTATACAGGGTCCAATTCCTGCTTCAAGAGGAATATTATCKGTGTACGRTCCACCAGGAATAAARTGTGCYGGAGCATCRATATGTGTGCCTGTATGTGAACCGATTTGAATAAGATGTTCTTCTACTCCATCAAGATTYATCTGTTTTGTTGGCGTAAAARCAACCTCTTTTTTTGTTTTATACTCTGTCATTTCAGTAGAAATAGGCCATGAAATGTCGATAATATTCATATTTTTTTCCTCTATTATTTATCTAATAGTTGATGTCCACCAAATCGTTTACGTAGTAAAGCTACCAGCTTTGTACTGAGATCACCACCTGTTTTACGTGACTCAGATCGAATCGCTAATGCTTCATCAAGCATAGGTGTTTTAACATTTCGTTCTTTACCTTCTTCTTGTGTCCATGCACCGGTTAAGTTTTCGCCAATTCCACCAGGGATCTGTTCGAAATCAGGGTTTTCAGCAAGTACTTCGTGAAGTAATTCTCCAATCCATGAACGAATAACAGAACCGTTTTGCCAGACATGTGCGATTTCAGTGAGGTTGAGATCTTTGAAATAGCCATCATGTAAAAGGTGCATGCCTTCAGCATATGATTGTAGAAGTGCATATTCAACTCCGTTATGAACCATTTTTACATAGTGCCCAGATCCTGAAGGACCGATGTAGCAGAATCCATTGGGAGCTGCAAAAGCATGAAAAAGTCCAATTAAGTTTTTATATACTTCTTCTTTCCCACCAATCATTAAAGAAAAACCTTTTTCTCGTCCATTCATGCCGCCTGATGTGCCACAATCAACAAAGTTAACATTAATGCTTTCAAGCTCTTCTGCTCGTCGRATGGTATCTTTGTAGTTGCTGTTTCCACYRTCAATAATCGTCATACCAGCTTTGAGGTATGGATAKRGTTGGTGAAGAACATCATCAACWATTTTTCCTGCARGAACCATAAGCCARATGGTTGAACATTCTGCCATCAATTGTTCAATTGAATTGCATGGTTTTGCGTTGTATTGCATGACAGCTTTTGTTTTTTTCTCGTCTTCRTCATAGGCCCAGACTGTGTGTCCAGCCATACATGCTCGATAGACAAGTGCTTCTCCCATTTTTCCTAATCCGATACATCCAATGTTCATGATCTCCACCGTATTTTCATTTTGTCTGACCATGCTTGCAACTCGTATGGACCTTGAGATCCAGAAAAGTATGAGTATGGTACAGATGAGTTATCAATATTTTCAATAATTTTCCATGCATGTTCTATTTCGTCAGCTCTCACAAAAACAGATTGGTCATTTTTAATGACGTCAGYAAGGAGCGCTTCGTATKCTTGYGTTGTGTTCGGTCCAAAMAGTGATTTGTGACAAAAATTCATCGTGATAGGTGTGATAGAATAATTGAGACCTGGTTTTTTTGCATTGATTTCAAGAAAGAACCCTTCATCTGGTTCAATTGAAATTGTTAAATAGTTAGAATCAACTGGACAGTTTTCTACTAAAAGACAGGTTGATTGTTTRAATTTAATATGAATAGCAGCTTCTTTTTTTGGAAGYGCTTTGCCTGTTTTTAAAAAGAAAGGGACTCCATGCCATCGTTCATTATCAATTGAYAATTTTAAYGCTGCAAAAGTTGGCGTTGTTGAATCAGGTTTGACGTGAYTTTCWTTCTGGTAYCCTTCATACTGGCCAAGTAGCACAGATTCAACTCTTGTTTTCTGAAGAACTTTTGCTTTTTCATCTCGTATAGATTCACCAATTAATTTTTTTGGGGGCTCCATCGCAACAAGTGCTAAAATTTGTAATAAATGATTCTGTACAACATCTTTGAGGGCACCATTTTTATCATAGTATTCACCACGACCTTCAATATCAATTTTTTCATTAATGCTGATTTCAACTGAYTCAATGTACTGGTTATTCCATAAAGGTTGGAAAAAAAGATTGGTAAATCGTATGAGTGTAATGTTTCCGACGATCTCTTTTCCTAAATAATGAATAATTCTAAATACTTGGTCTTCGTGAAATACGCGCGCAATCTGTTCGTTAATAGCTTGWGCTGATTGAAAGTTGTTTCCAAAAGGTTTTTCATAGACAACACGTGTCCACGGTRTCTGGTCACGACTRTTTTTTTTAGCCATCCCATGAATGGCAAGCTTGTTAGTGATTGGRGCRAAATGTTCAGGCATGGTAGCAAAATAAAAAATACGATTRCCTGCTAGATTTTTTTCTTTTTCAACGCGGATAATCTGTTCGTGAAGGTTTTGATAGTCAGAGTCACGGTAAAAGTCTGCTTGATGATATGAAAAAGMATCAAYAAGYTGYTGCCAAATTTCAGGTTTTTTATTGGGAATAAATTCAGCTGCTTTTTCYARAATTTCTTYTGCYGTTGTATCAGTGAGAGCAGCGCCAATAATAGCAMAMKWKTTTATTTTTTTATGATGCARYARWGCATAKATTGMWGGAATMARTTTTCGYTTTGTGAGGTCGCCAGAAGCTCCCATRATAATAAAAGTTATCGAGTCATGCAATARTGCATYCATGCAACMCCTTKMGTTTWKARARTTWTTAYNNAAWGTYTTARTTWTWNTYAGTKTAGCGYAAATTGAWTWTTTGTGAAGTTTKGRKARAARANGAGGGSCAWTMARGCCCCYTYKMTNCTGNANWTCTKNNNATANTTTAGAATCGATARTCRARTCTAAARTTWACAAAATATGCRGTATGATTGCTKATKCGRTARTTRKCAGARTCAAGYTTYTGYTKGTCAGCTTKTTCRAGYCGRGCAAATATATCATCTCTGAGTGGAGTTCCTTTGATATCAGAATAGTAACTTCCTGGCATAAATGCTGCAAGCTTCGCAGAGACTTTAAAGTCAGTGAAAATGGTATATTCACTGATAATATTTAATTCATATCCAAGATAAGGACTGGCATTATCTTCACTGATGCCACCGAGTTCTCTATTGCCAGCAACTTCTTTAAAGCGATCATATTTTTTTGATGGATGTTGNTTGAAAAAVAACATGCTGTTCATGTTGAGAATACATTTATGATTTTTAAATGTAGGTTTAAATGTTCCACCAATTCCGAGATACCACAAATCACTGAAAGTAGTATCTTCAACAGATGCATCACTGACGGAGTCAACCARAGTGAGTGGTCGTTTAATGCTTCTTCGATCYAAAAAGAAAATACTTCTAACACGATTTCCTGTGTACAATTCATGTAATCCAAYAAAGCCTTTGTAGTTTTTATTCACTTCTTCTTTRTGAGGRTTTTGATCGCCTGAAGCAGCGCCTGCACCTAAAGAAATACGACATCCAACTGATGGCATGATGTATGACATGTCACCTACAACCATCCAGCCWCGATATTGATTGCAGTAGCCAGGACGAAATCTRCGYGAGTTGTTTTTATAGNAANNAGGTCCTGTTCCATATACTTTTGTCTGGTCCGRGGCATCTTCATTGGCAATGATAGCTGTTTTTGTTGYTGGTAYTGCAGGTGCAGAAATARGATTYRWKWMAAWRKYKWSKWYWTSWGCWKSTKSHWSWTGTRMRTRKRMWTMKWYKKYYKTDYYVKYKMCATCAKTYTYTAKYTTKAWDWBGWTKCTATCAATATTGTACAATTCTTCATATCCAAARTTGAAKGCRCAYTCGCCACCKATTTCAAAACGTGRATGYASRTATTCAACWYKTACCCCACCMGTTCCAAGTCTGCTTTTGCTATCACTCTCAAATTCTACAGTTTTGTCTGATGCTTCGTTGTAAAAAATGTATGGGTTGATATCAAGTGTTCCATATCTCTTGCTATTTGCAGCAGTCCAACGTAGTTGYAAAGCCCAWRSTTCRTCATCTTTTGCTACGCCACGAAAAGGAAAGGTTCTTTTRCCTACGTGGTTTTCACGCGTTGATGCAAATGTTTGTCCAAAWGATTGYCCTTTTTCATCATATTTTGCGTAGTACWRRTCRTATTCAAGAACTTTTTTCATTAAAGAACCRGTAAATAAAATTCCTGGAGTAGAAAAGTCATTGAGTTGGTTRTARATACCCAAGAAATCTTTTGGTGTTCCATATCCTTGTCCGAGTGAAATTCCTCGACCAAGTTGAAATGGAAAGAAGCCAGCTTTAAGAAAGTGAATGTTTTCACCAACAYAACCAAATGTTGCATTGAGGCTGAGTTTTACCCARGCATCTTTRAGCCAMATYAAAGGYTTRCTTGCTGAATGGCTATGTTTYTTTGTGCTCACTTGMCCAACYGAAGAGGTTGCTTTYTGTGTKCCTGTAGATTTTCCAAATAATCCCCATTCACTCTTATGACGCAAGTTGAAAAATGCTTCAATAGCCTTATGGCCATATTTTTTTTTCCCCCAATGTGTCTGCATGAAGATGTCAGCGGTTGTCTTAAAAAAGCCATATTCATCAGGAAGGTTTGAGTTGAGAAGCACTGCATTGCGATAAAAATAGTATTCATTTAATGCACGAGCACCAAGGCTCAGTTTTCCATCACCTTTTCTGATGCTAAAGGATCGTTTGTCACCAGGAACTTGTTGTGATTTGATCAATTCAAAAATATCTCGATCAGTATATTCTTTCTGTTCCTTAGCTAATTCTCTTTTAGTTAAAGGATTTTCTATCGGTACGGGTTCTGCAGCAAAAATCAAGCTGCTTTGGATAATGAGGGAACAAACAAGTATGTACTTATTTGAAGCTATAAGAGCTTTTTTCATGAATCTTACTCCTTAAATAAAGTATGGATAAAACGTATTAGATTTAAAGTTAAGGGAATAGAAAAAAGCTTATTTTGTCAATCTAAAACTCTCCTGTCTTACGATTGAAAACAGTTTTTTTTCAATAAATTAATATTTTTGTTGTTTTAGGTTGACATCAGGTCACAAGGGTGTAAGATATTATTATCAGCTGAACGAAAGAACAGCTTTTGAAATCTAGTTTGTAAGTCGCGGGGTAGAGCAGTCTGGTAGCTCGTTGGGCTCATAACCCAAAGGTCGCTGGTTCAAATCCGGCCCCCGCAACCAAAACAGTTATTCTAATACTTTTATTTTTCTTTTATTTTTCCTCTTATATATTTATGTGAAAAAAAAGCTGTGAGATTGGTTTTTTTCTTGGTACTCTAAAATGGTTTTGATTCTAAGCATATTTTTTTAAGGGGTAAGAATGTATATAAATCCAACACTTTTACAGATTTGTGGGCCAATAGGAATTCGTATTTATGGTCTGATGATAGTCACCGGTCTCTGTTTATTTATGTATTTAGTGTTGCGTGATGAGCGGCGTAAGCAATATATTCCTGAATATGTTTTTCATACGGCATTTTTTTATGGGGTTATTTCTGGTATTATTGGCGGCAGACTTCTCTTTTTTCTTACTGAATATCAGTGGGATGAAGGGCCTTTTCAATTTTTTAAATTATGGGAACCAGGCTTTTCTTTGTTAGGAGCTGTTATTGCTATCCCACCTGTCGTAACAATATATTTGTGGTTTAAGAACATTTCATCATTACTTTTTTTTGATATTATTGCTGTTTATATTCCATTATTGCAGGCAATTTCACGTTTTGGTTGTTTTGGATCAGGTTGTTGCCATGGGCTTGCATTAGATCAATCTGCATGGTGGACAGTTATGTATGAGCATCCTGATTCATTAGCTCCACTGAATATTCCATTGCATCCAACACAATTATATTCTGCTGTTGCTTCATTGATATTATTTTTTTTATTACTTCTTTTTTCACGATTATATAGTTCTAAAAGAGGGTTTATATTTGGATTCTATCTTTTTGGAGAGGGAATAGCTCGTTTTGTAGTTGATTTTTTTAGAATGAGATCAGAATACGAAATGACGTATGGATTGAAAATATTTCAATCTCATGTAACCTATTATCAGGGTATTTCTGCAATTGTTTCAACCGTGGGGGTAATAATGATGATAATAAGTTTCGTCTATTCTGAAAAGCGTGCTTCAAAACTATGACAATTTTTGACCATGTAAAAACATCATTATCAATTTTAGAAGTTGTAGGTTCTTATGTCTCGTTAAAGAGAATGGGAGGCTATTACAAGGGGCCTTGCCCACTTCATAGCGAAAAAGATGCTTCTTTTACTGTAAGTCCTGATCGGAATATTTTTTATTGTTTCGGTTGTCAGGTAGGAGGTGATGTTATCTCTTTTATTGCTCGTATTGAACGACTTACACAAGGACAAGCTGTACGACATCTTATTGAACAGCATAATCTTGTAATTCCTGAATCATTGCAAAAAGAGATGTCACAACATACAGAAACATATGTAAAAGAGTCTTTGAGTTCTGTAGCAAAAGCTTGTGCAAAATGGGCACATCAGCATTTTTTGAATGATGAATATGCTCAAAAATATCTTGCATCTCGTGGCATGAGTGAGCAGATGATGAAATATTTTGAAATCGGCCTTGTAGCTGGTGGCATTAAAGGAATGCAGCGGTTTATCAAAGGAATGCAAGCAGAGAATATTTTATTGGATGATTTAAAATCTGTTGGATTTGTTATGGATGGAAAAACTCATCCATATTCGCCTTTTGAGGATAGAATTCTTTTTCCAATTAAAGATTCTATTGGTCGTTATATTGCTTTTAGTGGTCGTGTTTTTTTACCAGAAGATGACAGGGCTCGATATTATAATAGTAAAGAGTCAGAAATGTTTTCAAAGCGGCAGACGCTGTTTGGTTTTGATATGGCTCGTAAAAAGGCGCAGCAGACTAATACTATTTTTCTTGTTGAAGGAGGTATGGATGTTGTTGCTATGGTTCAATCTGGATATGAAAACAGTGTTGCGACATTGGGAACAGCTTGTTCTGCAGATCATTTGCAGATGCTACGGAGGTTTGTACATACACTTGTTGTTGTTTATGATGGGGACAGAGCAGGGCAGAATGCAATAGAAAAAGTAGCAGAATTATGCTGGGATATCGCTATAACGCTTAAAGTTGTTTCGTTGCCGACAGGTGAGGATCCAGCATCACTTTTACAAAAAGGTATTCCTTTAAATACTTTTATTGAAAAACAAGAAGATATTTTYTCTTTTCTGATTAAAAAAACWAGTAARAATTTTTTTAATCAATCAATGCCTGAAAAATTACGATTATGTGCTCAAGTAGTTCAGATGGTTAAGCATGCAACACATGGTCTGAAACGACATTTATTAYTKCAACAAATMAGTACTGCTTTGCAAATTCCRGTTGCAATGTTACAGAAGGTTAGTARTCAAGAGTTRCGTAAACCTACATATGAATTAAAAGAAAAAGAGCAGCAACCGACGTTATCTGTTCAAGTAGCAGTTTTAACCGGTATTGAAGAAAAAGTAACAAGYTTTTTCTTTACGGCTGATCGTCAAAGTAGTGAATATCTAAAAGTATATATTTGCATGGATGAGTATTGGAATTCTCCTGTACAGAAAATAGTGGAAAAGTGGTTTCAGTCTCCAATAGCAGATATGCACTGTTTTCTTGATTCTTTACCTGAAAGCGATCGACAATTGATTTTATCAATTGTCATGAAATATGGGGAAGGGATATCGTATGAGGTAGTTGAAACATTGATGAATGAGCTTAAAAAAAGAAAATGGAAAGCAGAAGTAAATCGATTGAAGCAAGACTTAGATTCTGCACGTCATGAAGGTGATACAGCGAGAGTACATGCATTGATAAGTAATTTTTTAATTTTAAAACAAAAAATACAAAATTAAGAGGTCTGCATGAAAGAGGTTCTGAAAAACAAGAAATCAAAACAGCCAGTCGTCTCAAAAACAGAGATTTTGAAAAAAACATCTGCTCTGAAAAAAAATAGTGGTCTGTCTACATCGAAAAAAGCAGTGTCAAAAAAAGTAGCGCCAGAGAAATCGGTTATTTCAAAAAAGAAAATTGTAAAAAAAACAGTTGCAAAGCAAGAATTGCCTCAAAAAAAAACTGTTCTTAAAAAAATTATAAAAAAAACGAAAGAATCTTCTGTGAATAGCAAAGTGACGAGTGGAAATAAAAAAAAAGAAGTTAAAAGTATTCTGAAAACAGTATTGAAAAGTACTTCTTCTTTGCCTAAAAAGGTAAAAAAAGAATCAAGTCTTGATAAGAAAAAAGGCATTATTAAGAAAGCAGCAGCAAATAGAAAAGCTTTAAAGAAAGCTGTTACAACAATGGCAAAAAAGCGGGGAACGCTTGAGCAACAAGAAAAATTACAAAAATTAATGAAAAAAAGAGCGACTCAACTAAAGCAAAAAAGCAAAGTTGAGATTGTTGAGCCTAAAAAAAGTCTTAAAGATGTTGAGCGTGAGCTGAAAAGTTTTTTAGATACGGCACGTAATAATGGTGTTGTGACTTATGAAGAGCTTGCAAAGTTTAATTGTAAGCAGAATATTGCAAATGATGAAACGAATGAAGTATTACGCTTGTTGGATAAAGAAAATATTGATGTTATTACACAAGATGAATTTAATGCAATTAATGATGGGTTGACTTCTTTTGAGTCTGAAGATAAGCCATCTTTTGGGACTATGCAGACAAATTTAGATGTTGCTATTAATACGGGTAGCGATTCTTCTAGTGATTCTGATCATGAGACTACTGAGGAAGAAGAAGCCGCACATGTTCGACGGATGCAAGCTTTTGGTGAGCCGAGTCAGTTAAATGATCCAGTGAAATTATATTTAAAAGAAATTGGAAAAATTCCTCTTTTAAATAAAACTACAGATAAAGTTATTGCTGACAAAATTGCTGAAGGAAAACGTGATTCAATCGATTCGATTTCACAATTTCCTTTTGTTGCAAAAGAACTGATGTTAACAGTTGATCGCTTAGAAAAAGATGCTTTATATCTTAAAGAGTTAATTCAATTTTCTGACTTTGATGAAGATAATTCTCCAAAATTTGAAGCAGAGCGGAAAAAGTTTTTAGCTATGCTGATTAATTTGAAACGCTTGGTTGAAGGTGAAGAGAAAATATATAAATCGTATCGATCGAAGCTCGATGATCCTAAGAAGAAAAAGGAAATGTTAGCAGCTGTTGAAAAAAACAAGAAGGACGTTATTGATTTAGTTCGTACGATAAGAATTTCAAATAAGCTTATACGCCGTTTTGGTAGGAAAATAGAAAAATTTGTTTCTAAAATGCAAGAACGTGAAGTTGAAATTTCTGTTGGTGAAGAGAAGCTTAAATTTTACAAATCTGTTAAGAATTTAACATCTCAAGATACTGAAAGCATTGATCAGATTGATCGTATCGTTCGTGCAGCTCAAAAAATTATTAAGAAAATTGAGCAAGAGTCTGGTCTTGGGCGTGATAAAATAATGAAGCTGTATAAACAGTTTTTGATTGCTCAACGGAAAGATAAGTTGGCAAAGGATGATCTTGCTCGAGCAAATCTTCGTCTTGTTGTTAATATTGCTAAAAAGTATATCAATCGAGGATTACACTTTCTTGATCTTATTCAAGAAGGAAATATTGGTCTTTTAAAAGCAGTAGAAAAATTTGAATTTGAACGTGGTTTTAAATTTTCTACGTATGCAACCTGGTGGATTCGTCAAGCGATTACACGTGCGATTGCTGATCAATCTCGTACAATTCGTGTACCTGTTCACATGGTTGAAACATTGAATAAAATTAATAAAATCACACGAGCTTATATGCAAGAAACGGGGAAAGAACCTGGGTATGCAGAGCTAGCAAAAGAACTTAATTTGGATGAAAAAAAGATAAAGAATATTATCAAAATATCCAAAGAGCCTGTTTCTCTTGAAACACCAGTTGGTGATGGTGAAGATACCTACCTGAAAGATTTTCTTGAAGATGAGAATGAATATACGCCTATGGATGCGGTTATTAATGATGATGTGAAAGAAAGAGTTCGAAAAGTTCTTAAAACATTGACACCACGTGAAGAAAAAGTATTGAAGATGCGCTTTGGTATCGATGTGGCATCAGAGCATACGCTTGAAGAAGTTGGAAAAGATTTTTCTGTAACACGTGAGCGAATTCGTCAGATTGAAGTGAAGGCATTACGTAAATTACGTCATCCTTCTCGCTCTAAAAAGTTACAATCTTTTTTTGATAAAAGTGCTGATTTCGATGCACTAAACGATGAAGAATTAAAAGATAACAAACTTATTGATCATAAAGAAATTTTTATTGATACCGAAGAATAAATATAAGGCGCTGTTATTAAACGGCGCCTTTTTTATTTCTTGTAGAGAACCCCGTCTCTTTTAAGACTGGGGATGAATAATGCTCAAGAAGCCACAGGTTTTAAGCCGTGCAAGGTGCACTACTGAAGGAGTGGAGATGAAAGTTATACATTTAATCACAAACTTGGGTATTGGTGGTGCTGAAACAATGTTGTATCAGCGGCTTATGATAAGTAAAGAGCGTGGTGAAGAATCATCTCATATGGTCTGTTATTTTAATGATGGTCCTTTTGTTCAACAGGTAAAGGATCTTGGTTTTACTGTTATGAAAATATCAGGTTTTTTACGTGGGTATGATCCGGTCGGATTCTATCAATTTTTCAAATTAGTTAAAAAAGAGCAACCAACTTGTTTACATGCATCATTGTGGAGTGCGTCTATCATAGCTCGTCTGGTTGGGTATTTTACCAAAATTCCTACTATCTGCGATATTCATGGTGATCCAGAGCATCATGGTATAATTCGAAATAGTATTGATAGACTGGTTCCTTATAAATATGTCATGTTTATTGCGGTTACTTCTGCAATTGTTTCATCAATTAAAAAATGGATGCCTGGAGCTCAAGTTCAGGTGATTCATAACGGTGTTAATCAGCAGTATTTTTTACAAAATGATACTCGTGAGTTTTCATTTTCTCAGATAAAGCAGGAAAAAATAATTATTACTGTTTGTGGTCGATTAATTCCATTGAAGAGGTATCACCTATTTCTTCATGCAATAAATCTGTTGATTAAATCAGGACAAAAAGGGATCCATGGCCTTATTATTGGCGAAGGGCCTGAAAAAGCAAATCTGGTGGCTTTATCATATAAACTTGGCATAGAACGGTATGTTACCTTTGTTGGTCAACAGAAAAATATGCCTGACTGGTACGCATTGTCAGATGTTCTTCTCAGCTGTTCTGAGACAGAGGCTTTATCATTGGTAGTTCTTGAGGCGATGTCTGTTGGCGTTGTTGTTGTTGCGACTGCATCAACCAATGCTGGTGAGGTGATTAAACATCAGAAAAATGGATTACTTCTTCAAACAAGTAAGATCCAAGATATTGCAGAAGCATTATCTCGATTGGCAAGTAATCCTTTATTTAGAAAAAGGCTTGGGGCTGCTGCTGAAGCGACTATTGAAAAGAAATTTGATATTCATATTGTTACAAGTCGTTATAAAAAACTATATAAATCTTTGTTGAGGTAGTAGTTTTTTTTAAAAAATGGATAGTTTCGATTTTTAATTGAAAAGGATGAATAGGATAAATTATTCATTGTTGTAGAGTCTTGACCCTCTTCTGTTTTTTTTACTATTATTAAATAAAAAGGATTTCAATTCTGTATAAAAAGGGCGGGACGGGAGTGAAAATGAAAAAAAGTTTTATAATTCAAGTCATTTCAAATATCTCATTTTTTATTTTTTTAGGACTGCTCTGTCCATCTAGATCGCTTTTCTCTTCTGAAGATCAAAATTTTGGCGATGATAGCAAAGAGTATACAGAAAGTGAGTTGCAAAAAATTCTAGATGAAAACTTAGATAGCATTATTTCTCTTCTTGATGATGATAAAAAAGATGGTATTGAAATAGAAAAAAATGCTGATTCAAAAAATTCTGATGGCAACAAAACGTCTGATAATGAAAAAAATCGTGAAAAAGTTGAGGCAGTTCTTAAAAAAGATGAGCCTGACACTATCGAAAAGAAAGAAGATTTTAAAAAAGAAGACGATCTCAAAGAAAACAATTTCGATGATAAAGATCAGGCGATGGAAGAGGATGAAAGTTTTATTATTGAAGAAGRNGNAGAGAYAKMNNAAWTGTTTCTGATGAAAAAGAAGATAYAGATKCTGAARRYTCTGAWRAAGWAGAACTTGAAWCAGAAGAAATAGTAYTTGAGGAAGAAGAACTGGAAGAAGAAATACCAGAATTGAGTGGCAAAGAAGATTTTGTTCCAACAATTGATGTTAAAGCTGTTGAAGATAAAAATGATGAAGATGATTTAATAGATGGCGTTGAGGATGAAGAGCTTGCTTTAGGAGGTGCTGGTGCATTGGCAACAGTCGCAGTTGCTGCTACACAGGCTGCAAAACTTTCAAAAATATTTGGTCGTCATGGAAAAGATATCTCGGATAATGCATCAGAAATTAAAGAGATATCAAAATCTGGAACGCTCGGTTCAATAGAGCGTGAAGAAAATAGAAAACAACGTCTGAGTGATGATATTAAGTTGCAAGAAGATATAGTTGATAAGCGTCGAGAACAAGAGGTTCGCAAGTTAGACGCGTATGAAAAAAAATTGAATCAGCCTAATAAATATAGTCGATCTCAGCTTGAAAAATATGAAAAAAAGCGTAACAAGTGGGCTGGTCGATCTCAACAAACGGAAGAGATGAGCAAAAATATTACTGAGCAAAAAAGTCTTCAAGAGCGTCTTGCCGATCAAAACCTATCAGATGATGCTAAAAAATTAACTCATGATCAACAAGTAACATTAGCAAAGAATGTGTACGATCGAGAAAAACAGAGAGACTACGCACGGTTAGATAAATATGAGAAAAAAGGATTAGGTTTAACAAGAAGCGAAGATTTGAAAAAAAGTCGTACTCAACAGATGCTCGATAAAATTACAGCTCGAGAAAGACAACTGATAGAGTCACAAATTTCTAGTCGGTCAGATTCAGAGCCGAAAGAAAAAAGTCGAAGAAAAAATATTATGGGAAATGCTGGTTCGATTAATCGACGAGTCGGCAAGATATTTGGTGCTACTGCAGGTGCAGCCCATAAAATGGACAAAGTACAATCATCACGATCTAAATCTGGAAGAAAATCAAGCAATCGTCCTCAAAGAAGACGGTAAAAAGGAGATATGAAAATGAAGTTTCAGAAAAGAAGTCTACTCTTTTTAGGATTGATGGCAGCATCTTTGCATGCCATGGTTATTGATGAATCAGCAAGTTCTAATGCAGGAGTTTCTACAGCTTCATTAGCTCAACAAGTTTCTGAACCAGAAGGTGAACAGGAATTAACAGCTACAGAATTAAGAGAAGCTTTAAGTAAGCCAGAGGCAGTTGATGCTTCAGATGTTCCATTGCAAGAAACTTTACAATCGGTTGAAGTTGATAGTTCATCAGGATTAGTCGAAGAGGCTGCAATATCATCATCTGATCTAAATCAAGGTCAATCGCAAGCAGAAGCTTCAAGCTCAGAACAATCTTCAGAAAAAAGTATGGCAACAGGTTCAGGTGCAGAAGTTAGCTATTTTACAGGGCAGTCGTTTGCAGACTCATCTGATCAGGCGTCAACTTCAAATTATTCGTATAATCGCTCAGTCCTTTCATCAGGCTCTTCAATGACAAATGTTGGAGAATCTGATTCGCGGTCTGCTGTTGACATACAAGAAGGATCAGACAAAACAGTAGAGGCCGATGAAGCTGACGACATGATTGACATGGCAATTTTAGGATCTGTAGCAGCTGCTGGTGCGATTGGTCTTCTGGTCGCATTTGAAAATAAAAAAAAGATTAAAAAAGCGTACGGCAAGATTAGAGGTAAATTTGATTCAAAATATGCGTATGCAGTCGAAGATAAAAAAGTACGAAAAATTAATGAGCAACTTAATAATCCAGATTTAAGTGATGAAGAAAAAGATGCGTTAAAAAAAGATAAGTCTGACATTGAGAAGAAAAAGCAAAAGATTGCTGAGAAGAAAGGTTGGAAGCCTGATCAAACGGATCAACTTGATAAAGAATTAACAAAAAAAGATATCGAAAAGAAAAATAAAGTAGGTTTAGCATCGAAGATTAAGAGGATTAATAATCCAGCATTAGCGTATGAAGTTGAAGATAGAAAAGTAAAATATATTGAGCGCGAATTAGAAAATAAGAAATTAAGTTTTAAGGAAAGAATGGCATTAAAAGCAGAAAAGACAAAAGTTGAGWATAAAAAAACAGCTATTTTAGTGAATAATAAAAACTTAGATAGAGATACACTTGATAAAAGAATAGCAAAAAAAAGTGAATTAGCAGACGATAATAGAGATAGTAAAGGGAAGAGAAGCTTTATTGGTAATGTAAAAACTCAGATTRYWTTAGAAAAATATGATAAACAAGTAAAGCTAGACGCAAAAAATAATCAATTAGTTACAGCAACACCGAAAGCGTCTCCACCAGGATTAGATGCTCAGAGTAAGAAGCCTCTTCCAGCAATTCCAGGTGCGAAAAAAGAAGGTCCTCCTTCAAGACCAAATTCTGTTCCTACTCCAGGAAAGCAAGCTACAGAAGATAATGCAAACAAAGATGCAGATAAAGAAGGCACAAAAAAAAAGAAAAGTCGTTTTACAAGGCGTATTTTTGGAAAGAAGAAAGCGGAGCAGAAAAAGCAAGAAAGAGCAGCCGCAACAGCATCATCATCCTTGCCATCAACAGCAGACTCCCCAGATGCAAGGTCAACAGCATCGAAAGATACAGCCGCTAGAAACAATCCAATGGCTCTTGCGGATAGAATGAAAGCTAGAACTCAGTCAAAATCTGGTAGCACATTAGGCATACTTGCATCAACATCAAAAACAAATGCTTGGGTAGAAGATAAAGCTAAAAAATCTAAAGTAGGTAAAGCAGTAACTAAACGTAAGCAAGCACTCAAAGAACGTGCTCAAAAATCTAGAGTAGGCAAAGCAGCAAGTAGCGCCAAGACGGCAGCAGGTAGTAAAGCAAGCAGTCTTAGGTCAAAAATGCCATTTAGAAGGAAGCCGAGCTAAAAAATAAATTAAAGAGAGATTATTAATTAAATAAAAAGGAGATATCCATGTACGGAAAAAAACTGTTTTCTTTATTGATGTTATTGTTTGCAAGTGCATGCTTGTTAGCACGTCCATCCGGTCTTGATCCTGATGCGCTTGGCTCGATAGAACCAGGTGAAGGCTGTTATGAGGCAATTCGTGAAAGATTTCTTAGTGAGCCATCTATTGATGATCAGGTCGGTTTAGGTTTTGGTGAAGAGACTGTTCGTGATGATGAAACCGATTCAGACAGTAGATCGAGCGATGATGATCGTGATGGAGCTGGAGATGGTGAAGATGATTATTCAGATGAGTCTGAGTCAGACGATGGAGATGAAGATTATACTTCTGATGGCATGATTGCTACCGATTACTCAGGTTCAATGAGTGGTGAATCAGAAGAGATTACGTATGAAGAGATGCAAGAAGGTGACGCAGCGCTTGATGATCCAGATATTCAAGTAATTATAAATAATTATGAAGACGACGATGATAATGCAGCTTTAATAGCATCATTACTTGCAGCAGGTTTGGGTGCAGGTGCAATTGCTTACATGCTTAAAAAAAAGTGGGATGATAGAAAAAAGAAATTAGCGCTTGATGACGATGACAAAAAGCCTGCTTTGGATGATGACAAAAAGCTTGATGCAGACAAAAAAGATAAAAACAAATGGAAAGAGGGTAAAAAATCTTCAACCACCGATCGTAGAAATTTCCTTGCAGGGCAACGTGATAAAACGTCTGAAACATTAGCAATAACTGATGAAAMARGNNAGAARARNTTAKCTCTTAAGGATAAATCTGATTCAGACTCTAAAGATTCAAAAAATGATTTAAATAAAAAAACTGCACAACAGATTGTTAAAGAAGCAGTGCAAGAGAAAGAGCGACGAGATAAGCGAAAAANTAGCGGGTCTGGTTCTATTTCACAAGCGCCTCCTCGGCCTCCTCGAAACCCTCAAGATGAATTAAAAGCTGGTAAAATAGGAAGTGCTTCTGGAGCGGAACAGCAAACTGTAATAACTAAACAGCAAACAGGAAAGTATGCTGCAAGAGGTCAAGCAAGCTCGATGTCTCAAGGAAAGAATGCAGCATTTGTTCCTTTATCAAAAAGTACTGATTCATCAGGAAGTTCAAGGTTAACAACTGAAACAAGTCGGTCATCTTCTGGTTCAGGATCATTAGCAAGTATGTTAGAGATACAACGAAAAAACTTGAGAAAAACGACACCGAATGTAAGACCATCAAAAGCAGTTAATCAAAATGTATCATTTAGTCAAAAAAACTTGAGAAAAACGACACCGACTCCAAGGCCGTCACAAGCAGTTAATAAAAATGTGCCATTTAGTCAAAAAAACTTGAGAAAGACTAACTTAAGACGTTGGTAGAAGAATTTCATATTGATGCTGTCAGAGATTTTTATTTTTGATAGCATCAAATTTATAAAAAGATTATGAGCAGAAAGTTAAAATGTAAGGGGCAACTCTTTTGAAAAAGAAATAATGGGGGAGAAGAAAATGAAAAATATAAGTTTATTTTTTTTGATGGTTGCTTCTTGGTCTACAGGACTTTTTGCTGCTGGTGAAGCACCAAGTATCGGTGTTGAGAGCGTTCGCAAAGATGTTGCACGTGATAAGGGAGTGAGTTTTGCTCGTGTTAAAGAGATATTAAGTCGCAGAAGAGAAAGACGAGAAGAACGTGCTGTTAAATTGCAAAACAGAACAGGAATTAGTGGCATCAATAGACGAGAGTCAGATGATTTGCTTGCTGAAAAAGGATTATTTGATGCAAAAAAAGCGCGTTCATCTATTGATGCATACGACAAAGAAAGTGGCATCAAGAAACAGAACATGGGAGAAGAGGCTGGAGCAGTTGGAAAGAGCAGATCTCGTCGTTTGAAATTAGATAGATTACTGGGTTTAAGAGATAGTTCTCGTGATGCTAAAGAAAGAGAAGCTATTCGTCTGTCACCTGATAATGAAAGAGAATTTAAAAAAGATGGTTTTTTTGAACGTGATAAAGATGGAAACATAAAAGTTTCTACAGATTCTGATATTCGTGAACCTCGTTCTAGAGAAAAAATTATTTCTGATGCAAGAGATCGTGGTGATCTGTTTGAAGATGATGCCAAGGATAGAGACAGAAAAGTTTCAGTCTCAGAGCCGGAAAATGTTAGAAAAGCTACACGAGGAGAGATCCAACGAGAACTTCTTCAACTAACAGCTGAAGAAGAGAGAGAAAAAAATAAATCGAAAAGAAGACGCTTTCGCTTTGATAGAGCTAGCTTAAAACGTGAGAAAGAAACAGCAGAAGAAAAAGAAGAAAAAAGATTAGCAAGAAAAGAAAGAAGACTGGAACGAGAAGAAAGAAGAGCTGAAAAAAACACACTGGATGACGGTGAAACTCCAAAAGATCGATCAAAGAATAAAATGAGTTTGCTGGAAAAATTTAGATCAAGAAAAGAAAGATCGATGAGTGACGATATCAAAATGCCTTCAGAGTCAAAGAAAAAAAGCAAAGTGAAATCGTACTTTGATAATAAAGCAGAAAGTGCAAGACAAAGAAAAGCTGAGAAGAAATCTCAATTAAAAAAATTTAAGAAGTCTTTTTTAAAAAGAAGACCTTCTAGATAATCATGATAATTTCTAAAGAATTATGATGAAAGGAGAAATAATGAAGAAAGTTTTGCTAGTTTTGACAGCAGCTTCAATGTTTATGGTTGCTCAAAAAAATATTTTGACTGCTAAACCACCAACAGTTCGACCGGGTCCGGTCGCTCAAGAAGCAGCTAGAGAGACTGGTCGAACACTGCTTCAAATCGAAAAAAAAATAGCTGTCTTGGAACAAAAACGATATCGTGTAGAAGACAAAGAAGATCGTGCAAAAGAAAAAGTAAGTCGAGCTAAAAGTTTGCTGAAAAAATCTAGCAATGAGTATGAAACAAAAGTATTTGAGAAAAACTTGAATAAAACTCAGAAAAAACTTAATTCAGCAAAAAAAAAGAGTGCCGATTTTGAAAGAAAGATAACAGCATTAGAGGAAGAGAAGAGAAAGGTACCGAAATCAGGAAAAGATAAGAAGYMYYWAASAAWKKSKRSWGSARSAGYWWYMSRACRWSMWKKMRTRWRMATSASAMAAACAATAGAAAATGAAAAACTTCCTGAAAAGAAAGTGTCATCAGAGTCTAGACAATCAATAGAAAAAGAATCTAAAGACTCAAATAATAAGCCAAAGAAAAAGCTAAGCTTCTTGGATAAGTTTAGATCAAAAAATAAAGCTATCAGTACGTCTTTACAGCAATCAGGTCAAAAAAAAGAAGTCTCTTCTGTTTCAAAAAACAGAGCGCCAGAGAAACAATTTAAAGTAGTACCGCAAAAACCTACAAAAGTACTGAAAAAACCTACAGAAGTACCGAAAAAATCGAGAAGATTGTTTAGAAAATAACTAGATAAAGCTAAAGCAGACAGAAGCAAAGATAACCTGATAAAAAATGGTTATAAAAGGAGAAAGAATGAAAAAGATATTTCTGGTTTTGACARCAKCTTCAATGCTTATGTTTGCTGTGAATAACACTCAATTGGCGAGTGAGCCAACAATGAGCATGCCTTCTATTATTCAAACGGCAGCYGGGGAGACTAATCGAACAGTCAGTCAGATRAAGAAACAGCATTYAGAGGTTAWACGTGATCGATTGGWTTCTTTTGTTAGCCCAGAACTTGAGRCATYKRAWAAAMAAGAGATAGAGACKAAAAGAATMAATGAAGAAGCAAGAATTAAAGGTAGACAAACTCGTGAAAGTTTGGGCGATAGAGTTCGAGTTAAAAATGAAATAAAGAAAATTGATTCAGACTTACGTGATGAAGAAAAAAGTTCAAAATCTGCGAGAAAAAATTTAAAAAGTGCAGAAAACGAGCGTGCACGTGCACAAAAAAAAGTAGATAAGTTGACTCTGAAGTCAAAAGCTTTTGCAGAAGAAACGCCATCTGAAGAAAGAATTAGGAGAAGTGTAGAAAAATCTATGTTTTCTTCAGATGAAAAAAAAGAAACAGAAAGAAAGTTAGAAAAAGCGCGTGCAAATGTTGAYTCAAAAAAGAATAACGTTGCAGTAATAAAAGGGATGGTTGAACGTTCTGATAGAAGAATAAAAGAACTATCAAGTGAGCGTGAAAAAAATCAAGCAATTTTATCTGGCAAAGATAAGGTTGAGAAGAAACCTYTGCGCTATMCACCCGGTCTTTCTCAGGACGGAAAAGAAGGAACTATCAGTTCCTCTGATCGTGATGAGTCTCGTCAATTTAAGGAAGCAAGCAGACCTGCCTCATCTTCTTCATCATTAAAAATTGGTGAAAGAAAAAGTGATTTAGATCGTGACGTAGATAGTTTTTTAGAAAATTCAGATAAAAAACTAGAAGAAATTAAAGCCCAAGATAAGAAACTTCAAGATAATAGCGAGTATGAAAAGGTTAAATATGTAGCAACAGAAGAACAGAGAAAAAATGAGAGAACGCAAGAGGGGTTAGAAAAACTTGATCTGGCCAGCAAGGATAATACTTTAAGCGAAGAAAAGCTGCGTGATTACGGGGAAAAAGAGAGTAAATATAATCTGAGAAATGAAGAGCTACAGAATAAGAAAACATTACAACTCAAGGAGCAGTATTCTGARGCRSWTSCTGAAATCGCAAAARAACAAAAAAAACGATCGATGTTTGGAAAAMAAGRTGAAACAAAATTAAAATCTTCTTCAAGTAAATTGRGTCTGTTTGRTAMAYTTARAGGTAGRAAAMAACAACCRGAATTAAAAATAAGTRAGCCACAATCTACAGAAGAAGGACGTCGTASKGCTACAGAAACGGTGATGGTGAATGGTAAGAAAGTGTTTGTAGTTGATAAGGCAAGAGCAGATAGGTTTGCTGACTCTAAAGATCCTAAGAAAGCTTCATCATTGTTTGACGCTATTGCAGCTGAATCTTTGAGCGAAGGTGAAAAGGATATTAAAACAAACAARATACAAGCACCAGAGAAGAGAAAACCATTTATACGTAAGCGTCCTAGAGTACCTTCATTTTTAAGAAAATAAAAGTATTAATAAAATAAGCCAAGTACCGTGAGGAAAGCCTTACGGTATAACGGGGAGATAAAGAGTATGAAAAGGAATTTATTTTTTGTAACAATTGCATCCCTGTTTATCTGGGCAACACTTGCCTCCGCTGCTGAAGAGACCAGTGTTTTTGATCAATTTGAAGCAGTCATTGCTCTGGAAAAAAAAGAGGTCAAAGCGTTAATTGAAAAGCATGAGGGTGATGACTCTGACTTGCTAATCAAAGAATTAAGTCGGGAAGGGCTTGTCAGTCTTGGTGGTGCATTTGTCATTGTACAGAGTCTTGATCGTGCAAAAGAAATAGAAAAAGAAATTTCAGATATGTCTTTGTCTGCTGAGGAAAAGACAGAAGAGCTTGTCAAACAGATTGATCAGATGGAAGAAGATCGATATCAAAAACTATTGGAGATAGATTTTGATATGTTGCCTCAAGAAAAACGTGATTTCATACAGACATGGATAGAAGAGTACAAGCAGCATCAGGAAGAGAAAGAAAATAGAAAACAGCTTGCTTTTGAAGAAGACGAACGAGATGAAGTATTGGATATTGAGTTTTCTGTTGAAGAAGAAACAGATGTTGTTGCAGATCAAATAGCTGAGGTTGTTCAACGTATGGTTGAAGATCCAACAAAAGCAGATCAAGAAGARCTTGAACAGGTTCTTGAAGATGCTGGCATTCAAGAAATTATTGAAGAACATGATGATGATAATAACGAAGCAGCGCTAGCAGMAAAACTTATAGCAGCTGGTGTAGGGGTCGGAGCAGTCGCTCTGTTGGTTAAAAAATCATACAACAGAAAAAAGAAAGCTGGTAAGGTAAATATCAAAAAACAGATGCTTTCAGAACGTTTAGTTGCAAGAAGTCAGAAAGAAGTTCGATATGCACGTGATAGTGTTGATAAAATGAATCGAGAGAAAACTAGATTTGATCATGATCAAGAAAAGTCTTCACAGTCAGAGAAAAAAGATTCTGAAAGCGGCAGAGAAAGATCTGATAACAAAGAGGTTTCAGGCCGCGATTCAAAAAATGCAAAACGTCGTGGGTTATTAGAAAAATTAAAAGATCGAAAGAGAAAAGTTGTTGTTAAGGGCAGAGAGAAAAAAACAAGAGCATCCGTATCAGTACGATCTATTCGATCAAAAGTGCAACAAGTTCAAACTAATATGCAAAATAAAAAATCGTATAAATTTAAAAAGTAATCTTTAAAAATGGGATGGATGATGAAAAAAATATACTTAGCTTTGCCATATTTTCTAGTTATAATATCGACGATCTATGCTCGAGAAATGAGCGTTTATGACTTACTTGAAGCAGAAATAGTTTCAGAGAAGTCTTCCATTCAAAAAGTTATTGATTCACATATAAAAACAGCAGATAGAAAAGTTGTTATTAAAGCGTTGTCAGGAAAAGGTGTTTCTATTGATGCAGCAACTGTTATAGCTGATGAGATGGCTGCTCTTAATGAGGAAAGAAAGATACTCAAAAAAATGAGCTCTATCTCTCTTAAGAACCGTGTTAAGATGCTTGCAGCAAAAATTGATATGATAGAGTCTAAAAAAAGAAAAAAATTTGAAACGATAGAAGTTGATCTCTTACCAGATAAAGAACGGTTATTTTTACGTCGTTGGATAGAAAAATATGATGAAGAACATGACGAAAAAAAAGCTGATCAGATCGTCGGTATGAAAAGTGATGAAATATCAG
Source organism: Candidatus Babelota bacterium (assembly GCA_002401785.1). Classification (GTDB taxonomy): domain Bacteria; phylum Babelota; class Babeliae; order Babelales; family CAZZPM01; genus CAZZPM01. Next base: position 84,732 of record NVUD01000006.1, read on the forward strand.
AAGATGTTGAAACATTAGACTCTTCAGAAATTGATCTGCCAGTGATGAGTCAAATAGAGGAAGAGCTTCCATTGTTGCCAGATGATGAAGAGCTGTCATCTTTGGAAGAAGAGGACTCAGTTCGGTTAGAGTTGGACGAAGAAGCTGGTGACAGAAGTTTAGAAGAAAAAAATGAGTTATCTGACGTAGTGGTTGATGCTGAAGAAGAATCAAAAGATAAGGGAATGTCTTCTAGTACAATGCAAAAGCTTCTTATCGGTGCAACTGTTGGAGGAGCTGTTAAATTAGGTATGGTAGCCGGAGGCAAGGCGACATATAATAAATATAAACGTGCTAAAAAAAATTACAAAGCAGAGAAAACAGCTGAAAGAGAAAAGTTTCAAAAATATGGCGACATTGAAAACTATGACAGAAAAAAATCAAACTTGGATAAGATGAAAGAAAAGCTATTTATTAGCAGCAAGGATCGTAAAAGAGAAAAAATGCAAATAAGTGCTCCAAAAGGTGTTGAAAGCAAGTTTTCCTTGGATAAAGAGAGTGCTCGACAGAATCCAAATATAAGCAAGAGATTGGTACAAAAACATCTTGATGATGAAGAGAAGAGAATGAAGAAACTCAACAAGAAACCTTCACGATTTAAAAGACGTTTTGTTCGTCATTAAAAATAAAAAAGG